>NZ_JBSGDR010000012.1:0-276665 GCF_053602455.1 Amycolatopsis sp. NPDC004378
CCGGGTTCACGACGGGCGAAGTGCGTGTGACGGCGGGGAACGTGCTGGCCGCGAAGGCGTTGCGCGAGGCCGTGGACCGGGTGCTGCTGGCTCCCCCGGTCAGCCGATGCGGCCGACCCCGAGCACGGCCCAGACGACCTTGCCGCCGGACCAGCGCTGGCTGCTGCCCCACGTCTTCGCCGCGTGGGCCACCAGGCGCAGGCCGAGGCCCGGGCCGCGGGGGTCGGGCCGGTCGATGAGCACGGCGGGCCGCGGGTCGTCGTCGAGGACCGCGATCGACAGCAGGCCGCGGCGGAGGTCCAGTTCCAGCCGGGGAACCGAGGCCGTGTGCTGGATCGCGTTGCCGACCAGCTCGGCCGCGACGATGGTGCCGTCGTAGACCGACTTGGCGATCGCCCAGTCGTGGCAGCACTGCCGGACGAACTCGCGGGCGTGCTCCGTCGCGTCGCGGGTTCGGGGTACGGTCCGGCCGGCCCGCCGGCGGAACGGGCGGCGCAACGCCTCGACGGCCGCGTCGGCGTCGGGGTTGACCGAGACGTAGCGATCGAGCGCGGACTTGCGGAACAGCGTCGCGTGCTCGGGCCGCCGGGTGACCAATGCGAACGGGACGCCCGGCCATTCGCCGATCCGCTTGGCGACGAGCGCGAACACGGTGGCGGGCGAAGCGGCGCCGATGACGAGGTCGTCGACGTCGGCGATCAGCCCGTTCGGTGCGTCCGCGGCGATCTTCAGCAGCCCGTCCCTTAGGAGCGCGTAGCCGGCGAGGTCGAGTTCTCCCTTCGCGGTCGCCAAGATGGTGGTGCGGTGGCGTTTCGCTGTCAGTTCGATGCCCATCACGTTAGTCCGTGGCCGGGCGTTGGCAATGCTCCGCCGGGGACCGCCTCGAATTCACCCGGGTGGCCCTGTGGGCAGCAAAGCATTACACGCCAGTAGGTAAAGTCTCGCCGAACCTCTCTTCAGACCACAGTGGACGGTCAGGGCGCCGGCCGCCGCCGAGTGGAGCAGTTCGCCCTGCTCCGCACTGTCCACAGTAGAGAGTCAGGGCGTCAGTCCTGGCGGGTGTCGATGCCCAGCAGGGCGACGAACGCGCTCGCGGCCGGTGTCGGGTTCGCCCGGTCCCAGATGACGTACTCGACGCGGGCCGGGGCGTCGGTGATCTCGATCGTCACCACGCCCGTCAGCTGCGGCGCGTACCCGGCCGGCACCATGGCGACGCCCAGGCCGGGGCCGACCAGGCGCGCGATGTAGTCGGCGCTGGTGACTTCGTAGGCGACGTCGCGGTCCAGGCCCGCCGCGGCGAAGGCCTGGTCGGACTGCAGGCGCCCGGCGGTGCCGGCCGGGAGGTCGACGAACACCTCGGAAGCCAGGCGCCGCAGGCTGACCGTCGCTTCGCCGGCCAGCGGGTGGTCCGGCGCGACGACGGCGACCAGGTGGCCGCGCGCCAGTTCGTGGACCGCGACGCCGCGCGGGTGTGCCGTGGTCGGCAGGCCGAGGAAGGCGACGTCGAGGCGGCCGTCGGCGACCTGCTCGATGAGGTCGTCGCTGGCGCCGACCCGGAGGCTGATGCGCACCTGCGGGAAGCGTTCGTGGAGCTCGCGCAGCGCGGCCGGGACGTCGGCCGCGGTGACCGTCGGGATCAGGCCGACGGCCAGGCGCCCGCGCACCTCGCCCACGGCGGCCGCGACCTCGGCGGCCGCGCGCTCGGCCGCGTCCAGGCACTGGCGCGCCGACGGCAGGAACGCTTCGCCGGCGGGGGTCAGCCGCACGCGGCGGCTGGTCCGTTCGAACAGCCGCGCCCCGAGCTCGCGCTCCAGCCGGGCGACCTGGTGGCTGAGCGCCGACTGGACGACCAGGCACCGCTCGGCGGCACGGGTGAAGCTGGACGTTTCGGCGACGGCGACGACGTAGCGCAGCTGCTGCAGTTCCACCGATTTATCTTGGATCACGATCGCTGCCGTGACAAACATGTATTGGACTCATGGATCGGGCTCCGGTGGGATCGGGGTATGACAAGCCAACTCCTGCGGCCGGACGCCGGGGGGACCCGCCGCGCGGACCTGCCGCGCGTCGCGCTCACCGCGTTCGCGCCCGCGGTCTGGGGGACGACCTACGTCGTCACCACCGAATTCCTCCCGCCGGGCCATCCGCTGTTCGCGGGCCTGCTGCGCGCGTTGCCCGCGGGCGTGATCGCGCTCGCGCTCACCCGGACGCTGCCGCGCGGCGCGTGGTGGGGGAAGGCCGCCGCGCTCGGGGTGCTCAACATCGGGCTGTTCCTGCCGCTGCTGTTCGTCGCCGCCGAACGCCTGCCCGGCGGCGTGGCCGCGACCCTGGCCGCCGCGCAACCGCTCGCCGTCGCCGTGCTGTCGGTCGCCGTGCTGCGCGAACGGCTGTCCGGCTGGCGGCTGCTGTGGGGCGCGGTCGGCATGACGGGCGTCGGCCTGGTGGTGATCGGGCCCGAAGCGGCGTTCGACGGCGTCGGCGTCGCGGCCGGCCTGGGCGGCGCGGCGACGATGGCGCTCGGCGTGACGCTGACGAAGCGCTGGGGACGGCCCGAAGGCGTCGGCGCGACCGCGTTCGCCGGGTGGCAGCTGACCGCGGGCGGCCTGGTCCTGCTGCCGGTGACGGTCCTCTTCGAAGGGGCACCGCCGCCGATCGACGGCCGGGCCGTGCTGGGTTACCTGTGGCTGGGCCTGGTCGGCGGGCTCGTCACCTACGCGCTGTGGTTCCGGGGCGTCACGACGCTGCCGGTCGCGTCGGTGGCCGTGCTGGCGCTGCTCTCACCACTGGTCGCGGCCGTGCTCGGCGCGGTCGTCCTGGACCAGACGCTCGGGCCGGTCCAGCTCGCCGGGTTCGCGCTCGCCCTGGCCGCGCTCGTCGCCGGCCAGCTCCCCGCCCCGTTCCCCCGGAAAGGCAGGCTCCCGTGAAGATCGCCGTGGTCGGCGCGGCCGGCATGGTCGGCTCCCGCGTCCTGGCCGAAGCCGCCCGGCGCGGCCACGACCTCGTCGCCGTCGTGCGGACGCGGCGCCCCGACGTCCCCGGGGTCGTCACCGTCGAAGGCGACGCGGGCGACCCGCACCGGATGGCCACGCTGTTCGCCGGGACGGACGCGGTCGTGGCCGCCGCCCGGCCGGCGCCCGGGCAGGAGCACACGGTCGTCGCGACGACGACGGCCCTGCTCGACGCGGCCGCGAAGGCGGGTACCCGGCTCCTCGTCGTCGGCGGTGCGGCCCCGCTGCGCACGGGCGCCGGCCGGGTGCTCGACGACCCGCGGTACGTCCCCGCCGAGTACCGGGCGATCGCCGAAGCGAGCGCCGCGCAGCTGGCCGCCTGCCGGGCGCACCCGGCCGCCGGCTGGGTCTACCTCAGTCCGCCGGCGCTGCTGGAGCCCGGCCCGCGCACGGGCGCCTACCGCCGCGGGACCACGACGTTGCTCACGCGGCCCGACGGCTCGTCCCGCATCTCCGCGGAGGATCTCGCGGTGGCTGTCGTGGACGAGCTCGAGAACGCCGGGACCGACCGGCACTTCACGGTCGGGTACTGAGCTTGGTTTCGCAGCGGACCCGCGGGGCCTGCTCCGTGCCGGAGGCGACGCAGTCGACGCCCCGGCCCGGGGCGGGTACCGGGTAGGTGAACACGGTCGCCCCGTCGGTGTCCCGGCCGACCGAGAACTTCAGGAGCTTCGGCCGCCAGGCGCCGTCGCCGTGCAGGTTCTCCGAGTAGTACGCGGTGTGCGGCTCGACGCTGGTGCCCATGCCCGCGCCGTCGCCGGTCACCTCGTGGACGTGCAGCCGGTAGCCGGCGGCGGTGTACTTGCCCTCGTTCGCGTGCCCGGGCTCGGCGGGCGTCGCGCTGAAGACCTCCGGCGCGACGGGGTCCGCGGTGGCGGCGAGCACGTTCGCCCCGGCCGCCACCACCGCGGCCCCGGCCGCGACGGCGACGACCCCGGCTCGTGGGTATCCCATGTCCTCAAGCTAGGGCGGTGACCGGGCCGCCCACTTCGGCCGAAGGGACAGGGCAGTCTCATCCTTTCGGCCGAGGTGGATCGTTGTCTCGGACAACTGTCGACGGCACCTGCGCTCAGCGGGGCTCGGCCATCCGGTAGGTCAGCAGGGCGAGGCTGTCGCCGACCGTGCGCATGCCGACCAGGTGCAGCGCCTTGACCGCACTCGTCGCGGGAAAGAGCCGGTCGCCCGTGCCGACGACGAACGGGTAGGTCATCAGCCGCAGCTCGTCGGCGAGGTCGTGCTCGATCAGGGTGTGCGCGAGGCGGCCGCTGCCGTACACGACGATTTCGCCCTTCACACGCCGCTTCAGCGTCGTCACCTCCTCGACGACGTCTCCCTTCAGCACCGTCGTCTCGCCCCAGTCGCCCTCGAGCGGGCTGGAGGAGACGACGTACTTGGGCAGGTCACGCAGGCGATCGGCCCACTCCCCGGGGCGTGAAGCCCAGCCGCGGCCGAGGAAGTACTCGTGCGTCCGGCGGCCCATGAGCAGGGCTCCGGCGGCCAGCGCCTCCTCGAACTCGGCCTTGGCCCACGCTTCGCGGTCCTTGTCCGCGATGCCCGTGAACCAGCTGCCGCGGCCCGACGCGCCCTCGCCGGTCGGGTCCTGGACGACTCCGTCGAGCGTGATGTTTTCACTGATGATGAGTTTTCCCATGCCGGTTCCGACGCCGCGGCTTCGGAAAAGGGGGCGGCCGCCCCCTTCGCGCGCACGGCGGCGTCAGTACAGGATGGAACGCGAAGAGGGGAGAGAACTGGTGGAAGCCGACCTGATCGGCCGGGCGCGGGCGGGGGACGGCGAGGCGTTCCGGGCGCTGACCGAGCCGTACGGCCGCGAGCTCCGGCTGCACTGCTACCGGATGCTCGGCTCGTTCCAGGACGCCGAAGACGCGCTGCAGGAGACGTTGCTGTCCGCGTGGCGCGGGCTCGGTGGCTTCGACGGCCGCGCGTCGGTCCGCACCTGGCTCTACCGGATCGCGACGAACCGGTGCCTCAGCGAGCTTCGCGCGGCCGGACGACGGCCCGCGAAGGCGTGGGACATCCCCGGCGTCGAACCCCCCGAGCCGACCCGGCTGGGCGAAGCCGTCTGGCTCGAACCCTTTCCCGACGCCCTGCTGGAGGGGGCGTTCCCGGTTCCGCTCGGCCCGGAGGCCCGTTACGAGCAACGGGAATCCGTCTCGCTCGCCTTCGTGACGGCACTGCAAGCGCTGCCACCCCGCCAGCTGGCCGTGCTCGTCCTGCGCGACGTGCTCGCGTTCCCGGCGGGCGAGGTGGCCGCGATGCTGGACACGACGGTCGAGTCGGTCAAGAGCGCCCTCAAGCGGGCGCGAGCCGGCCTGCGGCAGCGCCCGGCGGAACCGGCGCCCGCCACCGGCTCGCCGGGGGAGAACGCGCTCGTGGCGGACTTCGTGCGCGCTTGGGAGGCCGCGGACGTCGGCGCGCTGGTGGACCTGCTGACCGACGACGTCTTCGTCTCGATGCCGCCGCTGCCGTTCGAATACGAGGGCCGGGAGGTCGTGGCCCGCTTCTGCGCGGCCCTCTTCGGGGCCGGCCGCCGCTTCGACCTCGTCCCGGCGCGCGCCAACGGCCAGCCCGCTTTCGGGGCGTACCTGCGCACGGCTTCGGGCACGCGGCACGGCACCGGGTTGTACGTCCTCACCCTCGCCGGTGACCGGATCGCCGCCCTGGCGCGGTTCGAGAACAGCGTCTTCCCGGCATTCGGCCTGCCGCGCTCGCTGCCCGGCTAGCGCCGACGCAGGCGTCACTCCGGCTGGCCGGAGTCCGTTCCGCGGAGCGGGGTTTCCCGGATGCGCCAGGCGGCGACGGCCGCCAGCCCCGCCGCGACGGCGGCGACCGTGAAGATGCGCGCCATCCCTGTCTCCAGCGGTGCCGGGCCGGTGGCCAGCAACGCGCCGAACACCGACGTGCCGACCGCGCCGCCGATCGTGCGGAACATCGTCGTGTTCGCCGTCGCCACGCCGATTTCCGCCACCGGCACCGTGTTCTGCGCGATCAGCGTCATCATCTGCGTGCTCAGGCCGAGCCCGGCACCGATCAGCACGAGGGCGCCGCTGGTGAGCCAGACCGGCGTGCCGGCGTGCGCGGTCGTGAGCACGCCGCACCCGGCGGCCATGGCCACCGCGCCGGCGATCGGGAAGACGCGGTACCGGCCGGTCCGGCTGCTGATCCGGCCGGCCACCTGCGACGCGACGACGACCGCGAGCGTCATCGGCAGCAGCAGCGTCCCGGAGCCGGAAGCCGAGGCGCCCTGCACGGTCTGCTGGAACAGGGGCACGAACGTGATCGTCCCGAAGCTGACGACGCCGACGACGAAGATGATCACCGTCGTGAGCCGGATGTCGCGCCGGGCGAACAGGCTCAGCGGAAGCACCGGTTCGCTGCTTCGGCGTTCCACGGCCACGAAAGCGGCGAACGCCACGACGGTCACCGGCACCAGCGCCACCGCCGGGCCCGTGCGGTCGGTGAGCAGGAGCAGGCCCGTCACGGCGGTCGTGAGCAGCAACGCGCCGCCGACGTCCAGGTGCACCCGGCGCCGCGGCGTCGCCGGCACCAGCAGGACGACCGCGGTGGCCGCGAACACCGCCAGGCCGAGCGGGAGGTTGAGGTAGAACGTCCAGCGCCAGCCGAGCAGGCTCGTCACCAGGCCGCCGAAGAGCGGGCCGCCGATCTGCCCGGCGGCCATCACGCTCGCCGTCATGCCCTGGTAGCGGCCGCGGTCACGGGGCGGGACCAGGACGCCGATCAGCGACAGCGCGCCGACCGCGAGCCCGCCGCCGCCGAGGCCCTGCACCGCGCGGAACGCGATCAGCTGCGTCATGTCCTGGGCGAAGCCGCACGCCACGGAGGCGGCGGTGAACAGTGCGATCGCGTACAGGTGCACGCGCTTGCGGCCGTAGAGGTCGCCGAGCTTGCCCCAGATCGGCGTGGAGGCGGCGGTGGTGAGGGTGTAGGCGGTGACGACCCACGACAGCCGGTCGAGGCCGCCGAGCTGGGTGACGATCGTGGGCATCGCGGTGCCGACGACCGTGTTGTCGAGCATCGCGAGCAGCATGGCGAGCAACAGCACGGCGAAGGCGGCGCGCAGCCGGGCCGGGCTCATCGGTGCCCGGCCGGGACGCGGCGGGGAGACGACCACGATCGCGCCCCTCAGGCCGGCGTGCCGAGGACGAGCTCGGCGACGCGGTCCGGCTGCTCCAGCTGCGGCTGGTGCCCGGCGCCGCGCACGACCGTGAACTCGGCGCCTTCGTCGTTCTCCCCGGCGAAAGCGGCCGCGTACGCGCGTCCGTAGGACAGGTCGGCGACCCCGTCGCTTTCGCCCCAGACGACCCGCACCGGCAGCCGCACCGCTTCCAGCCGGGCGCGCAGAGCGGGGTCGTGCATGTACGGGTCGCCCGCGTAGCGGTTCAGGGCCACGGCGTCGCCCTGCATCGCGGCGAGGCGTTCCGGCGGGAGCAGGGCCGGGTCGAGCCGGAACCGGTCGGGGGAGTGGAAGACGACGTCGGCGAGCTTGTCCGGCGGCGTCGCGGAAAGGTCGGTGATCGGGTGCCCGTCGACGGTGATCCCCATCGGGTCCAGCAGCGCGAGCCGGCCGACGCGGTGCGCCGAAACGTCCCCGGTGTCGCGGGCCGCCTGCTCGTCGACGCCCATCTGCGCCGCGATCCACCCGCCGACGGAGTTGCCGGCGACGAGGACGTCGTGCACGCCGAGTTCGCCGAGCAGCGCCCGGAAGAGCCTGGCGAGCGCGGGCACGTCGGCGACGGCGTCCGACGCCGCGGTGCCGTCGAAGCCGGGGATGACGGGCGCGAGCACCCGCGTGCCCCGCGCGGCGAGCAACCCGGCCAGGCCGGCCACCGAAGCCGGGCCCGCGCCGCCGTGCAGCAGCAGGACCGGCCGCCCGGCCCCGCGGTCTTCGACCCGGACGCTCAGGTCGCCGACGCGGACGTCGACGGTCCGCGGCCCGGCCACGGGTGTCTCGCCGGCGTAGGTGGTCGCCGGTTCCGTGTGGTAGCGGGCCATGATCTCGGTAAGTTCGGTGCCCTGCGCGGGCCGCCCGGCTTCGGCGGCGAACGCGCGCAGGTCGCGGAAGTACTGGACGTACAGGTCCGGCGTGAACGTGTTGAGCATGACGGCGGGCTCGTCGCCCGGGTTGGCGAAGGTGTGCGGCGCGCCCGGCGGCACCATGACGAGGGTGCCGGCCGGAGCGTCGTGGCTTTCCTCGCCCACGGTGAAGCGAACGGTGCCGCGGACGACGTAGAAACCTTCGTCGTGCTGGGCGTGCCGGTGCTGCGGCGGGCCGGGGGTGTGCGGGGCGACGACGATCTCGCCCAGGCCCAGCCGGTGCCCGGTGGTGCTGCCGTCCTCGAGGATCCGCAGCCGGATCGGGCCGGTCAGGGTGGTTTCGCCCGCTTCGGGCCCGACGATCGAGATGCGCGTCATGCCGACTCCTCATGAGAGTGAACTGTCACGAAGAAGGTAAACCCTCATCTGGCGTTCGTGCAAGTGCACTCTTATGATGAGAGCCGGCTTGACTGCGAAAGGCGGCGGACATGGACGGCGGACGGGTCAACCAGAAGCGGCGCACGCGCAACGCGATCCTGGCGGCCGCGACCGAACTGGTCCGCGGCGGCGCCACGGTGACGATGCCGGAGGTCGCCAAGGCGGCCGAGGTGTCGGAGGCGACGGCCTACCGGTACTTCCCCGACCTGGCGAGCCTGCTGCGCGAGGCCGTCGCCGGGACGCTGTTCGACCCGGCCGAGGCGCTCGCCCCGGTGGCGGACGCGACGGACCCCGTCACGCGCGTCGCGACGGCGACGGAACACCTGCTGCGGCACGTGCTGACCCACGAAGGCGCGGTCCGCGCGATGATCGCGGCGACGATCACCCGGCCCGCAGACACCGCCGCCCGGCCCGGCCTGCGGTTCGGGCTCATCGACCAGGCGCTCGCGCCGCCGGCCGACCTGCGGGGAACCGACGTGGCCCAGCTGAAGCGGGATCTTGCGGTGGTGATGAGCGCGGAAGCGTTGTTCGGGCTGACCGATCTCCACGGGTTGCCGGCCGAGGAAGCCGTGCGCAGCATCGTCCACACGGCGAAGACGCTGACGCGGGCCGCGCTCGGCTAGCGCCCGTCCCAGGCGGCGTTCGCCTGGCGGACGAACTCCGCGCGGCTGCCCGCGGTGAGCGCGCCCAGCCGCGTGCGGTAGCAGTCCAGCACCGCCTCGAACCCCGTGGCGTGCAGGAAGTCGCGCACCACCGGGCGCTCGCCGGTCACCACGCGCAGGCGGCTGGTGGCCGTGGCGTCGTGGGTCGCGCGGACCTGGCGGGCCCCGGCGAGGGACAGGAACGACAGCTCGGTCAGGTCGAGGACCAGCACCTCGGGATCGGCCGCGAGCACCTGCGCGGCGGCTTCGGCGAGCTTGGGCGTCGTGCCCGCGTCGAGTTCGCCGGACAGGGCGAGGACCACGACATCGGACTCCCCGCGTGTCCGGACCACCCGGAGACGTTCCGGGTGAAACGTACCTTTCACCGTCACCACGCTCCCCTGCGTCTTCGGTGGAGAGACCTCTGTCGGATCGGCTACCCGGGCGCCGGGGCGGCAAACGCCGCCATCCGCGTGACGGGCGGATTCCCCTTTCCCGACCGGCCTGCTTGACTGGGTGTTCGGGTGCGCGGCCCGGGACGGGAGGGCTCTCCATGTCGACCGACCGGCGCGTCCCCCGGCAGGCCGCCGCGGAGATCCTCGCGGTCGAGCGGCTCGAGGTGCGGCCGGACCTGCTGGTCATCAGCGCGGCCGGTGAGATCGACACCGTTTCGGTGCGCGCGCTGCAGCACGAGACCTGGCAGGAGCTGGCCCCGGTCACCGTGCTGGACCTGTCCCGGGTGACCTTCCTCGGCGCGGCGGGCCTGCGCGTGCTCGGCCAGACGGCGCAGCGTGCCCGAGTCGAAGGGTGGCGGCTGTGCTTCGTCGTCCCGCCCCGCCCGGTTTCGATGGTGCTGCTGAGCTTGTGGAACGACGACAGCGTCCTCCTCTACCCGACGCTGTCCGAGGCCCTGCAAGCGAACCCGGAGTGAGGGCACACTGGTCGGATGACGTCCTCGGGTTCGGGCGACTGGTCGGCGTTCACGATCGAGCGGGACGCGCCGCCCCCGCTCAGCGCGCTCCGGAGGTGGACCGCCCGCGCGCTGCCGCTGCTCGGCGCCGACCACCTCTGGGCGGTGCAGCTGGTGGTCACCGAGCTGGCCACGAATGCCTACGAACACGGGACCGGCCTGGTGACGGTCACCGCCGAGGCGACGCCGCGGCCGTGCTCGGCGCTGCTGGAGGTCCACGACGAGGGCGAGGACGCCCCGGTGGCGGGGAACCGCGCGCCGGCGAGCGGCCGGGGCCGGGGGCTGGTGCTGGTCCGGGACCTCTCGCGGGCGTGGGGCGTGCGGGCCGCGGACCCGGGGAAGACCGTCTGGGCGCGGATCGAGTGCGGGACCGGGACGATCAAGGCCTGCGCGGTGCGCGCGGAGCCGATCGCCATGGACCCGGAACCGTGCTGATCAGCCGAGCACGGCCGCCGCGTCGTGGAACGCCCGCCGCACGGCGGAAACGTCGCGGTCCCGGCTCGGGTGGACGCGGTTGGTCAGCAGCACGTAGTAACGGCCGCGCGACGGCTCGACCCACAGGCTCGTGCCCGTGAACCCCGTGTGGCCGTAGGAATCCGGCTGCAACGCCGTACCGACCGGTGAGCCCGGGACGTCCAGGCCCTGCCACGCCAGGCCGCGGCGCGGCCCGCGCGTGTGGCACGCGATCATCTCCGCGTGCGTCTCCGGCTTCAGCAGCGGCGACGCGCCGCCCGCGAGGATCCGGCCGAGGCGTTCGACGTCGGCCAGCGGCGCGAACAGGCCCGCGTGGCCGCAGATCCCGCCCAGCACCACCGCGTTCTCGTCGTGCACCTCGCCGGTCACGACCCGGCCGCGCCACGCGCAGTCCTCGGTGGCCACGGCGGCCCCGACCGGGCCGAACGTCGTGCGGCTCAGCCCGGCCGGGGTGGTCACGAGGTCGGCGACCAGGCGGTCCAGGGGAGCGCCGGCCGCCGCCGACGCGATCAGGCCGAGCAGGATGAACCCCTGCGACGAGTACTCGACTTCACCCGGTACGCCCGCCAGCGGCGTCACCCGGATCGCTTCGAGCAGCGCTTCGCGCGTCGGGAACTCCCGCCACAGCGGCGTTCCGCCCGGCAGGCCCGACGTGTGGGTGAGCAGCTGCCGGACCGTGATCGACGCCTTGTCGGTGCCCGCGTACGCCGGGAGAAACCGGGGGAGGGGGTCGTCGAAGGACAGCGCGCCGCGCTCGGCCAAGGCCGCGACCACCAGGCCGGTCACCGGCTTGGTCACCGACGCCAGGTCCCACCGGCTCGCCTCGCCGGCCGGCGGCCCATCCCACCAGCGCGTCCCGAGGAAACCGCGGTCCAGCACGCCGTCCGCGGTGCCGACCGACCACGCCGCCGCGGAGAAGACCCGGTCGGCACGGGCCTGGTGCAGCAGCTCAGCGAGCATCGACGGCTCGCAGCGTCGTTCCGGCGAGCACCGCCGAAAGCCGGTTCGCGGCCTCGGCGACCAGCGGGCCCAGCACGTCGAAGCTCGACGGCTGCAGCGTGAACGTCAGCCCGGACACGCTCACCGCGCCCAGGACCGCGCCGTCCGCGGCCAGCACCGGCGCACCCAGGCAGCGGACGTGCGCCTCGAACTGCTCGTCGTCCACGACGTACCCCGCACTGTCCACAGTGGCCAGCTCGGCGCGCAGAGCCGCCGGGTCCGTCAACGTCTTGGCCGTGCGGGCGGCGAGCGGCGCGGCCAGTACGGCGTCCACTTCGGACTCGGACAGCCGCGACAGGATCGCGCGGCCGACCGCGGTGCAGTACAGCGGCACCTCGCCGCCCGGCCGGGTGGCGAGCTGGTAGGCCTGCTCCGGCTCCAGCTTCTCGACGTACACCGCCCGGTCGCCGTGGCGCACCGCGTAGTGGACCGTGTGGCCGGTGCGCCGCTGCAGCTCGGCCAGCACCGGCCGCGCCGGTTTCAGGCCCGCCAGCGCCGCCGCGGACAGCCCCAGCAGCCGCGGCCCGACGGTGTAGCGGCCGCTGCCCGCACTGACCGCGTAACCGGCGTCGGTGAACGACTGCAGCATCCGGTGCACGGACGGTTTCGGCAGGTCGCAGGCCTGCGCGAGGTCCGCCAGCCGGTGCGGCCCGCCGGGTCCCGCGAGCGTCGCGAGCACCTCCAGGGCCTTCTCGACCGCGCCCCGGGCGGCGGGGGAAGCGTTGACAGCCTTGTTCACGGCGCCTAGCTTAGCGCAATCGCGTTCCGTGTGGCGGAACGCTCTTCCGCAAGACGGAAAGGAGGCGCCGTGTCCCCACTGTCGCGCCGCGACGCCCTGCGGCTGGGCGGGCTCGCGCTCCCCGCGCTGGCCCTGCCCGGCCTGCTGAGCGCGTGCGGCACCGCCGCGGGCGCCACCGGCAGCGTGCTGCGCGTCGCGCAGACGTCGGACCCGAAGACGCTCGACCCGCAGAAGCAGGGCGACCTGACCTCGATGAACGTGCTGACCAACCTGTTCGACACGCTCACCACCCGGGGCCCGGACAACCGGCTCGCGCCGGGGCTGGCCCTGGAGTGGTCCTCGCCCGACCCGCTGACCTGGCGGTTCAAGCTGCGCTCCGGCGTACGGTTCCACAACGGGGAGCCGTGCGACGCCCAGGCCGTGGCCTTCAGCATCAACCGGCTGCTCGACCCGGCCACGAAGTCGCCGATCGTCGAGCTGCGCTACGTCAAGCAGGCCGTCGCGACCGGCCCGCTCACCGTGGACCTGCGCTGCAGCCAGCCCGACCCGATCATCCCGGCGAAGGTGTCGCTGTTCGGCGGCGTCGTCGTCCCGCCGGGCTACCTGAAGCAGGTCGGCAACGCCGGGTTCGCGAAGCACCCCGTCGGCACCGGGCCGTTCACCTTCGCCGAGTTCCAGCGCGACCACCGGCTGCGGATGCGCGCCAACCCCGCCTACTGGGGCGGCAAACCGGCCTACGACGAGCTGGTGTTCCTCCCGATGCCCGACCCGTCCTCGGCACTCGCCTCGCTGCAGAGCGACGAAGTGGACATCGTCGCCAACCTGACCCCGGACGCCGCCCTGCAGCTGCAGGGCTACAAGGGCGTCTCGATCAAGCACTACCCGGGCATCCGCACGTCCTACCTGTCGCTGGACACCACCAGCGGCCCCCTGCGCGACGTGCGCGTCCGCCGGGCGCTCAACCACGCCGTCGACGTGCCGCTGCTGATCACGGCGGTGCTCGACGGCAAGGCCCGCGAGGTGCCGACGATGTTCCCGCGCGAGTCCTTCGGCTTCGACGCCTCGGTCACGCCGTTCACCCGCGACCTCGGCCTGGCCAAGCAACTGCTCGCCGAGGCCGGCTTCCCCGACGGCTTCGACACCTCGCTCACCGCGCAGACCGCCGACGCCAACCTCGCCGAGGCGATCTCCGGCCTGCTCGCCCGCGCCGGCGTCCGGGCCAAGGTGGACCTCGTCGACGCCGGCACGTACACGAGCCGGCTCACCTCGAGCAACCGCGCCGCGCTCGGCCCGATCTACCTGGCCGCCAGCACCGGCTGGACGCTCGACGCGGAAAGTCTCGTGCAGTCCAACGTCCGCCACGACCGGCGGCAGAGCCGCTGGCACAACACCGAAGCCGACCGGCTCGTCGACGCCGAAGAGCTGTCACCCGCCCCCGCCGAGCGGCAGCGCGCGTTCACGCGGCTGCAGCACCTTCTCAAGGAGGAGGCGCCGTTCGTGTTCCTCTACCAGATCGACAACGTCCACGCGGTCAACGCCCGTCCACAGTGGACACCGGGCGTGGTCGGCGTGCTGAACATGGCGAAGGCGACGGTGACGCCATGACCGCGCTCGCGCTGAGCCGCCCGGCCGCCGCCGGGAGCGGGGTGCTCCGCACGGTCGCCACCAAGGTGCTGACCGCGGTCGTCGTGCTGTTCTTCGTCGCCACGGCGGCGTTCTTCCTGGTCCGCCTGTCGGGCGACCCGGTCAAGCTGATCCTGCCGCCCGACGCGGACGCCGCGCAGGAGGCGACGCTGCGCGCGAGCCTCGGCCTGGACCGCCCGCTGCTCATCCAGTACCTCGACTACCTCGGCGGCCTGCCGCGGCTGCGCCTGGGCACGTCGCTCGTCTACGACCAGCCCGTCGCCGACGTGCTGTTCGCCCGCGTCCCCGCGACGCTCGAACTGGCCGGCGCGGCCCTGCTGCTGGCGCTGGTCGTCGCCGTCCCGGCGGGCACGTTCGCCGCGGTGCGCCGCGGCCGAGCCGGCGACACCGGCGTGATGACCAGCGTCCTGGTCGGCCAGTCGACGCCGGCGTTCTGGGTGGGGATCCTGCTGATCCTCGTCTTCGCCGTGCGGCTGCAGCTGCTGCCCGCGTCCGGCTACGGCGGGTTCGACCACCTCGTGCTGCCCGCGATCACCCTCGCCGTCTACTCGGTCGCGGTGATCGCGCGGCTGCTGCGGACGTCGCTGATCGACGTGCTCGGCGCCGACTACATCCGCACGGCCCGCGCGAAGGGCCTCGGTACGGCCGGCGTCGTGCTGTCCCACGGCCTGCGCAACGCCGCGCTGCCGGTCGTCACGGTGGTCGGCCTGGAGGTCGGCTCGCTGCTCGGCGGCGCGATCCTCACCGAGCAGGTGTTCTCCTGGCCCGGCCTCGGCCGGCTCACCGTGGAGGCGATCCAGAACCGCGACTTCCCGCTGGTCCAGGCCGCGGTGTTGTTCTTCGCCGCCACGTTCGTCCTGGTCAACCTGCTGGTGGACCTGTCCTATGCGCTGCTCGACCCGAGGGTGCGGGTGACCGCATGACTGCCGTCGCCCTGCCCGCCGCCCGCCCGAAGATGGCCCGCGCGGTGCTGCGCAGCAAGCTCGGCGCCGTCGCGCTCGCCGTGCTGACGCTCATGGTGCTCGTCGCCCTGTTCGCGCCGGTCATCGCGCCCTACGACCCGGGCGCGCAGGACCTGCTGGTGCGCCTGCACCCGCCCGCGTGGGCGGCCGGCGGCGACTCCGCCCATCTGCTCGGCACGGACCAGCTGGGCCGCGACATCCTGTCCCGGCTCTGCTACGGCGCCCGCGTCTCGCTGCTCGTCGGTGCGTGCGCGGCGCTGCTCGCGGGCCTCGCCGGGGCCGCGATCGGCCTGGTCGCCGGGTTCCTCGGCGGCTGGTTCGACCGGATCCTCATGCGGCTGGCCGACATCCAGCTCGCGTTCCCGTCGATCCTGCTCGCCCTGGCCATCGTCGGGTTCCTCGGCTCCGGCCTGTGGTACGTCGTGCTGGTGCTCGGCTTCACGGGCTGGGTCTCCTACGCCCGCGTCATCCGGTCCGAGGTGCTTTCGCTGCGCACCAGGGAGTTCGTCACCGAGGCCCGCGCGATCGGCGTCACGGACTTCACGATCATGCGGCGGCACCTGCTGCCCAACGTCATGGCACCGCTGGCGACCATCGGCACCCTGCACGTCGCCGCGGCGATCGTCGCGGAGGCGTCCCTGAGCTACCTCGGCCTCGGCGTGCCGAAGCAGACCGTGACCTGGGGCGGCATGCTCGCCGACGGCCAGCTCTACCTCGGCACGTCGTGGTGGGTGGCGGTGTTCCCGGGCATCGCGCTGATGCTCACCGCGCTGGCCGTCAACATCACCGGCGACGTGCTGCGGGACGTCGCGGACCCGAAGGCGTACCGCTCATGAGCCTGCTGGAGATCAACGACCTGCGCGTCGAGTTCCACGTCGACACCGGCGCGGTGACCGCGGCCGACGGCGTGAGCCTGTCGGTGGCCGAAGGCGAAACCCTGGCGCTGGTGGGGGAGTCCGGCAGCGGCAAGACCGCGACGGCGCTGTCGGTGCTGCGGCTCAACCCCGAGCCGCCGTGCGTCTACGCGGGCGGCTCCGTGCTGCTCGACGGCCGGGACATCCTGCGGCTGCCCGAAAAGGAGCTCCGGCGCGTCCGCGGCAACGACGTCGCCATGGTCTTCCAGGACCCGATGACGAGCCTCAACCCGGTGCGGCGCGTCGGCGTCCAGGTCGCCGAGGTGGTCCGGAAGCACCACGGCGCGTCCCGGGCCGAGGCGCGCGCGGCGGCCGTCTCGGCGTTGGAGGAAGCCGGTATCCCGGACGCCCGACGCCGGGCGTCGCAGTACCCGCACCAGCTTTCCGGCGGGCTGCGGCAGCGGGTGATGATCGCGATGGCGCTGGTCGGCCGGCCGCGGGTGCTCATCGCCGACGAGCCGACGACCGCGCTCGACGTGACCGTCCAGGCGCAGATCCTCGAGCTGCTGGTGGACCTGCAGGCCCGGCACGGGATGGCGATCCTGCTCATCACGCACGACCTGGGGGTCGTCGCGGAGGTCGCGGACCGGGTGGTGGTCATGAGCGCGGGCCGGGTCGTGGAGACCGGCGACGTCGTGCCGTTGTTCGAGGCGCCGCGGGAGGACTACACGCGCGAGCTGCTGCGCGCGACACCGAAGCTGGAGCGGGCATGACGAACCTGGCCGAGATCCGCGGGCTGCGCAAGGACTACGGCGCACTGTCCGCCGTGGACGGAGTCGACCTCGACGTCGTCGCGGGCGAAACCCTCGCGGTGGTGGGGGAGTCGGGCAGCGGCAAGACGACGCTGACCCGCCTGCTGCTGCGGCTGGTCGAGCCGACGGCGGGCACGGTCCGCTTCGACGGCGCCGACCTGCTCACCATGCCGGCCCGGCGGCTGCGCAAGGTCCGGCGCGAGATGCAGGTGGTGCTGCAGGACCCGTACTCGAGCATGAACCCGCGGCTGCGCGTCACGGAGATCGTCGGCGAACCCCTGCTGACGCACGACCCGTCGATGCGCGGCCGCCGCGCCCGGGCCCGGGTCCGCGAGCGGGTGGCGGACCTGCTCGAAGCGGTCGGCCTGCCCTCGCAGGTCCAGGACCGCTACCCGCACGAGTTCTCCGGCGGCCAGCGCCAGCGCGTCTCCATCGCGCGGGCGCTGGCCCTGGAGCCGCGGCTGGTGGTGCTGGACGAGCCGACGAGCGCCCTCGACGTCTCGGTACAGGCCCAGGTGCTGGACCTGCTGGGCGCGCTGCAGGAGCGGCTGAGCCTGACGTACGTGTTCGTGTCGCACAACCTGGCGGTGGTCCAGCAGATCGCCGACCGCGTGGCGGTGATGCGCGCGGGAAAGATCGTCGAACTGGCGGACGCGGCCACGCTGTTCCGCTCGCCTTCGCACGAGTACACGCGGAGCCTGCTCGACGCGGTGCCGAATCCGGACCCGCGGCTGGCGCGCCGCCGGGTGGCCCGATGACGGCCTCAGCGGTGCGAAAGCACGAGACCCGCGCCGCCGAGCAGGGCGACGTCGTCGGCCGGGCCCGGGCTCACCACCACCCTCGGCGGTGCGGCGCCGCTGGCCCACGACGAGTCTTCGCGCAGCCGGGCTTCGATGCGGGCGCGGAAGTGCTCGCCGCCGTCCGCGGCCTCGCCGTGGAGGACGAACAGGCCCGGGGCGAACAGCTGCTGCACGTTCACCAGGCCCAGCGCGATGTTGGCCGCGTACTCGTCGAGCAGGGGGTCGCCGGCCAGTTCGCGCACCGACTGCGCGGCCAGCCCGCGCCGCGCGGCCTCGGCGCGCAGCCACGGTGTCGTCGCGACCGTCTTCCAGCAGCCGCGGGCGCCGCAGGTGCAGCGGCGGCCGCTCGCCGCGACCGTCATGTGCGCGCCGCTGCGGCCGCCCGGTGGCGCCAGGACCTCGCCGCCGTACAGGATCCCGACGCCCAGCACTTCTCCGGTGGACACGGACGCGAACGCCGTCCGGCCGCGGCCCTCGCCGAACCAGCGGTCGCCCATGACCTGCAGCCGCGCCCGGTGTTCGACGTGCACCGGCACACCGGCCACAGTGGACAGTCTCGCGGCGACCGGGTAGCCGCGCAGCGCGGGCACTTCGTTGACCTCGATGATCACGCCCGCCGCGGCGTCGACGAGGCCGGCGGCGGCCACGCCGACGCCGACCGGGCGTTCGGGGAACCGCGCGACCGCCTCGAGGGCCGCGTCGATCTCGGCCGGGTCCGCCGTGTCGCGCGGGTACGCCGCCTCGGCGCGCCACCGCACCGCGCCGGACAGCTCGACCAGCGCCGCCCGGACGCGGCCGGGCAGCAGCTCGACGGCCCCCAGCACCGGGCCGCCGGCCTCGGGGGCCGGCGCCGGGACCAGCCGCAGGGCCGGGCGTTCGCCGGTGCTCATGCGGCCACGATGCCACGACCCGCGACGACAGGGGAGACCCGATGCCCGAACTGACGCGGATGTCCGCGCGGGAAGTCCGTGCCGAAGCGCGCGACGCCATCGCACTGCTGCCGATCGGTTCGCAGGAGCAGCACGCGGGCCACCTGCCGATGGGCACCGACACGCTGCTCGCCGAGGCCGTCACCGACCGCGCCCTCGACCGCCTCGGCGGGACGCCGGCCGTGGTGCGGCTGCCCGCCCTGCCCTTCGGCCACAGCCCGCACCACCTGTTCGCCGCGGCGGTCTCGCTGCGGGCCGCGACCCTGCAGGCCGTCCTCGCCGACGTGCTCGATTCGCTCGTCACCAGCGGGTTCCGCCGCGTGCTCGTGGTCAACGGCCACGGCGGCAACGACGAGATCATGCGCCTGGCCGTCAAGGAGCACGCCCTGCGCGCGGACGTAGCCGTGGGTGCGTGCTCGTACTTTTCGCTCGGCGAGCACAGCGGCTCACCCGGCCACGCCGGCCACTACGAGACGTCCCTGATGCTCGCCGCGCACCCGGACCTCGTCCGCCCGCGCGAACCGCGGCCGGACGTCACGCCGCCACCGCTGTTCGCCGAACCGCCGTACCCGGGCCTGACCGCCGAACGCCACGGCGAATGGGCCCGCGCCGGCGGCAGCACCGACGACGCCGGCGAAGCGACCGCGGAAGGCGGCGCCGCCCTGCTCGAAGACCGGGTGACCGCGCTGGCGGACGCGATCCGCGCGTTCGACGCGGCCACCCGCGCAACCCACGCCGAAGGGGAGGCATGAAGATCACCGAAGTCGACGCGCTCGTCGTGAACCTGCCGTTGACCAACCCGTTCACCAGCTCGTTCGAGACCAAGACGGGCGAAACGCGCACCGTGGTGCGGCTGCGCACCGACACCGGCGTGACCGGCTGGGGCGAGACGATGTGGGGCCGCCCGGTCGCCGAGCTGGTGCGCAAGCTCGGCGCGAGCCTGGTGGGCACCAGCCCGTTCGCGCTCGAGGCGTTCCACCGGCGCCACCACATGGTGCCGTTCTTCCACGGCTACCTCGGCTACGCCGCCTTGGCCGCGCTCGACGTCGCCTGCTGGGACCTGATCGGGCACGTCACCGGCCAGTCCGTGGCGGACCTGCTCGGCGGCCGCGTCCGCGACGAGGTCCCGATCACCGCGCTCGTCACGCGTGCCGACGCCCCGGGCGCGGCGGGCCGCGAACTGGCCCAGGGGGTCGCCGAGCACGCGGCGAAGGTGGTCGCCCGGGGCGGGTTCACGGCGGTGAAGCTCAAGGGCACCACGGACGTCCGCGGCGACGTCGCGATCATGCGCGAGCTGCGGCGCGCGCTGCCGGACGTCGAGCTGCGCGTCGACCCGAACGCCGCCTGGTCGGTGCCCGACTCGATCCGTGCCGGGCTCGCGCTGGAGGAGCTGGACCTGGAGTACCTCGAAGACCCGTGCGCCGGCATCGAAGGCATGGCCCAGGTGCGCGCGAAGGTGCGGATTCCGTTGTGCACCAACATGTGCGTGGTGCGGTTCGAAGAGTTCGCACCGGCCGTGCGGCTGGGTGCGGTCGACGTGGTCCACGGCGACGTCTACAAGTGGGGCGGCATCGCGGCGACGAAGGCCCTGGCCGCGCACTGCGAGACGTTCGGCCTCGGGATGAACCTGCACAGCGGCGGCGAACTGGGCATCGCGACCGCCGCGCACCTGGCGGTCGTGGCGAGCACGCCGGTCCTGTCGCGGGCCATCGACAGCATGTACTACCTGCACGCGGACGACATCGTCGAGCCCCTCGAGCTCACCGGTGGCCGGCTGCGCGTGCCGTCCGGGCCGGGCCTGGGCGTGACGGTGGACGAGGACAAGCTGGCCCACTACGCCCGGCGCAACGCCGAGGAGGGCGACCTGACCGGCTGATCCGGCGACCGGGAGGGTGGCCCGGCCGGCGGCGGCCCCCTGCAGCCCCGCGGGCCGGGTCACCCTCGCGCAAGGCGGCCCGGCGCGCGGTACCGGGAGCGCGCGACCGCCCGTGTGGTCGGTGACCCGTCGAGCCGGGTGCCCGGCCGGACGGGACTCAAACCCGCCGGTGACCACGGACGCGTTCTCCGGCGCGGTGCTGCCGTGCCCGGAGCGCCGGAAGCTCGTGGTCGCGATCCTCAGCCGGCGGCCAGGGTGTCGTGCAGGTCCCGCAGGGCCGCGCGCAGGCGCCGCCGGTCGTCCCACGCTTCCCAGCGGCTCACCGAGTGGGCGATGCGGTCGAGCTCGGTGGCTTCCGCCGCCGTGACGACCCGGCCGGACCGGCGGTCGAGGGTGGAGAGCACGGCCCGGCACTCCAGGCTGTCGTGGTCGAGCACCGGGGTGCTCTGCGCGAAGCGGAACCGGTCGGCGAGCAGGACCTCCCGGGTGCGGGTGCCGGTGAGCAGGGTGTCGGTGCTCAGGTCCGGGACGACGACGCGGGTGCCGTAGAGGCTGGCCCGCGCGCACGCGGTGTCGAACCGGCCGATCCGGCCGAGGGTTCGCCAGAGCTCGCGGTCCAAGCCGTGGCCGCCGACCAGCAGCAGCGCGTTCGCGGTGGCGACCTGGGCGTAGCCGGCCGGGGCCCCCATGACGTTCATCGTGGCCTTGAGCGCGGCGTCGAGCACCGTGAGCAGTTTCGGGGCGGGGCTGGCGCGGACGGGGAACGGCATGGCCGGCGGCGCGCCGTCGGGAACGGCGCTGCGCGTGGCCGGGACGAGCAGCTCGCCCGCCGCGGCGGCGGCCAGCTGACCGGCGTGGATCCGGTGCCGGGTCGCGGCGTCCCGCAGGAGGCCGACCGCCGTTTCGATGTCGCTCAGCGAGTAGCGGCGCTGGAGCTGCTGGACGGCCTGGACGAGCTCGGCCATGGTCCCGGCCCTGGGCGTCTGCGCGGGGCGGAGCACGGCCTGGCCGTTGGCGGCGAGCGCGGCGCCGCGCGAGTCGTGCACCGCGATCAGCCCGAGCGAGGTGACCAGGGGAACGACCCGGCCGGCCGGACTGCCGGGGCTGATGACGACCCGGGTCCGGCGGTGGTGCGCGCGCCAGCCGGTGGCGGTCCGCGCGATCGCCCGCACCGCTGCGGCGCTCACCAGCGAGGTGGCGGAGAGGTCGACGACGACGTCGGCCGGCCCGGAGCCCGCCAGCTCGCGCAACCGCCGCTCGAACGCCGTGGCGACCGTGTCGTCGATGCCGCCGCGGACCACGATCACCTGCCTCCGTGGGCTGCCGTCCGCCGGCTCGGCCCACGCCTCCCATCGCCGCATTCCGTCCCCTGTGTGCGCACTGTCGGGTGGCCACCGGTGACGATGGTCGACCTGGCCGGTCGGAGAACGTACGAGTACGAGCCACCGCGCTCACCGCGTCCCGAGGTCAGGGTAGCGCCGCGCGGACCGTCGCGCGGCGCGCGATCGGACGAGCGGGCTACGGTGGTGTCATGCCGGTCCCGAGCCCCAGCGACGACACGCGGATCAGCGTCCGCACCGTGTCGGACGTCGTCGTGGTCGCGGTGGCCGGGGAGCTCGACGTGGTCGGTGCCCAGCCGCTGCGGGCCGAGCTGGCCACCCGGATCCGGCCGGGTGTGGCCGGGCTGGTCGTCGACTTCGAGCACGTCGAGTTCTGCGCCTCGCCCGGCCTGCGGGTGCTCGCGGAGACCGCGATGGCGGCGGCCGAGGCCGGGGTGCCGTTCGTCGTCGCCGGCGCGCGGCCGAACGTCGCACGGGCCCTCGAGATGGGCCGGCTGATCGAGGTCGTGCTGCTCGCCGACGACGTGGACCAGGCGGTGGCCTGGGTGCCCGGCCTGCGCGCGGCGGGTGAGCACCCCGGACTTTGAGGCGGGCGGCGTAGTCTCAGCCCGTGCAGATGCCGACACAGCGGGACCGCGGGCTGCCGACGCCGCTCCGCGACCACGTGTGCTGGGGCTACCGGCGGCGGGACGAGTTCGTCTCGCGGGCGCGGGAGTTCCTGGCCGAGGGCCTCGCCGCGGGGAAGCGGGTCCTCTACGTGGGCCGGGGTGACGAGATCGCCCTGACCCGGCAGCTGCAGGGCACCGGCGAGTTCGACGACGGGCTGCGGCGCGGTGCCGTGCGGGTGTCCTCTGTGGACTCGACCTACCCGGCGGGAGCCGTCGTCGACCCCGCCGGCCAGGTCCGGTTCTACGCCGCGGCGACCGAGGCGGCGCTGGCGGCCGGGTTCACCGGGCTGCGGGTGGCCGCGGACGCGACCTCGCTGGTGCGCACGCCCGCCCAGCTGGACGCCTTCGCCCGCTACGAGCACAGCGTGGACCGCTACATGGCGGCCCACCCGATGTCGGCGATGTGCGGCTACGACCGGACCGAACTGGGCGACGAAGCCGTCGCGCAACTGGCCTGCATGCACCCCTTCGCCCATGACGGCGCGACGCCGTTCCACCTGCACGGGCACGCCGGGCCCGGGGACTCCGCCGCCCTCGACGGGGAGCTGGACGTCGCGGTCCGCCGGTTGTGGCCGCTCGCGCTGGAGCGCGCCGGGCTGGGCTCGGCCGCGGACCCGGTCGCGATCGACGCGACCGGCCTGGACTTCATCGACCACCGCGGCCTGCTCGCCGTCTCCGACCACGCCGAGCGGCACGGCACCACGGTCGTCCTGCGGACGCGGCTGAGCACCCCGGCGCGGCTGCTTGAGCTGTTCGACGTCCCGGGGGTGCGGGTGGAGCGCCCGTGACGACCACCGACCCGGCCACCACCCGGCGCGGCTACGACCACGCCGCCGTCCACTACTCCTCCGACGAAGAGCTGCTCGCCGTCGCCGTGCCGTTCCTCCGCGGCGGGCTCGGTGCG
This sequence comes from Amycolatopsis sp. NPDC004378, assembly GCF_053602455.1. Classification (NCBI taxonomy): domain Bacteria; kingdom Bacillati; phylum Actinomycetota; class Actinomycetes; order Pseudonocardiales; family Pseudonocardiaceae; genus Amycolatopsis; species Amycolatopsis sp. NPDC004378. The sequence continues at coordinate 23,132 of NZ_JBSGDR010000012.1, forward strand.
GGCGAGCCGACCCTCGTTTCCCTGGTACCGGACCGGGCCGAGCTCGTGCGCGACGCACTTCCCGAGGCCGGCGCCGTGCACTTCCTGCCGACCGGCGACCTCTACACGCGGCCCGCCACGGCGATCAAGTCCTACCGCGAGCTGCTGGCCGGGCTCGTCGGCGAGGGCGCCACCGGCATCCGCGTCTTCGGCGAGATCCCGCCGGCCGTGATCGGGACCTCCTGGGACTGGTGGGCCCGCTACGAGTCCGCGGTGAACCACGCCTACGACGAGTTCCCCCTGCGCAGCATGTGCGCCTACGACACCCGCACGACCCCGCGGCACGTGCTCGACGACGTCGCCCGCACCCACCCGTTCCTCGCCACGCCCGGCGGTGGGTACCACCCCAACGCCGGGTACGTCGACCCGACCGCGTTCCTCGCCGGCCCGCGGCCGCCGGTGCTGCTCGCGATCCAGCGCAACGCGCCGCTGGCCGAACTCGCCGACCCGACGCCCTCGGCCGCCCGCCGGGCCGTCGCGGACGCCGTCCAGCCGCACCTGCCCGCGGCCGAGGCCGACGACCTCGTGCTGGCGGTCAGCGAGATCGTCGACAACGCCCTGCGCCACGGGCGCCCGCCGGTCCGGGTGCGGATCTGGGCGGGAGCCGGCCACGCGGTCGTCACGGTGCACGACACCGGCGAGGGCCCGGGCGACCCGTTCGCCGGCCTGCTGCCCGCCGGGCAGGACATCGGTGGCCGTGGGCTGTGGATCGCGCACCAGGTCTGCAGCGAGGTCGTCCTCCACCGCGACGACACGGGCTTCACCGCCCGGCTCGCCGCGGGCAACCCCTGGATCTGAGCCGGTCAGTTGTCTTCGACCGGAGCCAGCTTCGCGTGGTTCTGGACCAGGGCTTCCGCGATCTCGGCCAGCTTGACGTTGAGGTCCTGCGAAGTGCGGCGGAGCAGGGCGAACGCGCCTTCGGCGTCGAGGCCCTGGCGGGCCATCAAGATCCCCTTCGCCTGGCCGATCACGTCCCGGGACCCGATCGCCTCCTTGAGGTGCGTGCGCTCCAGCTCGGCGACCTCGGCCCCGCGGGCGTGCTCCAGGGCCAGCGAGGCGTGCGTGGCGAGCAGCAGCGAGCGGTGGCGGTCGGTCGGGGTGATGCCGCCGCGGTGGGCGTAGATGTTGAGGGCGCCGGTGAGCCCGCCCGGGCGGGAGGCCGGCAGCAGGGCCGTCGACAGCACCGCGCCGAGGCCGTGCGCCGTCGCGACCGCGGCGAACTGCGGCCACGCCGAGGGCCGGGCGAGGTCCTGGTCGAGCGCGTAGGCGGGCCCGTCGGGCGTGGCGGCGTCCAGGCAGGGGCCCGCGCCGGTGCGGTACTGGACGTCGTCGAGGTCGGCGGCGATGTCGGGGATTTCGACGGGGGTGAAGAAGCGGCCCCCGGGATCCCGCAGGGTGATGCTGACCAGCCGCGCGTGCGGGACGACGACGGTCGTCGCGGCAACCACCTGCTCCAGGGCGCGGGTGACGCTGGGGGCGTCCAGCAGCACCCGGGTCAGCGCCGCGAGCTGCTCCCCGAGCCGGTCCTCGTCGGCTCCGCCGGGTGCTTCGGTCCGGATCGCCTCGGCCACGCTGCCGTGCACGGGCAGGTGGCCGCCGCGCAGGACCTTCGCGTTGAGCGTGTGCGGCTCGAGCAGCACGGCCGACCGGACGCCGGTCCGCCCGCGGGTCACCGCGAACTCGCCCAGCGCCCGCACCCCGGCCGCGGAGATCACGTCGACGTCCCGCAGGTCGAGCAGCACGAGCCGCGGTGGCGGGAGGGTGACGGTCGCGTCGAGCAGTTTGCCGCGCGCGGTCTCGGCGGTCGCCGCGTCGAGCGTGCCGCTCATCTGCAGCACGAGAGCCTGTTCCGCGTCCACGGGGAGAACCTCGATCCCGCCGTGCCGTCCTTCAGCCATCTCGAGGGGGTACCCCGGATGACCCGTGGCTATCCCCGCCGACTTCGGCAGCCGCTCACGCGCGTCTCACCGGCGCGTAGACCTGGATCTCGCCGTCTTGTTCCCGCGCTTCGAACTGCGGCAGGGGCGGGATGTCCACCGGCAGGTCGTAGTGCACGATCTCGCCGGTCAGCGCGAAGATCGCGTTGTGGCACGGGCACTGCAGCCGGCGTGCGGAAGCGAGGAGCTGCAGCCGGCAGCCCAGGTGCGTGCAGGTCGAGGAGACCGCGCGCAGGCCGTCCGGGGTCCGCTGGACGAAGCCGATCAAGGTGTCCAGCTCGAACTCGCGCACACCCCCGGCGGGCAGGTCGGCGCTCGCCGCGACCGTGCGCCAGGTGCCCGCGGCGGCCGGTGGTGACGCTGGCGTGTCCGTGCCGCGGACGAGCCGGTCGATCCCGGCGCCCGCCGCGAGGGAGGCCGCGGCGACGCCCGCGGTCCGGACCACGGTGCGGCGGGTGCGCGGCCGGCCGGCGGCGGGTGCGTCGAGCCGGGCCGCGAGCCGGTGGCCGAGGCCGGCGACGAAGTCCGGGTCCGGCACCGCGTCGGCCGCCCCGCCGTGCACGGCACGCAGTTCGATGGCGGCGCGCATCTGCGCGACCTGCTCGTCGTCGGGCCGGAACGGTTCCGGCGTGCGCTCCCTGATCAGGCTCTCGGCGAAGTGCTCGACGTCGTTCATGCCCCCTCCTCGATCCGGGCCGCGGCCTGCGCGGCGAGCCGCAGCGCCCGGTGCTGGATCACCTTCACGTTGGCCAAGGTGACGCCGAGTTCGTCGGCGGCGTCCTGCAGCGAGTACGACTCCAGGAACCGTAGTTGCAGGACTTTCCGGGCACGCTCGGGCAATTCGGCGAGAATTGCCGTGATCCGCCGATCCGTCGCGTGCCGGGGCGAGCCGTTAGGCGTTTCGTCGTCGCGATCGGGTATTTCCGTCGTTTCGTCGAGGCCGATCGTGGTGATTTCCCGGCCGAACAGCCGACGCCAGTGCGCGGCGAGCACCGTCCGCGCGGTGGCGAGCAGGTAGGCGCGCACCTCTTCGCTGCGGGCCGTGAGCCGCAACGGTTTCAGTGCGGCGAGGAACACCTCGCCGGTGAGGTCTTCGGCGTCCGCCGGGTTTCCCACTTTGGTCAGCATCAGCCGGTAGATCCAGACGACGTTCTCGCGGTAGACGGTTTCCCAGTCCGATTCGGACTTCCCCTCCATCGGGACTCCACATCCGTGTTTCCGATGGTTCCCCACCATACCGGCGGACCGGGGGTGGTGTAACCCCGGTGCATATCTCTCGGCGAGGGGCCACCTTGATTTCTCCTCCGCGCCCCTGCCGGCGAGCGCGGGGACTGCCCGTTTCATGCGAGGAGCGATCATGAGGAGCAAGCGCAAGGCCGCGACCGCGGTGGTCGCGGCACTGACGCTGGGGGCGACCGCCACGTTCGCGAGTGGGGCCGGAGCCGTTACGCAGCAAGGGGGAGGGGGATTCACCGATCGCGGGGACATCCGGCAGCTGCCGCAGCCGCTGAAGGACCGGCTGGCGGTGCTGGCCGGCCGGCCGAGCACGTTCCCGCCGATGACCGCGTTTTCCGAAGCGCCGTCGCCGAGTCAGTTATTCCAGTACTACTTGATGGACACGAAGAATTTCCAACCGAATGTGTTCACGACGACCATTCCGGGAATCAACGACGGTGTCGCGCCGACCGCCACCGGGCCGAACCACGACCTGCCCACACTGGGCGCGACGCGGGTGGTCGTCGAACCGAAACCGGGGCTGCCGACCGATCCGAACGACCCCGGCTCGTTCGTCGACATGTTCACCGACATCTCGGGGCTGTTCGTCATCAACAACGAGTCCGGCTGGTACGAGGGCTGGATGATCCACGACGTGACGGTGCCGGCCGTCGCGGCGCCGCGGCCGGACGGGCACGCCACGTTCGGGACGGTCACCGCCGCCGACGCCGCCGCGCTGGCGAAGGCCGGTGACCACCACAACCGGCCCGGCGCGGTGTTCACCACCGACGGCAAGGCACCGCGCGAACCGTCCGCGACCGACCACTGGCCGGACCGGGTGTCCAACCTCGTGCCGATCCAGCTGTCGCTGGGTGCCTACAACGCGACGCAGCAGAGCGACCTCCACTCCTACTGGGAGCTGAACCAGTACACGAACTGGGTGCCGCCCGCCTACGAGCTGCCGTTCACCGGCGGTGCCCCCGGGACGTTCGAGAAGGGCAAGATCGGTGCGCTGTCCTCGATCGTGCCGGGCTCGGGGCCCGCGGGCGTGCAGAACAGGCCCCAGGTCGACGGCGACAACCCGAACATCCCGCGCGACCCGGACCGGCTGCTCAACACCAGCCCGGACGACCCGGACCGCCCGATGCCGAACAACGACGACCACAAGGAGAAGCGGCTCCGCTTCATCCCGAGCGGGCTGGGCAACGAAGTGATGCTGGACGTCTACCTGCGGACGGCGTCGTTCGAACCGTACGAGCACAACCTGAGCCAGCGGATCTTCGACGCCTACGCGGCCGAAGTCGCCCGGGTCGACGGCAACCACGACGGCATCGTCGACGCGGTCGAGGCGGACCTGGAGGGCACGTCCGACGGTGGCCAGTCCAACGACCGGCTGTTCCTGCCCGCGACGGCCTACAACCGCATCGCGGTCACCCGGGAGATCAACGACGGGCTGCTTTCGCCGCGGTTCGCGCCGAGCCAGCGCGCGTGGGTGCTCAGCGGTGACATCGCTCGCGTGAGCCCGTCCGTCCCGGCGTCGATCCCCCAGGACGGCGACAACCGGTAGGGCGGCCCAGATCGAGGGGAGCGCTTGGTGCGGCGGTGTCCGACCGCCGCACCAAGCGGCTGTCGAGGGGGTGAACATGCGCGTCTGGGAAACCAGTGCCAAGACACCGCGATGAGTCAGGGGGTCGCCGAGATCCGGTGGCCGCGCGGGGGATGCGTCGCTCCGCCGTAGTGGGTCGCGCCCAGCGTCACCGCGGCCACGAGCGCCACCACGCCGGTCGCCGTCGCGATCCGGGCCGGGGTGCGCAGCCGGAGCGGGATGCGCGGGACCTCGTTCGTGGCGCGGGAAAGCCACCGGTAGCCCTGGGCGAGCGCGAACGCCAGGGTGGCGCCGACGATGAAGAAGTCCGCGACGTTGAAGGAATACCGCCCGACGGGCACGAAGTCGATCGCGCCGCGGACGCTGCCCGGCGCGGTGAGGTGGTGCAGGCCGAGGCGGTCGAGCAGGTTGCTCGTCCAGCCGCCGATCGCCAGCGCGGCCGGCGCCCGCAGGAACACCGGGTGCCCGCGGCGCAGGAGGAGCAGCACGGCCGCGGTCAGGGTCACGCTGCCGGCGAGGTCGAGCACCGCGCCGGTCACCGGATCGGCGTACCAGGCGTCGACAACCGGTCCGACCAGCGGGTTGCCGCCGAAGTTGATGTGCGTGCGGGGTACTTCGCGCCAGGCCCACCACTTGGTCACCTGATCCGCCACGACGACCAGCAGCAGAGCGAACGCCGTCCAGGGCAGGCGGAAGACCGGCTCCTCGAGCCGGACCGTCGCGGCTTCGTCACGGGTCATGGTGTCCTCACAGCGCGGCCGGAGCGACCACGGCCGTGACCCGGGCAACGGGGGCTGCGTGGGATCGCCGGGTGGTGAATACCCCACCGGCGGTGCCGTCAAACAATTGTCCTTTGTGGACTGAGGTCGGGGATGCCCGGCCGAGCCGCGATTCCCGCCCGTCGAGCTTCGTCGGCAGCCGGGGGAGCGGGTCCGGGCGGGGCAGGGGCGACCCGGACCCGCTCGCGTGCCCGTGCGGCGGGTCAGTGCAGGGCGGGCACGGCCGGTCAGGACTGGGCCGGCCGGCCGGAGCCCGGCGGCCTGCCGGTCAGAACCGGGCGGGGACGGCGGCGAGGACCGCGCCGAGGCTGGGCAGCCACCGCTGGTGCGGGTCCGGCGCGGTGAGCCACTCCGTCGCGACCTCCACGCGGCGGGCGCCCACCGGCAACGGCAGCAACGTTCCCCAGGCCAGCACTTCGACGTCCTTGGGCAGGGCGTCGCGCGCGGGGAAGAGGCCGTCGGTTTCCGCGAGCAGGGCCACGCGCGGGCCGTGCGGGGTCGGGAGGTGCATGGCCGGGCCCTGGCAGCCGGTCGCGGCGAGCCGGGAGAGGACCGGGCCCGCGCTGAGCTTGGGCAGCGTCACCGCGCAGATCCCGTTCTCCAGCGCGAGGAACGGATGCGTCCCGCGCCACTTCACCGGCCAGCCGAAGAGCCGGCCGTAGTAGGCGTCGACCCGGTCGCCGGCCGGGTCCCGGGGTGCTGAGGAGCTCGTCGGCACCTTCTGGTCGAGCGACATCGTCGACGCCTTTCCGCTCGGTGGGAGGTTCGTCTCACTGTAACGGCACTCAGTGCCGTTAGCAAGCCCGGCTGCTACCGTCCGGCTATGACGGATTCGCCGCGCCGCGCGCCGGCCACCCGGGTCGGGGCGACCCCCGCGGGCCGGCGAAGGCTGCGCCGCGCGCTCGCCTCCGCGGCCGTGGACCTCTTCGCGGCCAACGGCTACGAGGCGACCACGGTGGACGACATCGCGGCCGCCGCGGGGGTCGGGCGCCGCACGTTCTTCCGGTACTTCGACGCGAAGGACGACGTGCTGTTCGCCAACCACGACGAGATCGTGGCGGAGATGGAGGAGGCCTTCGCGAACGCGGACCCGTCGCGCGACCCGGTGGAGGTGGCGTGTTCGGCGGTCGGCCTGGTCCTCGACTCCTACGCCGCCGACTTGGACGTGTCACTCAAGCGCTTCGCCCTCACGCGCGCGGTCCCGTCGCTGCGCGACAAGGAGGTCGCGACGGTCGACCGCTACCAGCGCGTGCTGACGCGCTACCTGCAGGCCCGGTTCGAGCAGCAGGGCGACGACACGGCCAGCCTGCGCGCGGCGGTGGCGGCGGCAGCCATCGCGGCGGCCAACAACCACGTGCTCCGGCGCTGGCTGCGCACGGGCGGCCAGGACGACATCAAGACCAGTGCGGCGGAGGCATTCGCCCTGGTCGCGGACGCATTCCGCCCCGCCGGCCGCGACGAGTCGACGGTGGTCGCGGTGATGAGCACGGCGACGCCCCTGCACGAGGTCGTCGCCCAGGTGAGCGCCGCTCTGCGCGACGGCGGCCAGCCGGCGCGCTGAGCGCGGGATGCGGCGGGTGAGGTTGCCTTCCAGGCGAGTGCCGCCTTGCGTGACGGTGGCCGGTCGGCTCACCGAGCGGAGCTGGCACTGAGTGTCATACGCGGCTCGCAAGAACGTCCCTGGTCAGCTCGAGCTGGCCGTGGTGCTGCGCCAGCTCCTCGTACACGTGCTGCAACGCCCCACCCTGGGTTCGCCCCGCCGGGGTGTCCCGGTACTTGGGTGGCGCCTCGGCCCGCAGCGGCGCCGTCGAGTCGGCCGCCGCAAGATCGGCGCGCAGCTGCTCCCTGGCCCGCTCGACACGTTCGAGCAGGCCGGCCACCGGACCCGCCGCCGTGAACTCGGCGGCGCGGTCCCGGTGCACCGAACGCCCGGCGACCAGCGACCCCACCCAGAACTCGAGCACGCCCAAGCAGTGCGTGACGATCGCGTAGGGCGTGTTGGCTCCGGGCAGCGGCGGTCGCCGGTTGGCGTCCTCGTCGCCCAGGGAGGCGAGGATCGCCGACATCCCGTCGAGGGCTCGTCCGGTGAACCAGAGAAAGTCCTCGTCGCTGATCCGCACCACCGGCACCTCCGCATCGACCGTCGTCCGGCGACAACTTAGCGCGCCGGACGACGTAGCCCGGAGAGGTCGTCGATCGGCGGACCGCCATGAAGAACGTCAAACCGACGCCGTTTCCGGAGGCGGGGAGAACCCGTTCTTCGTGGGTGTGTCACGCGGTCAGAACCAGTGCAGGCAGTGCGGCGCCCGCTCCCCGCGGAACAGGGCGTCCGCACGGGCCGCGGCCTCCGGGTGGTGGGCGCGGATGTGGCCGGCGCGCACCAGGGTGCTCGGCGCCGTACCGCCCAGGTACACCGAACCCAGGTCCCGGACGTCCAGGGACAGGTCCGGGTCCCGGTCGGTCGGGACGCACGCGGGCTTGCCCTCCCGGACGCTCAGCAGGTAGCGGCCGCCCTCGGCGAGGAACGGGTCGGTGACGTCGAGGACCAGCTCGCCGTCGGTGAACCAGCCACGGGCCGTCAAGGCGCGCGGGACGTCCAGCAGCCGCACCCAGAGCCAGTCGGTGTCGTCGGTCAGCCGGGCCGCGCGGGAGTCCGCCAGCTGCCAGCGCAGCGGGTGGTCGGCCGGGAGCTGCTTGAACACGATCTCGGTGACCAGGTCGTGCCCGAGCACGAACCGGGTCAGCGCCGTGGAGACGTCGTCGGCGGCCGCGATCGTCTCGTCGACCGTCAAGGTGCCGGAGTCGCTCAGCGAATAGCTCGCGTACCCGTCCGCGACGCCGTCGGCGTCCCGGTGGACGGCGACGTAGCGCGGCGTCCGGGCCACCGGCGGCCGGCCCGCACCCGCGGCCCACCAGCGGTGCGGCCGGGACAGCGCGCCGGGTTGAGCGCGGCGGTACCGGTCGTAGACCTCTTCCATGAGCTCCGTGCAGGCGTCGCGGCGCAGCAGCTCGACCGAGCCGGTCCCCTCGGACGCGCCCCGCGGCGGGGCGAACTCCGCCTGGCGGCGCGGCACCGTCACGCGCTGCGTGGTGGTCGCCGGGCCGTAGCCGAACCGGCCGTAGATCGGGGCTTCGGAGGCCAGCAGCACCGCGAGGAACTCTCCGCGCGCCCGCACGTCGGCGAGCTGGCGGCGCATCATCGCGCTGAGCACGCCCCGGCGCCGGTGCGTCGGCAGGACGCCGACCGCGCTCACCCCGGCGGCCGGGACGACGACCTCCCCGGGCAGCGTCAGCTCGAACGAGTACGCGGCGGTGGTGCCGACCGGGCGTCCGTCCGCCACCGCGAGCAGGGCGCGGTCCGGTTCGAACGCCGAGAAGAGCGTGCCGCCGGGCTCCGGGAAGCGGCCGAACGCGGCGTGGACCGTGTCGACGAAGACGGCGAAGTCCTCGTCGGTCGCAGAGCGGATCTCCATGGCGGCAGTCCAGCGCCGTCTTCGGCCCGGGGCAAGCGATTTACGCCGGGTGGAGGGCGGTGATACCGGCGAGCACGAGGTCGATCCCGGCGAGGAACTGCTCGCGGTCGTCGTGCTCGCGCAGTTCCGCCGCGATGGACCGGGCGACCTGGTACTCGTCCGGGTCCAGGTCTTCCCAGGCCTTCGCCACGGAGTCGAGGAACTCGGCGCGGCCGGCGGCGGTCACCGGGCTGTGGGCGTTCGCGGCGTTCTGCCCGGCGGCGCCGAGGACGTAGTGCACCAGCGCCGACGTCGCCGTGAACAGGCTTCCCGCGGGCACGCCGAGCGCGCGCACCGGCCGTCCGAAGCGTTCGAAGATCCGCGGGGTCAGCGATCCCCAGGAGCTGCGCGAGAGGTTCAGGGCGAGCTGCGTGGCGAGCCAGGAGTGCGCCTCGATCGCGTCGAACAGGCTCAGCGCGACGGCACGGATCTCCTCTTTCGGCGAGGACGCGGCGGGCTCGACGGCCAGCGCGGCGGTCACGACGCCTTCGGTCGCGGCGTCGAGCAGCTCGCCTTTGTTCGCCACGTGCCAGTAGATCGCGCCGGCGCCGGTGGCGAGGCGCTCGGTCAGCGCCCGGAACGTCAGGCCGCTCTCGCCGTCGTTGTCGAGCAGCTCGACGGCGGTCTCCACGATCCGCTCGCGGGAGAGCGCTTCGGTGCGTCGTGACATACCGCCATCTTGACATATCTGGAACGGTGTTCCAAGATTGGAACATCATTCCAGAACGACCCGGAGGAGTCCTCATGACCACCCACGTCACGATCATCGGTGCCGGTCTCGGCGGCCTCGTGCTCGCCCGCGTCCTGCACGTCCACGGCATCCCGGCCACGGTCTACGAGGCGGAGGCCTCGCCGACCGCGCGAGCCCAGGGCGGGATGCTCGACATCCACGAAGACAACGGCCAGCCCGCCCTCGAAGCGGCCGGCCTGACGGCCGAGTTCCGCGAGCTCGTCCTGGAGGGCCGGCAGGCCGTCCGGATCCTGGGCAGCGACGGTGCCGTCCTCTACGAAGAAGCCGACGACGGCACCGGCGGACGTCCCGAAGTGCAACGCGGCGAGCTGCGGCAGCTGCTGCTCGACTCGCTGCCCGAAGACACGGTCCGGTGGGGGCACAAGGTCGGCGGCGTCCGCGCGCTGGGCGAGGGGCGCCACGAAGTGACCTTCGCCGACGGCGCCACCATCGTCACGAGCCTGCTGGTCGGCGCGGACGGCGCCTGGTCCAAGGTCCGGCCGCTGCTCTCGGCGGCCAAGCCGGAGTACACCGGCCGGTCGTACGTCGAGACGTTCCTCCACGACGGCGACACCCGGCACCCGGCCGCGGCCGAGGCGGTCGGCGGCGGGTCGCTGCTCGCGGTCGTGCCGGGCAAGGGCATCCAGGCCCACCGCGAAAAGGGGGACACCCTGCACACGTACGTGGCCCTGACGGAGTCACCGGAGTGGTTCGCCGCCATCGACTTCACCGACCCCGAAGCCGCCGCGGCGCGCGTCGCGGCGGAGTTCGACGGCTGGGCGCCGGAGCTCACCGAGCTGATCACCGGCGGCGACACGGCGCCGGTGCTGCGCCCGCTCTACGAGCTGCCGGCCGGGCACCGGTGGGAGCGGGTCCCCGGGGTGACGCTGGTCGGCGACGCCGCGCACCTCGCCGCCCCGAACGGCGAGGGCGCCAACCTGGCGATGCTCGACGGCGCCGAACTCGGCAAGGCCCTCGCGGCGCACCCCGAAGACGTCGAGACGGCCCTGGCCGAGTACGAGGCGGCTATGTTCGTCCGCAGCGCCGAGGCGGCCGCGGACGGCGACGAACTGCACGAGTTCCTCTTCGGCGACGACGCGCCGCACCGCCTGATCGCCATGTTCAGCGGCGCATCGTGACGACGATCGCCGTCGTGACGGCCAGGTGCATCAGCATCAGCCCGACGACGTTGGCGGCCGTGGCCCCCGCGGTCAGGAGCAGCAGGTCCGGGACCCAGGTCAGGACGAGGACCGCGGGGACGAGCACGCGCAGCAGCTTCGGGGCGCGGCGGGCGACCAGCGTCCAGCCGGCCGCGCCCACGAGGAGGCCGGCGACGGTCGCGGGCAGGTAGGCGACGGGGGCGAGGCCCATGCCGATCCCGCCGTCGTCGAGGGCCGACGCCGCGAGCGCGATGACGGTGTTGACGGCGGCGGCCGCCAGGACGGCGAGGCCCAGCCGGAGGGCCGTGACCGGGGTACGGGTGGCGGTGGTGGTCATCGCTCCTCCTTGGGTTGCGTGTTCAACCCAAACGGTAGGTTGGGTTGCGTGTTAAAGTCAAGAGGATGAGCGATCAGGAGGAGCCGGTCCGCTGGCTCGACGACGACGAGCAGCGGACCTGGATCAACCTGGCCAAGGTCCTGCTGACGCTGCCGGGTGCGCTGGAGAGCCAGCTGCTGCGCGACGCCGACCTGACGCTGCTCGGCTACATGATCCTGGCCCGGCTTTCGGTGGTGCCGCGGGAAACCCTGCGGATGAGCGTGATCGCGGAGATGGCCAACGGCTCGCTCCCGCGGATCTCGCACGCGGTGGCCCGCCTGGAGGACCGCGGCTGGGTGACGCGCAAGGTCTGCACGGGCCAGGGCCGCCGGTTCACGACGGCGACCCTCACCGACGCCGGTCGCGCGCACCTGGCGGCCGCGGCGCCGGCCCACGTGGAGACGGTGCGGCGCTTGGTTCTCGACCCCCTCGGCGACGACTTCGCGCGGCTCGGGGCGGCGGTCGAGCGGATCGTGGAGAACCTGGGCCTGCCGACCGAAGTCCTCAAGGCTCCGGAGTCCTGATCCGGCGCCGGGCCGCCGTGTGGGACTAAGGTCGGCAGCGCGTACCCGCAGCGAGAGGAACCCGATGCACCGGCTCACCGTGCTCTACCCGCCGCCCGCCGACGAAGCCCACTTCCGCGAGTACTACGTCAGCACCCACCTGCCGCTGGCCGCGAAGCTCCCCGGCCTCGTGAAGTCGCAGTACTCGTTCGACGTCGCCTCGCTCGCCGGCGACAGCAAGTACTTCGCCGTCTTCAACGCCGACTTCGAGTCCGCCGAAGCCATGGCCGCCGCGCTCGGCTCCGAAGCGGGCAAAGCCGTCGCCGCGGACGTGCCGAACTACGCCACCGGCGGCGTGGAGATGATCCACTACCCGCTCGGCTGAGGCGCGGGGCATGGTCAGCGGTGGCAGTGCGGGCCCGCGGACGGCGGGACGTCCAGCGTCGGGTTGCGGTCGAAGAACCCCACCGGCTTCAAGGTGAATCCCGTGCAGTCGACCGGCATGATCGGCCAGTCCTCGGGCCGGGGCACGTGCGTGAGGCCGAAGGTGTGCCAGACGACGATGTCCTCGCCGTCCAGCGGCCGGTCCTGGGCCGCGTAGGCGGGGAGACCGGCGCCGCCCGCGTGCTGGTTGACGAAGTCGCCCGCCGAATACCGCTCGGCCGGGTCGTAACGCGTCACCCACAGGTGTTTCGTGGCGAACCCGGCCCGGTGCGCGATCGACGAGCCCGGGTCGGCCAGCAGGGTCGGGAGGCCTTCGGGGACCAGCGCGTAGGCCACCGGCCGGCCGAGCCGGTTCTCGCGGCCGGGGTTGACGATGTGCCACACGCGGTTGCGGGCGGGATCGGCGTCGCGCCGGGCTTCGGACTCCTTTGCTAGAACCGTGGTGCGGGTGGTGAACGCGTTACCGCGCGGGTTGTCCGGCCCGATCGGCACCCGGGCGACGTCGACCTCCTCGACGCGGTTGCGCACGCCGTCGACGGTCATGTCGAGCCGGGCGCTGAACAGGTGCTGGTGCAGCGGCGCGCCGAGCCCGGGGGCGATCTGCGACGCGTACGGGTAGTCGCCGCCGTCGTGGGCCGACGTGAAGACGACGCCCGTCGCCTTGGCCTCGAACGCGATCGTGCCGTCGAGGGAGAAGTACCAGTAGAAGCCGTAGTCGTAGTTGCCGACCGTCGTGAAGAACGACACGACCAGCCGGCGCTGGCGGCGCGTCTGGGCCGAGCCGGACCACAGGTCCGTGTGCTTCCACAGGATCCCGAAGTCCTCTTCGTGGATGCAGATGGCGTTCGGGAGCGTCTTGGGTTCGCCGCGTTCGTCGGCGATCACGGCGTCCAGGTAGGTGATCTCGCCGAGGCAGTCGCAGCCGAGCTCCAGCGCGTTCGCGTACCGGCCGACCAGGTATTCGCCGGTGTCGAAGTAGTTCTGCCACGACCGCACCGGCGCCGGGTCCGCGTACGGCACCACCATTTCGGCGATCGACGCGCGGTGGACCACCGGGCGGACGCCGTCGCCCTCGTCGAAGCCGATCTGGTGCAGCACCAGGCCTTCTCGCGCGTCGAAGCCGACGCGCAGCGACCACTTCTCCCAGGTGAGGAGGTTGCCGTCGAGGTGCAGGCTCGACCCCTCGGGCTGGGTGATCTCGATCGGCTTCTGCGTCGTGCGCGGCGGCCCGGTGACGGCCGGATCGTCGAAGTTGCCGGATTCACGCGGCACGGGCACGGGCCCGCTGTCGATGACCTGGTCGACCACCCGGTTCAGCGTGTCGACGTAGGCGACGAGACCGTCGATCGGGTGCGCCCACGCGGAGTCGGTTTTCCTCTCCTGCAGGAAGGCCAGGCCGCGCAGGATCCGCCGGCCGGACTCCTCCGGGTACTCGCCGGCGTAGACGCCCGCCGAAAGCGGTGCCACGCGGACGTTCTCGACCGCCAGCCCGCGCGCCTCGAGCGCGGCGAGCCAGCGCTCGTCGGTGGCCAGCACCTGCTCGACGAGCTCGAACTCCTCGTCCAGCACGGGCAGCTGGCCGCTGGTCGCGGTGTCGAGCTCGGTGGCGGAGACGACTTCCCCGGCGACCACGTCGACGACGACGTCGCGGGAGACCTGCGTCGCCAGATCGAGCAACAGGGCGCGGAACCGGCGGTCCGCGGTGCCGGCGAGCACGTCCGCCTTCGGGGGTTCTTCGAGTCCGATGTAGACGAACCGGGTGCTGTCGGCGGCCAGCCCGGCCTGCTCGGCCGTCCGGCGGACGGTGCGGATCTCTTCGGCTGTCACCGGGGCGAGCGGATGCTGCGGCATCGGCGTCCTCCTTGAGCGCGTGGCGCAACTATACTGAACACCTGTACAAAATAAAGCGCCTCGCCAGTAACGGCTGGGTCACGGCCTAGGCTGGGGGAGTCGAGCCGCCGGCGGAAAGAGAGCACGCGTGCCCAAGGTTGTCGATCACGACGCGCGCCGTCGGGAGATCATCGGCGTGGTGTGGAAGCTGGTCGCCGAAGAAGGCATCCAGTCGGTGACCACCCGGCGCATCGCCGAGGCGGCCGGCTTCGCGAACGGCGCCCTGCTCTACTACTTCCCGAACAAGGACGCCGTCCTCACCGCCGCCTTCCGGCACATCTTCGAAGCGACGAACACCCGCGCCGACAAGGTGGAGGGCGACCGCCGCGGGCTGGCCGGGCTCCGCACGCTGTGCCTGGAGATCATGCCGCTGGACGAAGAACGCCTCACGGAAGCGCGGCTGGCCATCACCTTCTGGCAGCAGGCCCTGAACTCCCCGGAGAAGGCCGAGCTGCACGCGGGCTTCGTGAACCACTGGCGCGTCGAGATGAGCGCCCGCCTCGCGGAGGCCGCGGCGGGCGGTGAGATCGCCGAGCCGCCGAGCGTCGACGCGGTCGTGGACGAGCTGCTCGCGATGCTCATGGGGCTGCAGATCCTCGGCGTGCTTTCGCCCCGGGAAGCGACGCCGGAACGGCAGCTGGCGCAGCTGGACGAGTTCTTCGCCCGGCTGCGCGGCTGAGGACGGGCGTCCTCAGCCGCGAAGGCTTCAGGAGTGCAGGACGAACGCCGCGACGTCGAGGCCCAACTGGCGGCCGGCCTCGTGGTCGAGCCGCGTGTGGACGCCCGCGGCGATGCGGCTCAACCCGGCTTCGTCGGCCGCGTCCTGGAACGTGCCGAACCGCCGGACCACGCCCGGCAGCGCCTCGGACGTGACCTCCAGTGCCCACCGCGGCCCGTACTCCTGCCGCAGGACCAGCGCGCCCGCCTGCGAGACGACGCTGTGCGCGCCGGGGTACGCCGGATCCGCCGGCGTGGTGGCGAGGCTCGACCAGTCCGGGACCGCGTCCGTCGCCGGGTTCCCGTCGTCGGCGGCGAGCCGGACCGCGGTGATCGGCCGCCAGATCCGGTAGTGGTACTTCGCCTCGTAGAACGCGATCACGGCATCGGCGAAGGTGAGGTTCAGCCGCGCGAACACCCGGGCCGCGACGAGCAGGCTGCTGCGCGAACCGGCGACGACCGACTGCGCGATCTCGTTCCAGTAGTTCCAGATCGGCGCCGCCCAGAACCTCGCCTGCACGGTCTGGTCCGCGGTGCGCGTGGTGCTCGCGTCCCGGCCAATCGCGGCGACCTCGTTCAGCGCTCTCGCGTACCGAGGGCCGTCCAGGGCGGGGTACGGACCAGGCCGGAACTGCCCGGCCCGGTCGAGCACGAACGGCGTCACGGCGGGCCAGTGGGTGAACACCGCGGGCGCGAACGCGGGTGGCGTCGGCCGGTACTGGCCGGGTGCCGTGCCCGGCGTCAGCACCGGCGGGGTCGCCGCGGAGCCGTCGTCCGCGCGCAGGCCCAGCAGGAGCCGGGCCACCAGCCGCCCGGCCCGCACGCCGCCGTCGCGGGCCGCCGGTGGCACGGCGGTCAGCTGCCCGGCCAGCAGGGCCGCCAGCTCCGCCGACCGGGTCGGGTAGAGCGCGGCCAGGACGTCGTGCGCGGCCTGCGCCGCCGCCGCTTCCGGAGCCGCCGGGCCCCGGACGTCGAGGGTGAACAGGGAGGGGTGCCCGGTGCCGGTCGTCGCGACGACGGCGTCGTGGATCGCGGCGTGCAGCAGCGCGAAGCCGCGCGTCGGGTGCACGGTCGCGGGCTGGAGGCCGGGCGTGCGCACGATGGCCAGCAGCTCGCGGTTCCAGGCGAGCACGACGTCCGCACCGCCCGGCCGGATCGGCGTCACCGCGGCGGCCGCGGGCCCCGGCAGGCCGGTGGTGGCGAGCACGGCGGCGGCCGCCCCGCTGGTGACGAGCAGCTGCCGGCGTGACATCGATGTGGTCATTTCGCTCCCCGGGTCGTCGGAAACTCCGTTCATCGATACGGTTCCGAGTTACGGCGTAACCCCAACCCTTATCCCCTTGGTGGCGGGAAGAGACCGGTGGGGAGAAGGCGGGCGGTGCCGGTGGCACAGCGGTTCCGGCGCAGACGCGCCGAACAGGACGAAGCGGGCGACGCGCCCCGTGCGCGGCTGCACGCGGTCGGCGCGGACGTCTACCCGGACTGGGAGGCGGTCTACCGCGACAACGTCGACCGCGTGTTCCGGCTGATGTTCTCGAAGGTCGGCAACCGGCCCGACGCGGAGGACCTCACCACGGAGGTCTTCCTGACGGCGTTGCGGCCGCTTCGGGTCTCGGCGAGCGTGGGCGAGGTGCGGGCCTACCTGCTGGCCACCGCGCGGACCGTGCTGGCCGGGCACTGGCGGCGCACGCTCGGCCGGGAGATCACGACCCTGGACGAGGAGCGCGACGTCGCCGCGTTCGAGGCGGACACCGTGGACCCGGGCGTGCTCGCCCGCGCCGAGGCGATCCTCGCGCAGCTGCCCGAGCGCTACGGCCGGATCCTGCGCCTGCGGTTCCTGCAGGCCTGCTCGTTGAAGGAGGCGGCGGCCGAGCTGGGCACCACCGTCGGCAACGCGAAGGTGCTGCAGCACCGCGCGTTGCGCCAGGCGGCCCAGCTGGCGGAAGGGATGGAGACGTGAGCACTCGAGGCGTCCGCCGGTTCGTCAAGGACCTCCTGCGCCGGCGCCGGCCGCGCCCGTTCGAAGCCGGTCCCGGCGACGAGGCCGAGCTGCGGACCGCGGTGCTGCTGCGCGCCGCCCGGCCCGGGGGCGCGGCCGCGGGCGAGGAGTTCGTCGCCGCGCTGCACCGCAGGCTCGCCCAGGAGCTCGGGGACCCGGCTCCCGTGCGGGGCGGCACCCGCCGCCGGTTCATCCAGGTGTCCTCGGCCGCCGCGGTGGCGGCCGCGGCCGGCGCGGGCGTCGAGTACCTGGTGACGTCCGGAGCCGAACCGGCCGCCGCGCCTCCGGAAGAGGAAACCCTGCGGCCGGAGAACGGCCAGTGGCGCGCCGTCGTGGCGGCGCACGACCTGCCCGAGGGCGGGGTGCTGCCGTTCGACTTCGGGGCCATCGCCGGGTTCGTGCAGCGCTCCGGCGGGCAGGTGCGCGCGGTGTCGGCGACGTGCACGCACCTCGGCTGCCGGCTGAACCTGGACGCGCCGGCGCGGCGGCTGGACTGCCCGTGCCACCGGACGTCGTTCGCCGTCGACGGCGCGGTCCTCATGCACCAGCTGCCGGTGACCCCGCCGCCGCTGCCGCACCTGGTGGTGCGCGAGGCGGGCGGGGTCGTCGAGGTCCTGGTGCCGCCGGAGGGAGCGTAACCCCCGGGCGTATTCCTGGCATGAGGAAATCCGTTGGGGTGAAACACTTCCTGCTCGTCACCGCGGCCGCGCTGACGTTGACGGCCTGTGCCGCGTCGCCGCCCGCCGCGCCCATGACGTCGATGCCCGGGATGACGCCGCCGTCGCCGACCTCCGCCGCGAACTCGACGGCGAACGCCGTGGCCATCAAGGACTTCGCCTTCGCGCCCGCCGCGACGACGGTGAAGAAGGGCACCACCGTCACCTGGACCAACCAGGACCAGGACGCGCACACCGTCACCAGCACGGGATCCGGCGGCCCGCTGCGGTCGCCGACCCTCCAAACCGGACAGTCCTACCAGTACACCTTCGGCACGCCCGGCACGTTCGAGTACCTGTGCACCATCCACCCGTTCATGACCGCGACCGTGACGGTGACCCCGTGACCGAAGACGACCACGGCCTGGAAGGCATGACCCGGCGCCAGCTCCTGCGCCACACGGCGTGGTTCGGTGCCGCCGTGGTGCTGACCGTCGCCGGCGGCGAGGTCATCAGCCGGATCGCCACGCCGGGCGACGCGGCCGCCGACGACGACCCGAACGCGCTGCGGTTCGTCCAGGTCAGCGACAGCCACCTCGGCTTCACCGGGCCCGCGAACACCGCCGTCGAGTCGTCGTTTTCCGAGGCCATCACGCAGATCAACGCGCTCGGCCGCCGCCCGGACTTCGTCATGCACACCGGCGACCTGACGCACCTTTCGACGGCCGCCCAGTTCGACCAGGTCAAGCAGATGATGGGCACCCTCGACACCGGGCACGTGTCCACGGTGCCCGGCGAGCACGACTCGATCGACGACTCCGGCCAGAAGTACCGCAAGGCGTTCGGCGCGGGCACCGCGGGCGACGGCTGGTACAGCTTCGACGTCAAGGGCCTCCACTTCATCGCGCTGGTGAACACGCTGAGCCTGGAGAAGCTCGGCCACCTCGGGCCGGACCAGCTGGAGTTCGTGCGCAAGGACGTCGCGAAGCTCGGCTCGGACACGCCGATCGTGGTGTTCAGCCACATCCCGTTGTTCGCGATGTACCCGGCGTGGGGCTGGGGCACCGACGACGCGACCCAGGCGCTTTCGTACCTGCGGCGGTTCTCGTCGGTGACCTGCCTCAACGGGCACGTGCACCAGCTGTTCACGAAGACCGAAGGGAACATCACCTTCCACAGCGCGACGACGACCGCGTACCCGTTGCCCCAGCCGGGATCGCGGCCGGCGCCGACGCCGGTGACCCTGCCCGCGGGCAAGCTCAAGGACGCGCTCGGCATCCGCGAGGTGTCCTACCGCCCGGGCGGGCCGGGCCTGGCGGTGAAGGACGTGAAGCTGGCATGAACACCGTCCTCCGCCTCGCGACGGCGGTGTGCCTCGCGGTGAGCGGCTATCTCCACGCGCAGCTGTACGTCGGTGGCTACCGCGTGATCCCGGTGATCGGGCCGTCGTTCCTCCTTCAGGCGTCCGCGGCGTTCGCGGTGGCCGTGCTGGTGGCGTTGGGTGGTCCGGTCCTGCTGCGGCTGGCGGCGGCCGCGCTGGCGGCGGGGGCGCTGGCGGGCTTCGTGCTTTCGCGGACGACGGGGTTGTTCGGCTTTTCCGAACGTGGTTTCCAGCCCGCGCCGGAGGCATTGCTGAGCGTCTTGGCCGAAGCCGCGGTACTCGTTCTCGTCGCGATCACGCTTTACCGGCTGCGGCGGTCCCGGGCCCGCTGAGCGGTACCTTTCGACGAGCTTCGAAAGGCCTTGCCCCGCCCCCTTCCCGCACCCCACTCTCGATCATGGAACCCGGTTCGGAGGGAACCGGGTTCCGGACGGAAAAGGGGAGCAGAATGCGTTTCACATTCGCGAAAACCGCGGGGGCGGGCCTGGCGGCGATGGCGCTGCTGGGCACGGTGACGGCGGGGACGGCGTCGGCCGCGGAAATCGCGCCCGTCGCGAAACCGGCGTCGGTGCTGACCACGCCGAACGAATGCGAACAGTCGGGCCAGCAGCACAACTGCTGGGACTACGTCGACTGGTTCTGGACCTATTCGAACTGCCGCGCCGACCCGAGGAACCGGAACTTCGACCACAGCAAGTACGACACGGCCGACTGCTTCCAGTTCAGCGGCGGCTTGAACGTCGGGCTCTACTGGCACCGGCCGTAACCCGCGATGCCTCCGGCACACCCCCCGTGCCGGAGGCACCGCTCGTTCAGGAGCGGGCCTCGCGGCGGCCCAGCAGATCCGCGCCCAGCACCGTCAGCCGGTGCAGGACCGCGCCGCCGCGGCGCTCGCTCGACACCAGGCCGGAGGAGCGCAGGATCGACGCGTGGTAGCTCGCGGCCGACGTCGTGATCCCGGTCCGCCGGCCCAGCTCGGTCGTCGTGCAGCCCTCGGCGAGCACGCGCAGCACCGTCGCCCGCGTCGCGCCCAGGAGGTCGGCCAGCGCCGCCGGATCGGGCAGCGCGGCCGGGGACGCGGGTGCCGGCGCCGCGCGGACCTCGGCGGGGTAGACCAGGACCGGTGGGAGGCCGGGGTCGGCCAGCACCGTCGGGGCGTGCCGGCAGAAGTAGGCCGGGATCAGCCGGAGCCCGCGGCCGGCGAGGTCGAGGTCGCCCTGGACGTGGTCGCCGGCCAGCTCGAGGACCTGATCGCGCCAGGTGATCGCCGGGTGCAGGGACGCCAGCAGCCCGTCGGTGCCGCGGGTCGCCAGCACCCGGGTGCGCGCGGCGACCTCGTCGTCGACGACCTTCTCGACCCGCGTCCAGTACGGCCGCAGCGTCCGCCGGTGGTACTCGGCCAGGCCGCGGCCCAGTTCGCCGAGTTCGTGCCGGTCACCGCAAGCGAGGCGGGTGGCCCAGGACGGCGGCGCCGGGCGGCCGGTCAGCTGGGCCAGCTCACCCGAGAGCCGGGTCGCCGGGGTCCGCAGCACCGCGTCGAGACCCGCTTCGAACCCCGTCGCCGTTTCGGCCGGCGTCAGGAAGTCGGGGGAGTAGCCGCGCGGGGGCGCGAGCCGGAACAGCGCCCGGGTCTTCGCGTCGATCGTGACGCCGGCGCGCCAGCGGTCCAGCCGGGGGTCGGCGGCCCGGCTCTGCAGCGCGTGCAGGCTGAGCAGCAGCTCCCACAGCGGGTCGGGACGCGGGGCGAGGGTGAGCCGGGTCAGGTCCGCGGTGGCGAAGCGGATGCGCAGCGGCATGGTCGGTGGGCACCTTTCGGGAACGCCGCGAGACGGCTCGGGCATCGGCGGCGGCTGTCCGATCATGGAGGCGGCACCGACGGCGGAGAAGATCCCCGGGGTTGCCTCTTGGCCGGCGACGTCGGGAAACCCGGTCCGACCAGCGCAAAGGAGCCGTTGAGAGCTGAGTGACACTCGCCGCCGCGGATGTCCTGATCGCGGGCTCCGCTAGCCTTGGCCGGCCGCGGTTCGGCGGCGGGAACGTCGTCGAGGCTGGACAGGGAATCGTGGCTGAGCAGGACATCCGGGCGCCCTTCGGCCGCGAACTGCGGCGCATCCGCACCGCGCGGGGCCTTTCCCTCGCCCGGCTCGCCGAGATCACGCACTACAGCAAGGGCTACCTGAGCAAGATCGAGAACGGCGCGAAGCCGGCGTCCGCCGAGCTGGCCGGCCGCCTCGACGACGTCCTCGACGCCGGGGGCCACCTCGTGCGCCTGCTGGCGGCCGTGCCCGGCCCGCCGCGCGCCGACGTCTGCCCGTACCGCGGCCTGGCCGCCTTCGAAGAGGCCGACGCGCAGTGGTTCTTCGGGCGTGAGGAGACGACCGGGGAGATCCTCGGCGCGGTCGCCGGCGCCCTGCGCAACGGCAAACCGGCCGTGCTGGTCGGGCCCTCGGGCGTCGGCAAGTCGTCCCTGGTGCATGCGGCCCTGCTGCCGGCACTGGCCCGCGACGCCCTGCCCGGGTCGGCGGGCTGGCCCGTGCTGACGATGACGCCGACCGCGGACCCCGGCGCCGAGCTCGCCCGCCGCGCCGGCACCGTGCCCACGACCCCGGCCGAGCGGATCGTGCTCGTCGTCGACCAGTTCGAAGAGCTGTTCACCCTCTGCCCGGACGAAAGCGAACGTGCCGCGTTCGTCCGCGCGCTCGCCGGGATCGCCGCGACCGGCCGCGCGCTCGTCGTGCTCGCGTTGCGCGCCGACTTCTACGACCGCTGCCTGGCCTACCCGGACCTGCTCGAAGCGTTGCGCGGCAACCAGGTCACGGTCGGCCCGATGACCGGGACGCAGCTGCGCGCCGCGATCTCCCGGCCCGCCGAGCTGGCCGGGCTGACGCTGGAACCGGGCCTCGTCGACGTCCTGCTCGCCGAGGTCGGGCCGGGTTCGCTGCCGCTGCTTTCCCACGCCCTGCTGGCGACCTGGCAGGAACGCGAAGGCACCACGCTCACCGTCGCGGGGTACCGCCGGACCGGCGGCATCGGCAACGCCGTCGCCGAGACCGCCGAGCGCGCCTACGCCGAGCTGCCCGCCGAGGCCCGGGACGCGGCGCGCGCGTTGCTGCTGCACCTGGTGCGCGTCGGCGAGCAGGAGCAGGACTCCCGCCGCCCGGCCGGGCGCGCCGCGCTGGGGAGGCAGCTGCCCGACCCCGGCCACGTCGAGACCGCCGTCGAGGCGTTCGCCGCCGCCCGCCTGCTGACCGTCGACGGCGAGACCGTGACGATCGCGCACGAAGCGCTGCTGCACGCCTGGCCGCGGCTGCACGACTGGATCGAGTCCGACCGCTCCGGCCTCCGGCTGCACCAGCAGCTGCGCGAGGCCGCCGAAGCCTGGGACCGCGAGCGGCGCGACCCGGGCCTGCTCTACCGCGGCGCCCGGCTGGAGCTCACGTCCGGCTGGGCGGCCGGGCACCGGTCCCGGCTCGGCGAGGTCGAACACGACTTCCTGGCCGCCGCCCGCGCCGAGGAGGACGCCGGCCGGCTCGCCGCCCGGCGGCGGACCCGGCGGCTGCGGCGGCTCGTCGCCGGGCTCACCGCGATGACGCTGCTCGCGGTCACCGCCACGGTCGTCGCCGTCGAACAGGGCGGCGCCGCGACCCGCCAGCGCGACCTGGCGATCTCCCGCGCGGTCGCCGGGCAGGCGGGCGACCTGCGCTCCACCGACCCGGCCCTCGCGACCCGCCTCAGCCTGGCCGCCTACCGGATCGCCGACACCCCGGAGGCCCGCAGCGCCGTGCTCGCGTCCTCCGGGTCCACGCCGGTGCGGCAGCTGGCCGGGCAGCCGGGGTCGATCACGAAGATCGTCACGACCCCGGACGGCCGGACGGTCGTCACGACGGGGGAGGACGGCTCGGCCCGCGTCTGGTCCGTGACCGCCGGCGACACGCTCGCCCCGGTCGCGACCATCCCCGGTCCGGAGCAGCTCACGACGCTCGCGCTCGCGGGCACGCTGCTGGCGAAGACCGGCGAGTCCGGGAGCACCCGGCTGTGGCGGCTGGGCGCGCAGCCGGTCGCGCTGGGGTCCGTTCCGGACGGCCCGCCGGTCGAATCCGCCGCGTTCGGGGACGACGGCAAGGTGCTCGCCCTGGGCCGCGCCGACGGGACGATCTCGGTGTGGGACACCACCGATCCCGCGAAGCCCGCCGCGCTCGGCGTCCTGACCGGGCACACCGGCAAGGTCGCCGGCTTGGCGTTCGCGCCGCACGCGCGGGTGCTGCTCAGCGGCGGCGAGGACTTCACGGCCCGGCTGTGGGACCTGACCGGTCCGGCCCGCACCGGCGTCGTCCTGGCCACGAAGCTTGCCGCGGTCCGGTCGGTCGCGTTCGGCCCGGACGGCCACGCCGTCGTCGCCAGTGACGACCACACGGCCGATCTCTGGGCCCCGGCCGGGCCGGCGCACCTCGTCCGGACCGGCCCGCTGGCCGAGGACACCATGTCCGTGCACCACTTCACGTTCGGCCCGGACGGCCGGACCATCGCCGCGGTCGGCGACGACCAGACCGTCCGGCTGTGGGACGTCGGCGGCACGGCGATCACCACGCTGCACGTCCCCGCGCCCGCCCGCGGCGCGGCGTTCGCCGACGGCGGGCGGCTGCTCGTGACCGGCGACGACGTCGGCGGGCTCTGGCTCTGGCGCCTGCCGCCGCCGATGTTCTCCCGCGCCGCCGGTGTCGACTCGCTCGCGTACCGCCCGGGCACCGGCACCCTCGCGCTCGGCGAGGAGGACGGCACGGTGGAACTGCGTGACGGCACCACGTTCACGCGGCTGCCCGCCGGGAACGCGCCGGTCCGCGCGGTCGGGTTCAGCCCCGACGGCACCCTGCTCGCGGCCGCGGGGGAGGACGGCGCCGTCCGGCTGTGGAGCACGGCCGGGCTCGCCCCGCTGGCGACGTTCACCCCCGGCGACAAGCAGCTCGAGGCCCTCGCGTTCGCCCCGTCCGGCCGCGAACTGGCCGTCGGCGGCGACAGCCAGGTGATCGGCCTCTGGTCGATCGCGGACCCGCGCCTCCCGGCGCCGCTGGCGCGGCTGGCCGGGCACAACAACATCATCCGGGGGCTCGCGTTCGCGCCGGACGGGCGGCGGCTGGCCAGCGCGAGCGACGACTACAGCGCCCGCCTGTGGGACGTCCACGACCCGGCCCACCCGGGCGAGGGCGTGAAGATCCCCTGGCAGGCCAACGCGATCAACACGGTCGCCTTCACCCCGGACGGCCGCACGCTGGCGACCGGCGGCGACGACCACACGGTCCGGCTCTGGGACGTCACGGGTCCGCAGCCGGCGGCGCTGGCCGTGCTCACCCAGGCGAGCTCGGTGCAGCGGGTGGCGTTCAGCCCGGACGGCCGGCAGGTCGCGACCGTGGCCGTGGACGGCTCGGCCCGCCTGTGGGACCTGGCCGACCCCCGCGACCCGGCCCCGACGGCGACGTTCGCCGGCCACACCGGCCTCGCGGCGGCGCTCGCGTTCGCCCCGGGCGGCGGCGAGCTGGCGACGGGCAGCGAGGACAAGGCGGTCCGGTTCTGGCAGACCAGCCCGGAAGCAGCCGCGGCGCGGATCTGCGAGCTGGCCGGCCCGGCGCTGACGCCGCAGGAGTGGGACCAGTACGTCGAAGGCGCGCCGTTCCGCACGCTGTGCTGACCCGGGTTTCGACGGTGCTCGAAAGGGTTGCCCGCGACGGCGGGCGCCCCCGATGATCACGCCCGGGGGAGGACGCTGCGGCCGTGCCGGGATTCCCGGTGCGGCCGCAGCTGGTTCAGCGCAGGTGGGACGCGCCGTTGACGTCGAGGACGGCGCCGGAGCTCCACGCCGCCTCCGGCGAGGCGAGGTGGACGATCGCCGCCGCGACGTCCTCGGCCGTGCCGACCCGGCCGAACGGGCTCTGCTCCCGCAGCCCGTCGCCGCGCGGGCCGGCGAGGGCCTGCTCCTGGCGTTCGGTCGCGATGAACCCCGGCGCGACCGACGTCACCGAAATCCCGTGCGGCGCCAAGGCGATCGCCATCGACTGGCCGAACGCCTGCAGCGCCGCCTTGCTCGCCCCGTAGGCCGGGTGCTCGGGTTCGCCGCGGAACGCGCCACGCGAGCCGACGTTCACGATGCTGCCCGGCCGGCCCGCCTCGATCAGGTGCTGCGCCACCGCCCAGGTGACGTTCGCGGCGCCGAGGAGGTTGACCTCGACGGTCCGCCGCCAGACCTCCACCCACCGGTCGTAGCCGACTTCGGCGACGGCGTGCCGGGTCCGCTCGGTCGGGGCCTGGGCGGCGTTGTTGACCAGGACGTCGACCCGGCCGAGCGCCGCGACCGCCTCGTCGGCGACCCGCCGCGCTGCGGCCGGGTCGCCCAGGTCGCCGGGCAGGCACGTGTGGCCGGACCCCGCCAGCTCGCCCAACGTCGTTTCGGCGTCCTCGCGGCGCGTGCCGTAGTGGACCGCCACGCGGTAGCCGCGGGCCGCGAACGCCCGGGCGGTGGCCCGGCCGATGCCGCGCGAACCGCCGGTCACGAGCACGCCTTTCCCGGTCATCTCAACGGGCCTCGAGGACGAAGTGGACGAAGCTCGGGAAGGTGTCGAGGATCGGGAAGTCCTCGGGATAGCGCTCCTGGGCGGCCGGCACCGGCCGGGGTTCCCTGATGACGGCGATCCCGAAGCCGGCCGCGGTGAAGGCGTCGGTCATCGCGTGCAGGGGCCGGTGCCAGAAGGCCATCGGAACGCGCCGGCCGCCCATCGTCCAGTCCTCGGTCCACTCGTAGGTCGCGAAGTAGTCGGGCCGGGGCCCGGCCGCGCGGTGCAGGAGGTTGATCGCGAACGGGTGGTCGACCGACACGATGAGCCGCCCGCCGGCCCGCAGCACCCGCCGCAGTTCGGCGAGCGGCGGCGTCCAGTCCCGCAGGTAGTGCAGCACCAGGGACGCCACGACGTCGTCGAACGAGCCGTCGGCGAAGGGCAGGGGCTCGGCCAGGTCGGCGACCCGCAGGTCCGCGTCCTCGCCGAGCCGCTGCCGGGCCTGGGCCAGCATCCCCGCGCTGCTGTCGAAGCCGCTCACGACCGCGCCCCGGGAGCGCAGCTGCGCGGCCAGCAGGCCCGAGCCGCAGCCGGCGTCGAGGATCCGCCGCCCGGCCACGTCCCCGGCGAGGTCCAAGGTCGCCGGCCGCTCGTAGTACGCGTTCATCAGGCTGGTTTCGTTCTCGGCCGTGTAAGCCTCGGCGAAACCGTCGTAACCGGTGGCCATGCGGCCATCGTGGCACAGCTAGCTTTCGAGCGGGTCCAGGCGCGGGGTCTCGCCCGGTCCGGCGGGGAAGTGGGCGAGGAACGTGACGCCCTCTTCCTGGGCGTCGAAGCGGGCGATCCGGGCCGCTTCCGGTTCGTAGAAGACGTCGCCGGGGGTGAGCACCGCCTCGGGTTCGCCCTCGATCTGGAAGACGGCCGAACCGGTCTCGATGCTGCCGAACACCGGTCCATTGTGGACGTGCAGGCCGGAGCCTTGGTCCGGGGCGATGGTGATGCGGCGGATCTCGACGTGGTCGACCAGGCGCGGTGCCGGGAGCTGCTGCGCCATGACCAGCGTCCGCGTGACGGGCGGGGTGGGGACGGGGGCGGGTTCGGCGCCGGCCACCGGCTCGCCGAGCTCGGTCCCCGTGCCGTCTTCGGGGATTTCTTCGATGGCCAGGTGCGTCATCGCGGTGGTGTCGGTGGCGCCGTGCCAGTGCCACTCGCCGGCGGCGACGCGGACCGTGTCGCCGGCCCGGACCAGCCGGGCCGCACCGCCGCGGCACTGGACGTACCCGGTGCCTTCGGTGACGACGAGGACCTGGCCGAGCGGGTGCCGGTGCCAGCGCGTGCGGGCGCCCGGCGCGAACTGCACGCGGTCGACCCGGGTGCGCGACGGCCCGGACGGGACGGCGAGCGAGGTGATCCACGCGCTGCCGGTGACCGCGCCGGCGGGTGCGGGGGTGCTGGGGCGGACGGGCACGAAGGACTCCTCAGTGGGTGACGAGCAGGGCGAGGACACCGGAAACGGCCCGGTCGAACGGTTCGGGGGAGTTCGCGGCGCGAGCCAGCACGTAGCCGCCCTGCAGGACGGCCACGACAGTGGCGGCCAAGGCCGCGGGGTCGAGGTCCGCGGGCAGCTCACCCGCGGCCCGGCCGTCGTCGAGGACCTCGGCGAGGCGGGCCTGGAGCCGGGTGAGCGTCTCGTCGACGGGTGCGCGCAGTTCGGGGTCGGCGACGACCTCCGGGTCCTGGGTGAGCCGGCCGATGGGGCACCCCCGCAGCACTTCGCGCTCGCGGCGCAGGTACGCGGTGATCCGCTCGACGGCGGTCCCGGGCCGGCCCAGCTGGGCTTCGGCCGCGGCCAGCAGCTCTTCCGCGCTGCGCCGCACGGCTGCCAGGGCGAGCTCCCGCTTGCCGCTGAAGTGGTGGTACATGCTGCCCTGGCCGGCGCCGGCGCGCTGCTGGATGGCCTTGGGGCTGGTGCCGACGTAGCCGCGTTCCCACAGCAGCTCCCGCGTGCTGTCGACGAGCTGGTCCCGGGTGTCCATGCCGGTACTGTACATACCAGTAGGTACAGAATCCAGCGAGAAAAACGGCGAGCCCGGAGCCGGGCTCGCCGTTCCGCCGGTGTCAGGCGCCGGGGCCCGAGTAGATGTCCGCCTTCGCGGGCTCCTTGACCGGCGCCGGCTTGTCCCAGTCGGCGAAGTCGATCGTGCCGGTCTTGGGCTGCACGATGCGCAGCAGGTAGTGCGGCTCGGTGGTGGACACCGTGGCGGTGCCCTCCGAGCTGCTGTAGGTCTGGGCCGTCACGCCGGCCGGCTGGCCTTCGGTGAAGGTCGTCGTGGCCAGCTGCCCGACCGTGTTGTCGGTGAACGTCTTGTAGTCCATGAACTCCTTGAAGGCCTCGCCGATGCCGGCCCCGATCTTGGCGGTCGAGGGCACCCACTTGTCCTTGAGGAGCTTGGCCGCGCTGGAGGGCACGCCGGCTTCCTTGATCAGCGAGTCGGTGAAGCGGAAGTAGTACTTGTCGCCGACGCGCAGCACCGGGATCTCGATGCCGTCCTTGACCACGGTGCCGCTCGCGCTGTCCTGGTTGAGCTGCAGGTCCAGGTTGATGGTGCCTTCCTGGGTGATGGTGCCCCGGACGTGCACGGCGGAGGCCTTCTTGGCGGCGTCGGCGACGGCCTGGCCGACCTTGGCGGCGTCGAGGCCGGCGGGCGCGGCGGTCGACGACGGCGCGGCGGCGGCGGACGAGGTGTCGGCGGCCGGCGCGGTGGTGCCGGAAGTGCTGGAGCAGGCCGCGCAGAGAGCGGCGACAGCGACGAGTGCCGCCAGGTGAAGACGAGGCATCGGAGTCCGTTCGTGAAGGGTCCGGGCGTCCCGGACACGAACGGTGTATCGACCGAACGGGTGATCCGTTACAGCTGGTCATCAGCCGTGGGTCTTGCCGATGGGGAGCGCAGCAGGCATCCCGCAGATCGACCGGCCGGGCCGCGGTCAGGCTTCGAGCATGGGCACGAGGTAGCGGCGCGCGAGGGTGGCCAGCTGCTCGTCGTCGTCGAGGTCGATGACGTGGCTCGGGATCGCCAGGAACGATGCGGACAGCCGGACCATCAGCTCGGCCACGACGTCAGGGTCGAGCGCGGCCGGCACCGTCCCGGCGTGCTGCTCCTGCCGGAGCTGGCCGGCCACGAACTCCCGCACGGTCGCGAGGGTCCGCCCGTCGTCGGTGATCATGGACGACGCGAGCAGGCCCGGTTCCGCGGCGATGAGCCCGCCGATCAGCGGGTTGCCGCGGATGGCGCGCAGCGAGCTGACGAAGCCGAGCACCACCCGATCGGCGACCGTCTCGGCCTGCTTGATCTCGACGAGGAACCGGTCGAAGTAGCGGCGGTACTCCCGGCGCACCACGTGTTCGACGAGCGTGTCCTTCGTGGCGAACCGCCGGTAGACCGTGATGCGCGAGAGCCCGGCGCGCTTGGCGACGTCTTCCATCGTGGAGCGCTGGATGCCCATCCGGCAGAACTGCTCGTAGGCCGCGTCGAGCACCCGGACGCGGATCCGGTCCGCGTCGTCGACCTGCTCGAGCGCGTCGGTGTAGGCGCGCGCCAGCAGGGATTCCGCGCCGGGCGCGGCGGTGAACGGCGACGCCGCGGGTTCCACAGCCACCTCCTGATCCTGTCAGCTTAGGTCTTGTGACCGGCGCCCCGGCATGGTCTGATACAGAGTGCCAGATCGCGTATCAGAGTATCACGGTGATCTCAGCTCCGGGAGGAGAAGCGATGGCCAAGGACGAAGTCAGTCGCCGGCTCGCGTTGAAGCGCGGTGGGGCGCTGGGCATCCTGGGCGCGGTGACGGTGGCGTCGCCGGCGTTGTGGACGTGGCCGGCGGAGGCATCGGTCGCCCGCGTCGGGGCGGGCGCGGATCCCCGGTGGGTGTGGGACCCCGAGGCCGACCCGCTGCTCGCGGCCGTCATCGACCGCGGCGACGTGCCGAAGGTCAACGCGCTGCTGCGGACGTGGAAGACGAACGGCCAGCCCCTGCCGGACGGGCTGCCCGCGGACGTGCACGACTTCGTCGAACGGGCGCGGCAGCTGCCGTCGTGGGCCGACCCGGGCAAGCTGGCCACGTCGTTCGCGTTCACCGAGAAGCGCGGGCTCTACCTCGGCCTGTTGTACGGCCTGGCGAGCGGCATGATCAGCACGGTCATCCCGCACGAGGCCCGCGCGGTGTACTACTCCAAGGGCGGCGCGGCCATGAAGGACCGTATCTCCAAGACCGCCAAGCTCGGCTACGACATCATGACGCGCAACGCCTTCGACCCCGACGGCGAGATGATCGTGACGTGCGTCAAGACGCGGCTGGTGCACGCCGCCGTGCGCCACCTCCTGCCGCGGTCGCCGCAGTGGACGGGCACGGCCGACCAGGCGGTGCCGATCAGCCAGCGGGACCTGCTCGTCACCTGGCACAGCCTGCCCACGACCGTGATGCGGAAGCTGGTCGCGTGGGAGATCCCGATCCCGCGCGCGGAGTCCGAGGCGTACCTGCACTCCTGGCAGCTGACGGCGCACATGCTCGGCGTGGTGGACGAATACATCCCGGCGTCCTGGGCGGAAGCCGACGCGCAGGCCGACCAGGTCCTCACGCCGATCCTGGCCCCGACGGACGAGGGCATCGAGCTGGCCCGCATCCTGCTCAACCTCGGGTCCACAGTGGACGGTGGCGTGCTGAGCACGCACGTCCTGGGCGCGTTCACGCGGTACGTGCTGGGTGATCGGATCGCAGGCTGGCTGCGCATCCCGCGCGAACCGGTCTGGGACCCGCTGCTGAGCACGTCCTGGGGCCCGTTCGTCGCGGTCCGCGAAGGACTGCTGCCGTTCCCCCTGGCCCCGGCGGCGTACTGGACCTTCGACGAGTTCCTCCGCCAGGCGGCACTGCTGTTCCTGTCGGAGGGAAAGCCGATCAGCATCGAGATCCCCGAGACCAACCGGCCCTCCTGAAGGGTCAGTCCAGCATCGAGTTCTTCGTCTCCGGGGCCCACAGGACCGACACCACCAGCCCCACGACGAGGACCAGGGTCAGGATCAGCATCGTCGGGGAGAAGCCGATTCCGTCCAGGGCCAGCGGGAGCAGGAACGTGCCGATCGCCGAGCCCACGCGGCTCAAGCCGTTCAGCAGCCCGACACCCGAGCTGCGCAGGTCCGTCGGGAACAGCTCCGGCGGGTACACCTGGTCGAGGTTGACCGCCGCCGACATGGTGAACGTGAAGACCAGGAACAGCGGGAACAGCAGGGCCGTCGGGGCGTCCGGCCAGACCGCCATCGGGGCCATCGACGCGATCAGCACCGCGAACGACCAGATCGTCAGGCCGCGGCGGGTCATCTTCGCGACCAGCCACAGGCCACCGAGGCTGCCCAGGAGCAGGAACAGGTTCAGCAGGCCGTCGCTGGTCGTGTCCTCCTCGCCGATGCCGATCTTGAGCAGCACCAGCGGCAGGAACGTGTAGATCGCGAAGTACGGGATGACCTGCGCGTTGTAGAAGATCGCGCCGAACGCCGTGGCACGCCGGTACTTCCGGCCGAACAGCTCCCGGTAGCGGGCGCGCCGCTCCGGGCGGTGCGTGGCGACCAGCCGGCCGAACGCCGTTTCGTCGCCGCGCAGCCGCCGTACCACGGCGCGGGCCTCGTCGAGGCGGCCCTGGGTGAGCAGCCAGCGCGGGGACTCCGGGACGCCGATGCGCAGCAGCACCACGGCGATCGCCGGGACGCAGCTCGTCGCCAGCAGCCAGCGCCACGAGTCGCCGCCGAGGGAAACGAGGTAGTTGCCCAGGAAGAACGCCGCGACGTACCCGACCGTCCACAACACCGTCAGGGACGCGAGCAGCCCGCCGCGATACCTGCGCGGGACGAACTCGGCCACGAGCGTCGGCCCGAGCGCGTAGTCCGCGCCGATGCCGATGCCGATCAACAGCCGCAACACGAAGAGCTGCACCGGATCCTGGACGAAGAACTCCGCGGCCGACGCGACGGCGATCAGCAGGAAGTCCCAAGTGTAGAGCCGCTGGCGGCCGATCTTGTCCGCCGCCCAGCCGACGAGCACGCTGCCGAGGAAGATCCCGATCAGTGCCGACGCGCCGAGCAGGCCTTCCCAGACCGCGCCGAAGCCCAGCGAAGAGGCGATCACCGGCAGGGCGATGCTGATGATGCCCAGCTCGTAACCGTCGGAGTAGTTGGCGCAGAACGTCAACGCCGTGATGCGCAGGTGGAACCGGTTGAGCGGGACGTCGTCGAACGCCGTCACCGCCTCACTCGGGGACGAAGAGGTCGTGCTCTGCGGCATAGTCTTCGAAGCCTTCCAGTCGTTGCCGGGCCGTGGCGCCGGCCGCGTCGGCCATCGCCTCGACCAGTGCCACGGTCAGGGAAACGACCGCGGCGTGGGAGTCGAACACGAACTCCGACGCGACACCCGCGCTCAGCACGTCGTCGGCGCGGGGGGTCAACGCCGAGACGGGCCGGTCCGTGATGAGGAGCGTGCGCAGCCCCAGCGCGCGGGCGTCTTCGAGGGCGGCCAGGCTCTCCCGTGGGTAGCGGGGGAGTGCGACCAGGACCAGGGACCGCGCGCCGCACCGGTGGGCGTGGCGCAGGGAGTCGCCGAAGACGCTGCCGGAGTCGGCCAGCAGCCGGACGTCCGGGTGGATTTTCGTGGCCAGGTAAGCAAAGGACGCCGCCTGCGCCGAGGAGACGCGGTAGCCGGTCACGACGAGCGGAACGGAGTCCATCAGCCCGGCCGCGATCGTCCGCAGCCGGGTGTCGTCGGCCAGCTGCGCCCGCAGCGCCGTCAGGTTCCGGACGTCGGCGTCGATGGCGTCCTGGAACTTGTTGCCGCCGCACTCGGGTTCGGGTTCGGCCGCCGCCTCGCGCAGGTAGCGGCGGAACCCGGCGTACCCGTCGAAGCCGAGCAACGCGACGAACCGGGTGACCGACGGCTGGCTGACCTGGGCGTACTCGGCGAGCTCGGCGCTGGTGAGCGCCGCGGCCTCGGCCGCGTGGTCGGTCAGGTAGCTGGCGATGCGCCGCTGCGCCGGGGTCAGCCGGTGGGCGGTGAGCAGTTCGTGCAGCGACCGGGACACCCGGGCCTCCGTCCTTGTGTGAATGAGCAGTTTCATGTCACCTTAGGAATGAATGAAAACTTGTCAAGAGAGGTGGCGATGACCGACACGAACCGCATCGAGATCACCGGGACCGGGCTCCGGTGCGCCGACGTGGTGCGCGTGGCCCGGCGCAGCGCGTCGACCGAACTCGGCCCCGACGCGGTGAAGCGGGCCGAGTCGAGCTACCAGCTGGCCGTGGAGCTGGGCGCCAAGCGCGCGGTCTACGGCCGGACGACCGGGGTCGGCGCGAACCGGCACACCGTCGTCGACCCGGAGTCGGCCGACCACCACGGCCTGCGCCTGCTGCGCAGCCACGCGGGCGGGACCGGCGAGCCACTGCCCGACGACGCCGTGCGCGCGATCATGGCGATCCGCCTCAACCAGCTCGCCGCCGGCGGCAGCGGCGTGCACCCGCGGCTGCTGGAAGTGCTGCAGACGGCGTTGCGCGTCGGCGCGCTCCCGCACGTCCACGCGCGCGGGGCCATCGGCACCGGCGACCTCGCCCAGCTCGCCGAGATCGCCCTGACCCTCGCGGGCGAGCTGCCGTGGGCGGCGGGCGACCTCGACCCGGTCGCGATCAGCCCGGGCGACGCGCTCGCGTTCATCTCCAGCAACGCCGCCACCCTCGGCGAGGCCGTGCTGGCCTGGCACGACCTGAGCCGGCTGCTCGCCGCGAGCCACGTCGTCACCGCGCTGACGTTCTGCGCGCTCGGCGGCTCGGCCGAGGCGTACTCGGAGCGCGTCCACGCCGCGCGGCCGCACCCGGGCGCCGTCCGGTGCGCCGCGGAACTGCGCCGCCTGCTCACCGGTGTCGCGGAGGGGCGCCGGCTGCAGGATCCGTTCGGGCTGCGGGCTTTTCCCCAGGTGCAGGGCCCGGCACTGGACGCGGCGGCGGCCGTCGAACGGGTGCTGGCCATCGACCTCAACGCCGCCGCGGAGAACCCGCTGATCGACGTCGGGACCGAGCAGGCCTACCACCACGGCCAGTTCTCGACGGCCCACGTCGCGCTGGCGTTCGACCAGCTGCGCGCGGCGCTGCACCACGTCGCGGAGCTGTCGACCGCGCGGCTCGGCGACCTCGTGGAGCCGGACCTGAGCGGCCTGCCGCCGTTCCTGGCCGAGGGCCCGGCGGGCAGCTCGGGCATCATGATCCTCGAGTACGTCGCGCACGACGCCCTGGGCACGCTGCGCCACGCGGCCGCCCCGGTCACGCTCGGCACGGCCGTGATCTCCCGCGGTCTGGAGGACCACGCGAGCTTCTCGACGCACGCGGTCCGCAGCACCGTCGTGGCCACCGCCGCGTACCGGACGGTGCTGGCGTGCGAGCTGCTCGGCGCGGTGCGCGCCCTGCGGATGGCGGACGCGAGGCTGCCGGACACGCCACTGCGGGAAGCGTTCCGCCTCGCCGACGGCGGCCTGCCGCACATCCGGGAAGACCACCCGCTCAGCGCGGAGATCAAGGAGGCCGAGCGCCTGCTGGACCGGCTCGCGGTGCTGTGAGGCTTCAGCCGAGCTCGACCGCGCGGTGGACGTCGGCGGCGTAGGCCTCGGGTTGTTCCCAGGCGGCGAAGTGGCCGCCGGCCGGGTGCGTCACGTAGTCGCGGAGGTTCAGGAACGCCTCGGCGTAGCTCCGCGGTTCGGGCTTGAGGTCGTGCGGGAACACGGAAAGCACGGTCGGCGTGCCGATCCGGGCGGGGAGGGTGACCGGCTCGGTGTAGGTGGTGAACGACGTGCCGATCGTGCCGCTGACCCAGTAGGCGGTGATCCAGGTGAGCAGTTCGTCCGGGGTGAACGCCGGTCCGTCGGACCAGGAATCGAGCTTCTCGGCGAGCCACGCGGCGAGGCCCGCGGGGGAGTCGCCGAGCGCGACGGCGAGGGTGTTCGGCCGCGTCGACTGCGCGGCGATGTACCCGCCCTCTGCCCGGAACCACTGCGCCGACCGGGCCAGGTAGGCCGCGGCGTCGGGGGTGAGCGCCGCCGGGTCGGCCGTGAGCGCGCGCTGCGGAGCGACGTTGGTCAGGTGCAGGGCCACCACCCGCTCGGGGTGGGCGCCGGCGAGGACTTCCGCGACGGTGCCGCCCACGTCACCGCCCGACAGCGTGTAGCGCGGGTAGCCGAGTTCGGCGAGCGCGCCGGCGACGAGCTCCGCGATCCGGCCGGCCGACATGCCGGGCGCGGTCAGTGGTGCCGCGAACGGGAAGCCCGGCAGTGCGGGCACGACCACGTGCAGGTCCGTGAGCAGCGGCAGGACGCGCTCGAACCGCAGCACCGAGTCCGGCCAGCCGTGCAGCAGCACGACGACCGGAGCCCGGGGATCCCTGGATCGCTGGTGGATCACGCGTAGTTCGGTGCCGCCCACCGGCACGGTCGCCCAGGGAAGCGCGCCGATCCGGCATTCGTGGGTGGCCCAGTCGTAGCCGCCGGCCCAGTGGTCGAGGAGCTCGTCGAGGCGGGTGCCGGTGATGCCGCGGGTCGCGTCGTCGCTCCAGGGGAGCGCGACCCGTCTGGTCCGCCGGAGTCGTTCCCGTAGTCCGTCCGTCATGTGTACGACGATACACATCATGTGTATGCTCGTACACATGATTGCGCGCGACGCGGCGGCCACCCGGCAGCGGATCCTGGAGCAGGCGAAACGCCAGTTCGCCCGGCACGGGTACACGGCGATCACGGTCAAGGGCGTGGCCGACGCGGCCGGGGTGTCGCCCAACCTCATCACGCGCTACTTCGGCGGCAAGGACGGGCTTTTCCTGGCCGCGGCCCGGGTCGAGATCCCGGTCGCGGACTCCTTCGACGGCGACCGGTCCGCGCTGGGCGCCCGGCTCGCGGCGAGCATCGTCCGGCGCTGGACCGGCGAGCCGGGGGAGGACCCGTTGCTGGTGCTGCAACGCGCGTCCGGGGAACGCCCCGAGGCGGCCGAGGCCCTCGCCGCCTTCCTCGACACGAACTCGCTGGAACCCCTGCACCGGTACCTGTGCGAAAGCGGTCTGGACGACGCGGAAGCCCGCGACCGGGCGGCCGCGATCGACGCCTTCGTGCTCGGCGTCTCGACCCGGCGCCGCGTCCTGCGGGCCGAACTCGGCGATCCCGCGGCGCTCGAGGCCTGGCTGGCCGCCACCATCCAGCGCCTTGCCGACGGCTGATCGTGCGGGATGCTGGCCGCATGACCGCGACGGAAATGCACGCTTGGCGCGTCACCCGGCCCGGGCCGATCGCTTCGGGCCCGCTCGAGTGGGCGCGCGTGCCCGTGCCGCGGCCCGGCGCCGGCGAGCTGCTGGTGCGGGTCCTGGTGTGCGGGGTGTGCCGGACGGACCTGCACGTGACCGAAGGCGACCTGCCCGTGCACCGGCCCGGGGTGACGCCGGGGCACGAGGTCGTCGGCGAGGTGGTCGCGCTGGGCGACGACGTCACCGGGTTCGCCGTGGGCGATCGGGCCGGCATCGCGTGGCTGCGATCCACGTGCGGGAAGTGCCGGTATTGCCTGCGGGGACGGGAAAACCTGTGCCCGGACTCGCGCTACACGGGCTGGGACGCGGACGGCGGGTACGCCGAGTACGCCGTCGTCCCGGCCGCGTACGCGCTTTCGTTGCCGGGCGGCTATTCCGACGACGAGCTCGCGCCGCTGCTGTGCGCCGGGCTGATCGGCTACCGCGCGCTCGTGCGGGCCGGGCTGCCCGAGGGCGGGAGGCTCGGCATCTACGGCTTCGGCGGCAGCGCGCACCTGACGGCCCAGGTGGCGATCGCGCGCGGGGCGACGGTGCACGTGGTCACCCGCAGCGCCGAAGCCCGGCAGCTGGCGCTCGACCTCGGGGCGGCGTCCGCCCAGGACGGGCCGCCGCCGGAGCCGCTGGACTCGGCGATCCTGTTCGCCCCGGCCGGTGCCCTGGTGCCGCCCGCGCTGGCGGCGCTCGACCGCGGCGGCACGCTCGCCGTCGCGGGCATCCACCTCTCCGACGTGCCCGCCCTGAACTACCAGAGGCACCTGTTCCAGGAACGCCAGATCCGCAGCGTCACGGCGAACACCCGCGAAGACGCGCGGGAGTTCCTGGCCTTCGCGGGCGAGCACCACCTAAGCGTGCGCACGGTGCCGTACGCGCTCGCCGCCGGCCGGCGAGCGCTGGCGGACCTGGCGGCCGACCTCGTCACCGGCGCGGCGGTGCTGCGCGCGACGTGACGTCCGCGCGCGTCCGGAGCAGGCTCGCGGCCACGGCCGTCGCGAGGATCAGGCCGACCACGCCCAGCGACAGCGCCGTCGGGATCTTCCAGACCTCCAGCAGCAGCATCTTCACGCCGACCCAGACCAGCACCAGCGCCAGGCCGAGCTTGAGGTGGACGAAGCGGTGCATGAGGTCGGCGAGCAGGAAGTACAGCGCCCGCAGGCCGAGGATGGCGAAGGCGTTCGACGTGAACACCAGGAACGGTTCCTGCGTCACGGCGAAGATCGCCGGGATCGAGTCGACCGCGAAGACGACGTCGGTGACCTCGATCAGCACCAGCACCGCGAGCAGGGGCGTCGCCACCCAGCGGCCGGCTTCGCGGACGAGGAACTTCTTGCCGTGGTGGACGTCGGTCGACGGGACCTTGCGGAACACGCGCAGGACGACGTTCCGGTCGTAGTCCACCGCCTCCGAGCGGTGCAGCGCCATCCGGATCCCGGTCAGCACCAGGAAAGCGCCGAACACGTAGAGGACCCAGGCGAAGCTCGCGAGCAGCGCGGAGCCGGCGGCGATGAACACCGCCCGGAACACGAGAGCGCCGATGACGCCGTAGAACAGGACGCGGTGCTGGTGTTCCCGCGGCACGGCGAAGTAGCCGAAGATGATCGCGAACACGAAGACGTTGTCGACGGCCAAGGACTTCTCGATCACGTACCCGGCGAAGTACTGGCCCGCGAACTCCGCGCCCCAGACCCACCAGACGACGACGCCGAACGCGACGCCCAGGGCGACCCAGACACCGGACCACGCCAGCGCCTCGCGGACGCCGACGACGTGGGCCTTGCGGTGGGCGACGAGGTCGACCGCGAGCATGAGCAGGATGACGCCGAGCACAGCGGCCCAGGCCCAGATCGGGACGGTCACAGCACAGTCCTCCGGTTCGGTGGCGAACCGGAGGTCTTCCCGGCCACCTGGGACAGGTGGCGCCGGCACCGGGTCTGCGCCAGGGCAGCCGGATTGACGATGCCGGACCGGGCGGGTACTCCCCTCCGTCCACTCCAGAATGACGAACTGCGCTTCGTCTGTCAAGTGTGGACGGCTAGGCTGCCCGCATGGCTTCGTGGACGTTCCTGAGCAACCACGCGCACGTCCTGCTGTGCCTGGCCGCCGACCCGGACCGGAAGCTGCACGACATCGCCGAGCGCGTCGGCATCACCGAGCGCGGCGTGCAGCTGATCCTCGCGGACCTGATCGCGGGCGGCTACGTCGAACGCGAGCGCGTGGGCCGGCGCAACCACTACACGATCCACCCGGAAGGACGGCTGCGGCACCCGCTCGAAGCGCACCACCGGGTGGCCGACCTGGTCGCGGCCCTCGGCTGAGGCGCGCTCAGGAGACGAACTGCTGGCCGCCGTCGATGTCGTACGTCGCACCCGTGAGCGCCGTGTTGGTCATGAGGTGGACCGCCAGCGCGGCGACGTCGGCGGGCCCGACCACGCGGCCGATCGGCAGCGTGGCGCGCAGCTCGGCCCGGCGTTCGTCGAGCTTGTCGCCGAGCAGCGACGCCGAAAGCGGCGTGTCGACGAAGCCGGCGGCGATCAGGTTGACGCGCACGGGCGCGAGTTCGAGCGCGAGGGCCGCGGTGAACGGCGGCAGCGCGGCGGTCGCCGCCGAGACGATGCCGAGCCCGTGCCCGATCCGCCGGCCGCCGGTGCCGCCCATCAGCAGCAGCGTGCCGCCGGCCCGCATCTTCGGCGCGGCGTGCCGCGCGACCTCGAGCGAGACGACGATGTGGTCGCTGACCGCCGTCCGCACTTCCTCGGCGGTCATCCCCAGCAGCGGCCCGTAGCGCGGGCCGCCCGCGGTGACGAGCACGTGGTCGATCGGGCCGGGCAGGGTCCCGAAGAACTGCGCGACGGACCGCGCGTCGGCGGCGTCGAACGCGGCGGTGCTGCGGGCGCCCAGCGTCTCGGCCGCCCGCTCGAGCTTGGCCGGATCCCGGCCGGTGAGCACGACCTCGGCGCCTTCGGCACGCGCCAGCCGCGCCGTCTCGAACCCGATGCCGGCGCTGCCGCCGACCAGCACCACCGTCTGCCCGTCGAGGTCCTTCATGCCGGCAGCTCCGTTCCCGCCCGTCGCGCGGCGTCCCCTTGGCCGGTGTAAGGCCACCGTAGCGCGCTCCGGCGGGTGCGGAGACGGCCGATCGCCGGGATTTCGCGGTGCGAACGGCTCACGGCAGGCGGTCGCCCGGCGGGGCGACCTCCAGCCCGGCCGCCTCGGGGTTCTCGTCGTGGCTCGCGAGCCACTTGCCGGTCACGTGCAGGAGCACGGTCACCACCACGAACCCGCCGATCAGGACCAGCGCCCAGGACAGATCACTCATGGCTTCGAGGATGCGGCCGCGCGGCCGGGCCGGGCGAGACCCGCCAACGGGACCTTGACCGCGGATCCCGTGGGCTTGACGCCGTCTTGACCACGGATCGCGCGCCGGGCGCGGACGTGCGATGGTGCGGGCATGGCCGGATCCGAAGAAGACCGCAAGCGGCCGATCGAACCCCAGGGCCGCGCCGCCGGGATGCCCTACGACTGGCGCCGCCCGACCGCCGACCGCGTGCGGGCCCGGGTGTGGAACCCGGACGAGCCGCGCCTCTGGACCCCGAAGGCGTTCGGGTGGGGCTACGACCTGAACCTGTACTGGCTCGTGCATCCGCGGCGCTACCTGCGTGCGCGCCGGCGCTAAAATTTCGTAAAGACGGGGGAAACGCCCTTCGGCCCGTCGTGGGGGAACGACGTCCTGCGGGTGCGGGCCACTAGGGTCGCACCCTATGCGGAGAGGGACCACGTGAGCGGGACGACCAAGCGCGACACCGTCCGGCTGGGGCTGGTGATCGGCGCGCTCGGCGTGGTGTTCGGCGACATCGGCACGAGCCCGATCTACACGCTCCAGACCGTCTTCAACCCCGCCGACCCGCACCCCGTCCCGGTGACCCCGGACAACGTGTTCGGCGTGGTGTCGCTGATCTTCTGGTCGGTGATGATCATCGTCACCGTCACGTACGTGTTGCTGGCGATGCGCGCCGACAACGACGGCGAGGGCGGCATCATGGCCCTCATCACGCTGCTGCGGCGCTGGAGCGGCCAGCGGGGCAGGCGCGCCGCGGTGGCGCTGGCCGGGCTCGGGATCTTCGGCGCCGCCCTGTTCTTCGGCGACAGCATGATCACCCCGGCGATCTCCGTGCTCTCCGCGGTCGAGGGCCTCAAGGTCGTCTCGGACGGCCTCGGCGACTGGGTCGTGCCGATCACCGCGGTCATCATCATCGGGCTGTTCCTGGTGCAGCGGCGCGGGACGGCCGCGGTCGGGCGGGTGTTCGGGCCGGTCATGATCGCCTGGTTCACGGTGATCGGCGTGTGCGGCATCGCCGGGATCGCCGGGCACCCGGAGATCCTGAAGGCGCTCTCGCCGACGTACGCGATCGGGTTCATGACCGGGCACTTCGACATCGCGTTCTTCGCGCTGGCGGCGGTCGTGCTGTCGGTGACCGGCGCCGAAGCCCTGTACGCCGACATGGGCCACTTCGGCCGGCGGGCGATCACCCGCGGCTGGCTGCTGCTGGTGCTGCCCGCGTGCGTGCTCAGCTACCTCGGCCAGGGCGCGCTGATCCTCGAGGACCCGGCGAACGTCAGCAGCCCGTTCTTCCTGCTGGTGCCGGGCTGGGGCCGGCTGCTGATGGTGGTGCTGGCCACGGCCGCGACGGTGATCGCGTCCCAGGCGGTCATCACGGGCGCGTACTCGGTCGCGGCGCAGGCGGCCCAGCTCGGCTACCTGCCGCGGCTGCGGATCGCGCACACCTCGGAGACCGAGCGCGGCCAGATCTACGTCCCGTGGATCAACTGGCTGCTGATGGTTTCGGTGCTGACGCTGGTGTTCGCGTTCCGCAGCTCGACGGCGCTGGCGTTCGCGTTCGGCATGGCGGTCACCGGCACGATCACCATCACCACCCTGCTGTTCTTCTACATCGCCCGGCAGAAGTGGGGGACGCCGCGCTGGCTGATCGGCATCGGCGCGACCGTCCTGCTGGTCGTGGACCTGCTGTTCGTCGCGGCCAACCTGACCAAGCTCGTGCACGGCGCGTGGCTGCCGCTGCTGATCGGCCTCACGGCGTTCACGATCATGACGACCTGGCAGCGCGGCCGGCAGATCGTCACCGCCGAGCGCGAACGCCGCGAAGGCCCGCTCCGGGAGTTCATCGACGAACTGGCCGACCGGGACACCCCGACCCGGCGCGTCCCGGGCACGGCGGTCTTCCTCAACCGCGGCGGCGCGACGGCGCCGCTGGCCCTGCGCGCCAACGCCGAGCACAACCACGTCCGGCACGAGCAGGTCGTCATCATGTCCCTGGAAACCGAGCCGGTCCCGCGAGTGCCGCCCGGCCAGCGCGTGACGGTGGAGGACCTGGGCCACAGCGACGACGGGATCGTCTTCGTCACGGCCCGCTACGGCTACATGGAGACGCCGGACGTCCCGGGCGCACTGGCGCGCCTGGACCCGGCGGAGACCGAGGGCCGGCTGAACGTGGACGAAGCGTCGTATTTCCTGTCGAAGATCGAGCTGCAGCGCGGCCCGGAACCGACCATGGCGAGCTGGCGCAAGCGCCTGTTCATCGCGACGTCGTACATCACCGCGGACGCCGCGGAGTACTTCGGCCTGCCCCGCGACCGCACGGTGATCATGGGCTCCCACATCGACGTTTAGTCGTGCGCGGGCGTAGGCGCAGGCCCCGCCGCTGCCGCACGATCGCCCTCGACGGCGCCGCCGTGCGCGGGAGCGGTCGGCACCATCTCGGCACATCTCGGCAAAGCGGCCCTTCGCGGCCGTGGGGTTGAAACGAAATAACGGCTCGTAGTAGCGTCGGGGCACCGAAGATGTGAAACCTTTCAACCCAAAGGCGGGGGCGCATGAAGGTCGCCGTGCTGGTCACGTGCATCAACGACGCCCTCTTCCCGGAGACCGGCAAGGCCGTCTTCCGGCTGCTGCGCCGGCTCGGCGTGGACGCCGACTTCCCGGCCGCCCAGACCTGCTGCGGCCAGCCGATGATCAACACCGGCTACCTCGACGAGGCCGTGCCGGTCGTGCGCGCGTTCACCCGCGCCTTCGCCGGGTACGACGCCGTCGTGACGCCGTCCGGCTCCTGCGCGGGCTCGGCGCGGCACCAGCACGCCCTCGTCGCGCGGCGGGCCGGTGACCTCCCGGCCGCCGGCCCGAAGGTCTACGAGCTGAGCGAGTTCCTCGTCGACGTGCTCGGCGTGACCGATGTGGACGCCTACTTCCCGCACCGCGTCACCTACCACCCGACCTGCCATTCCCTGCGCATGCTCGGGGTCGGCGACCGGCCGCTGCGGCTGCTGCGCGCGGTCCGCGGGCTCGATCTCGTCGAACTGCCCGCCGCCGGGGAATGCTGCGGCTTCGGCGGCACCTTCGCGCTCAAGAACGCCGGTACATCCACCGCGATGGGCGCCGACAAGGCCCGGCACGTCGCGGAAACCGGCGCGGAAGTGCTCGTCGCGGGCGACAACTCGTGCCTGCTGCACATCGGCGGGCTGCTGTCGCGGCAGCGCTCCGGCGTCCGCGTGCTGCACCTCGCCGACGTGCTGGCTTCGACCGAGGAGGACGCGTGAGCGCCACGTTCGTCGGCATGCCCGCTTTCCCGGCCGCGGCCCGGAAAGCCCTGGCCGACACCCAGTTGCGCCGCAACCTGGCCCACGCCACCGGCACGATCCGCGCCAAGCGCGCGGCCGTCGTCGGCGAGGTGGCCGAGTGGGAGGAGCTGCGGCTCGCGGGCGCGGCGATCAAGGACAACACCCTGCGCCGTCTCGACGAGCACCTGCTGACCCTCGAAGCGGCCCTCCAGGAGCGCGGCGCGACCGTCCACTGGGCGCGCGACGCGCGCGAAGCCTGCGACATCGTCGCCCGGATCGCGCGGGACCACGACGTCGACGAGGTCGTCAAGGTCAAGTCGATGGCGACCCAGGAGATCGGCCTCACCGAAGCGCTGGCCGAACACGGCGTCACGGCCTGGGAAACCGACCTCGCCGAACTGATCGTGCAGCTCGGCGACGACCTGCCCAGCCACATCCTGGTGCCGGCCATCCACCGCAACCGCGCGGAAATCCGGGAGATCTTCCGCCGCCGGATGAGCGGGGCGCCCGAGGACCTGACCGACGACCCGGCCGAACTCGCCGGCGCGGCCCGGGCGCACCTGCGGGAGAAGTTCCTGCGCGCCAAGATGGCCGTCTCCGGGGCGAACTTCGCCGTCGCGGAGAGCGGCACCCTCGTGGTCGTCGAGTCCGAGGGCAACGGCCGCATGTGCCTGACGCTGCCCGAGGTGCTCGTTTCCGTGGTGGG
This sequence comes from Amycolatopsis sp. NPDC004378, assembly GCF_053602455.1. Lineage (NCBI taxonomy): Bacteria > Bacillati > Actinomycetota > Actinomycetes > Pseudonocardiales > Pseudonocardiaceae > Amycolatopsis > Amycolatopsis sp. NPDC004378. Next base: position 66,313 of record NZ_JBSGDR010000012.1, read on the forward strand.
GATCGAAAAGCTCGTGCCGACGTGGGCCGACCTGGACGTCTTCCTCCAGCTCCTGCCGCGCTCGAGCACGGGGGAGCGGATGAACCCGTACACCTCGACGTGGTCGGGCCGCGCGCCCGGGGACGGGCCGCGCGAGACGCACGTGGTGCTGCTCGACAACGGCCGCACCCGGGCGCTCGCCGACGAGGTCGGCCGTCAGGCACTGCGCTGCATCCGGTGTTCGGCGTGCCTCAACGTCTGCCCGGTCTACGAGCGGACCGGCGGCCACGCGTACGGCTCGGTGTACCCCGGTCCGATCGGCGCGATCCTCAACCCGCTGCTCAAGGGCGTCGGCGTCGACGAGCAGACCGATTCGCTGCCCTACGCGTCGAGTCTGTGCGGCGCGTGCTTCGAGGCGTGCCCGGTGCGCATCGACATCCCGGAGGTCCTCGTCCACCTGCGTGCCCAGGTCGTGGACGCGCACCGGGCCGGACCGCCGAAACCCGAAGCGGTGGCGATGAAAACGGCCGCGTGGCTGCTCTCCGACGCCCGCCGGCTCGGGCTCGCCGAACGCGGCTTGGGCGTCGCGAACCGGGTGTTGACCCGCCTCGGCCGCCGCACGCTCTCCCGGTTGCCCTGGCCGGGTTCACTGTGGACGAACGCGCGGGACCTGCCCGTCCCGCCCCGGGAGTCGTTCCGCTCGTGGTGGCGTCGATGACGGCGCGGGAGGAAATCCTGGCCAGGGTCCGGAATGCCTTGCGGGACGCGGACCGGACCGAGGCGGCCGTTCCCCGGGGCTACCGGTCGGTCGCGGTGCCGGACGTCGTGGAGCTGTTCGCCGAACGCGTCGTCGACTACCGCGCCTCCCTGACCCGCTGCCGGGCCGCCGAACTGCCCGGCGCGGTCCGCGCGGCCCTCGGGCCGGCCCGGAAAGTGCTGGTGCCGCAGGGATTTCCGGTGGAGGTCGAGGGTGCCGTCGCGGACGCGGCAGACCTGGACGCCTTCGACGCCGTCGTCACCACCGCCGCGCTCGGCATCGCGACCACCGGGACCCTCGTGCTCGACCACGGACCCGGCCAGGGCCGCCGCGCGCTGAGCCTGGTGCCGGACGTCCACGTCTGCGTGCTGCGCGAAGACCGCATCGTGCCCGGCGTCCCGGACGCCGTCGCGGCGCTGGACCCGGCGCGCCCGCAGACCTGGATCAGCGGCCCCAGCGCCACGAGCGACATCGAGCTGACCCGGGTGGAGGGCGTGCACGGGCCGCGGACCCTGCACGTCATCCTGACCGGCTGAGGCCGGGCTCACCCGGCGGCGCGGCGGACGACGATGTCGTCGCGCCGCGTGCGGGCGAGGATCTTCAGCTCCGCCGTGCCGTCGTGGACGGGCAGCGAGGTGCGGACCGAGCCCTTCGTGCTGTCGGCGTCCACCCGGACCGTGGTGCCCTCGGCGACGCCCACCTCGATGCCACCGGAGGCGTTCGCGAGGTCGGCGTGACCGCGCGTCAGGCGGCCGATCCGGATCGGGCAGTCCGCCGCCTTCGCGACGACACCGCCGTCGGCGCGGTCGATCTCGAGGCGGCCGCTCGAGCCGGTGAAGCCGACGTCGGCGTGCGCGTGGCCGATCCGGACCGCGGCCGTGCCGGCGTCGATGGCGGCGGGCCCGGTGACCCGCTCGACCGTGATCTCGCCGGAGGCGACCTGCCCGCGCAGCGCGGCGACGTGCTCGAGCCGCACGGTGCCCGACGCCGAGTTCAGCTCGCAGTCACCCAGCGGGCCGCCGGTCCGCACGTCGGTCCACGCGGTGTCGAGGACCAGCCGGGAACCGGCGGGCAGCTCGACCGTGATGGCGACCGAGCCGTGCTTCGCGCCCGGCTTCGCCGTCTTGATCGACAGCTCGCCGTCGGCGAAGGCGACTTCCGTGCGCTCGGCGACCTTCACGTCCGACTTGCTCGCGCGGTCGACGGGCTCGACCCGCACCACCGTGTCCCGGCGGTCGCTCGCGGCGACGCGCACCCGGGCGCCGGCGGTGGTCAGCGTGGCGGTGATCGGCCGCGGCGTGGTGTAGGCGGTCATGGCGGTTCCCCTTGCGGTGTCCGTGTTCCGTGGTGTGGTGGGACCACGTTCGCCGACCGGCCTGACACGCACCTGACACCGCGCGGACACCCCCGCGGTCACCGTTCGCGCGCCGCCCGGGCCCGCAGGTGGGCGCGTTCGCCCTGCTGTCCGAAGAGGATGAGCAGCTCGACGGCCTTCCCGTCGGCGCTGCCCAGCCAGTGGGGGAGCGTCGTGTCGAACTCCGCGGCCTCGCCCGCGGGCAGCACCAGGTCGTGCTCGCCGAGCACCAGCCGCAGCCGCCCGTGCAGGACGTAGAGCCACTCGTAGCCGTCGTGGGTCTGGTGTGCCGGTTCGAGGGGACGGTCGCTGCTCGGGATGATCATCTTGTACGCCTGCATGCCACCCGGCCGGCGCGACAGCGGCACGAACGTCATGCCGCGGCGGTGGATCGGCGTCAGGTGGACGCGGGGGTCGCCGGTGCGGGGCGCGCCGACGAGGTCGTCCAGCGGGACCTGGTAGGCGCGCGCCAGCGGGAGCAGCAGTTCCAGGCCGGCGCGCCGCTGCCCGCTTTCCAGCCGGGACAGCGTGCTCTCGGACACGCCGGTGGTGCCGGCCAGCTCGGCCAGCGTCAGCCCGCGGGCGCGGCGCAGGGCCCGCAGCCGGGGGCCGACCGCGTGCAGGACGTCTTCGAAGTCGTCGCTCACCCCGGCCATCTTGCCGAAACCGCAAGAACGCGTGCCACCTCGGCACGTCCGGCGCCAGGGTGGGGCCATGACCGAAGACGCCACCCGCTTCTGGGACGACCACCACGCGACCCGGCGGGCCGAACCCCGCGCCAACGTCCGGCTCACCGAAGTCGTGGCCGGCCTCGACCCCGGCACCGCACTCGACCTCGGCTGCGGGGCCGGCGGTGACGCGCTGTGGCTCGCCCGCCGCGGCTGGCGCGTGACCGCGGCCGACATCTCCGGCGTGGCGATCGCCCGCCTGGCCGGCCACGCCCGGGTCTCCGCCGAGCGCCACGACCTGGCCGAGACGTTCCCCTCCGGCCGCTTCGACCTCGTCTCGGCGCACTACCTGCACACGTCCTTCGCCCTGCCCCGCGCGCAGGTCCTGCGGAAGGCCGCGGGGGCACTGACGCCCGGCGGACGGCTGCTGGTCGTCGACCACGGTTCGGTCGCGCCGTGGTCGTGGCACCCGGACGCGGACTTTCCGTCGCCGTTCGAGGTCGCCCGGTCGCTCGACCTCGACCCCGCGGTGTGGGCGGTCGAGCGGGCGGAAGCGCTTTCCCGCCACGCCACCGGCCCCGGCGGGCAGGCCGCCGACGTCGTCGATCACCTGTTGCTGATCCGCCGCACCCGCTGACTGCCGAGGAGAACCGATGCCCCGTCGCAACGACACCCCGCCGCCGCGGACCGGACCCGGCGAGAAGGACGTGCTGCGCGGCTTTCTCGACCAGCTGCGCGCCGCCGTCGCCGCGAAGGCCGAAGGCGTGCCGGAACCACAGGCGCGGACGCCCGGCGTGCCCTCGGGCACGTCGCTGCTGGGCCTGGTCCGGCACCTGACCCACGTCGAGCGCTTCACCTTCCTCGGCGAGCGCCCGAAGGACTGGCCCGGCACGTTCCGGCCGCGGCCGGACGAGACGGCCGCGGCCCTGCTGACCGGCTACCGCACCGCGGTCGAGGAGGCCAACGCCGTCATCGACGCCTGCACCGACCTGACCGAGCCGGTACCCCGCCCGGGCGGCACGCCGCCGTCGATGCGCTGGGCACTGGTGCACATGATCGAGGAGACCGGCCGTCACGCCGGGCACGCCGACATCCTCCGCGAACTGATCGACGGCAGCACCGGCCGGTGAAGCCGGGTACGTTTCCGGTGTGCGGGCACTGATCACCAACGACGACGGCATCGCGTCCCCGGGCCTGCTCGCCCTGGCCCGCGGTGCGGTGGCGCACGGCTGGACCGTCACCGTCGCCGCGCCGGCGGGGGAGGCCAGCGGGACCAGCGCCGGCCTGAGTGCCACCGGGGACGACGGGCGGATCGCCGTCGAGCGGCGGGAGCTGCGCGGCCTGCCGGACGTGCCCGCGTACGCCGTGGCCGCCCACCCCGGGCTCATCGCGCTGGCCGCCTCGCAAGGCGCCTTCGGCGAGCCCCCGGACGTGGTGCTGTCCGGGGTGAACCTCGGGGCGAACATCGGCCGCGCGGTACTGCATTCGGGCACCGTCGGCGCGGCCCTGACGGCGTCGCTCCACGGGGCGCGTGCGCTCGCGGTGTCGCTCGACGCCGGGCTGGAACCCGGGCCGGACCCGCACTGGGACACCGCCGTCGCGGTCGCGGCGACGCTGTTCGACCGGCTCGCCGCCTTGCCCGCCGGCACCGTGCTGAACCTCAACGTCCCCGACCGGGCCGAGGCCGGCGAGCCGCGCCGGGCCGGGCTGGCCGAGTCCGGTGCGGTCCGCGGCCGCGTCGGGCACGACGGCGACGGCTCGATCAGCCTCACCGCCGTGGTCGTCGAAGGCGAACTGCCGCCCGGGAGCGACGCGCGGCTGCTCGCCGAGGGCCACCCGACCGTGACGGCCCTGCGTTCGGTGGCCGAAGACCCCGACGTGCGGCTCTGATCTCCCGGACTTACGCGGCGGATGTGCGAAGGTAGCGGGATGCACGGCCGGACGGGGAGGCCCGGTGGCCCCGAGAACGGCGCGAGGTCGGTCGCGGACCTCGCGCGGATGTCGGCGTGGACGGTGACCGGCTCGCGCGGGCACTGGACCACCGCCGAGCGCGTCGTGGCGCTCGGGAACCGCCGCTGGGTGGTCGGGCTGACCCCGACCGCGGGCGGCGCGACGGCCCTGATGCTGTGGCGCGACGACGACATCGTCGCCCACCGCCGCGGCCCCGAGGCGGCGCTGTGCGACCTCGCGCTGCGGTGGATCACGAACCTGCTGTCCGGCCGCCCGTGGGACGGCCGCTGACCGGGGTTCAGTGCGGCGAGACGAGGTCCGCCGCGCGCAGGGTCAGCTCGTACGGCGTCGTGAGCGCCACGGGCTCGTCGTCCCGGCCCTCGGCGTCGAGGACGTAGGCGTCTCCCTCGAGCCGGAAGCAGCTCATGCTGGGCACGCGCGGGTCGACGACCCAGTAGAACGGGCAGCCCGCCGCGGCGAGCCGGGCCGGTTTGAGGTGCAGGTCGATGTGGCGGCTGGACGGGGAGACGACTTCGACGGCGAGGACGGGGACCCCGACGAGCGCGCGGTCGGTGAACGTGTCGCGGCGGCCGACGACGACGTCCGGGATGAGCACCGTGTGCTCGTCGAGCACGACGTCGAGTGGAGCGGGGAGAACCTCGCAGTCCGCAGGGCAAAGCGGGGTGAGCGCGGCGAGCAGGCGCGCGACCACCCTCTGGTGCAGCGGACGCGGGGACGGGCTCACTAGGAGGGTCCCGTCCACCAGTTCGTAACGGCGGCGTTCATCGGTGATCAGCTCCAGGTCCCGGCGGGTGAGACGGTCTCCGTGTGCGAACATCGGGACTGTCTCCATGCTGCCCCCAGCGTCGGGCCGGACGGGAATCGACCAGCCCAGGTTAGTGGGGTACACGGCGCAGCGCGAACCGCCGCTCCGTGACCGCCCCCGCCCGGCCGGCCCAGTCCGCGGCCCGGCTGTCCGGTGTGGATGGTCACGGTGCGTGCGGCCATTCTTCCGGCGGTGCCCGAACAGCGCAGAATAGCCGGTAAATGCGGCCGAACGAGTGCACTGGAACAATTCTTGCGGTGGCCGTTTACCGGCCTTCCCCCGGTCACGTCCCGATCATCTGCCGGACTTCTGACCAGCCTTGATGTCACGGTGAGGACGCGAAGGAGCGTATCGCGAGCGCTTCCTGTCGGCAAGATTTCGGTGTTCAAGCCGAATTAACCGGATGGGCACGGGCGGACGTTATCCTGAACGGACGCAGTTTTACGGGAGGCCGGTGATCGCATGGCTTCGACGTCCGCTCCGAGCAAGCCCGTGTCGCTGTTCCGGCTCGACGGCACCGCGGCCCCGGACGAGCTGCTGGTGCCGCTGAAGGACGGGCAGGTCACCACCGACACCGAGGTCGACCTCTCCGGCACGCGAGCGCGGCTGGTCGCGGGCAGGTTCCGCACCGAGGCCCCGCAGTGGCTCCCGCACGCCGCTGCCCTGACCGGGACCGAACTCGCGCTGTCGTCCGAACTGCCGTTCGCGGTGCTGCTCGTCCCGCGCGCGGCGTGGACCTACGCGGTCACCTGGGGCGCGGGCCACCTCACCCTCAACGACGAGCACGTCGAACAGGGTTTCGGCCTGCTGTTCGGGATCCGGCGGCTCGACCCGTTCGACCTCGGCCTGATCGCCAGCGCGGCCCTGGACACCTCCGCGCGCGCGACGCAGACGTCGATCCCCGGTGGCGGCGACCTTTCGGCGTTCCGCCTGGAACCGTACGGCGAGCTGGTCAACCGGCTGGCCGGGACGGCCGACCTCGCCGACCTCACCTACGGCCGGGTGACCGGGCGCCGGCACCGCATCCGCGCCGGCACCGCCGTGTGGCTGCCCCTGGCCAAGGACCCCGCGGCGTTCCTGGCCGACCTCGACGCCGTCGGCGCGGTGGTCGACGGGCCGGACGCGCACTCGTCGCTGCGGTTCGTCGCCCAGACCCGGCCGATGGACCGCCACGACCGGGTCGCCCCGGTCCTGGAGCGCCGGCTGGCGGAAAGCCTTGCGGGCGACGAGGAAGACCGGCTGGGCATCGCCTGGCCCGCGACGGCGGTGCAGGACGCCGAGCGCGCGGGCTCGTTCCGCGTCAGCGGCCTCGGTCCCGGCGGGCCGTTCGCCGTGCCGGGCCGGCTGGAGGCCGGGCACCTGACCGACCGCCTCGCGGAAATCCCGGTCGCCGACCGGCTGAAGGCGGTGCGCGCCGGGCGGATCGTCGCGTGCGCCGACGACGCGGGCGAGGAGGAGGCCGGCGCGTCGATCCCGGTCGGGCGTTGGCTGGTGTTCGAGACCTCGATCGACCACGTCCGGTACGTCTTCCACCAGGGGCGGTGGTACCGGATCGGCGAGACCTACGTGCGCCAGATGCGCGAGCAGGTCGCCGCGATGCTGGCGCGCCGCTTCGCGTGGCCCGCGGTCACGTGGGTCCCGACCGGGGCGCCCGACGACGAGAACCGGTACTGCCGGGAGGTGGCCCGCGAGCCGGGTTTCCTGTGCCTGGACCGGGATTTCGCCACCACGCCCCGGCACCCGCGGTTCGAGCTGTGCGACCTGCTCGGGCCCGCCGGCGAGCTCATCCACGTCAAGTGGCTCGGCCGCGCGACGGCGGCCAGCCACCTGTGCACGCAGGCGCTCGTCTCGGCCGACGCCCTGGCCTACGAGCCCGAGGCGCTGGCCCAGCTCGCCGCGAAGGCGCCCGGCCGCGCGATCACCCGGGTCCCGCGCACGGTCGTGCTCGCCGCGGCGGGCCGCTCGTGGAACGTCGACGAACTGTTCACGCTGTCGCAGGTCGCGTTGCTGCGGCTGGACCGCTCGGTGCGGGCGCTGCAGGCGACGTTGCGGTTCGCCGACATCCCGTACGAGCCGAAGTCCCGCCGACGCGCCCAGCCGGTCCGCCGTCGCCGCGGCTAGCCTTCCTCGACGTCGCCGCCACGACCGGGGACCGTGGTGTGGGGCGTGGTGGCGCTGCGCGCGCCCGGCCGCGGTGACCGCTACCAGGGCACCGCGCCGTCCGCGCAGAAGAAGCCGCCGGTCGGGCCGTCCGCGCCGAGGGTCGCGAGCCGGACCACCGCCGCCGCGCCCTGGGCCGTCGTGAGGAATCCCGTGTGGTTGTTGATGTCCGTGTCGACGTAGCCCGGGTCGGCCGCGTTGACCAGGATGCCGTCCTTGCGCAGCTCGTTCGCGTACTGCACGGTCAGCGCGTTCACCGCGCTCTTGGACGGCGAGTACGCGGCCGACGCCGGGAGCGCGGCGAGCGGGCCGCCGGGGTCGCTCGCGATCGTCAGGGAACCGGCGCCGCTGCTGACGTTGACGATGCGCGGGGCCGGTGCCCGCCGCAGCAGGGGGAGCAGGGCGTTGGTCACCGCGATCACGCCGAAGACGTTCGTCTCGAAGACCGCCCGGACCATGGCGAGGTCGACCGTGCTCGGCACCTGGTCGAGGGCGTCCACCGGCGAAACCGGCCCGGACCCCGTGATGCCCGCGTTGTTGACGAGCACGTCGAGACGCCCGAAGCGCTCTTCGACTTCCTTCGCCGCTTCGTCGATGGTGGCCGCGTCGGTGACGTCCAGGACGATCGGGTGCACGTCCCCGCTCATCTCCGCGGCCGCCGCCGCACCGCGCTGCCAGTCCCGCGCGCCGACGAGCACCGTCATGCCCAGTGCGGCGAGCTGCTCCGCGGTCGCGCGGCCGATGCCCTTGTTCGCGCCGGTGACCAGTGCGATCCGTGTCGTGGTTTCGTTCATGCCTCCCGAGACGAGACAGGCCCGCCGATCCGTGACATGTCACAACCGGCGGGCCTGTCTCGTCTCGGGCACGTGACGAAAGCCGAGGAGTTCGAAGACCTGCGCCCGCTGCTGTTCTCCATCGCCTACCGGATTCTCGGCAGCGTGGGCGAGGCCGAGGACGCGGTCCAGGAGACGTGGCTGCGCTACGAGGTGTCCACGTCGCGGCCCACGTCGGCGAAGGCGTTCCTGTCGGCCACGGTGTCGCGGATCGCCATCGACGTCCTGCGCTCGGCGCGGGTCCGGCGGGAGGAGTACGTCGGGCAGTGGTTCCCCGAGCCGCTGCTGGCCGACCCGTACGAGGACCCGGCACGCTCGGCCGAGCTGGCCGACTCGGTGTCGATGGCGGCGTTGCTGCTGCTGGAACGGCTGAGCCCGCTCGAACGGGCGGTGTTCGTGCTGCGGGAGGTGTTCGGCTTCGGCTTCGCCGACGTCGCGTCGGCGGTGGGCCGCTCCGAAGCGGCGTGCCGCCAGCTCGCGGTCCGGGCCCGCCGGCACATGGACGCGGGCCGCGCCCGGTTCGCGGCGGACCGCCAAGAGCGCGCGCGGCTGGCCGAACGGTTCTTCGGCGCCTTCCGCGATGGCGACCTCGACGGCCTCCGCGAGCTGCTCGCCGCCGACGTCGAGCTGGTCGGCGACAGCGGCGGCAAAGCACCACTGTGGGGCGAGGGCGTTTTCGGCGCCGAGCCGGTGGCCCGGCTGCTGACCGCGTTCGCCGCGCCGTTCGCCCGGATCGGTGGCGCCGTGGAACCCCGCGAGGTCAACGGCCAGCCGGGCGCGCTGTTCCGCGACCGCGACGGCAAGGTCGTCACCACACTGGTGCTCGACGTCCTCGACGGGCGCGTCCAGACGATCCGCGCGGTGCTGAACCCGGACAAGCTCGCGCACCTGGGCCCGGTCGCGGACGCCTGGACGGTGGCCCGCGAGACGAACCGCGCCCGCCGGGTCAGCCCCGGCCGAGGGTCTTGCGCTTGACGAAGCCGATCGCGCCGGTGGCCACGAACAGCACCGCGCCCACGATGATCAGCCAGAAGAGGCCCTTGATCGCGATGCCGAGCACCACGAGAACGGCCCAGACCACCAGCAGTCCGATGATGAGTCCCATGTCGGCTCCCTCCGGGATGTGGCCGGAGTGATACCCCGCCGGGCGGCGCGCTACACCCCGCGGAGTTCTCGGCCTTCCCCTCCCGAGGCGGACGTGCGCTCGTGCAGCGACGCCTCCAGCTTGGCCAGGAGCCCGGTGAGGGTCGTGCGTTCGTCGCGGGTGAGGCCGCCGATCAGGTCCGCCTCGTGCTCCAGGAGCCGGCGTACGGTCGCTTCGACCAGGCTGTGCCCGGCGTCGGTGAGCCGGACCGCGACCGCGCGGCGCGAGGCCGATGACGGTGACCGCTCGACCAGACCCGCCTGCTCGGCGCGGGCGACCCGCTGCGAGACCGCGCCCGCCGTGACCAGCGTGCGGCGCGTGATCTCGCGGGTGGTCAGCTCGTAGGGCGGGCCCGCCCGCCGGATCACGCTGAGCAGGTCCAGGGTCGACGGGTCGATCCCGAGCACGGCCAGCGTCCGGCGCCGGTCGTCGGCCAGCAGCTTCGCGATGCGCCACGCGGGCGTGATGACCTCGATGGACTCGGTCCGCACGCCGGGCAGTTCCCGGTGCCACGACGACGCGATGTCCGCCGCGGGCCAGCGCAGGATCGCTTCCATCGGGTAGCTGTCGTTGGACACCCGGGCCTCCCCGTTGCTACGTTTAGAGCTAAACATAGCAGGAGGAGGAGTTCTCTGTGAGTCGCATCGTGCTGGTCACCGGGGGTGGGACCGGGCTGGGCAAGGCGGTCGCCGCGCGCTTCCGCGAGGATGGCGACACGGTGGTCGTCACCGGCCGCGACGCCGGCCGGCTCGCGCGCACGGCGGGCGAGCTCGACGTCCGGCCGATCCCGTGCGACGCCACCGATCCCGCGCAGGTGGCGCGGCTGGCCGACGAGCTGGGCGCCGACCTCGACGTGGTCGTCAACACGGCCGGCGGCAACACCGACTTCGGCGCGGACCGGGCTCCGGGGCTCGAGGGCGTGCTTTCGGCGTGGCGGGCCAATCTGGACGCCAACCTGCTCAGCGCCGTGCTGACGACGTCCGCCGTGCTCGGCAAGCTGCGCCCGGGCGGGACGATCGTCAACGTCGGGTCGATCGGCGCCGAATACGCGTCATCGTCCTACGGTGCGGCGAAAGCGGCGCTCGCGGCGTGGACCGCGGGCCTGTCGGCGGAAGTCGGTCCGAAAGGGCTTACCGCCAACCTGATCTCACCCGGCTACATCGCCGAGACGGAGTTCTTCCGCGGGAGGCTCACCGAGCAGCGGCGGGCGGCGCTCATCGCGAGGACGCACAACGGGCGCGCCGGGCACCCGCGTGACGTCGCCGAGACGACGCACTTCCTGGCTTCCGCGGGGGCACGGCACATCACCGGGCAAACGCTGCACGTCAACGGGGGTGCGCACACCACGCGCTGACCGTCCACAAGGGATGTAAGCGCTTCCGCACGTGCACTCGCACCTGCATGGACAGCAGGTTAACTTCGCGTATACGTCAGCTGACGGATGTCTGACGTACGTGTGTTGCGGAGCATTGCTCCCCGGAGCCCGGAGCTCCGGACCCTCGTCGCGAGGAGGAGCCATGTCCCGCAGTACCGCCATTTCCACGCTCGTGGTGTTCGCGCTGGCGCTCAACCTGAGGCCGGCGGTGACGAGCCTGGGTGCCGCCCTGCCGGACGTCTCCGTCGTCGGGGGGCTGACCGCCGCGGTGCTGGTCGCGCTGCCGTTGTGGGCGATCGGTCTCGGCGGCTGGGCGGCGCCGTGGCTGTGCGGCCGTGTCGGTTCGCACCGGACCGTCACCGTGTCCCTGATCGGGCTGGCGTCCTCGCTGGCCGGGCGGGTGCTCGGCGGCTCGGCGCTGCTGCTGGTCGGGACGGCGCTGGCGTGCCTGTCGCTCGCCGTGCTCGGCACGATGCTGCCGCTGCTGGCCGGCGGGTCCGCCGCCTACCCGCTCGGGCTCGGCCTGGGCAGCACGGTCGGCGCGCTGCTGACCCCGGCGGCGGTGACCTCGTCGTCGTGGCGGATCGGCCTGGGCGTCTGGGCGGTCGCGGCCGTGGCGGCCCACCAGCTGTGGCGGCACACCCCCGGTGACTTCCGGTCGCCGCGGGCGGCGACGGAAGCCGTGCGCCCCTACGCCTTGACGATCTACTTCGGGCTGGTTTCGACGGTGACGTTCCTGGTCATGGGCCGGCTCCCCGGCATCCTGCGCGAGGCGGGCGTTTCGCCGGCGACCGCGGGTGCGTGCCTGGCCCTGTCGATGGCACTGGGCCTGCCGATGATGTGGCTGGTCCCGGGCTGGACGCGGAAGTGGGAGAACCAGACGCTGCTGGTGGTCGCGCTGGCCGTGCCCAACGTCGTCGGCATCACCGGCCTGCTCGCCGCCCCCGCGGCCGCGCCCTGGGTGTGGGCCGGGGCCACCGGCCTGGGCATGGGGTCGCTCGCGTTCGCCCTGACCACGATCTCGTTGCGCAGCAAGAACGGCTCGCCCGCGTTGTCCGCGGTGGTCCAGGGCGCGGGCTACCTGATGGCCGGGTTCGGCGTGCTGGCCTGCGGCTGGCTCTACACCCGGACCGGATCGTGGCAGGTGCCGCTGCTCCTGGTGCTGGCGATCCTGCTCGCCCAGGTCGTCAGCGGGCACCTCACGGTCGCCCACCGGACCCCGGCGCCGGTGTTCCTCGAGCACCGGGCCGCCTGACCCGCACAGGCGGCCCGGTCCGCGGGCGGCGGGGCCGAGTCCGGGCCCCGCCGGTCCGGAACCGGGCGTCCGGACCGAGTGCCCGCGCAAGGCGTCGTGAGTGTTCAGGGGCGGCTCCCACCGCTCTGAACACTCACGACAGCCTGTGCGCCGCGCGGCGGGCCACTCAGGTCAGCCGGGCGGTGGGCGGCGGTTTCGGGCGCGCCTCCCAGCCGAGGTGCGCGGAGACCCGCGCGGCGGCCTTCGCCGTGACGAGGCCCGCGGCGTCGAGGCCCTCGCCGAGCCGTCCGGCGGGCGCCGAGACGTTCAGCGCGGCGACGACCCGGCCGCGGAAGTCCCGGATCGGCGCGGAAACGCCGACCAGGCCGGCCTCGAACTCCTCGCGGACCCGGGCGTAGCCGTCGCGGCGGGCCTGCTGGATCTTCGCCCACAGCTCGGGCAGAGTGTGCACTTCGGACAGTGGGTGGTCGGCGGCCAGTGCGGGGAAGCGGACGTACAGGTCGTCGGGCGTGGCGTCGAGGAGCAGCACGCGCCCCGCCGACGTGCAGTACGCCGGCACGCCGCGGCCTTCCCAGCCGTGCACCCGGAAGGAGTGCCCGGACACCGAGAGCAGCGTCAGCACCTCCTGGTCGCGCAGCACGCACAGGTGGTTGGTCTCTTCGAGCTCGGCCGACAGCTCCCGCATCACGGGCTCGGCCGCGCGCACGAGCCGGTCCTCGACCGTCCGGGCGACCAGCGAGAACAGCCGCCACCCGAGCCGGTAGCCGAGCGTGTCCGGGTCCCGTTCGACGATGCCCTCCTCGGCGAGTGCCTTGAGCGCCCGCGACACCTGGCTCTTCTCCCGCCCCGTGAGCTGCGCGAGGCGGACGACGCCCAGCTCTCCGGCGCGCTGCGCCTCGGGCGAGGCGAGCGCCTCGAGGAGGTCCAGGTCGCGGCGCAGGCCGTGCCCCTGGTGCCGGGTGTCGTCCATGCCGGGAAAGGTACCTCTGTGGTCCGCCGGCGAGGTGACCACCGGCCAAGGCCGGGGTTGGCGCCAGCGCAACCCGCGTTGCGATGTCCCGCCGGGCCTTGCCCGCCGTTTCCGGGCGCTCTTACCGTCGATCCCGCCGCCCACCCCATCGACCTGGAGCACCCATGACTTTCGCGTCCACCGCGCTCATCGGCGAGGCCTTCGTCGGCGAGGGCGCCAACGCCGCCCACACGAACGTCGTGCTGGGCCGCCGGGGCGGACCGGTGGAAGCCGCGTGGGCCACCGCCCTCGCCACCCCCAGCGCCGGTCACGTGCCCTTCGTGACCGTGCTGCGCCCGTCCGTGCCGGTCCAGCCGCCGACGCTGTTCGTGCCCAAGGCCGCCGCCGAGACGGACCTGCACCGCCGCGCCACCTGGGGTGCCGCGCAGGCCGGGCTCGCGCAGGGCGTCGTCGACGCCGTCGAGGCCGGGGACATCCCCGCCGACGAGACCGGCGCCCTGCTGCTCATCGCCGCCATCTGGGTGAACCCCGAGGTCGACGACCTCGACGAGGCCTTCGCCAACCAGCGCGAAGCCGCCGCCCGGGCGGTCCGCGCCGCCGTCGCAGGCGTCCCCACGGCCGCCGACGTGCTCGAAGCGGCCCGCGCGGGCGCCGCCAACCCCTTCTACACGCCGTCCCGGGAGGCGGTGGCCCGATGAAGATCACCGGCATCACGCTCGACCACCTGCGGCTGGAGCTGGACCCGCCGCTGCGCGCGGCCTGGGACCCCGACCCGCGGCGCCACTTCGACGCCACGATCGTGCGCGTCCACACCGACGACGGCGTCACCGGCATCGGCTCCGGCGACACCATGGCCGGCTTCGCCGCCGTCGAGCACCTGTTCCTCGGCGAAGATCCCCTCGACATCGTCCGGCACGTCAAGGCGATCGAGACGGCCAACTTCCACGGCGGCTGCTTCTGGCCGCTCGAAGTCGCGCTCTGGGACATCATCGGCCAGGTCGCGGGCCTGCCCGTCGCGACGCTGTTCGGGAACTCCGCCCGTGCACTGCCCGCGTACGCCTCTTCGGCCGAGCTGAAGTCGCCCGAGGAGCGCGTCGAGACGGCGCTGCGGGCCCGTGAGGCCGGCTTCCGCGCCATGAAGATCCGCATCGACCGCGACCGGGTGGACGACGGTGTCGCCGCGGTGGCCGCCGTGCGCGAGGCCTTGGGGCCGGACTTCGAGATCATGGTCGACCTCAACCAGTCCTGGCGGATGGCGGGCGACACCGCGCCCGCGTCCGATCTGGCCAAGACCCGCAAGCTGGTCCGCCGGCTCGCCGAGCTGGACGTCTTCTGGGTCGAAGAACCCTTGCCGTACCACGACCTCGACGGCTTCAAGACGCTCCGCGCGGAGAACCCCGGCGTGCGGATCGCGGCGGGGGAGATGCACCACTCGGTGCCGGAACTGGTGCGCTACCTCGAAGAAAACGTCCTCGACGTCTACCAGATGGACGTCGTGCTCGCGGTCGGCATGCACCGCGCCCGGACGCTGGCCGAGCTCGCGCAGCTCAAGCACCGCGCGTTCACCCCGCACAGCTGGACCAACGGCATCGGCGTGCTGGCCAACCTGCACGTCTCGGCCGGCGTCGGCGGCGGCCCGTACTTCGAGTTCCCGTGGGATCCGCCGGGGTGGACGCCCGAGCGCCGGGACTTCATGCTGGCCGAGCCCGTGATGATCACCGCGGCGGGCGAGCTCGAGGTCCCGCAGCGGCCCGGGCTCGGCATCGACCTGGACGAGGAGGCGGTGGACCGGTGGCGGATCTGACCCACCAGGACTGGCTGGCGGCGGCGGAAAAACTGGCCCCCGAGACGCGGCCGTTCATCGGCGGCAGGCACGTGCGGTCCACTTCGGACGAAACCTTCCCCAGCATCTCGCCGCGCGACGGCCGGGAGATCGCCCGCATCCCCGCGGGCAGCGAGGAAGACGTCGACCGGGCGGTCCGCGCGGCCCGCGAGTCCTTCGAGGACGGACGCTGGCGCGAGCTGCCACCCCGCGAGCGCAAGGCGATCCTGCTGCGCTGGGCCGACGCCGTCACCGCGCACACGGCCGAGCTCGCCCTGCTCGACACCCTCGAAATGGGCAAGCCGATCAGCGAGTCCCAGCGCGTCGACGTCGCCAAGACGGCCGAGACGATCGCCTGGTACGCCGAGGCGATCGACAAGACCTACGACGAGGTCGCCCCGACCGGCGGCGACGCCCTCGCCTGGATCACCCGCGAGCCCCTCGGCGTGGTCGGCGCGGTCGTGCCGTGGAACTACGCCCTGCTCATCGCGTCCTGGAAGCTCGGCCCGGCCCTGGCGACCGGCAACTCGGTGGTGCTCAAGCCCGCCGAACAGACGTCGCTGGCCGCGCTGCTCCTGGCCCGGCTGGCGAGCGAAGCCGGGCTGCCGGACGGCGTGCTCAACGTCGTCCCCGGCCGCGGCGAAGTCGTCGGCCAGGCCCTCGGGCGCCACCCGGAGGTCGACAAGATCGCCTTCACCGGCTCGGCCGAGGTCGCGCGGCTCTTCCAGGTCTACGCCGGGGAGTCCAACGGCAAGCAGGTCGCGGTGGAGGCAGGCGGCAAGTCGCCGCAGCTGATCCTGCCCGAAGCCGACCTCTCCGCCGCCGCTTCCGCGGTGGCGTGGGGCATCTTCTACAACGCCGGCCAGACCTGCAACGCCGGTTCGCGGGTGATCGTGCCCGCCGCGCTGAAGGACCGGCTGCTCGCCGAGGTCGTCAAGATCACCGAGGAGACGTTCCGGCCGGGCGACCCGCTGGACCCGGCGACCGTGCTCGGTCCGCTCGTCGACGCCGTCCAGCTCGACCGCGTCCTCGGCTACCTCGACACCGCCCGCGCCGAGGGCGGCACGATCGTGCACGGCGGGACCCACGACGGCCTGACCCTCGACCCGACCATCGTCGACGACGTCCGCCCTGGCACGACCATCGAGCGCGAAGAGGTCTTCGGCCCGGTGCTTTCGGTGCTCACCTACGACGGCTCGCCGGACGAAGGCGTCCGCCTGGCCAACGACACCGACTTCGGCCTGGTGGCGTCGGTCTGGACGCGCGACGTCACCACCGCCCATCGCGTCGCGAAACGGTTGCGCGCCGGCACGGTGTGGATCAACACCTTCGACGCGAGCGACGTGATCACCCCGTTCGGCGGCTTCAAGGCGACCGGCGCCGGTCGCGACAAGTCCCTGCACGCCCTCGACGCCTACACCGCCCTCAAGACCACCTGGCTCAACCTCCCGGAGACCTAGCATGAAGATCGGTTTCATCGGCCTCGGCACCATGGGCCGTCCCATGGCCCGGCACCTGATCCTCGCCGGCCACGACCTCACGGTGCACGACGCGCGCTCCGAAGCCGCGCTCGAGCACCTCGCGCTCGGCGCGCGCTGGGTCGACAGCCCCGCCACCTGCGCCGACGGCGTCGACGTGCTCATCACCATGCTGCCGACGCCGCGCGTGGTCGAGGACGTCCTCCTGCGCGGCGGCGCGGCCGAAGCGCTCGCCCCCGGCGCGCTCTGGATCGACATGTCCACTTCGACGCCCGCGGTGGCCCGGCGCGTAGCCGAAGAAGTGCTCGACGCCCGCGGCGTCCGGCGGCTCGACGCCCCGGTCAGCGGCATGGCGCGCGGGGCCGAGGCCGGCACGCTGCAGATCTTCGCGGGCGGCGACGCGGGCGACTTCCGGGCGGCGCTGCCGCTGCTGGAGGTGCTCGGCGAGCCCGAGAAGGTGCTGCACGTCGGCGCGGCCGGGCACGGCTACACCGTCAAGCTGATGATCAACCTCCTGTGGTTCTGCCACGTCGTTGCGACGTCGGAGGTGCTCGCGATGGGCGTCAAGGCCGGCGTCGACCTCGGCGTGCTGCGCTCGGCCCTGCTGGCCAGCCCGGCCGCTTCGCACTTCCTCGAGGAGGACGTGCTGTCCATCCTGGTCGACGGCGACTACGACGACTCGTTCGCGATGGTGCTGGCCTGCAAGGACTTGGGCCTGGCCGTCGACCTCGGCCGCGACGTCGGGGTGCCGGCCGAGCTGTCCGCGCTCGTCGAGCAGATCTTCCGCCGGGCGAAGGCGGCCTACGGTGACCTCGCCGGCGAAATGAGCCCCGTCCGGTTGTACGAAACGTGGGCGGGCCGGACCTTCCGCCTGCCGATGCCCACCGTTCCGGTCGTCTGAAGGAGACCCGCATGCGCCTGTCCGTCGAGCCGACCGGCCGCACCGAGTACGGCCCCGGCGTCGTCGCCGAGCTGCCCGGCTTCGTCGAAACCCTCGGCCACTCCCGGGTGTTCGTGGTCACCGACCGCGGCCTGCGGGCCACCGGGATCGTTTCCCGGGTCGAGAAGATCCTCGCGCGCGCCGGCGTCGAGTACACCGTGCACGAGGACGTCGGCCCGAACCCCTCGACGGCCGAGCTCGACCGCGGCGCCGCGCGGCTGCGTTCCTTCGGGACGGCGGTCGTGCTCGCCCTCGGCGGCGGGTCCGCGTTGGACGCGGCGAAGGGCATTTCGCTGCTCGCGGGCAACCCGGGTGCCGCGGCGGCGGACGCGGACCGGCTGTGGGACGCGGCCGGCGGCCTGCCGCTGATCGCCGTGCCCACGACCGCGGGCACCGGCGCCGAGACCAACGGGTTCGGCGTCACCGAGGACACGTGCGCCCGCCGGAAGGTCTACATCGGACACTCGTCGGTGAAGCCGCGGATCGCCGTGCTGGACCCGGAACTGACGCTCGGCCTGCCCGCCCGGGTCACCGCCGCCACCGGCCTGGACGCGCTGGTCCACGGCATCGAGTCGCTGGCCTCACGCGGATCGACCCCGTTCTCGGCGGCCTACGCCACGCAGGCGGTGACCCTGGTCGGCCGCTGGCTCCCGGTGGCCTACCGCGACGGCGGCGACCTGGCTGCCCGGTCGGGGCTCATGCTCGGCGCGCACCTGGCCGGGCACGCGCTGACGCTGTCGGGACTCGGCCTGGTCCACGGCATCGGCCACGCGCTGACCGCGCACACGGGCACCCCGCACGGCGTCGCGCTGGCGGCGGTCCTGGAAGAGGTGATGGCGTTCAGCACCCCGGCGGCGGACCCGGCCTACGAAACGGCGGCGCGGGCGTTGCGCGTCCCGCCGTCCCCGGACTGGGCGGCCGCGGCGATCGAGGCGGTCCGCGAAATCTCGGGGGCGATCGAGATCAAGCGCCCGCTGCGCGACCTCGGCGTCACCACCGAGGACATCCCGTCGATCGCGGCGGCCGCGGTGGCCGACGCGGTCACGAAGAACGCCCCGCGGCTGCCGTCGGAAGCGGACGTGGCGGACCTGCTGCGCTCGGTGTTCTGAGCGTTCAGAAGCCGCGGAAGACGCCGTCCTCGCCCGTCGAGCCGGTGAAGTCGGCCCAGTCCATGTTGGCCAGGTTGATGTTGTTCTCCACGCTCCACAGATGCGCGGGCAGCACCCGGAAGGGCGCGCCGTCCTGGCGGGGGAGGACCTGGACCGCGAGGACGGGGTGCTCGGTGCCGGTCAAGGTCGTCTCGTCCGCGAGGAAGGAGACGGCCGGGCCCGCGGTCTGCTTGCCCCGCAGCGCTTCCGGCGTCAGGCCTTCGAACGCCGGGTCGTCGACCAGCGTGAGGTGGGCGAGGAAACCGTCTTCGCTGGGAGTCGCGACTTCCGCCGCGAGGGCGGCCCAGGCGCCGTCGTCGCCGAACCACGTGCGGACCAGGACCGGGCTGCTCGGCAACGTCATGGTTCGCACCCTGGCGGCGGTCAGGTCGTCCCGCGCTCGGGGTTCGCGGTCCGCCAGGTCGCGATCTGCGCGCGGTTCGTGAACCCCAGCTTGGTCAGGATGTGCTGCACGTGGCTTTCCGCCGTCCGCTCGGAAATGTGCAGCAGCGCGGCGATCTGCCTGTTCGTCAGGCCGTCGGCCACGTGGGTGGCGACCTCCCGTTCACGCCGGGTCAGCGGGCCCGGGGTGTCGCCGCGCAGGGTGGCGGCGAAGGCGTCGGTGTCGCGTCGCAGCACGGACATCCCGAGCCGCGTGGCCGTCGCGGACACCGACGCCGCCAGGCCCAGTGCTTCCGCGACGTCACCCGGACGCGCTCGCCGCGCCAGGACCTTCGCCAGTTCGAAGCGGGCCAGCGCCGCGTAGGGCGGGGTCCCGGCTTCGTCGTTGGCCGCGATCGCGAGCCGGAACTCCCGGACCGCCTCGTCGAGCCGGCCGAGAGCCGCCGCCGCGAGCCCGAGGTACCGGTGCGCCGAACCCGTGACGAGGATCGATCCGGCGCCGCCGGTGACGAACAACGACGCGTGCGGACGCAGGATCGCGGCCGCCCGCTCGACGGCGTCGGGCGGCCCGAACTCCGCGCCGACCTCGACGGTCACCGCGGCCACGGGCAGGATGGCCGGCACCGGAACCGGGTCGGGTGCGGCCGCCCGGCGGTAGAGCTCGCCCGCTCCGGCGCGGTCGCCCAGCTGCAGCGTCCACGCGGCGTGCAGCAGCGTGACGAACGGCGGCGCGTTCTCGGCGAAGATGCGCTCCATCGCCGGGGTCACCAGGTCGGCCCGGCCGGTGAGCCCGGCGATGGCGGCCAGCACGGTGATCGGCACGCCCTGCAGGGACATGTGCGCCCGGTCGGCGACGATCGCGAAACTCTGCTGCAGGGCCTCGACGGCTTCGTCGAACCGGCCGCGGGCGACCGCGATCGTGGCGAGGCTGCGCAGGTGGTGCCAGCGCGCGAGCGGCCGCCGCAGCCGGTCGGCCAGCTGCCGGATCGCGGTCAGCTCGTGCTCGGCTTCGCCGAACCGGCCGAGCATGAGGAGCGCGTCGAACCGCCACAACCGGCCCCACTGCGCCGCGTCGGCGTCGCCGTTGTCCTCGCCGAGGGCGATCATCCGGTGGGCGAGGGCCAGCCGCTCCTGAACGCCGCCGGGGGCCGACCGCACCATCTGCCGGGCGCGCAACGCCGACCGCAGCACGACCGGGTCGCCGAGCCGGTCGGCGATCGTCAGCGCCTCGGCGGACGCCGTCTCGGCCTCATCGCTGCCGAGGAACCCGGCTTCCCCCGCGTGCAGGGCGAGCAGCCGGGCCCGCAGCGGATCGTGGCCGGCGGGCAGTCCGGCGAGGGCTTCGCCGGCGATCTTGGCGCCGCTGAAGCTGCCCCACGGGTCGGACAGGCCTTCCATCGCCAGGGCCGTTTCGCCGAGCAGGGCGGGGTCACCGGCTTCCCGGGCCGCCTCGGCGGCGAGTTCGAGGATCCGGGAACCCCGCTCGATCTCCCCGCCGCGCAGGTGCGCGATGCCCTCCTGCCGCCGCAGCCGGGCCCGGCAGGCGGCGGACGCCGGGGCGGCTTCGAGCGCGCGCCGGTAGAGGACCGCCGCGCGTTCCCAGGCGAGCTGGGCCAGGGCCTGGTCGCCGGCGCGCTCGGCCCACTCCGCGGCCCGCGCCGCGTCACCGACGGGCAGCGACTCCAGCCAGTGGTGGGCGATCTCGGAGACCCGGGCCGGGTCCCGGTCCCCGAGCCACGCCGCCAGCCGGGCGTGCGCCGTCAGCCGAGCCGCCGTCGGCAGGCCGGTCGCCGCGGATTCGCGGATGAGGTCGTGCTTGAAGCTGTGCGCGGTGACGATGCCGGCGTCGGCGGCCTCGTCGAGATCGGTGAGGACGTCGGCCGTCGCCCGGCCGGTGACTTCGGCCAGGGCGGCGGGGTCGAGGTCGCGGCCGAGCACGGCGGCGGTCGCGACGAGCCGGCGGCACGGCTCGCTCAGCCGGGCCAGGCGCGCCCGGACGGTGTCGACCACGCCGTCCGGCAGCGCGTCCCCGTCGGTGCGGGCCAGCCGGGCCAGTTCCGCCACGAAGAACGGGTTGCCCCCCGACCGGCGGCTCACCAGTGCCGCGACGGCGGGGGAGACGTCGGCGTGCCCCAGCTGCTCGACGACCTCGGCCTCGGTGAGGCCGGCCAGCCGGATCCGGGTCAGGACCGGCTCGCGGGCCAGCGCCGCCAGCGCCGTGGTGAGCGCCTCCCGGCCGGTGGTTTCGGTGTCGCGGTAGGTCACCACGAGCATGACCGGCGCGCGGTCGAGGTCGCGGGCGAGGTGCACCAGCAACGCGAGGGAAGCCGCGTCGGCCCACTGCAGGTCGTCCAGCACCGCGAGCAGGCCGTGCGGGGTGGCCGCCTCGCGCAGGGCGTCGGCGAAGGCTTCGAAGGCGGCGAACCGCGCCTCGGCCGAGCCGCCGGCGCCGTCGATCGGGAACGGCCGCCCGAGCGAGCGGGCCAGCTGCCGGAAGACCCAGTACGGCGGGCTGCCTTCGTCGTCGCTCGCGCGGCCCCAGCCGGCCGGCACGCCCGCCCCCTCGGCGTGCCGGGCCAGCTCGCGGGCCAGGCTCGTCTTGCCGATGCCCGGCTCCCCGACGACGAGCACCAGACGGCCGCGCCCGGCCCGCGCCCCCTCGAGACCGGCGCGCAGCAGGTCCAGCTCGCCGGTCCGGCCGACGAACCCCCGACCGAGCTCCATGCGCCAGTACGATACGGCGCCCGGGCCCGCTCAGCGTGGTTCTCCGGGCCACCGGAACCGCGGCCACACCGGCGCCGGGAACCACGCGGCCCGGGCCAGTCCCGCGACGAGTGCCCTCAGGAACGTCCTCATGCGATCCACGTCCCCCGCGCGCACACGGCCCGGACCCGGCGCAGCGCGCGCGGGTCGGCCAGCGGATCACCGTCGACGGCCAGCAGGTCGGCGTCGAAGCCCGGCGCGACGCGGCCCTTGCGGTGCGCGAGCCCGCACACGCCCGCCGCGACCGAGGTGATCGCCCGCAGCGTCTCGGCCGGCGAAAGGCCGAGCTGGCGCAGCATCAGCGGCGCCCACGGCAGCACGCCGTGCGGTTTCACCGGCGCGATGCCGGCGTCGGTCCCCGCGACCACGCGCGCCCCGAGCCGGTGCAGCCGCCGGTAGTTCGCGGCGACTCCCGGCAGCCGCCGGGCGATCTCCTCGGGCGGGGCCAGGCCCTCGACCGGCACCATGCCGACGGTCGCGCCGACCGCCACGCCCCGGTCCACGAGGGCGCGCAGCAGCTCCTCGTCGTGGTCGACGCCGGTGGCGGTCCAGAACGACACGTGTTCCATGCCGTCCACGCCCGCCGCGAGGGCGTCGGCGATGGCCGGGGTGCCGTGCGCGTGGGCGGTCACCGGCAGCCCGTGGCGGTGCGCCTCGTCGACGGCGGCCCGCAGGACGGCCCGGTCGAACTGCGCGTCTTCCTGGCGCGTGCCCGGCGTCATCGTCCCGCCGCTGGCCATGATCTTGATGACGTCGGTCCCGCGGTCGACGTGCTCGCGCACCGCCCGCCGCACCCCGGCCTCGCTCGCCTCCGCGACCCCGCCGAGGAAGTGGCAGTGCCCGCCGGGGCTGGTGATCGGCGGCCCGGCGGCGACGACCGTCGGCTGGTCGGCCCGCTCGCGCAGGGCCAGGGAGAGGTAGCCGCGGTCGCCGAGGTCCCGCACGGTCGTGACGCCCGCGCGCAGCGACGCGCTCCCGGCCTCGGCCATCGCGGCCAGGGCCTGGTCGTCGTCGCGCGCGGCGAGCCGGGCGACCGGGTCGGAACTGGCGTCGAAGGCCAGGTGGACGTGCGTGTCGACCAGGCCGGGCAGCAGCGTCGTGCCGGCCAG
The DNA here is from genome assembly GCF_053602455.1 of Amycolatopsis sp. NPDC004378. NCBI lineage: Bacteria > Bacillati > Actinomycetota > Actinomycetes > Pseudonocardiales > Pseudonocardiaceae > Amycolatopsis > Amycolatopsis sp. NPDC004378. The sequence goes on from NZ_JBSGDR010000012.1 coordinate 89,246, forward strand.
GTCCACGACGTCGGCGCCGTCCGGCGCGGTCCCGCCGGACTCGACGCCCAGGATCGTGGCGCCGTCGAGCACCACCAGCGGGTCCGGCACCGCGGCCGCGCCCACACCGTCGAACAACCGAGCCGCACGGACCGCCGTGAGCCGGCGCCGCTCGGTCACCACAAGCTGTTTCGTCATGCGGCCCACGATCGCCGCCGCGGCCGCCGGGCGCGTCGGGGCAACTACGGAGACGCGGTACGGAGGTCGGCCGACCCGGAGCCCGCGCCGGCACACGGACGATCTTCCCGCCCGGGACCGGACGCGCCGCCACCGTCCCGCGGGCAGCGGCGCCGCCGGAAGCCGTCGTGCGGCGGTCGTCATCCGGGCAGTTCACGGGCCCGCCGGCGGCGTTCTGAGATCTTGAAACAGAAAAGAATCATGCGACGGTGATCAATGGACAACGGGCAGCGGGGGCAAATGGTGTCCCGTTTCAGAAACTAAGAGTGTTTCACCCGATCGTGTAATACTCGACTGAGTGTGCCGGGGTTGATTGGCGGCCAGTAATGATGGCGGTAGGGTTCCGCGGCGAGAGCTACCCGAACGGTTGATTGAATTCACCAGCTGTGCGCTTGTGCGATTTTCCCTGCGCGCATTCGGCGTGAAGCAGAAAGAAAAGAGTCTTGGACTTCGAAGCACTGGCCGCCGAGCTGCGCGACCTGCGGGAAACCGTTGCCGGAGTGACCGGCTCGGTGCTGGCCGCCGTCGACGGGATCCCGATCATCGCCGACGCGGACGACTACATCGACCCGGCCAAGATCTCCGCGCTCGCCGCGGCCGACCTCGGGATCGCGCGCCAGGCGGCGGAAATGACCGGGAAGGGCACGCTGAGCCAGACCGTGGTGTTCGGCAGCGACGGCTACATGGCCGTGTACGCCGTCGGACGGCTGGCGTTGATGGTCGTCCTCGGGGACAAGGGGCTCAATGTCGGGCGCCTCCTGTTCGAGGCCCGGCCGGTGATCGAACGGATCGGCGCGATCCTGGCCGCGTAGCGCAACGTTGCCGTTCAACGGAAGGAAAGCAGCATGATGATGAACATCGACACGGCGCTCAAGGAAGCAATGTCCATCACCGGTGCCGTCGGGGTCGCCCTGGTCGACTACGACAGCGGGATGTCGCTCGGCACCAGCGGGGGCGGCGAATGGCTGGACCTGGAGGTCGCGGCGGCCGGCAACACGGAGGTCGTGCGGTCGAAGATGCGGGTGATGTCCTCGCTCGCGCTGAACGACAGCATCGAGGACATCCTGATCACGCTGCACCGCCAGTACCACCTGATCCGGCTGCTGAACACGAACCGGAACTCGCTGTTCCTCTACCTGGTGCTGGACCGCGAACGGGCGAACCTGGCGCTGGCGCGGCACTACCTCAAACGCATCGAAGCCGATCTGCAGGTGTAGCGCACGGGAGGGAGGAGGCGATGACCGGAGGCGGCTCGCGGGCCGCACTCGTCATCGGCTCGGCGTTCATGCACGACCTCGGTTCGTTGTTCCCGGTGGCGATGCACCTCGCCGGCGACGAACTGGCGTTCACCTTCGTGTCGTCCTGCCCTTCGCCCGACGCCGTCGAGGAGTGGGTCGGGCTGCGCTCGGGAACCGTCGTGGCCGGCCGCGTGCTGCGGTTCGCCGTCGACGCGGACCGGCGGCGGATCCGCGTCGAGCTGGCCGGCACCGCGGTCCGCGCGCTGATCGTGCTGGCGGACGAGGCGACCGCGGCGGCGGTGCACGCCCCGCGCCTCGGCCGCTGGCAGGACCAGATGCCCTGCCTCGTGCAGCTCGCGATCGACGAGCTCGCCCGGATCCTCTCGCGGTGCCGGCACCGGGCCGGCGGCGCGGAGCCCCTGATCGACCTCGAGCTGTCGTACCGGCCGGACCGGGAGTACGACATCCGCGTGGCCGGCGCGCACGAGCGGGTGCGCGCCTTCATCCCGCCGGTCCGGCCGGTGCTGGCGGTGCGCTGGCGCTCGATGACGTCGGCGCAGCGCAAGGCGTTCCTCGACGAGCTGCCGGACGGCTCCTCGGCCCACGGCTGGCTCCGCCGCCGTCGCACCACCCGGATCCTGGGACTGGAGACGGAAGTTTCCCCCTGACCCGGCCGAAATGGTTTCGAACACCTGGTCGTCGGAATTTCTCCGAAGTAGCGTGGACAGAAGTGTCCGGCGCTCTGCCCAGCCGGAATGTCAATGGTGTCCCCGGGTGGCGGTGATTGATCGCAATTGCTCTGAACGAGTGTAATCAATTCCCCGGACACGGGCCGAATCGGCGCCGGCGAGTACGCTCCCAGCGATCCGAGGGGCTTCCCGGGGAAAGGCGATCGATATGAAGAGCGACGAAGCACGGCCTGAGCGGGCTCGGTACGCATGACGACCCCGGGCAGCCCGCGGGAGGCCGGCTTCCGCCACCAAGGGTGCCTCTACGGGAGCGACATCGAGTTCCTCGCGATGGCCGTGCCGTTCGCCCAGGACGGGTTGCGCCGCGGCGAGCCGGTCCTGGTCACCACGACGGCGGCCAACCTCGAGCTGCTGCACGCGGTGATGGGCGCCGAAGCCGGCCGGATCGCGGTCGCCGAATCGGCCTACTTCGGCCGGGCGCCGGCGAAGCTGGCCGGGGCCCTGCACCGGTACTGGACCCGGCACCGGGACACCACGCCGACCGGCACCGTGCGCATCCTCGCCGAGCCCGCGCGGTCCGGCGTGCCGCGCGACGAAGCGACGTGGCAGCGCACCGAGGCGGGGTTCAACGTGGTCCTGGCCGGCACCCGGATCTGGATGATCTGCCCGTACGACACCAGGACCGTCGACGCGACCGTGGTCGCCGACGCCCGCCGCACGCACCCCGAGTGCCTCGTCGACGGGCAGGTCCGGCCGTCCGCGCAGTTCGCCGCGCCCGAGGACGTCGGCGGGGCCGGCGCGGACCAGCAGCCGGGCCTGGCCGCCGACCTCTTCCGCTTCGAGGGGGACCTGGTCGCCGTCCGGCGGCACGTGCTCGACAGGGCGAGCGCTCTGCTTCGGTCCGAGAACGCCGCGACGCTGTTCGGTGTCGCCGTCGGCGAGGCGATCGCCTACCTGCTCGAGCGCGGCATCGACCGGGCGGCCGTCTGGGTGCGGCCTGCGGCCGGCCGGATCGTGTGCACGCTGCACAGCGACCGGCCGGTCGCGGGCCCCGCCTTCTACGGGCCGGGGACCAGCCTCTGGATGTCCGACCAGCTCTGCGAGTGGCTCGACATCAGCTCCGACGCGGCGGGCTGCACCATCGAGCTGGCGATGCCCGCCGCCGGCTGAGGACACTTGTGTCCCTCACCGCAGCCGCACGTCCCCGAACCGGTCCTCGATCCGGCGCAGGTCGCGCAGCCGGGGCTCGGTCTGGCCGCTCAGCCACCGGCCCAGCGTCTTCGCGGACACTCCCAGCTGCACGGCCGCGGTCTCCTTCGTGATCCCCTTGCCGCGCAACGCTTCCGCCAGCCACTCCGCGAAGCTGGCGGCCGCGGCCGGCGGCGGGACGACCGGGCCCGGCTGCGGGATCCGGGAGGGCAGCACGTCGAACTCGACGCGCTGGGGGTACTTCCGGCAGGAGACCTCGAGCACGCCGGCCGGTCCGGCCGCGGTCAGCAGGGCGCGCAGGATCGTGTTGCCCACCTCGCGCTCCTCGGCCTCCCCGAGCGGCGAGCCGTCGAGGCAGTCCTGGACGAATTCCCGGATTCCCGGAACGGCGGACGGCCGCGCCGGAAAGATCTTCGTGACGATTTCGACCGGGACGACCTCGATCGACTCCCCCTGCGTGCGGCCCGCCGATTCCATGACGATCATTGCCCCTTTCGCTGGGATTTTCAGTGTAGTCGGGAAAAGGTGCGGCGGGGGTGGCCGCCGGGCGATCACATGTGTCCCCGCCGCAGGTCCGGTGCCCTTGCCGCGCCTGGCCGACGGGGCTACGGTGGGCTTCCTCGCGCGCCCGCGAGGAAGGGGTCGACGATGGTCAGCGCCACCGAAGCCGGCGACGGCAATCCGCCCCCGGTCGTCCACATTCTCTGGATGAATGGCGGGCTGAGCTGTGACGGGGAATCCGTGGCCCTCACCGCGGCCACCCAGCCGAGTATCGAAGAGATCGTTCTCGGCGGCCTTCCCGGCCTTCCGGAGATCGCCATGCACTGGCCGTTCCTCGATTTCCACAGCGGCCCCGACGGCGGCTCCGACAGCTTCATCGAATGGTGGCACCGCGCGCACCGCGGGGAACTCGACCCGTTCATCCTGATCGTCGAAGGCTCGATCGCCGACGAGACGAACAAGGCCGAAGGCTACTGGTCGGGGTTCGGCACCGATCCCGGAACGGGCCAGCCCGTCACGGCGGCGGAGTGGCTCGACCGGCTGGCCCCGAAGGCGATGGCGGTCCTGGCCGTCGGCACCTGCGCCAGCTACGGCGGTGTGCACGCGATGGCGGGCAACCCGACCGGCGCCATGGGCGTGCCCGAATACCTCGGCCGCGACTGGCGGTCGCGGACCGGGCTGCCGATCGTCTGCGTGCCCGGGTGCCCGGTCCAGCCCGACAACCTCTCCGAAACCATCCTGCACCTGCTGTTCCAGGCGTCCGGGCGGGCACCGGAGATCGACGTCGACGAGGCGCTGCGGCCGAAGTGGCTGTTCGGCAACACCGTCCACGAGGGCTGCGACCGCGCCGGGTACTACGAGCAGGACGAGTTCGCCGACCGGCACGGATCGCCGCGGTGCCTGGTGAAGCTGGGGTGCTGGGGCCAGGTGGTCAAGTGCAACGTGCCCAAGCGCGGCTGGATCAACGGCGTCGGCGGCTGCCCGAACGTCGGCGGGATCTGCATCGGCTGCACCATGCCCGGGTTCCCGGACAAGTTCATGCCGTTCATGGAGGACCCGGCCGGCGCCGGTGTCCCCGGGGCGACGAGCAGCGTGTCCGGATCCGCGATCCGCATCCTGCGCGAGATCCGGACGGCGGGGGAGCGGTGACGCCCGACCTCGAAACGCTTCTGGGCGCGCTGCTGGCCGGGGAAAACCGTTGGCGCACCGAAGAAATCGTCCGGCTGCTGACGGATCTCCACGGCGAGGGCCTCGCGCGGGTCGTCGCCCTGCTGCGCGCGGACGACCCGGCGCTGGTCGAGGCGATCGCCGCCGACGAGCGGGTTTCGGGGCCGCTGACCCTGCACGACCTGCACCCCCTCGACGTGCCCGCGCGCGTCCGGCGGGCGCTCGCGGGGATGGGCGGCGAGGCCGGCTACCTGGGCACCGACGGCGCGGTGGTGCGGGTGTGGCACACCGGCGGCTGCGCGGCGCGGGCGACGGTAGAAGCCACGGTCCGCGATGCCGCACCGGAGATCGAGGGCGTCGAGTTCGTCACCGCCCTGCACCAGATCGGCATGGGACCGCCGGCGGGCCGCGCGTCATGAGTGTCCACAGTGGAGTTCCCGCCGCGGTGCGGGAACGGAGCCCGGCCCGGCCCGAACGCTGTGAGCTGTGCGGGACGCCGGTAGCCGCGCACCACGGGCACGTGGTGGACACCGGCCGCCGCGGCCTGATGTGCGCCTGCCGCGCGTGCTTCCTCCTGTTCACCCAAAGCGGCGACGCGCGCTACCGCGCGGTGCCGGAGCGCTACCTGTGGGACCCCGCGCACCCGGTGGCCTGCCTGGACTGGCGCGGACTCGGCGTCCCGGCGGGCTTCGCGTTCGTCCTGCACCGCGGCACCCGGGTCACGGCGTTCCAGCCCGGCCCGGCGGGCGCCGCGGAAACGGTCCTGCCCCCCGACCTCTGGACCGACCTGGCCGCGACCCACCCCCTGCTGGGCGCGGCGGAACCGGACGTGGAGGCGATCGTGTTCCGCGGCACCGAGCACGGCACCGGCTGCTACCTGGTCCCGGTGGACGTCTGCTACCGCCTGGTCGGAGCGGTGCGCCGGTTCTGGACGGGCCTCGACGGCGGCTGCGAGATGCACCGGCGGGTGGGCGAGCTGTTCGAGGAGATCACCCAGCGCGCGCGGCCGCTCTGAGCTTGTCACCCCGGCTGGACACGGGAATCCGGCGTACGTCGGCGTACGTATCGGAGATGCCGCTTCTGCGCCGACGCGGACACGGGCGCCCGTGCGGGATGGTCGGGCCGTCCGCACGCCGTCCCCCGAGGAGCACGCATCGTGTCCACCACCACCGCACCTCCCGGCCGCGCTCCGGCGATCGCCGGAGCGGCCGTCTTCCTGCTCGCTTTCCTGGCGGTGATGGTCGCCGGCAGCGCGCTCGGCGACCGCAGCCTGCCCCTGCCCGGCGCGCCGGCCGCCGACGTCGCGGCCTACTACACCGCCAACCCCGCCGCGGCGGTCGTCGCCGCCGTGCTGCAGGCCGTGTCCGTTCTCGGCTTCGCCGTCTTCGCCCGGGCCCTCCCGCGCAAGCCCGCCCTGACCGGGGTCGCCGTCGTTTCCGTGCTGGCCATGCTCGTCTCGAGCGCCCTCTCCGTCGCCCTGACGCTCGTCGCCGGTTCGGTATCGCTCGACGCCGTGCAGGCCTTGCGGCTGGGCACCTTCTACTCCGGAGGGGTCGTCACCGTCGTCACGCTGGGCATCTTCGTCTTCGCAGCCGCGAGGGGGTTCGCCGGACCGGCCCGGTGGTTCGGGTACGTCGCCGGCGGTCTGGCGATGCTTTCGGTGCTGTCCCTGGCCTTCGCCTACGCGAGCGCGTTCCTCCCGGTGGGCCGGGTGCTGTCGATGGTGTGGACGGTCGTCGCCGCGATCGTGCTCAGGCCGTCCCGTACCCGCTGACTTGCCGTCGGGGCCGCCGAGCGACCGGCCTTTCCCGGCGACCGCTAGCGGTTCACGGCACTGACCTCGTCCCGGACCCGGGTGCGCACGTCCGCCGCGTCGGGCGCGAGGCTCGTGCGGGCCGATGGCGGCGTGCTCCGCACCGGCCCGGCGACCGGGTACACCCGGTCTTCACCCGGCAGCGGCACGCCGGGGCAGGTCGTGGTGCCGGGCCGGGAGTTCTTGGTGAGGAAGACGTTCACCAGCCCGTCGACACACGGGTTGCCCGCCAGCGCGTACTGACCGTGGAACGGCGAGTCGTCCACCGACACCAGCGGGACGCCGGCCGAGCGCGCGCCGGCCGAAGCCTCCTCGTAGCCGGTCTGCGGGTCGAATTCGCCCTGCACGACCAGGATGTCCGCCGCCACGGCGGGCGGCACGTCCGGGAGTTCGTGCTGCGGCTCCTCGGACCAGAAGCCGCAGGTCTCACCGAGCCCGTACGCCCAGCCGAACAGCGGGTACCGCGGGCCCTGCCGGTCGCTGAGCCGCTTGTACCAGGCGGCGGACCGCGTCGGCTGGTCGCCGCACGCGACCGCGTACCGCGTGCCGGGCCGCTGCGTGTAGTCCGGCGCCGCCGCGGCCACCCGATCCGGCGTCACCGCCGCGGCCGGGACGCCGAACGCCTTGCGGGACGCGGCATCCATCGAGTCCGCCAGCGCCGGCGGGGGCGTGGCGGACGTCCCGTCGAGCGCGGCCGCGCCCTGGAGGAACACCAGCGCGCCGAGCAGCCACCGGAGCTCGCTGCCGTTGCCGACGAAGATGCCGTCGAAGGTGTCGGGGGAGACGCCGTGGCCGCCGTAGTAGGCGCGGACGCGCTCCCACTTCGACTTGACCTCGGCGGCCGTCCCGCCCAGCTGCGCGGGGAAGTTCCGGGCCAGCCACGGCAGGTAGACGTCGTCGAACTGCCGCTGGTCGATCACCGGGAACGCTTCGAAGTCCGCCTGCAGCCGGCCGTCGAAGTCGACGCTGGAGTCGAGCACGGTCTTCCCCGTGTGCGCCGGGAACAGGGACGCGTACTTGGCGCCGAGCCAGGTGCCGTAGGAGTAGCCGAGGTAGTTCAGCTTCTCGTCGCCCAGCAGCGCGCGGATCAGGTCCATGTCGTGGGCCGTCTGCCACGTCGTGACGTACGGCGCGAGCGCGTCGCTCTGGCACGCTTCGGCGATGGCGCGCGGGAGCTGCTGGTGGGCCGCGACGCTCGCCGCCGACCGGTCGCGGGCGTCGAGGGAACCCTGGGGCAGCCGTCCGACGGGGACCTGGCACCGGCCACGCCGGCATCGTCGGTGCCGGCGTGGCCGGTGCCGCGCGGGTCCATGCCGACGAAGTCGTAGAGCTCGTGCACCGTCGGCTCGAGCCCGGCGAGCGTGCCCGCCAGCGGCGTGCCCTGACCGCCCGGGCCGCCGGGGTTGAGCAGGAGCGCGCCGCGCCGTTCGCCGGTCGCGGCGGCCCGGCTGATCGACACCCGCAAGTCGGTGCCGGAGGCGGGGTTCGCCCAGTCCCGCGGCACCGTGACGAGCGCGCACCGCACGGGCTGGTCGTTCGCGGCGGGTTTGAACGGGCAGTCACCCCAGTGGAGCTGTTGCGTCGTGTACGGCGCGAGCGGGTCGGCGGCCGCGGCGGGGACCGCGGCCGCGAAGAGGGCGGCTGTCGCGGCCGCCAGTCCTGTCCGGGAGATGCGCACCGGGGCTCCTTCGTCGGCAGTGGGTGCGCCCGAGCCTGGCCCGGCCGCGGGCTCCGGTGATCAGCCCGGGGAACGAACTCCCGGGGCCCGTCTCGGCCCGGGGTATGAGGCGTTCAGCGCGCGCCCGGCCGCCGGGGCCGCGATCATGGGCCCATGACCGGTACGGGGATCGGGGTCGTCGGGCGCCGGGTCGTGCAGTTCCTCCTGGACGAGATGCTCGTCTTCGTGCCCATGCTGGTGCTCGCCATCGCCGTCGTCTGGCTGTTCCACCCGCACGGCCGGGCGCTGCTGCCGTTCCTCGAAGTCGTCGTCTACACGATGCTGGCCCTCGATTTCGCGGGGCTGTGCTTCGTCCTCGTGTGGTGGCCCTACCGGCACGGCGGCCAGACGCCGGCGATGCGCTGGCTGCGCCTGCGGGTCCAGACGCTCGAGGGCGGGCACCCGACGCTGGGCGCGTTCGTCGTGCGGGATCTGCTGATGCTCGTCGACGGCTTCGCGTGGGGCCTGGCCGGGGTCGTCGTCATGCTGGCGACGCGCCGCCGGCAGCGGTTCGGCGACGTCGTCGCGCGGACGGTCGTCGTGCGCGTCCCGCGGTCAGCGGACCAGGCCGCTTTCCCACGCCCAGATGGCGATCTCGGTGCGGTTGCGGGCGCCCAGCTTGCGCTTGGCCGCGCCGATGTGGGTTTTGACCGTGGGCAGCGAAACCACGAGTGACCGGCAGATCTCGTCGTTCGTCGCACCACTGGCCACGGCCTTCACGACGTCGAGTTCGCGCGGGGTCAGCGGGCTTTCGGGGGCCGGGGCCCGCCGGGTGTCGCGGCGCGAGAAGTGCGCCAGCAGCCGCGTGGTGATCGCGGGGGAGACGAGCGCTTCGCCGTGGGCGGCCGCGTGCACGGCTTCGACGAGCAGGTTCGGCCCGGCGTCCTTGAGCAGGAACCCGCAGGCCCCCGCCCGCAGCGCCGCGTGCACGTTCTCGTCGAGCCCGAACGTCGTCACCATCACGACGTGCAGCGGGTCCGGGACGCCCGCGCCGGCCAGGAGTTCCGTCGCGCGCAGGCCGTCGACGCCGGGCATCCGGATGTCCATCAGCGTGACGTCGGGGCGCAGTTCGCGGGCCAGGCGCACCGCCTGGTCGCCGTCGGCGGCCTCGCCGACGACTTCGATGTCCGGCTCGCCCTCGAGGATCAGCCGGAACCCCGCGCGGACCATCGCCTGGTCGTCGGCGATCAGCACTCGCGTCGGCACCCGGTCTCCCCTCGCCTCAGCCCGGTTCGAGCGGCAGCTGCGCGACGACGCGCCAGCGCCGGCCGTCCGCCGGTCCCGCCTGCACCGTACCGCCCACCGCCGCCACCCGCTCCGCCATCCCGAGCAGGCCGTAGCCACCCCGGCGGGCGGGCCGCCCGGCGCCGTCGTTGACCACCTCGACGCGCAGCGCGCCGCGGGGTTCGTGGTGGACGAACACCCGGACTTCGGCGGCGTCGGGTGCGTGCCGCCGGACGTTGGTCAGCGACTCGGTGAGCAGCCGGTGCGCCGTCGTCACCACCTCCGGCGCGACCGCCAAGGTCGCGAGGTCCGGGCTGACGTCGAGGTGGATGCGGTCGTCGTCGGGCACCGCGCGGTCGACGGCGGTGGCGAGGTCGGCGGGCGGGACGAAGAGGTCTTCTTCGCCGGTCCGCAGGGCGCCGACCAGCCGGCGCATCGCCCCGAGCGCGGCCGCGCCGGCGGTTTCGAGCTCGGCGAACGTCGCGGTGTCGCCGCCACTGCGCTCGGCGACGCGGTGCGCGGCCTGCACCCGCACGACGATGCCGGTGATCTGGTGGGCCACCAGGTCGTGCAGCTCCCGGGCCAGCCGGAGCCGTTCGGCCGAGCGGAGCTCGAGGACGTCCACCCGGTGGCGGACCTCCGCGTCGCGCAGCGCGAGCCCGCCGGCCAGCGCGCCGCCCCACAGCACCGCGGCCCCGGCGGCGTAGAGCGCGGCGGGGGAGCCGGTGCCGTAGCGCAGGATCGGGGCCAGGGTCGCGGCCGCGCCGCCGAGCACCGCTTGGACGGTGGCCGCCCGCGGCGAGAGCCGGTGGCAGCACGCCCCGACCATCAGCGCGAGCGCGAGGGACTCGGCCGCCCCGGGCTGCGGCGGGAGCCGCGCCCCCGCGATCGCCAGTGCCGCCGCGACGGCCGTGCCCAGCAGCGAAAGCCCGGAGACGACACTCGCCAGCACGGCGATGTGGTCGGGGAACCGGCGGCGGAGCACGGCCAGCAGCGCCACGACCGGCCCGACGCCCGGCGCGAACTCGACGGCGACGGTCGTCAGCTCACCCCGGCCCGCCCCGGCCCGCGCCGCCACGACCATGTCGACCACGACCAGCACACCGAGGACGACCGCTTCGGCCACCAGCGGGCCGCGGCGGCCGGTCCACGGGATGCCCGGGCGGCCTTCGAAGGTCATCTGCCGATCGTGCCGCACCCGGCGCCGCCGCGCTCCGCGCACGCCGGGAGTTCGTACCTGGGTAGGAGGCCGCGGCGAAAACTCGTACCGCCGGCTGATCGCCCGCGCCGCCGGTGCGGGCACGCTCGGCGCATGGACCGATTTCTGATGCGGGAGGCCGATGTGGCGGCCGAGACCCGGCCCGGGAAGATCGAAGGCCTGCCGGGCTGGTACTTCGTGCTCGTCGGGCTCCTGGTGGCCAGCAACGACCTCAGCCTGCAGTTCGCGGACCGGTACCCGTGGGTCGTGTACCTGCCGCTCGCGCTCGTCGCGGTGCACCTGACGCTGTGGTTCACGCTCCTGTCGCGGCGCCGCAAGTACCTGCGCGCGGTGTGGCGCAGCAAGCAGGCGCTCGGCCTGGTCGCCGTGCTCTTCGTGCTGCGGCTGGGCCTCCAGTTCGGCCTGACGAAGCTCACCGACAGCGCCGCGCCGCTGCACAGCTACACGCACCTGATCCTGGGGCTGGTCATGCTCGTCGTGACCACGGCCGGCGCGTGGTTCGACCAGTGGCTCATCCTGCGCGTGGTGAACCGGGACGCGTGAGCGTCAGCTGGAGCCGCGCACGACGAGCCGGTGCGGCGCGACGATCGACCGCGGCGGCCCGGCTCCGTCCGCCAGGCAGTCGAGGGCGAGCTCGGCGATGCGGTCCTTGTCCGGTGACACCGTCGTCAGGGCCGGGACGCTGAACCGGCCGTCCTCGATGTCGTCGAACCCCACCAGCGCCACGTCTTCCGGCACGGACACCCCGCGGTCGGCGGCGGCGCGCAGGGCGCCGAGGGCCAGTTCGTCGGTGAAGCAGAAGACGGCGTCGGGCGGCTCGGCCAGGTTCAGCAGGTCCAGCATCGCCCGGTGGCCGTCGGCCCGGTGCAGGCGCCGGACCGGGACCTCCCGCCGGGGGAGGTCCGCCAGCGCGTCGCGGTACCCGGCGAGCCGCTGGCGGGCTGTCGCGTTCAGCGACCGCGGCTGGACGCCGAGCGCCGCGATGCGCCGGCGTCCCTTGGCCAGCAGGTGCCCGGTCGCCTCGCGCGCGGCGGCGACGTTGTCGATCGCGACGTGGTCGACGCCGGCCGTGCCGTCGTGCTCGCCGAGCAGCACCAGCGGGACGGTGTCGGTGCGGGCGGTCAGCTCCGCGGGCGCGACGGCCCAGGGGCTGAACAGCACGCCGTCGACGAGCTGGCTGCGGTTGCCGTGCAGCAGCTGCTTTTCGCGTTCGGCGTCGCCGTCGGTCTGGTCGATGAGGACGGTCAAGCCCCGGCGTTCGGCGACGCGCACGGTCCGCGCGGCGAGCTCGGCGAAGTAGGGCGAATCGATCTCCGGGATGACCAGGGCGACCAGCCCGGTCCGGCCGCGGCGCAGCGTGCGGGCGGCCATGTTGGGCCGGTAGCCCAGCTCGTCGATGCTCGCCTGCACCCGCTCCCGGGTCGCCGGGGCCACGTAGCGGAAGCCGTTGACCACGTTGGACACCGTCCGCACCGACACGCCGGCGTGCTCGGCCACGTCCCGCAGTTTCGGGTTCACGTCCGCAGCGTACCTCTTGCAACGTGGCATGCCACGTTGCAAACTGAAGGCGCCACGCCGTCGTGACCACCGGAGGACCGGAAATGACCGCACTGCTCGAGACCACCGAGGTCGAAACGCTGACCGGACGCCTGTACGAGGACGGCATCATCGGCCTGCCCGGAGCGTTTTCCCGTGACTGGGTCCGGCAGCTCGGCGAAGACATCGACGCGGCGTTCGCCGAGGCCCGCGCCCGCCCGGGTGGCGCCGTCGGCCGCGGGCCCCACCGCTTCTACGTCGAGATCCACCCCGAGCAGCTGCGCGGCTTCGCCGACCTGGCCGCGCACCCGTGGATCACCGCGGTCGCCGAAGCGGTGCTGGGGCCGGACTACCGGATCGTCGAGGTCGGCTTCGACGTCCCGCTCGCCGGCGCGGTCGACCAGCCGTGGCACCGCGACTTCCCGATGCCCGGGGAAACCGCGCGCCACCGCCGGCTCAACTCGCTCGCCGTCAACGTGACCGCCGTCGACACCGAGCCCGACATGGGGCCGTTCGAGATCGCGCCCGGCACGCACTGGGACGACGGCGGCGCGTTCGAGCACGGCATGTTCCCGCCGCGTTCGGCGTACCCGCGCTACCGCTCGCTGGCCGTGCGCAAGTTCCCGCGGATGGGCGACATCTCGATCCGCTCGGCGCTGACCGTCCACCGCGGCACCGCGAACCACTCGGCGAAGTCCCGCCCGGTCCTGGTCCTGGGCCTCGACGCGCCGGGCGCGGGGAACGACGAACGCCACGACACCGCCGTGACACGTGAGTTCTGGGCGTCACTGCCGGAATCCGTGCGCGCACACCTGCACTGCCCGGTCGTCGAGACCCTGGTGCCCATCACCCAGAAGCACACCATCGAGGGACTGGTGATGGGCGAATCCTGATCCCGATGTTTGCCGGACCCCGGGCGCGGCAACACATCGGCATGGTCGAAGCAGGGATCACCGAGGTGTCGGGCCGGGCCGGGATCGTCGCGGGACTGCGGCGCGTGCTGCTGGCGTTCGGAGTCGGCGGAGCGCTCGCGTGCCTCGCCTGGATGGCGTTGTGGCTCGCGATGCACGTGTAGCCGGCTAGAACTCGTCCGACTGGGTCAGTTCGTGCTCGAGCGCGTCCGCCCGGGCGACGACCGCCTTGAGCGGGCGCTCGAACTCGTGCTCGATGCTGAGGTCCTCCAGCGGCACGGTGTGCTTGAGCAGCGCGACGCCGTCGACCACCGCGGCCCCGCCGACGGCCGAGGTCCCGGCGAGGTCGAGCAGGCGCCGCAGGTCGAGCTTGTCGGCCCAGCCGACCGGCGAGGAGATTTCGACCCACGAGCCGCCGTGCAGCTCCGCGACGTGGTGCACGGTCACCTGCTGCGTCCGGCCGTCCGGGCCCTGCAGGCGGAACCGGAGCCAGCCGTCGGTGTCCTCCAGGACCTCGTACCGCGTCCGGACATAGTTGATCACATCGGTCCAGGTGGTCACCCGCTCCGCCTCTCCCTCGGGCCTGCTGCGCGGTCGCAGCATCTCACGCCCCGCTGCGTCAGATGATTCCGGCTTCGATCAGCCGGGGCCAGATTTCGCTCTGGTCGACGACCTCGACGCCGTGCTTCTCGGCCTTCGTCAGCTTCGCGGCGCCGACGTCGGCGCCCGTGATGAGCAGGTCCGTGCTCGCCGAGACCGAGGACGCAATGGTCGCACCGGCTCGCTCGCACAGCCGCTGGAAGGTCGGCCGCGGGACCTTCTCGCCCGAGCGCGGGTCGCTGATCGAACCGGTGACCACCACGGTCTTGCCGGCCAGGGGCGCCCCGGACGCGACGACCGGCGGCAGGTCCTCCTCGCGGACGTCCAGCGACACGCCCCGCTCCCGCAGCCGCTCGAGCTCGGGCCGCAGCCTCGTGAGGTGCTCGATCAGCGAAGCGGCGACCTTCGGCCCGATGTCCTCCACGGCGACCAGCCCGTCGACCCCCGCGTCGGCGACCGCTTCCAGCGAGCCGAACCCGGCCCGGCACAGGCGGGCGGCGGTGCCCTCGGACGCCATCGGGATGGCGAGCCCGATCAGCGCCCGGCGCAGCCCGACCGCCCGGCTCCCGTCGATCGACTCGATCATGCGCGTGGCCGAGACGTCCCCGATGCGGTCGAACTCCAGCAGCCGCTCCTTGGTCAGCCGGTAGAAGTCGGAGGGGTGCTCCAGGTCGCCGGACTCGGCGAGCCGCTCGATCCAGACGCCGCCGATGGCGTCGATGTCGGCCGCGGCCCGCGACGCCCAGTGGATCAGCCGCCGCACGGTCTGCGCCGGGCAGGAGACGTTGGTGCAGAACAGTTCGCGGCTGTTGCCCTGCTCGGTCAGCGGCTGCCCGCAGGACGGGCACGCGCTGGGCGGCACGATCTCCCGCTCGTCCCCGGTGCGCTTCGAGGCGTCGAGCACACCGGCCACGAACGGGATGACGTCGCCGGCGCGGCGCACCAGCACGGTGTCGCCGATCTTGATGCCGCGCGCCTTGATGACCTCCTGGTTGGCCAGCGTCGCGCGGGTGACGGTGGTCCCGCCGACGAACACGGGTTCCAGCCAGGCGACCGGGGCGATCTTGCCGGTCTTGCCCACGTCCCAGACGACGTCGGCCAGCACGGTGGTCTTCTCCTCGGCGGCGAACTTGTAGGCGAGCGCGCCGCGCGGCGAGCTCGACCGGGTGCCGGCGGCGGCGTACGCGTCGCGGTCGGCGAGCCGCAGGACCGCGCCGTCGAGGTCGTAGTCCAAGGTGTTGCGCTGCTGCTCGATCTCGGCGATCACCGCCTGCGCGGCCGCGGCGCCGGCGCAGCGGCGCATGTCGGCCGCGGTGAAGCCGAGGGTGTGCAGCGCGCTGCCCAGGTCGGTCTCCGCGCTGTCGGGGTCGGTGTCGAGGTCGAAGGCGAAGAACCGGAGCCGCCGCTCGGCGACCGTGGCCGGGTCCTTGGCGCGCAGCGTGCCGGCGGCCGCGTTGCGCGGGTTGATCAGCGGCTTGTCCGGGTGTGCGGTGTTGTAGGCGGCGAAGGTGGACCGCAGCATGACGGCCTCCCCGCGCACCTCGACGCGCCCCGGGGCGTCGAGCCGGTCCGGCATGCCGTCGATGAGGGCGCGCGCGAGGATCGTGACGTCGTCGCCGGTCGTCCCGTCCCCGCGCGTGACGGCCCGGCTCAGCCGGCCGTTCTCGTAGACGACGGCCAGCGAAAGGCCGTCCAGCTTCGGCATGACGACGACCGGCTGGCCGGGGAAGCGGTCGAAGAAGGCCTCGACCTGCTCGGGCTTGGTCGCCTTCTCCAGGGAGAGCATCGGCCGCGAGTGCCGGATCGGCGCGTGCAGCACCGCGGGCGCGCCCACCTGCTCGAGCGGGTTCGGGTCCGGGGCGAGCTCCGGGTTCGCCTCGACCAGGGCGCGCAGCTCGTCTTCGACCGCGTCGTACTCGGCGTCGGCCACCAAGGGGGAGCCCTGGTAGTAGGCGTCGCGCAGCGCCACGATGCGATCGGCGAGTTCCTGAATGCGTTCCGGTGCTTCCACGGCCAGGACATTACCGGGCAGCACCGACAAAACCGCTCAGCCGTCGCCGAACCGGTCGCCGATCGCCTCGATCTCCGGCAGCCCGGCCAGGTCCGCGAAGTCGGTCAGGCCCGGCAGGTCGCGGACCGCCCGCACCGGCGTGCCGTCGGCGGCGATCCGGCCGAGGACCGCGCGCATCGCCTCGGTGGCCGCCAGCAACGTCGAGATCGGACAGATCACCAGGCGGAACCCGAGTGCGCGCAGGCGGTCCCGGCCCAGGGGCGGCGTCTTCCCGCCCTCGGCCCAGTTGAACAGCAGCGGCACGTCGCGGAACTCCGCCGCCACCCGTTCGATCTCCGCTTCCGACTGCAGGGCTTCGACGAACAGCATGTCCGCGCCCGCGTCGCGGTACCGGTGGCCCCGGTCGATCGCCGCGTCGAGGCCCTCCACGGCCCGGGCGTCGGTCCGGGCGATCAGGACGAAGTCCGGGTCGGTGCGGGCCGCGACGGCCGCCCGGACGCGGTCGGTCATCGTCTCCGCCGGGACGACGCGCTTGCCTTCGAGGTGGCCGCAGCGCTTCGGCGCGACCTGGTCCTCCAGGTGGATGGCCGCGACGCCCGCCGCTTCGTACTCGCGGACCGTGCGGATCACGTTGAGCGCGTTGCCGTACCCCGTGTCGGCGTCGGCGATGACCGGGACCTCCACCGCCGACCGGATGCGGCCCGCCGCCTGGACCATCTCCGTCATCGTCAGCAGCCCGACGTCGGGGCGGCCGAGCAGCGACGCCGTCGTGCCGAAGCCCGTCATGTACACCGCCGGGAACCCGGCGGCCTCGACCAGCCGGGCGCTCAGCGCGTCGTACGCGCCGGGGGCGACCACCAGGTCGTCCCCGGCCAGCAGTTCCCGCAGCCGTGCCGGTCCGGGTACCCGCGGTGCCAGCAGGTCGGCCACGGCGCTCACCTCCGTCAGTGGTCCGAGGCGAGGCTCCCCAGGGAGAGCCGCTCGAACACGATCTTCTCGTACGGGCCGGCCGTGCCCGTCTCGTACAGCAGCCCGACCGTGCCGGGGTCAGTCTGCACCAGGTCGGAGTAGGCCGCCGGGCCACCGGTCAGCGTGGGGCCCGGGCGCCACGTGCGCCCGCGGTCGGTGCTCAGCCGCAGCCGCATCACCGCGCGCGTCGCCGGGTCCGCCGGTCCGGAGTACAGCAGCAGCCACGGGATCGTCGTCTGCAGCACGCTGCCCTCGACCTTCGTCCCGGACAGCGACGGCTGCACCCGGTACGGCTCGACGAGGGTCTTCCCGCCGTCGGTGCTGTAGCCGTCGACGCGGTGCGCGGCGGCCGAACCCTGGTTGCGGCTGGAGAAGTACAGCGTGCCGTCGGGCAGCTCGGTCGCCGACGTCTCGTTCGCGGCGACGACGCCGTCGGTGCGGTCGTCGGTGAAGCCGAGGTGCCAGGTGCGGCCGTCGTCGTCGCTGTAGAGGTCGTGGCCGCCGTAGTACTTCGCCTCGGTGCCGACGTCGGCCGAGCCCGCGGGCGGCGAGCCGGAGTGGTTGGCGGGCACGACGATCCGGCCCGCGTGCGGGCCGTGCCGCAGCAGCGTGGCGTGCCCGGGCCCGGTGGCGTACCACCGCCAGCCGGGCAGCTTGGTGCCGGCCGTGATGTCGCGCGCGGGGCTCCAGGTGCGCCCGTTGTCGCGGCTGCGCAGGACGAACACGCGGCGGGTGTCCCGAGCGGACGCCTGCCCGAACATGATCTGCCTCTCCGAGACGAGTCCGTTGTGGACAGTCAGCAGAACGAGCTCACCGTCGCGCGTGACCACGGGTGCCGGGTTGCCGGCGGTGGCGTCGCCGTTGCTGTCCACCACGGACAGCGGACCCCAGGTGCAGCCGCCGTCGGCCGAGGTGCGCGACACGGTCCGGATGGCTCCGGAGTCGCCGGCGGAATCCCGTCTCCCCTCGGCGAACGCGACCAGCGACCCGTTCGCGGCGCGGACCACCGCGGGGATGCGGAAGGTGTCGTAGCCCTCGGTGCCGGAGGTGAACGCGACGGAGGACGTGCAGCCGTGCGCCGGGCCGGCGAGGGCCGCGGGGGTGAGGGACACGGCGGTCGTGGCCGCCGCCAGGAAGATCGTGCTGAACCTGCGCAGGGGGGACACCGGGGTTCGACCTCCTCGTCGAGGTAGGACATGGGATGTCTGACGTCCTATGTCTCGACAACCTAAGGAGGCCGGGCCCGTTCGTCAAGGAACGCGCCGGGGTCTGTCCGGTCAGGCCGCGCAGGGCCCGAAGTAGAGGCACTCCACCAGCGCGCGGACGTCGTGCGCCCGCGCCCGGGACTCCAGCTCGTCGAGCAACGCGGTGAGCGCGCCGAGATCGATCGGGCCCGCGAACTGCCGCTCGGCGGTGTCGTGCTTCGCGCAGCCGCTGCCGCGCGGGTTGCCCGCCGGGACGACCGCGAACACGACTTCGCCGTCGTCGCCGAAGGTGAAGTGGCACCGCAGCGGGGTCGGCGTCGCGTCCGCGACCTCGTTCGTCCGTTCGCCGCCGAAGCTGGCGGGGTAGGACCAGCCCGCGGCCGGGTCGTCGAGGAACCCGGCGTCCGCCGGCGGGGTTTCGCCGTCGAGCCGCCAGCCGCGCGCCAACAGCAGGTCGTGCACCCGGGAGATCGGCGTCGCGGTCATGGGCGTCCCTTCGGATCGGCGGGCTCCCAGTGTGGCCGGAGCGGCCGCGCCACGATCGAGCGACCTACCAATGGGTCTGGACCTCCGGTGCGAGGGCTGATAAGCCTCTGCCCGTGACGATGGACCTGCACAGCATCAACCCGTGGGAAGTGTCGTTCCTGCGCGAAGAGGTCGGCGGCTACTTCGCGCACGGCATCGAGCTCACGCCCGGCGCGACCGTCCTGGACGTCGGGGCCAACGTCGGCGTCTTCTCCGCGGCGGTGTACGAACGGCTGGACGGCGACGTGCGGATCTACGCCTTCGAGCCGCTGCCCCCGCTCCACGAGAAGCTCGACCGCAACGGCCGCGACTTCTTCGCGGGCAAGCTGAAAGCGCTGCCTTTCGGGCTGGCGTCCGGTGAGGACGAGCTCGACTTCAGCTACTTCCCGGGCGCGACGATCTTCTCGTCGTCGTGGCGGGACTCGGGCAACGTCGAAGCGGAACGGCGGCGGGTCACCGCCAGCATCGTCGAGATGATCCGGCAGGGCGGCCTCGGCCCGGCGGCACGCCGTGTCCCCGCCCCCGTGCTGCGGGGGCTCGTCGGCCGCAAGCTGAAGGTGATGCGGCAGCTCGAGACGCACCGGGTCCGCGTCCGGCCGCTGTCCCCGGTGCTCGACGAGGAGGGCATCGACCGCGTCGACCTGCTCAAGGTCGACGTCGAGGGTGCCGAGCTGGAGGTCCTGCGCGGCATCGAGGACCGGCACTGGCCACTGGTCCGGCAGGCGGTCGTCGAGGTGGAACGCTGGACGGAGAACCGCGACCGCGTCCGCGAGGTGTTCGGCGAGCGCGGGTTCGCGGTCGAGGCCGTGCAGGACCCGGTCCAGCAGGCGGCCGACATCGGCATGGTGTTCGCGCTGCGGTGAGCGCCGCCTGACCTTTGTGTCCACAATGGACTTGGGTCGATCGGGTGAAAAGTCCGGAGTCGCGGCGCGAGGTGCCGAGGCGCGCGCCTCGGCACCCCGGGCCGTCAGGCGTCGACCGAGGGCGTTCGCAGCAGTTCCCGGCGCCGGGTGTCCTTGAGCCAGACGTTGCGGGCGCCGGGCTTGCGGGCCTCGCCCGCCAGCTGCTTGACCGTGCCGCGGCAGACGAGCTCCTTCACCTTCGCGCCCAGCCGGCCGCCGAGGTGGAAGCGGACCGCGGTGTCGTCGCGGCGGGCGAACTGGAAGACCCCGGCGCGCCGGCCCAGGCTCAGGCAGACTCCGGCGAACCCGACGTCGGCGGGCGCGGGCCGGGTGCCCGCGATCCGGCTGAGCACGGTTTCGGCCGCCTGCGGGCCCAGCTGGACCGCGGACTGGCAGCCCATCCGGTACGGCAGGTCCGACGGCGCCGCCGCGTCGCCGGCCGCGACGACCCGGTCGTCGTCGACGCTGGTCAGCGTCTCGTCGGTGCGGAGGCGGCCCAGCGCGTCGGTGCTCAACCCGCTGCGCGCGGCCAGGTCCGGCACGCCGAACCCGGTGGTCCAGACGGTCACCTCGCTCGGCAGCTCGCGGCCGTCGGCGAGCCGCACGGCGTCGCGCGTCACCTCGCTCGCCACGGCGTCGGCGAGCACCGTGACACCCAGCGAAGCGAGCCGCGCGGCCACGGCGCGGCGCCCCTTCGGGTGCAGGTACGGCCCCAGTTCGCCGCCGCACACGAGCGTGACGTCACGGCCCGTCTCCGCCAGTTCCGCCGCGGTCTCGATCCCGGCCGGGCCGGCGCCGACGACCGTCACGGTGGCGGCGGCCGCGACGACCGGCCGCAGTCGCCGGGCCTCTTCGAACGTCGTGACGGGATAGGCGAATCGGGGCACGTCCGGGCGGCCGCTGCCGACCGCGTAGACGAGGTAGTCGTAGCCGAGGACGTCCGCCTCGGACAGCCGGACCTCGCGCGCGGCCGGGTCGATCGTCGTCACGGTGCCGACGACCAGCCGGACGCGCTCGGCCAGGACGTCGCGGAAGCCGGTGACGGCGTCGTGGGTGCCGGCGGCGAGCTGGTGCAGGCGGATCCGCTCGACGAAGTGCGGACGCGGGTTGACCAGGGTCACGGCGACGTCGTCGCGACGGGTCAGGCGGTTGGCGGCCATGACGCCGGCGTATCCGCCGCCGATCACGACCACTTCGGTGGGCACGGCCATGGTGTCTCCTCAGCTGAACGGGTTCGGCCCAGAGACACCGCGTGCCCGGACGCTGTGACAGCTGTGAGCGGCCTCACGCGTCACTGGGGGAGCGGCTCCACACCACGGCTTCGTGCCACGCGGCGATCAGCGCTTCGTCGTCGGCGAAGCTCGGGCACTGCCCGACCGGGATCCACGCCTGCCCGACCGGTTCGCCGTCTTCGACGCGCAGCACCGTCACCCCGGCGTACTCCAGCACTTCGTGGCCGTGCCCGGCGGGGACCGAGACCGCGCGGGTGCCCAGCTGCAACCGCACCTTTCGTTCGCCCGTCATCGACCCCGCTTTCCCCTCGGATGTTCCACGGTGTTGTCGCGCGCCGGGCGTGCGGTGTAACAGCTTGGCGCCGAGGTCTGCGGTGAACGGCCGGAATCGCCCGGTAAATGGTGGTTGAGCGGCGATCGGGTGCGTCCGTTCGTGCTAACCCGGGTGTGAAAACCGCGCCGCCGGGAATCCGGCACCCGAAGCGATCTGGGGGTGGCGAGGGATGACACGCGAAAGTTTCGGGTTCACGGCGGAGGCGGCGCAGGTCAGGCTGGTGCGGTCGTGGGTGCGCGACCGGCTGGCGGCGGGCGCCGTCCCGGACGACGTGGCCGCCGACGTGGTGCTGATCTCGGGCGAACTGGCGGGCAACGCGGTCCGGCACGCGGCCGGGCCCCTGCGGGCGGTGCTGGTCTGCACCGACGACGCGGTGTGGATCGGCGTGGAGGACGCGGGCGGCTCGGCGTGGTTCGACCCGGCGGCCCCCGACGCGGCCCCGAGGGGCACGGGGCTGACGCTGGTCGCGGCCTGTGCGGGCCGCCGCGGCCACTTCCACCGCGACGACGGCGGCAAGACCGTCTGGGCTGAGATCCCGCTCGCCTCCTGAAGCCGCCCGCCGGTCCTGCGGCGCCGGAGCCCTCGGCGGCCGCGCGCCAGAGCCCGCGTCGCACGGGTCGGCGAGTCGCTCGATGGCGCCGGCCCGCGCGCCGGAGCCCGCGTCGCACGGGTCGCCGGGCTGGCCGCTGCGGCCGGCGCACGCGGGTCCCAGTACGTCAGCCGGTCTGCTCGCGGATCCAGCCCGCGACGACGTCCACCCGGGCGATCGTCTCGGGGCCCGGCTGCGGGCACGGCGGCCCGGTGTTCACGATGGCCACCAGCCGCCCGGTGTGGTCGTCGCCGGAGACGAAGAACGGGCCGCCCGAGTCCTCCGGGCAGGGGCCGTTGTCCACCGTGCGCGTGCCCACCGGCAGGGCCTCCAACGTGGACCCGCCGATGCCCGACACCCGGAAGCGCCCGCGCTTGAGGTGGTCGGACGGGCCGAGCACGGTCGCCGAGTGCGAGCCCCAGCCCGCGAACTGCAGCTCCTCGCCGACCGCCGGGCGGGTCGAGGCCAGCGCGACCGGGGTGATGTCGTCCACCGGCGCGCTGAGCTCGGCCACGGCCAGGTCGTTGACCGGCGACTGGCGGACGTCGACGACCTGGGCCGTGTGCCCGCCCGGGTCGCTGTCCTTCACCCGCCCGACCGTCACCGTCATCGTGTACGGCGGCCGGCCGCCGATCCGGGCGTCCTGCAGGTCGTGGAAGCAGTGCCCGGCCGTGACGACCCACCGCGGCGCCACGAGTGCGCCGCTGCACGCGCCGTCGCGCACGCCGCCGCCCGGGACCGGGATGTCCCGGGACGTCAGTTTCGCGTTGAACGGGAGGATCGGAGCCGGGGGTGGTGGTGCCGGGGCGCGGCCCAGCGCGCTCGCGTCGGGCAGGCTGTGCCCGACGGCCGAAGCGGCCAGGGCGGGCACGGCGATCAGCGTGCCCGTCGCGGCGTGGGCGAACGCGGCACCCGCCCCCACCAGCACCGCGACGGTCACCGCGCGGGCGCGGAACCGCCGCCGTCGATCCGAAGTCGTCCTCACACCTTCAATGCACGGATGAGAGCGCCGGATGGTTGCGAACCCGGCCCGTCAGGGGCGCTGCCCGGCTTCGTCGACGAACGTCTTCACCGTCACCGCGCTGTCCTCGGTGCCGAGGTACTGGTGCGTGGTGGCGTCGAAGACGATGACGAGCGGCTTCGCCTCCGGGGCCGAGCCCGGCGGGTTGGGCCAGGTGATCCCGACGCCCGGGCGGCCGGCGGCGTCCGTGACGTGGTCGAGGGCCCGCAGCCCCGGCACCTTCGCCGCCGCCTGGAACAGGGCCGCGTAGGACGCGGGGGGCAGGGCCTGCTCGTTCGCCATGGTGAGCACGTCCTTGCCCATCGCGTTGGTGTCGCCCTTTTCGCCGCTGTGGTGGGCGTTCAGGTAGGCGAGCATCGCGTCGGCCGTCGTCGGCAGGTCGGTCCGGTAGGCGGGCGACGGCGCACAGTCCTCCAGCGTGCCGTTCCTGCGCGGGTCGTTGGCGCCCCAGACGGGCGTTTTGCCGTCGCGGCAGCCGGGGAACTTCGTGTCCTTGCCGAGCAGGCCGTCGCGGGTGCCATCGACCGACAGCCAGATCTCGCGCGTGCTGTGGTCCCGGTACTCCGTCTTCACGTAGAGGAACTGGTCCGGGCGCGGGGGCTTCGCGGGCGCTTGGAGGGCCGCACTCGCCGCTTCGGCCAGCACCCGCACCGGGTCGGCGTTCGCGACGGCGGGACCGATGCCCACCTGCTCGGCCGGGGCGAACGAGACGACCGCGGTGATCGCCGCGGCCAGGCCGATCGAGGCGCCGGCGGCCCAGAACCAGCGCCGGGAGCGGTGCGGCCGTTCGCCGCGCGCGGCGGCCAGCAGCCGGTCCCGGGCCGGGGCGAGCCGTTCGGCGGGCGCGAAGCCGACGGCTTCCGCGCGTTCGCGGATCAGGTCGAGGTCATCCATGGCTCGAGGTCTCCTTCACGGGGTCGAGGGCGCCGAGCTCGGCGCGGACGCGGCCGCGGGCGCGGCTGAGCCGCGACTTGACGGTGCCGACGGGAATGGCGAGGGCTTCGGCGACCTCCTGGTAGCCCAGCCCTTCGGCGGCGACGAGCAGCAGGACGTCCCGCTCGCGCGGGCCCAGCGCGGCGAGGGCGCGGTCCAGGTCCGCGCCGAGGGCCTGGGCGGAGACGCGGTCGGCGACCCGGTCGGCGTGGCCCTCTTCGGGCGCCTGCGGTCCGACGGCGAGGCGGAGCTTGAGTTCGCGCACCTCGGCCCGCCGGTGGCGCGACACGAGGTTCGTCGCGATGCCGTAGAGCCACGGGCGCGCGTCCGGCCGCGCGAGGTCGAATTTGGCCCGCTTGTCGAACGCCACCAGGAACGTGTCGGCGAGGACGTCGTCCGCGGCCGCCGCGCCGAGGCGCCGGGCCAGGTAGCGGTGGATGTGCCGGGCGTGGCGGTCGAAGATCACCGCGAACAGGCTCGGTTCCTGCTGCGACCGCGCGATCACACTCGCGTCGTCGTCTTCGGGTTCTTCCGGGGTCATCGCCCGCCTTTCGCCGCGGTCAGTTTCACCTGCTCTTCGCACGAACCCCGGAACGGGTTCTCGGACTCCGGGGCACCGGCGGGAAAAGTGACCCGGTTCACGTCCGGACGGCGGTACGGTCGAAGCCGAAGATCACGAAGGGGGTGGGGCGGTGCTGCCGAAGATCGCGCTCGAAGAGGCCTACGAGCACCCGGACCGCGTCGCCCGGCTGCTGGCCGACGAGGAAGCGCTCGCCGACGCGTCGCACCGCGGCGGTGTGACGCCCGAGTTCTACCGGCCGGTGATGGAGAAGCTGCGCGAGTTCGACGACGTCCGGCTCGGCAGCATGGACCGGGCGGGCATCGCCCACACGATCCTGTCGCTCACCGCGCCGGGCATCCAGGGCATCGTCGACCCCGCGGCGGCGACGGCGGAAGCGCGGCGGCAGAACGACTTCCTCGCCGGGCAGGTGGCGAAGCACCCGGACCGGTACTCGGCGTTCGCCGCGGTCGCGGTGCAGGAGCCGGACAACGCGGCGGCCGAGCTGCGCCGCGCGGTCACCGAGCTCGGCTTCAAGGGTGTGCTCGTCAACGGCTACACGAACGTCGGCGACGAAGACCACGGCAGCTACCTCGACGAGCCGCGCTACCACGGCTTCTGGGAGACGCTCTGCGAGCTCGACGTGCCCCTGTACCTGCACCCGCGGCCGTCGCTGCCGGGCGGGCAGGCGCTCTACGCCGGGCACCCGGAGATGAAGGGCGCCACCTGGGGCTTCGGCACCGAAACGGCGGCACACGCGGTGCGGCTGCTGCTGGGCGGGCACTTCGACCGCTTCCCGGCGGCGAAGCTGATCCTCGGGCACCTGGGGGAGGCGCTGCCCGCACTGCTGTGGCGCACGCAGACCATGTTCGAGGCCAACCCGTTCGGCAACCGGCCGCGCCGGACGCTGCCCGAGTACGTCGCGGACAACGTCTGGATCACCACCAGCGGCGCCTTTTCCGACCACGCGCTGATCAACGCGGTGCTGACGGTCGGCGCCGACCACATCATGTTCTCCGTGGACTACCCCTATTCGGAGAACGCCGGGGCCGCCGAGTGGATCGAGCGCGCCCCGATCAGCGAGCTGGACCGCCGCAAGATCGCGCACGGCAACGCCGCCGCGCTGTTCGGCATCGAGCTCGGGTGACGCCCCGCGGACACCGTTCGCGTCAGCCGGGTCGCTGACGGCTTTTCCGCACCGTCGTCGTCTCGCTGGTCAGTGGTCGTCCGCCGGGAGCCGCGGGGACGAGTGGCGGGACGACGACGCCGTGCTCGTCGACCAGGACCGAATGGGGTTCCCCCGCCGCGAAAGCGTGCCGCTCGCCCCACTGGCGCAGCGTGACGATCACCGGGAAGAAGTCCTTGCCCGCCTGGGTGAGCTCGTACCCGCGGCGTTTGCCTGACGCCGCTTCGGCCGGCGCGATCAGGCCGTGCGCGGTCAGCTTGCGGAGCCGGTCGGTGAGGATGTTGCGCGCGATGCCCGTGCGCTGCTGGAAGTCCGTGAACGAGCGGGCGCCGTCCATCGCGTCGCGCAGGATCAGCAGGCTCCACCGGTCGCCGACCAGGTCGGCCGCCCGGGCGACCGGGCAGTCCGGGTCCGTCCACGCCGTCACGAGCCCTCCCATGAGTTGCGTTTTGAAACCATTCTCACCTACGCTCCGATGAGTTGCAAATTGCAACCAATCGGGAGGTCGTGGTGGGGCGCGGGACGAGGCTGCTGCTGGCGGTCGTGTGCGGGGTGGCGGTCGCGGGCGTCTACGCGGGGCAGCCCGTGCTCGGCCCGATGGGCGACGACCTGGGCGTGGCCCGGGACGCGGTCGGCTGGTTCGTGGCCGCCGGGCAGCTCGGCTACCTCGTCGGGCTGGTGCTGCTGGTGCCGCTGGGCGACCTGCTCGACCGCGGCCGGCTGATCGCGGCCCACCTCGGGCTGGTGGCGGCCGGCCTGGCGGTCACGGCGACCGCGCCCGCCGGCTGGGTGGCGTTCGGCGGTCTCGCGCTCGCGGGACTCTTCGCGGTGGTCGTGCAGACCGCCGTCGCCTACGCGGCCGCGCTGTCCCCGCCCGGCGAGCGGGGACGCAACCTCGGCGTCGTCACGTCCGGCGTGGTGATCGGCATCCTCGGCGCGCGGACGGTCACCGGCGTCCTGGCCGATCTGTGGGGCTGGCGCGGCGCGTACGTCGTCCTGGCGGTCCTCGCCGCCGCCCTGTGCGTGCTCTGCCTGGTCGCACTGCCCGCCGACGCTCGCTCCGGGACCGGAGGCTACGGGCGGGTTCTCCGTTCCCTGGGCGGGATGTTCACCCAGCGGGTGTTCCTCGGCCGCGGGCTGATCGCGTTCTTCCTCTTCGCCTCCTTCGGCACGTTCTGGAGCGGCGTGGCACTACCGCTGGCCGGAGATCCGTGGCACCTGAGCGAAACGCACATCGGGCTCTTCGGCGTCGCCGGGCTGGCGGGCGCGCTGGGGGCGGCCCGGGCCGGCCGCGGGAACGACGCGGGGCACGGCCGGCGGATCACCGGCGTCGCGCTCGTCCTCCTGCTCGGCTCGTGGCTCGCGATCGGGCAGCTCGAGTGGTCGCTGCTCGTGCCGATCGCCGGCGTGGTGGTGCTCGACTTCGCCGTCCAGGTCGTGCACGTCGGCAACCAGCACGTCCTCACGAACCGCTACGCCGACCGCACGAGCAGCGCGATCGGCGGCTACATGGTGTTCTACTCGGTCGGTTCCGCCCTCGGCGCCGCCGCGACGACCGCGCTGTACGACGTCGCGGGCTGGACCGGCTCGGCGATCCTCGGGGCGGCGCTCGCCTTCTGCGCCCTGCTCGTCTTTTCAGGATGTGGACGCACTGGGGCGGCGGCGCCGGTGCGCCGAGAATGTCCCGACGGCGAGAGGAGTGCCCGATGAAGCGGATGGTGCGCGCGCTCGGCTGGGCGTTCACCGGGATCGGCTGGGTGCTCGTGCCGCCGGTCCCGCCGTTCGAACCCGCGTCGGTGGTGCCGGTGCCGCGGCCGGACGCGCCGACGGTCCCGTTGTCACGGCGGGAGCGCGAGGCGTTCCGGCGGATCGTCCACTGAGGACTCAGTCCAGGGCCACCGGCGCCGAACCTTCGAAGCGGTAGCCGATCCCGCGGACCGTCGTGATCGGGTCGAGGTGCGGTTCGAGCTTCGCTCGCAGCTTCCGGACGTGGACGTCGACGGTCCGGTCGTTGCCGTCCTGCCGCGGCCACAACGCGGTCTTCAGCGCGGCGCGGGTGAAGACGCGGTCCGGGTGCGCGCGCAGGAAGCGCAGCAGGTCGAACTCGAGCCGCGTCAGCGCGAGCGGCGCGCCGAGCAAGAGCGCGCGCCGGGCGCCGGTCTCGATGCGCAGCACCGGATCCGACACCAGCCGCAGGCGCGGCGGCCGGCGGATCGTGGTGACGTCGACGCTCGCCAGGCCGTCCAGCGCCGTGGCCAGCCGGGCGGCGACGAGGGCCGCGTCACCGGCCGGGCCCGTGAGGTCGATGCGGATGCTGACCTGCAGCACCTCGGACGTCGCAGTGCTCGTCATGGCCGCGAGTCTGGGCCGTGACCGCCGCCGCGCGAAGTCCGCCCGGTGGCTGGAACGGCTTGACGGACGGGTGTCCCTTGTCGGCACGATGATCGTGTCCCACGAGCCGGACGGAGCCCGCGATGAGATTCCAGGTGCTGGACATCCTGCCCCACTTGACGAACCCGGTGACCGGTCGCCGGATCCGCACCGACGAGCGCTTCGCCCAGGCGCTCACCTCCGCGCGCTACGCCGAAGAGTTCGGCTTCGACGCCGTCGCGCTCGGCGAACGGCACGCCGGGCACTTCCTGAGCAGCGGCGTGACCGTGCTGCTCGGCGCGATCGCCGCGACGACCAGCCGGGTCCGGATCCAGACCGGCGTGTCGGTCCTGTCGATCCACGACCCGCTGCGCGTCGCCGAGGACTACGCCACCGTCGACCAGCTCTCCCGCGGCCGGCTCGAGCTGGTCATCGGCAAGGGCAACGAGCTGCGCCAGCTGCCGATGTTCGGCATCGGCAACGGCGACCAGTGGGACGCGCTCGCCGAGAAGTACGAGCTGCTGCGCCGCCTCTGGCGCGAAGAGGACGTCACCTGGGAAGGGCGCTTCCGCGGTCCGCTGCGCGAGGTGACCAGCCTGCCGCGCCCGTTCGCCGGCGCGCCCCGCGTCTGGCACGGCTCGGCGACCACGCGGACCTCGGCCGAGCTGGCGGCCCGGTGGGGCGACCCGCTCTTCTCCGCCAACGCGATCCAGCCGCGCGACAACTACACCGTGCTGATCGAGCACTACCGCAAGCTGTACGCCGAACACGGCCACGACCCGCGCTTCGCCTTCGTCGGCGCGGGCGCCGGCTTCCTGTACCTGGCCGACACCACCCAGGAAGCCCGGGACGCGTTCGGCCCGACGTACGAGAAGATCGTCGCCTTCTTCAACCAGCCCGGCAACCACACCCCGGGCAACGCGATGGAGTTCCCGACGATCGACGACGCGATCGCGCGCGGGCCCGTCCTCGTCGGCAGCCCCCAGCAGATCGCCGAGAAGATCCTGTGGTGGCACGAGGCGTTCGGGCACGACCTGCAGTCGTTCAGCCTGCCCACCATGATCCCGCACGAGCAGCAGCTCGCCATGCTCGAGCGCTTCGCCTCGGAGGTCGTCCCGGTGGTGCGCGCGGCCGCGCCCACGGCATTGTGGAGTGACCAGGACCCGTACGGCGGGCGTCCCGCCGTCCACGGGCGGAGCGTCGCCGACGCCGCGAGCACCGTCGAAGGAGCCGCTCCGTGAGCGCGAACCAACTGCACTTCACCGCCTTCATCTGGCCCAACGGCTACCACGAGTCCGCGTGGCGGGTCGTCGGCGACGACGTCCGCGGCGTGCTCGGCCTGCCGTACTACGCGGACATCGCGCGCACCGCCGAGCGCGGGCTGATGGACTCGATCTTCCTGGCCGACAACATCGCGATCGCCGAATACCGCGTCACGCACCTGCCGCAGACGCAGTTCGACCCGGTTTCGGTGCTCTCGGCCCTGGCCGCGGTCACCACGGACATCGGCCTGATCGGCACGGGCTCGACGACCTACAACAAGCCGTGGGAGCTCGCCCGCCGGTTCGCCACGCTCGACCACCTCAGCGGCGGCCGCGCCGGCTGGAACATCGTCACCACCATCACGTCGCTGGCCGCGGCGAACTTCGGCGAGAAGGCCCACCCCGACCACGCCGACCGGTACGAGCGCGCCCACGAGTTCGTGGACGTCGTCACCCGCGTGTGGGACAGCTGGGACGAGGACGCGATCGTGGGCGACCGCGAAAAGGGCGTCTGGGCCGACCGCGCCAAGCTGCACGCGCCGCGCTTCCACGGGAAGTTCTACGACGTCGAAGGCGTGCTGCCGTTCCCGCGGTCGCCGCAGGGGCGGCCGGTGCTCGTCCAGGCGGGACAGTCGGCCGCCGGCATCGGGCTCGCCGCGCGGTACGCCGAGCTGGTGTTCTCCGGGCCGCCGTCGCTGGAAGCCGCGGTGAAGTTCCGCGCCGAGCTGGACGCCCAGGTCGTCGCGGCGGGCCGGAACCCGGCGGACGTGCGGGTGCTGCCCGCCCTGATGGTGACCCTCGGCGGCACCGAGGCCGAGGCGAAGGCCCGGGCCGAGCGGCTCGAAGAGCTGGCCAGCCCGGAGTTCCGCTGGCAGAACGCGCTCTACACCGCCGGCCTCGACCCGGACGCGTTCGACCCCGACGCCCCGCTGCCCGCGGAGCTGCGGGCCGAAGGCGGGTCGAGCCGCCTGCAGCAGCTGGCCGCGGCGGCCCGCGAACGTCCCGGCGCCCCGCTGCGCGAAATCGCCGCCCGGATCACCGGGGGAGCGGGGCAGACGCACTTCGTCGGCACGCCGGAGCAGCTCGCCGACCACGTGCTCACCTGGCAGGACGCCGGGGCCGTCGACGGGTTCACCATCATGGGATCCACGCTGCCCTACGAGCTGACCGCGTTCGTCGACCACGTCGTGCCGATCCTGCAGGCCAAGGGCCGGTACCGGACCGGATACACCGGCTCGACGTTGCGTGGGCACCTCGCCGGGTGATTCCCAGCATGTGGTTTCTGTCGGTGGTGCTGGTTAGGGTCCTCACGTCCGATCTTGACTGAGGAGCGTGGGACGTGGGCTGGACCCGGAACATCCGAGTGGCCGCACTGGTGGCGGTGGCCGCGCTGGGCCTGACGGCGTGCGGCGGCGGGGACGGCAAACCCGCCGCGGCGGGCAAGGGCGGGGCGCCGATCGTCGTCGCGTCCTTCAACTTCACCGACAGCCAGATCCTGGCCGAGATCTACGCGGGCGCGCTGGAGGCCAAGGGCTACCCGGTCACGCGCAAGCTGAACCTCGGTTCGCGGGAGCTGATCTACCCGTCGCTCAAGAGCGGCGAGCTGCAGTTCATCCCGGAGTACCAGGGCTCGGCGATCGCCGCCGGCTTCGGCAAGGACCCGGTGAAGGACGCCAAGGGCGAGCACGAACAGCTGGCGAAGCTGCTCGAGCCCAGCGGCGTCTCGCTGCTGGACTACGCGGCGGCGGAGGACAAGAACACCTACATCGTGAAGGCCGACCTGGCGAAGTCCGAGGGCCTCACGTCGATCGGCGACCTCAAGAAGCTCGACAAGGTCGTCCTCGCCGGCGGCCCGGAGTGCGAGAAGCGGCTGACCTGCTTCAAGGGCTTCACGGACGTCTACAAGCTGACGAACGCGACGTTCCAGACCGTCCAGGAGCTCGGGCCGCGGGTCCAGCAGCTCGACTCCGGGGCCGTCACGGTCATCCCGGTCGACTCGGTGAGCCCGCTGGCCGGCGACGCCAAGTACGTGGCGCTGAAGGACGACCTGGCCATGGTGCCGACGGAGAACGTCGTCCCGGCGGTGAACAAGAAGGTGCTCGACGAGCGGGGCGCGGACTTCACGGCCGTGGTCAACGCGGTGAGCGCGAAGCTGACGACGGAAGGCATGCGGGAACTGAACAAGCGCGTCGACTCCGACGGCGAGAAGGCCGCCGACGTAGCAAAGGACTGGCTCTCCCAGCAAGGACTCGCCGGGTGACCCCGTTTCACGGAATAGAGTGATTCGACTACCCTGGGTGCCGTCTTCGTCGGCACGACAGGGAGCTGGTTGTGGCATCCGAGGTGGGGACCGGCCCGAACACGCCGGTCGGGGTCGATCCGAGCCGGGCGAGCATCGCGCGCATGTACGACTACGTGCTGGGCGGCAAGGACCACTACCAGGTCGACCGGGACGAGCTGGCCCGGCTGCGGCAGGTCATGCCCGAGGTCGCCGACCTGGCCCTGGAGAACCGCCGGTACCTGATCCGGGTCTGCCGGTTCCTCGCCGAGCGGGCCGGGGTCGACCAGTACCTCGACTGCGGGTCGGGCCTGCCGACCACGGAGAACGTGCACCAGGTCGTGCAGCGCGTGGACAAGCTGGCGAAGGTCGTCTACGTCGACAACGACCCGGTCGTGGTCGCGCACGGCCAGGCGCTGCTGGAGGAGAACGAGCGGACCCGGTTCGTCGCCGGCGACATCTTCGAGCCCAAGTCGATCCTCGGGCACGAGGTCGTGCGCGAGCACCTCGACTGGACGCGGCCGATCGCCCTGATGTTCGTGGCCACCCTGCACCACCACAAGGGCGACCGGCACCGCCCGGCCGAGATCATGCGCGAGTACGTCGACGCGCTGCCTTCGGGCTCCTACGTCGCGATCTCGCACCTGTTCGACCCGGGCGAGGGCGGCGACCACGACACGATGGCGGCCTTCCAGGACGCCATCGCCCGCGGCTCCCTGGGCGGCGCCACCGCCCGCACCGAGGCCGAGATCAAGGAATTGCTGCCCGGCCTGGAGCTGGTGGACCCGGGCATCGTGCTGCTGGCGAACTGGTGGTCGGACGGCCCGAACCTCAAGCCCCTCAACACCGCCCAGCGCCTCATCGCCGGCGTCGTCGCCCGCAAACCCTGAGCGGTTCAGCGGGGCACGCGGTCGGGGTGGTCGGTGATGATGCCGTCAACGCCGAGCCGCACCGCGCGCGCGATTTCACGCGGGTCGTTGACCGTCCAGGCGTAGACCGGGATCGCCGCCTCCTGCAGCGCCGTGACCTGCTCCGGGCGGATCGACTCGAAGCCCAGCCCGGCGCAGCGGGCGCCGGCTTCCCGGGCCATGCGCACCGGGTCGATCGGGGCCGCCTCGACGAGGGCGATCGTGTCCACGTAGGGGTGCCCGGCGGCGGCTTCGCGGACCACGTCGTGGTGGAACGAAGCGATCGCGCACTGGTCCGCCGGGAGGCTCTCGAGGACCGTCTTGAGCACCGCGTCGACCGTCCCGGGGGTGAGGACCTCCGCCATCAGCCGGACCGCGGTTCCGCGCAGCAGTTCGCACACCTCGGCGAGCAGCGGTACCGGCTCGCCGCCGACCCGGACCCGGGCGCGCAGCTCGTCGTGGTCGAGGTCCCAGAGGTAGCCGGATTCGTCGGTCACGCGGTCGAGGAGCTTGTCGTGGAACACCACGAGCCGGCCGTCGCGCGTGGGCTGGACGTCGATCTCGACCATGTCCACGCCGAGCCCGATCGCCTTCTCGACCGACACCAGGGTGTTCTCCGGTGCGTGGCCTGCCGCCCCGCGGTGCCCGATGACCAGCATTGCCGTCCTTTCAGGAGGCGCACAGCCGAGTGCCGTGCTTCCAGTGGTGTTCGAACCACGAGCGGTACACCCGGAAGAGGTGGGCGGTCATGGGGTCCGCGCCCTTGCTGTCGAAGTAGAGGTAGCCGAACTCACCGCCGTGCAGCTTGCCCTGCGCGAACTCGGTGAAGCCGAGGTACAGGTGGCGGTCGTCCACGAGGAAACCGTGCAGCACCGGAGGCAGGTCGTAGGACCGGATCTCGATCGAGATGTTGCTGCGCCGGAGGAAGGCCGCGTTCTCGGCGATCTGGTTGCCGACCTTCTCGACGACCGCGGCCGCGGTCCCGGTGTGGATCGAGCTGCCGCCGTCGACGATCGGGCGGATCCGCTCGGCGGTCCCGTCGATCAGCATCCCGTGGTAGTCGAGGTTCTGGAGGTTCTTCTGGAAGATCAGCCGGTAGAGCAGGAAGGTCTGCACGACTTCGAGGTCGAGACCGAGGTTCAGCACCTCCGTCCGCTCGGCGGGCACCACGTCGGTCGCGATCAGCCCCTGGATGTGGTCGAGGACCTCCTGGACGCCGGCGAGCACGGTGAGGCCCGGTCCGGCAGCCGCGGCCGGGCCGGGGGAGCGGCGCAGCAGCTCGTCGACGACGGCTTCGCCGGGAGCGTGCCGCAGGAGCAGGCCGATCAGCTGCTTGTCACCGGATTCGACCGCCGTCTGCAGCGGTGTCCGGCCGTCGACCCGGGCGTCGGCGCGGACTCCGGCCCGCAGCAGCAGCCGGACCGCCTTCCGGTCGTCGTCGGCGATCCGCCGGCTCAACGAGCTGTCGGAGACCTCGACCCCGAGGCGGCGCAGGGCGGACCGGGCGCGGGCTCGTTTCGAAAAGACCCAGACGAGAAGACCGCTGGCGGCCAGGAGGACCGTGATCGCCGCGCCGAGGATGTCGGTCCAGCTGCCCGCGTCGAGCGCCGAAGTACTCGCGAGGACCTGGGACACCACCTGACGATCCTCCCCCCGGGCCGAACCGGTCGGTTGCCCAGCGTAGCAGGATCGGTGCCGTTCGCAGGCCTCTTTCGGCGTGCCCGCGCCGTGGTCAGGTGACCGGGAACGTCGTGCCGATGCCCATCCCGGTGATCCACTCCGGCACCGGCTCGTAGCTCGTCCACGAAAGCGGTGCCCCGGTGGCGACCTGGCCGATCAGCCAGCAGCGCACCTCGTGGCCGCCGCTGCCCGCCAGGTCTTCCAGCTTCTCGTGGCCGAGGTCGGCGACCGAACCGGCATCGTTCTCGGACAGGCGGTCGAGGAACCACCGGTCCCACTCCGTGTTGACCCGGGCGGCCGGGTCGCCGCCCATCGCGCGGACGCGGGGTTCGCGCGCCGCGGCGAACGCCCGGACGTCCGCGCGGCCGTGGATCAGGGACTCCCGGCGTTCACCCGCCACTTCGCGCGGGTCGTTGGAGGGCAGCCAGTGCGACAGCCCGCCGCTCGCCGCCACCAGGACACGCCCGGCGACGTCGGCCGACCGCAGCGCCGCGCCCAGCGCCTCGCCCAGGGCGACGCACCGACGCAGCGAAGGCAACGGCGGCGCCGCGGTGTTGACGACCAGCGGCACCATCGGCACCCCGGACCCGGTGAGCATCTCGTAGGTCTGCGCGATTCCGTGGTCGACCGTCAGCGAATACGACAGCGACACGTCGAACCCGGCCTCGGTCAGTCCGTTGTGGACGGACCACGCCAGGGCACCCGCGACCGGAAGCGGGCCTTCGGTGCTGCCGAAGTCCCCGAACCCGACCGCGTGCTCGACGCCCAGCACGAACGGCGGCATCACGTCGTAGAAATTGCCGTGGAAGTGGTCGGGCCCGATCACGACGATCGCGTCCGGGGCCAGCGCTTCCACCGCGCGGCGCGCCAGCGAAGCGTCGGCGAGGAACTTCGCGCCCGGCCCGCCCGCGGCCGGCGGCGGCAGCAACGTCGCGAACGGGCTGTGGGACATCCCGGCGAACCCGGCGATCCCGGCCATCAGGACGGGTCCTCTCCGGACAGCAGCCAGGTGCGGTGGACGTCGAGGAACTCCCCGACCTGCTCCCACTGCGGCCAGTGCCCGGCGTCGTCGATGACGTGCAGCCGCGCGTCGGGCAGCCAGCCGAGCAGCAGTTCGGCCTCGTCGAGCCCGCCCGTGGGGTCGTGGCTCGTCCACAGCAGCAACGTCGGCGCCTTCACTCGCGACACCCACGCCGGGTCCCACGCGAAGTCCTTGCGCACCGCCGGGTCCTGCAGCACCAGCGTGTTGGTGATCGCCCGGACGAACCCCGGCCGCGAGTAGACCCGGCGGCGCAGGTTCACCAGCTCGTCGGTGACCATCTCCTTGTGGTGGAACAGGAACTCGACGCGGCGGCGCACGGTCTCGTCGCTGGGGTCGAGCACCGCGGCCATCGTGCTGTCGCGCATCCGGGCCATCACCGCGGGCTTGTTCGCGATGTTGCCCGGGGTGTTGAGCACCAGGCGGTCCACGCGGTCCGGGTGGTGCGCGGCGGTCCAGGCGGCCACCCAGCCGCCGAGCGACTCGCCCGACAGGTGGGCCCGGTCGATGCCGAGAACGTCCAAAAGGGACACGAGGTGCCCGGCGAGGACGTCGATCGTGTACGGCCGGTCGGGCAGGTCCGACCAGCCGTGGCCGACCATGTCGTAGACCGTGACGCGGAAGTCGCGCGCCAGCCCGGCCAGGTCGCGGGCGTAGGCCTCGAGGTGCCCGCCGGTGCCGTGCAGCAGCACCAGGTCCGGCCCGGCGCCCGCCCGCAGGACCCGCGTCCGCACCGGACGGCCGTCCAGCGGCACGTCCACGTAGCGCAGCGTGTGCTCGAGCTCGCCCAGCTCGCCCCAGATCCCGACGTGGCCGGGGATCGGCGAAGTCGTCATCGGTCCTCCTGGTGCCGGGCCTCGGCCATGGTCGCGAGGCCCGCGCTCTGGCGGCGGCCGAGCCCGAACAGGTCCAGCAGCCGCGAGTTTTCGATGGTCAGGAACTCGACCGGGTGCTCGGCCGAGTCGTTGAAGTGGCGGTGCCAGGTCCACGGCGGGGTGTAGACGAACGAGCCGGCCGTCCACCCGACGGTTTCGTCTTCGATCTCGCTGTGGCCGTCGCCGCTCAGGACGAAGTGGACGGTCTCGTGGTGGTGGCGCTGCATGTCCGAGCTCTCGCCGGCCGGGATCACCTGCCGGAACAGCTCGAACGTCGTGGTCGGCAGCTTCCCGGCGATCCGCAGCGACGTCGGGTTCGGCACCGCGCCGGGCGGGAGCTGCTCGAGTTCGCCGTCGTGCACGACGAGCGGCCGCTGCCGGCCGGGGCGGACGGTGTGGCTGAGGCTCGCGAGGAAGTCGGTCAGGACGAAGCCGGTCATGAACGCACCTCTCAGGCTGGGCATTCCGTGCGGCCGCCGTCGACGGTCAGCACGGATCCGGTGACATACCCTGCTTCGGGCGAGGCCAGGAACGCCACCGCGGCCGCGACTTCGCGCGGTGCGGCGGCCCGGCCGGCGGGGATGGCGGCGAGGTCCTCGGCCAGCGCGGTCGCGACGTCGACCCCCGCCGCGCCGGCCCGGCTGCGCACGACTTCGAGGCGCCGCGCGGTGAGCGTCGCGCCGACGGCGACGCAGTTCACCGTGACGCCGCGGTCGGCGTACTCGAGCGCGGCCAGCTTCGCCGCGGCCGTCGTCGCCGACCGCAGGACCGTCGAGGCGGCGAGCCCCGGCTGCGGCTGCCGCACCGCGGTCGAGGTGAGCACGACGACGCGACCGAACCCGCGCTCGGCCATCGCGGGCAACGCGGCCCGCATCAGGGCCAGCGGGCCGAGGACGAGCAGGTCGAGGTCGTGGTGCCACTGCTCGGCGGGGACGTCGAACACGCCACCCGGCGCCGGGCCGCCCGCGGTGGCCACGACGACGTCGAGCGAACCGTGCCGCTCGTGCACCTGCGCCACCGCGCCGGCCGCCGCGGCCGGGTCCGCGAGGTCGCAGACGACGTAGCCGGCGCCGGGTCCGAGCTCGATCGCCGTTTCGGCGAGCGTGGCCTCCGTGCGGCCCGCGAGCACGACGTCGTGCCCGCTCGCGTGCAGGGCGGCCGCGCAGGCCGAGCCGATGCCACCGGCACCGCCGCCGACGAGCGCGACGCGGCGGCGTTTCGCGAAGGACTGGTTGGTCTCCATGATGTGTCCTACATTCGGGCCATGACCCCCGGTGACCAAGGATGAGTCCCACTGCCCGGGACTCCCACGACGGCGCGCTCGAACGAGCCGCGGCGTTGCTGGGCGCGTTCGACATGGCGCACCGCGAGCTGACGCTGTCCCGGCTCGTCGAGCGCTCCGGCCTGCCGCGCTCGACCGTGCACCGCACCGCGGCCCGGATGATCGAGTTGGGCTGGCTGGACAAGCCGGGGGAGAAGTACCGGATCGGCAACCGCCTGTTCGAGCTGTCCGGCCTGGTCCCGGTGCGCCACGAGCTGCGGGAGGCCGTCCTGCCGTACCTGCAGGACCTCTACGCGGCGGCGAAGACGACCGTGCAGCTCGGCGTTCTCGAAGGCACCCGGGTGCTGGTCGTCGAGAAGATCAGCGGGCACCGGCAGCTGCCGATGCTCGACCAGGTCGGCGGGTTCGTCCCGGCGCACTGCTCCGGGCTGGGCCGGGCGATCCTCGCCTGGTCGGACGCCGAAACGGTCGGCGCGGTCGTCGCCGGCGGGCTCACCCGGCGCACCGCGCGGACCATCACCGGCGCCGAAGCGCTGGCACGCGAACTGGCCGTCGTGCACGAGCAGGGCTGGGCCCACGACCGCGAGGAGGGCATCGCCGGCATCAGCTGCGTCGCGGCCCCGATCTTCGACTTCACCGGCAACGTCACCGCCGCCCTGTCGGTCACCGGGCCCACCGCCGCCGTGCAGCCCGACCGGATCGGGCCGGCCGTGCGGATGGCGGCCGCCGCGGCGAGCCGCGCCTACGCCGCGCGGCGGTGGGCGGTGCCCCGGCCCGACCTGCCGTCCCAGTGAACAGGACTCGCCGTTGGTCCGCCGCGGCGGCTGATCCAGGCTGTGGCGCACGCCGAGCCGGGTCACCGGCACGGGTGCTCGACGAGGAGGACCAGGCATGCGCGTCGCGATCATCGGGGCCGGGCTCGCCGGGCTGACCACGGCCAAGGTGCTGCTGCAGGCCGGCCACGACATCGAGGTGTTCGAGAAGGCCCCGGACGTCGGCGGTGTGTGGAGCCGCACCCGGCGCTACCCCGGGCTGACCACGCAGAGCCCCAAGGCGCAGTACTCCTTTTCGGACTTCCCGATGCCGCGGGAGTTCCCGGAATGGCCCACGGGCGCGCAGATCCAGGAGTACCTCGCCGCCTACGCCTGCGAGTTCGGCGTCACCCCGCACCTGCGGCTCGGCACCGAGGTGACGTCGGCGGTGCCCGACGGCGGCCGCTGGGTGGTGACGACCGCGGCGCAGGGGGCCGCGGCCTACGACCGGGTCGTCGTCGCCAACGGCGTGTTCTGCGAGCCCGCGCTCCCGGAGTTCCCCGGCCGCGCGGAGTTCGAGTCCGCGGGCGGGCGGCTGCTGGCCGGCTCGGACTTCCACGACGTCGAAGCCGCGCGGGACAGGCACGTGCTCGTCGTGGGCTACGGCAAGTCCGCCTGCGACGTGACGGTCGCGATCAGCGAGGTCGCCGCGAGCACCGACGTCATCGCCCGCCAGCTGCTGTGGAAGGTGCCGCGCAAGGTCGCGGGCGTGCTCAACTTCAAGGTGCTGCTGCTGACCCGGCTGGGCGAGGCCCTGTTCCGCTACCGGTGGCTGCGCGGCTTCGAGAAGTTCCTGCACGGCCCCGGAAACCGGCTGCGGCGCTCGATGCTGAACTCCATCGGCACGGTGTCGGTGCGGCAGTTCGGGCTCGCGAAGCACGACCTCGTCCCGCGCGGCCGGATGGAGGACATCGTCAAGAACGCGATCGGCCTCGCGACCGAAGGGTTCTTCGAAGGCGTCGCGGACGGGTCGATCCGCGTCCACCGCGACACGGTGATCGCGCGGCTGACCGCCGACGGCCGGACGGGTGCGGAGCTGGCCGACGGCACCGCGTTGCCCGCCGACCTGGTCGTCTGCGCGACCGGCTTCAGCCAGGGCGTGCCGTTCCTGCCCGCGCCGGTCCGGGACCGGCTCTTCGACGACCGCGGGAACTTCCTGCTGTACCGCCAGATCCAGCCGATCGGCGTGCCCGGCCTGTACTTCAACGGCTACAACTCCTCGTTCTTCAGCCCGCTCAACGCCGAGATGGCGGCACTGTGGATCGCGGCGGACCTCGGCGGCGCGCTGACCCTGCCGGACGAACCGGCCCGGCGCGAGGACGTCGTCGCCCAGCTCGCCTTCCTCGACGTCGCGACGGGCGGGCACCACTGCCACGGCACGAAGATCATCCCGTTCTCCATCCACAACGTCGACGAGGTGCTCGGCGACCTCGGCGTCCAGCTCGGCCGGTTCACCCGCTTCACGCACTGGCTGAACCCGGTGTCGCCGGCCGCCTACCGCTCGCTCGGGCCGAAGGTGCTGGCCCGGCTGGAAAACACCCCCGAACCCGCGAAAGCCCCGCTGTAGAAAGGAGTCCCGAATGGACACCGCGACCGGCGTGATCCGCCCCGGCGACGGCACGAACCTCGGCGCGATCGGCCTGGGCATCCACGCCCGGCTCACCGGCGCCGACACCGGCGGCGCGTACTCGCTGTTCGAGTACGTCGTGCCGCCGGGCCTCGGCGGCCCGCCGACCCACGTCCACACCCGCGAGGACGAGCTGTTCACCTGCGTCCAGGGCCGGGTCGAGGTGGAGCTGGACGGCGTCCGGCACGTACTCGGCCAAGGCGACTCGCTGCTCATGCCGCGCGGCGTGCCGCACGTGTTCCGCAACCCGTTCGACGAGGAGACGCGCGTCATCGCCGTGGTTTCGCCGCCGGGGCTGGAGAACTACTACGAGGAGCTCTCCCAGCTGCCGCCCGGGCGCGACATGAAGCTCGTCGCCGAGGTGATGACGCGCTACGGCCTGGCGCTGCAGCAGTGAGCCACGAGGAGCTGGTCCGCGCCCTGTGCGCGGCGGTCGACGCGGGCGACGCGGAGTCGTTCGCGTCGTGGTTCACCGACGACGCGACGTACGTGTTCGGCAACAACCCGCCGCTGACCGGCCGGGCCGCGATCACCGCGGCGACGGCCGGCGCGGCGGGAGCCCTGCCGTGGGTGCGCCACGTCGTCGACCAGGTCGCGGCGGTC
The DNA here is from genome assembly GCF_053602455.1 of Amycolatopsis sp. NPDC004378. NCBI lineage: Bacteria > Bacillati > Actinomycetota > Actinomycetes > Pseudonocardiales > Pseudonocardiaceae > Amycolatopsis > Amycolatopsis sp. NPDC004378. Next base: position 129,488 of record NZ_JBSGDR010000012.1, read on the forward strand.
GGCGACCAGCTGTTCTGCCGCTTCACCGTCGAGACGGCGGCCCCCGACGGCACGCCGCTGGCCCTGCCGTGCGTCACGGTCATCCGGCTCGCCGGGGACCGCGTGCGCGACTACCGCGTTCACATGGACCTGACCCCGGCGCTCGCCTGATTCACCCGCGCATTTCGCTTTCGGGCGGGACGTCCGTATTCCGTGATATCCTCGGGGTACGGAACCGCTCGGTTCCGGGGGAATCCCTTCGAGTGTTCCGCCCGGTGAATTCCGTTCACCCGACGACAGCTGTCGATTCTCGGCGCCTCCGCACGACCCTGTCCTTGCTTCAGCGCACCGACGTAAAGGGGAATGCCCATGAGGGACATCGTTCTGGCCGAAACCGCCTCCATCAACCAGGGCCTCGCCGCCATCGGCTACGGGCTCGGCGCGATCGGCCCGGGAATCGGCGTGGGACTCATCTTCGCAGCCGTCATCAACGGTTCCGCGCGGCAGCCCGAAGCTCGGGGAAAATTGCAGACGATCGGGTACTCGACCTTCGTCCTGACCGAAGTTCTCGCCCTGATCGGCATTGTGATCTACTTCATCGCTTCGCGGTCCACGTGAGACCGCCGCCGCCCGTGCCCGGCTTCCGCCGGGCACGGGCGGCGGTTTTCACTAGGCTGGTCCCGTGGACGAGCCGACCCCGCCGCGCATCCTGGTCATCGAGGACGCGGACGCCATCCGTGTCCCGGTCGAGTCCGCGCTGACCACCGCGGGGTTCTCCGTGCGTGCCCGCCCGGACGGCACCGGGCTCGAGGCGGAACTGGCCCGCGCCCGCCCGGACCTGGTGGTGCTGGACGTGATGCTGCCCGGCCGGGACGGGTTCGAGCTGCTGCGCGTCATCCGCCGGGTGTCGGCGGCCGGGGTCGTGATGCTGACGGCGCGCGACGGCGTCGAGGACCGCCTGCGCGGCCTCGGCGAAGGCGCCGACGACTACGTGGTGAAGCCGTTCGTCCTCGCCGAGCTGGTCGCGCGGGTGACCGCGGTGCTGCGCCGGACCGGGCGCACCCGCCCGGCCGTGGAGGTCGGCGACCTGGTGATCGACGTCGAGGGCGGGCGGGCCCGCTACGGCACCGCCGACGTCGAGCTGACCACCACCGAGTGGAACGTGCTGCTGTACTTCGCCCAGCACCGCGACCGCGTGGTCTCCAAGACGCAGATCCTCACGGCCGTGTGGGGCTACGGCGACTACGCGCCGAACCTCGTGGAGGTCAACGTCAGCACGTTGCGCCGCAAGCTCGAAGCGCACGGCCCGCGCGTGCTGCACACGGTGCGCGGGCAGGGGTACGTCCTGCGCGGCGAGCCGTGACCGGGCTGCGGACCGTGTCGCTGCGCCGCCGCGTCACGGTCACCGTGCTGGTGGTGCTGGCCGTCGTGCTGGTCGCGGTCGGCTTCGTCGTCGACACGGTGTTCCGCGCCCAGGCCGAAAAGGACGTCAACGCGGTGCTCACCGCCCGCGTCCAGCTGGCGCAGCAGCTGGCCAAGCAGAACGTGGCGCCGCAGAACCTGGTGCGGCGCGTCGAGACGCGCGGGGTGCAGGGCGCGCTTTCCCTGCCGGACGGCTCGTTCTTCGGCGCGGGCGACCTGCCGCCGGACGCCCGGATCCGCCAGGTGCACGCGACGCTGTCCGGACCGGCGCGGATCAACGGCGCCAAGCTGACCCTGACCGCGGACGAGTCCCTGATCGCCGCCGCCGAGCAGAGCCTGCGGTGGGTCCTGCTGGCCACCGGGGTCGCCGCGCTGGTCGTCGCCGCGGTCGCGCTGCTGCTCGCCGTCCGGTTCGCGCTCGCGCCCCTGGACGCGATGACGCGGCTGGCGCGTTCGATCGTCTCCGGCAAGCGCGGCGGCCGGCTCGCCCCGGAACGCCCCGGCACCGAGCTGGGCCGCGCGGCGGAGGCGTTCGACTCCGCGCTCGACGCCCTCGAGGGCGCGGAGCGGGCGGCCCGGGCGTCCGAAGAACGGACCCGGCAGTTCGTCGCCGACGCGGCCCACGAGCTGCGGACGCCGTTGGCGGGCGTGCAGGCGGCGGCCGAGGCGCTGCTGCAGCAGCCGCCGGAGACGCCGCACGAGCAGCGGGAGCAGTTGCAACTGCTGGTGGTCCGCGAGTCGCAGCGGGCCGGCCGGCTCGTCGCCGACCTGCTGGACCTGGCCCGCCTCGACGCCGGTGCCGAGCTGGAGCGGACGCCGGTTCCGTTGCGGGAGCTGGCTTCCGCGCAGGCCGAGCAGCTGCGGCTGACCGCCCCGGACGTCACGGTCGAGGTCACCGGCCCGGACACGGTCGTCCTCGGCGACCGGGCGCGGCTCACGCAGATCCTGGCCAACCTCAGCGGCAACGCGGTCCGCGCGATGGCCGGCCGCGGCACCCTCACCCTGGAGACCACCCCCGACGGCATGACGGTCACGGACACCGGCCCGGGTGTGCCGGGACCGGAGCGCGAACGGATCTTCGACCGCCTGGTCCGGCTCGACGCGGCCCGCGGCCAGGGCGGCTCGGGCCTGGGCCTGCCGATCGCCCGCGGCTTCGCCCGCGCCCACGGCGGCGACCTGTGGTGCGAGGCCGCACCGGGCGGGGGAGCACGCTTCCGGCTGGCCGGTCTGCCGCACCCGTCGTGAGTGGTCAGGCGAACAGGCCGTCCATCCGGCCGCTGTGACCGGCCAGCACCTTGCCGGGATCGGTGCCCAGGACGTCCTGGACCAGCGTCGCGTAGACGTCGCGGAAGTCCGTGGTCAGCTTGAGGTCGCCGTCGTCCAGGTCGGTCAGGCTCGGCTCCGCGCCGTGGAACCCGCCCTTCACCCGGGGGCCCAGGACGAACACCGGGCCCGCCGTGCCGTGGTCGGTGCCCTGGCTCGCGTTCGCCGTCACGCGGCGGCCGAACTCCGAGTACACCAGCACGGTGGCCTGCTTGCCGCGGTCGGACTTGGCCAGCCGCTGCACGAACGGCGTCAGCGCGCCGTCCAGCTCGGTCAGCAGCCGCTGCTGGGTACCGCGTTCGTCGGCGTGCGTGTCGAACCCGCCCAGCGACACCGAATACGCCCGCGTCGGCACCCCCGCTTCGATCAGCCCGGCGACGACGTCGAGCTGGGCCGACAGCTCACCCTTGGCCTTCTTGCCCTCGTGCGAAGACGGCCCGCCCAGCGTCTGGACGGCCCGGTGCAGGTCGGTCACCGACCGCGCCGCCCGCGCCTGCCAGAACCCCTCACCCGGCTGTACCGCGCCGAGGTCCTGGAACGCCTTGCCCAGCGCGCCCTCGGGGAGCTTGAGCCCGCCCACCGGCAGGGACGCCGCGGCCGTCTTCTCGCCGGCGAGCAGGGGCGGCAGCACCGGGTCGACGGACACCGCGCGCAGCGGGTCGTCGCCGGTCGCGTCCAGCCAGCGGCCGAGCCAGCCGGTCGGGACCGCCGTCTCCGGGGACGCCGTCTGCCAGATCGCCATCGACCGGAAGTGGCTGTGGTCCGGCTTCGGGTAGCCGACCCCGCGCAGGACGGCGAGCTGACCGCCGTCCCACAGCCCCTTGAACCCCTTCATGCCCGGGTTCAGCCCGAGACCTTCGCCGAGGTCGAGCACCTCTTCCGGCTTGTAGGCCAGCTCGGCGCGGGCGTTCTGGTAGGCCGGGTCGCTCGCCGGGACGACGGTGTTGAGCCCGTCGTTGCCGCCGTAGAGCGTGACGACCACGATAACGCCCGCGTCCGGGTCGAGCGGGTTCTCCTGCGCGGCCGACATCAGCCGCGTCCAGTCGACCTGGGTGGCGCCGGCGGCCAGCGCCGCCGCGGCGGTCACGCCGGTCGCCGTGAGGAACCTGCGCCGGTTCACCTTCTGCACGGTCGTCACCCGCTCACTGCGTACTCGGGGGCACAAGCGGCCACTGTGGACAGTTGACGGACGTTGCCGGCGACGCCGGACAACGCGGTGCGCGTCCGGTCCGACCAGGCGTCGACGCCGAGCGCGTCACCGATCGCGGCGACCTTGTCGCGCGCCTGCCCGACCGCGCCGAGGTCCGCGTGCGCGGCGACCAGCTGCGCCGCGTGCAGGCGCGCCACGCCCGCCGACGTCGTCAGCCAGGCACCGCCCGCCGCCCAGCCCCCGACGCTCGGCGGCTGGAAGGGCACCTGGCCCATCCCGCGCAACGCGGCCAGCAGCTGCGCCTGCGTCTTCTCGTCGAGCTTCCCGGGCCGGACGCCGAGGGCCCGCATCAGCCCGGCCAGCCACTCGACCGGCTGCTTGACCAGCGACGTCGCGCTGTCGCGGAACGCCGGTTCGTCGGTGATCGCGCGCAGCAGCGCCGTGATGTCGCGGCGGCTCCCGTAGGCCGCGACGAGCCGGTTGAGCACGTCCGGCGCCGGCGGGGCCGAGGACACCAGCCGGGACCAGACGCGCCCGGTCACGAACGGCGCCGACTCCGGCCGGCCCAGCACGAGGTCCACGAAGGACTGCGCGTCGAAGTCGCCACTGGCGCCGAGGATCCGCTTCACGCCGTCGTCGTGCCGCTTCGCGACGAACTGGGAACCGGTGGCCTCGCGCTTGGCGGTCCAGCCGGTGAGGGCCCGCGCGGCCTCGCGGACGTCGTCTTCGGTGTAGTGCCCGACGCCGAGGGTGAACAGCTCCATGAACTCGCGGGAGAGGTTCTCGTTCGGCTTGCCCTTCTTGTTGCTGTTGCCGTCGAGCCACAGCAGCATCGCGGGGTCGACGACCATCGCCCGGGCCAGGTCGGTGAAGCTGCCGAGCGCGTGCTCCCGCTGGGCCTGGTTCTGCGCGAGCATCAGCCGCGGGCTGCGCACCTTCTGCTCACCGGTGGCGAAGTGGCCGTGCCAGAACCAGGTCAGCCGTTCGACGGACGCAAGGTCGGCGGCCACCATCCGGTCGAGCCACCAGCCGACGGCTTGCGTCGCCTGGGCCTGGGTCTGTTTGCGGGCCTGCTGCTTCGCCGCCTGGTCGGCCTGCTTGCCGGGCTTGTCCGGCGGCGGGCCCGGGTCGGGCATCGGCGTCGCGGCCGCCCCGGCGTCCGGCCCGCCGCCCAGCAGCCGGTCACGGGTCTCGGCGAACCCGCGGTCGAGGTCGCCGGGCCGCGGCCCGAAGCCGAGGCGGTCGTGCAGCCGCCGGACGGCCGCGCGTTCGGAAAGCACCACCATGCCTCCGATGGTGCTGCCCGGGCACGAGCGCCCGCGACCGCCGGGCGCGTTCCTTAAGGCGATCCACAGCTACGCGGCCGGTTCAAGCACCGTCGTGGGCGTCGGTCATCAGGTCCGCCAGGTCCTCCGGCGCGAGGAACGACGGCGGGGGCGGCGGGCCCCACGCGTACAGGCTCTTCTCGCCCGCGACGACCCGCGGTTCCCAGAGCTGGTCTTCGAGGATGCAGTCGATGTCGGAGTAGTACTCGGAGAAGTTGCCCGCCGGGTCGCGCAGGTACCAGAAGAAGTTCGAGCCGATGTAGTGCCGGCCCAGCCCCCAGGTGTGGCGTTCCGGGTGGCCCCGGAGCATGGCGGTGGCGCCGCGGCCGACCTCGTCGACGTCGTCGACCTCCCACGACGTGTGGTGCAGGAAGCTCACCGGCGCCTGCTGCACGAGCACGTTGTGGTGGTCGGTGGAGCAGCGCATGAACGCGGCCAGGCCCGGCGCCTCGTCGCTGACCTTGAAGCCGAGGCCTTCGGTGAAGAACCGCTGGGTGGCGGCCTGGTCGGTCGAGCCGAACACGACGTGGCCGAGCTTGCGCGGCCGCACCGCCGGTTCCCGGTCGATGCCGGGCGCGCGGGTGTTCGCCCGCCGGATGGCCCCGGGCCCGTTGTACACCACGGGTTCCGGCGGTTCCTGCTTCAGCCGCGCAGCGACCGACACGACGACGTCGAGCCCGGTCGTCGGGTCCTTTGTGTGCAGTGCGTCGCCGTCGATGCGGCTCTCGACGTCGAGGCGGGCCAGGGACGCGGTGATGCGGCCGAGGTCGTCCGGGTCGTCGGCGCCGATGCCGAGGGTGAGCAGCCGGCGGTGCGGGGTCTGCTTGAGCTCCAGCTGCTCGCCGCCGTCGGCGGTGGCGAAGCCGGACGCGGTCGGCGTCAGGCCGAACTCCGTGTAGTACTTGGCGGTTTCGTCGACGTCCGGGACGCCGATGGCGATCTTGGTCAGGCGGTGCAGGCTCATGACGGGTCCTTCCGGAGTCAGATGAGCGGGGTGATCTGGTCGTCGCGCCCGAGCAGGGCCTTGCCGTAGACCTCGTAGTTGACCGCGGGCAGCACGATCGCGTGCCGCGCGGCGACCGCGGAGTCGCGCCAGATCCGCTGCAGCGGGTTGACCTCGGCGAAGCTGCCCGCGCCGTGCGCCGAGAGCAGGATGTCGATGGCGCGGGTGATGTTCTCGACGGCCCAGCCCGTGTCGGCGCGGGTCCGGGCGCGGGCTTCGAGATCGGGGTAGGCACCGGCCGAGCCTGCGTCGATGTCGTCGGCCGCGCGGTAGGCGTGCAGGTGGGCGGTGTCGATCCGCATCGCGGCCTCGGCGAGCTGGAGCTGGAAGGCGACGGAGTCCGCCTGCGTCGCGTAGTTCGTGTAGGAGATCGGCTTCCGCGCGGCCTTCTCGCGGACGATCTGCAGTGCCTTGCGGCCGAGCCCGAGCTGCGGCCCGGCCAGTACCAGCGTCAGCACCGGAACGAGCGCGGCCCGGAACAGGTCTTCTTCGGGCTCGCCGTTCGCGTACTGCCCGCCGATGGCCGGCGGCACCGACAGCACCCGGTGTGCGGGCACGAAGACGTCGTCGGCGATCAGGCAGTTGGACCCCGACGAGCGCATCCCGGCGACGAACCAGGTGTCCTCGAAGCCGAGGTCCGTGCGGGGGAGCAGCGCCGTGCCCTGGTCGACGACCTCGCCGCGCTCGTCGGTCAACGGGACGCCCAGGGCCGCCCAGTCGGCGTGCCACGAGCCGGAGTTGTAGTACCAGCGCCCGGTGACGCGCCAGCCACCGTCCACTTTGGTCGTCTCGGCGGTCGGGGACAGGACACCGGACACCTTCGCGTCCGGGTTCGCGCCCCAGACGTCGTCCTGCGCCTGCGGGCTGAACAACCCGGCGAGCCACCCGCAGACGTTGCTGAGCGCGACCACCCAGGCCGTGCCGCCGTCCGCTTCGCCGACCGCGGCCGACACGTCGAGCATCGCGCGCACCGGCAGCCCGTACCCGCCGTAGCGCCGCGGCTGGGCGATCTTGAACGCGCCGGCGTCGGTCAGCGCGGCGATGCTCTCTTCGACGACCCGCCGGTCGGCTTCGCCCTGGGCGGCGTTCTTCGCGAGCAGGGGCCGGAGGTCGGCGATGCGGGCGAGCACCTGCTCGGCCGTGGGGCGTTCGGTCGCGAGGGTCATGACGGCGGTGTCCTTTCCTGGCGGGGTCAGCGGGCGCAGGCGGCGATCTGGTCGGTGATGCGCGGGCGGGGCCGCTCGGCGAACCGCGAGTGGGTGCCGAACGTGCGGTGGGCGTACACGAGCGGCGGCACGTCGGTCCGGCCCAGGTCGGTGACCAGGCCGAACAGCAGCAGGTGGTCGCCGGCTTCGACGACCCGGTCCAGGTCGCAGGCCACCCAGCCGGCGGCGTCGCGCAGCCGGGGCAGCCCGCGGTCGGTGAACCACGCGGTCTCGCCGCCGAACCGGTCGGCGCCGCGCGTGGCGAACCGGACGGCGAGGTCGTCCTGGCCCTCGCCGAGCAGGTTGACGCCGAACTGGCCCGCGCCGAGGATCTCGGCCAGCAGCGCCGAACGGCGGTCGAAGGCGACGCTCACCAGCGGCGGGTCGAGCGACAGGGACGTGAACGAACTGACCGTCGCGCCGTGCGGCCCCGGTGCGGTGACGACGGTGACCGGTGCGCAGACCGCCGCCATCACCGCGCGGAACCGGCGTCCGTCCACAGTGGTCATGACGGCTCCGTGAACCGGTGGCGCATCGAGCCGATGCCCTCGACGGTCGTCACCAGCTCGTCCCCGGCGGCCAGGAACCGTTGCGGGGAGCGGGCCATGCCGACGCCGGCCGGGGTGCCGGTGAAGATCACGTCGCCGGGCCGCAGCGGCAGGATCGCCGACAGCCGCGCGACGATCTCGGGCACCGGGAAGATCAGGTCGCTGGTGCGTCCCTTCTGCACGGGTTCGCCGTTGAGCTCGCAGCCGAGCGCGAGGTCGTCGCGGTCGGCGAACTCGTCCGGCGTGACCAGCCACGGCCCGGTGGGCCCGAAGCCGGGCGCGGACTTGCCGAGGCTGAACTGCGGGGCGGGCCCGGCCAGTTGCACGGTGCGGTCGGAGAGGTCCTGGCCGGCGGTGAGCCCGGCGATGTGGTCCCAGCCGTGCTCGGCCGCGACGTTGCGCGCCTCGCGGCCGACGACCGCGACCAGCTCGACCTCCCAGTCCACTGTGGACCCGGTCAGCGCGATCTCCCCGGTCGGCCCGGTGAGGCAGCTGGGGAACTTGGTGAACACGGCGGGGGAGTCCGGCAGGCCGAGCCCGGACTCGGCCGCGTGGTCGCGGTAGTTGAGCCCGACGCCGAAGACCTGCGCCGGGGTGGGGGAGGGCGCGCCGAGGCCGGCTTCGTCGAACGCCTCGGCGCCGTCGGGTCCGGCGTCGGAAGCCCAGGCCGTGAACTCGTCCCAGCGGGCGTAGGCGGCGTGGGGGTCGGCGGAGAAGCGCCGGTCGCTGGCACGCTCGACGTCGACCGCGCCGCCTTCGGTGAGGAGGACGAGCCGGCCGGCGAGGGTGGCGATCCGCATCGGAGTGCCTTTCGGTCGAGGAAACCCGGCGCCGTGGTCCACTCGGTCGCGCCCCCGGGCCGGCCGGGGCGGCGAGGTGCGCCGGTCACCTCATACTCTGCCGGTGATAAGCGACTGTCAAGAGAAGAATCGATTCTTGCGCGGAGAGTGTGTTACCGTTTCGGCATGGCGAAGAGAGCGGGCGGCGAGAGCCTGGCCGTGTCGGTGTACCACCGGCTGCGGCTGGCGATCCTCAACGGAGAACTGGCCCCGGGCGAGCGCGTCAAGCCCGGTGAGCTGAGCGCGGAGTTCGAGGTCAGCCTCAGCGTCGTGCGCGAGGCGCTCGGCCTGCTCGCCGCCCAGGACCTCGTGCAGGTCGACCGCAACCGCGGCTTCCGGATCACCCCGCTGTCGATGCAGGCCCTCACCGACCTGACCGAGGCCCGCGTGGTCAACGAAGGTTCGGCGCTGCGGCTTTCCGTGCTGCGCGGGGGCGTCACGTGGGAGTCGGAAGTCCTGGCCGCGCACCACCGGCTCGCCGGCCGGCCGATGCTCCTGCCCAGGCCGTCGATGCGGCGCAACGAGGAGTGGGCCCGCGCGCACCTGGAGTTCCACCACACGCTGATCAAGGCGTGCGGCAACGCCGTCCTGCTCGACATCTGCACCCGGCTGTCCGACGCTGCGGAGCTGTACCGCGCCTGGTCCGGACCCGGCGGCGAGCAACTCCACCGCGACGTCGCGGGCGAGCACCAAGGCCTGGTCGACGCCGCGCTGGCGCACGACCCCGAGCTGGCCGTCGCCCGGTTCGAGGCACACGTCAACCGCACGCGGGAGATCCTGATGGAGACCAGCTTCAGCGCCGAGCCCGCGTCCTGACGGCCACCGCACCTCCGCTTCCCGGGAAGGCTTCATGACCAAGACCGCCCTGACCGGCGTCCGCGTCTTCGACGGCACCGGCTTGACCGAACCGGCCACCGTCGTGCTGGACGGCCCGCTGATCGGCACCGACCCGGCCGGCGCCGAGGTCGTCGACGGCGCCGGCGCGACCCTGCTGCCGGGGCTCTTCGACGCCCACGTCCACCTGCTCACCCCGGACGACCTGCGGGCGCTGGCCGCCCACGGCGTCACGACGGCGCTCGACATGGCGTGCTGGCCCCGCGAGCGCGTCGACTCCTTCCGCGGCCGGGTGCCCGACATCCGCAGCGCCGGCGTGCCCGCCATCGGCCCCGGCGGCACCCACGCGAAGATGCCCGGCATGCCCGCGGAGGCGATCCTCACCGCGCCCGGCCAGGCCGCGGGCTTCGTCGCCCGCCGCGTCGCGGAGGGGGCCGACTACGTCAAGGTCGTCATCGAAGGCGACCTGCTCGACCAGGCCACGATCGACGCCGTGGTCGCCGCGGGCAAGGGCCACGGCAAGCTCACGGTCGCCCACGCCTCGTCCGTCGACGCCTACCGGCGGGCCGTCCGGGCCGGGGCGGACGTCGTCACCCACGTCCCGCGCGACGGTGTCCTGGACGCCGGGACGACGTCGAGGATGGTCGAGCAGGGCCAGGTCGCCGTGCCGACGCTGGCGATGATGGAAGCGCTGACGACCAAGCTCGGCGCGGACGGCTACGCGTTCAGCCGCGATTCGGTGGCGGCGCTGCACGCGGCCGGCGTGCCGGTCCTCGCGGGCACCGACGCGTTCTCCGCGCCGATGCTGCCGTTCCCGGTCGTCCAGGGCGCGAGCCTGCACCACGAGCTCGCGCTGCTGGTCGCGGCCGGGCTGTCCGAACGCGACGCCCTGCGCGCGGCGACCGACCTGCCCGCCCGGTACTTCGGCCTCCCCGACCGCGGGGCGGTCCGCGAAGGCCTGCGCGCGGACCTGGTGCTCGTCGACGGCGACCCGACCCGGGACATCACGGCGACCGCGAAGATCCGCCGGGTCTGGGCCGCGGGCACGGTGGTCGCGTGACCGGCGACCCGCTTTACTCCACTGTGGACGGAGTGCCGTTCCCCGCACCAGGTCCCGGCGTTCGGCACGGACCGGCTGCGGCTTCGGCCGGACGCCGCCGGTCGGGGAGTTTCCCCAGTCCCCGGTCCTGAGCCAGGGCCGGTGATCGTTCCTTCCCTAGGTTCGGCCGGGGGCGGCTGCCGGCCGCCGCGGACGAAGGGGAGACGATGAACTTCAGATCGCTGGGCTGCGTGCTGCTCGCGGCGGGCCTGCTGGGCCCGGGCCAGGTCGCGGCCGCCGCCACGACGGCGGCCGCGTGCACCTGGACGCCCACCGCGCTCGGCGCGGGCACGGCCGTGAGCGCGAGCGTGACCGCGACCGACGACAAGGGCGGCTTCACGGGCTGGGCGCTGCCGACCGACGAGTTCGGCGACACCACCCGGGCGGCCTCCTGGACGAACGGGACGTACGCCGACCTCGGCACGGCCGGGTCGCCCGGCGCGAAGGTGACCGCCGAGAACCGTTCGGGTGCCGTCGCCGGGACCGCGTACAGCACGATGTTCGGCTCCGGCTTCGTCTTCGAACGGGCGTTCAAGAGCTCCGGCGGCAAGCTGGTGGCGCTGCCGTCGCCGACGTCGAGCCAGCTGCCCGCCGGCTACACGCGGTCGGCCGCCGTCGGCATCACCGACTCGGGCGACGTCATCGGCGTGGTGCGCAAGCAGAACGGCACCGGGCTGACCGCGGTCCGCTGGCCCGCCGCCCAGCCGGACACCGTGACGCTCCTGACCGGCGCGCCGTCGTCCGGCATCGGCCCGGTCTCGGTCGACAGCGACGGCTCGATCCTGCTGACCAGCCTTGACATCTGGCGCGACGGGACGCTGACCCACCTCGGCACGGTGCCGGGCCTGCAGAACGCGTCGCCCGACACCATCAGGAACGGCCGCGTCGTCGGCAACGGCGTCTACGACGGCAAGAAGGTCGGCGTCTACTGGGACCAGCAGCACGCGGCCCACATCCTGCCGCACTCCAGCTACAACCTGGCCAACCTCAACCCGGGCTACACGCTCAACTCGGCCGGCCTGATCGTCGGCCGGCTGGACGAGGCCGGCGGCGGCGACGATGCGGCGGGCACCGGTTACGGCGTCTGGAACCAGGGCACGTTCGCCGGCAAGTTCGGCGACGTCAAGGCGGACCTGCCCACGGTCGTCGGCGACGACGGAACGATCGGCGGCTACCGCCACGACAGCGCGACCACCCACTCGCACCCGTACCTGTGGCGCTGCTCCTGACCCGCGTCAGTGCGCGAGGCTCGTGCGGACTTCGTCGTCGGGCCCGGTCAGCTCGAGTTCGCCCGGCTGCGCGCTCAGCCGGGCGAGCTCGCCGCAGAACAGCGGGGCGCGGTGGCGGTGGGCCAGCCGCGTGACGTGCGTGCCGGGGAAGTCGAGCCGCAGGACCTCGGCCAGCGCGAGGGTCATCAGCGGCCCGTGGACGACGAGGCCAGGGTAGCCCTCGACGCCGGTGACGTAGGGCCAGTCGTAGTGGATGCGGTGCGGGTTCGCGGTGGCGGCGGAGAAGCGCATGAGCAGGGCCGGGTCGGTGGCGAAGTCCCAGGCACCCGGCCCGACCCGCCGGAACGGCGCGCCCACCGGGCCGAAGGCGGCCGGGCGCGGCGCGGCGGGCGTGCCCCGCTCGCGGTAGACCAGGTCCTGCCGCTCTTCGACGCACAGGCCGTCCGGTCCGGTGATCGTGGTCCGGACGACGACGATGACGAGCCTCCCGGACCGGCCGTCCTTCTCGGTCACGGAGTCCACAGTGGATTCTCGGGTCACCGGCGCACCGACGTGCAGCGGGCGGTGGAAGACGACTTCGCCGCCCGCGAACATCCGCCGCGGGAGGCCGACGTCGGGCAGGAAGCCGCCGCGGGCCGGGTGGCCGTCCGGGCCCAGCTCCGACGACGCGGGCCAGCGGGGGAGGGCGACCCAGTGCCACAGCGGCGGCAGCACGTCGCCGGGGCGCGGGGCGGGCAGGCCGTTGTCGAACAGTGCGGCCAGCGCCGCGACCGGGGCCGGGTCGACCAGCAGGGTCGTCACGGGCCGGAGATCTTGGTGCGGGCGATCAGCTGGGCGGCGATGACGTTGCGCTGGATTTCGTTGGTGCCTTCGCCGACGATCATCAGGGGCGCGTCGCGGAAGTAGCGCTCGACGTCGTATTCCTTGGAGTAGCCGTAGCCGCCGTGGACACGGATCGCGTCCAGCGCGACCTGCATCGCGGTCTCGGAGGCGAAGAGCTTGGCCATCCCGGCTTCCATGTCGGCCCGTTCTCCGGCGTCGAGCTTCTCGGCCGCGTCGAGGGTGAGCAGCCGGGCGGCGCGCATCTTGGTGGCCATGTCGGCGAGCAGGTTGCCGACGGACTGGTGCTGCCAGATGGGTTTGCCGAAGGATTCCCGTTCCTGCGCATAGCGGACGGCGTCGTTCAGCGCGGCCTGCCCGACGCCGAGCGCCCGCGCGGAGACCTGGATCCGGCCGACCTCCAGCCCGCGCATCATCTGCGCCCAGCCCTAGTTCGGAGTGCCGCCGAGCACGGCGTCCGCGGGCACGGCCATGTCGTCGAAGACCAGCTCGCACGCTTCGACGCCGCGGTAGCCCAGCTTCGGCAGGTTCGCGGAGATCGTGAGCCCGTCGCCGGGTTCGACGAGCAGGACGGACATCCCGCGGTGGGCGGGTTTCACGTCGCGGTCGGTGATGCAGAGCAGGCCGATGAGCCCGGAGTGGGCGGCGTTGGAGATCCACGTCTTGGCGCCGGTGATCGCGTAGCCGTCGCCCGCGGGGTCCGCGTGGGTGCGCATGGCCTGCAGGTCACTGCCGCCGCCTGGCTCGGTGAGCGCCATCGTCGCGCGGACCGTGCCGTCGGCCATCCGCGGGAGGTACTTCGCGCGCTGCTCCGGCGTGCCGAAGGTCTTGATCAAGTACGTGATGACGGAGTGGCCGCCGATGGCGCCGGCCAGGCTCATCCAGCCGCGGGCCAGTTCTTCGGTGACGCGGGCGAAGCACGCCGTGCTGACGTCGACACCGCCGTACTCGGCGGGGACCAGGAGGCCGAAGAAGCCGAGTTCCTTCATCTCGTCGATGAATTCGGCGGGGTAGACGTCGTCGGCTTCGAACTCGCGGACGCGCGGGCGGACCCGCTCGTCGGCGAACTCGGCCACCAGCGCCACCATCTGCTTCTCGTCGTCGCTGAGCATCGTCGCCTACTTCCGTGCCCGGCGGACGAGCCCGCCGCCGATGATGAGCCGCTGGATCTCGCTGGTGCCTTCGTAGAGCCGCAGCAGCCGGATGTCGCGGTAGATCCGCTCGACCGGCACGTCCCGCATGTAGCCGGTGCCGCCGTGGACCTGCACCGCGAGGTCGGCGACCTGCCCGGCCATCTCCGTGCAGAACAGCTTCGCCGCGGACGGCCCGATCCGCCGGTCCTCCCCCGAGACGTACCGGGCCGCCGTCTCGCGCACCAGCGCCCGGCCGGCCATGACCCCGGTCTGCTGGTCGGCGAGCATCGCCTGGACCAGCTGGAACTCGCCGATCGGCGTCCCGCCCTGGGTGGCCGAGGCGGCGTAGGCGACGGACTCGTCGAGCGCGCGCTGCGCGGCCCCGACGGCGAGCGCGGCGATGTGGATGCGCCCGCGGGCCAGCGACGTCATCGCGGCGCGGTACCCGGCCTCCTCGTCGCCCCCGACCAGGCTCGACACCGGGATGCGGGCGCCGGTGAAGGTGACGTCGGCGGTCCAAGCGCCTTCCTGGCCCATCTTCCTGTCCTTGACCCCGACCTCGACCCCCGGCGTGCCGGCGGGCACGAGGAACACGGCGATGCCGCGGTCGGTGCGGGCGAAGGTGATGAAGAGGCCGGCGATGGGCGCATTGGTGATGAAGCGCTTCTGCCCGTCGAGCACCCAGCTGTCGCCGTCGCGGACGGCTCTGGTGCGCAGCCCGGCCGGGTTCGAGCCGGCCCCGGGCTCGGTGAGCGCGAAGGAGGCGACGACCTCACCGGAGGCGATGCGCTCGAGCCACTGCTTCTTCTGCTCGTCGGTGCCGAAGCCGACCAGCACCTGCCCGGCGATGCCGTTGTTGGTGCCGAACATCGACCGCAGCGCCAGCGAGGTGTAGCCGAACTCCATCGCCAGTTCGACGTCCTGGGTCAGGTCGAGGCCGAGCCCGCCCCACTCCTCGGGGATGGCGTAGCCGAACAGGCCCATTTCGGCGGCTTGCGCGCGCAGGTCGTCCGGGATCGCGTCGGCGTCCATGATCTCCTGCTCACGCGGGATCACCTTCGTGCGGACGAAGTCACGCACCAGCGCCAGGATCGGCCGGAAGTCCTCGGGGGTAATCGCTGCTGCCATGCCCCTCACTATGGACCACGAACCCCGCCTTCACGGTCCTGACGGGCGTCAGCGCCGCGTCGCCGCCGTGGCCAGCTGCTCGCTGATCTGCTTCAGCAACTCCGTGGCCGCGTCGCCGAGGGCCGCCAGGTCGGCGAGGGTCGTCTCTTCGGTCTTCACGGGCACAGTTCTTCCTCGAAGGCTCGGTGACGGGCGATGACGGCGTCGGCGAACGCGGCGTGCACGCGGAGGTACTCCTCCAGGCCCACCGCCGTGTCCGCCCAGGCGTGCCAGCGGACGTGGGCCTCCGCGACGTCGATCTTCGCCGCCGCCGCGACCGTTGCCGGGCTCGTGCCGCCGAGGATCGCGTGGTGCATCAAGGAGGGTGACGAACTCTGGGCCAGCTCGGCCAGCGCCGTGAGGCGGGCCAGCTCGGCGAGGGCGTCTTGGGTGACCGGACGGCGGCGGGGCACGGGGAGCTGCCGGGGGTTCCCGAGGCCGTCGGTCAGGACGCTGGTCATCAAACTACTCCTGGGCGGAAGAAGCTGAAACAGCCTGAACAACGAGCGTTTACCCCCGGGTAGTCCGGCTAAACGCGTGATCCCGATCTCACCGGGTCGTGGATGGCCGGCCCAAGTCGGCGAAGGCCGGCGCCAGCTGCTCCAGCACCGCGACGTCGGCGGTGAAGTCGTCCGTCGTCGGGGGCATGAGCAGGACGTGGTCGGCGCCCGCGGCCAGGTGGTCGCCCACCTTGGCCGCGATCGCCTCGCCGCTGCCGTAGGCCACGACCTCGTCGGCGATCCGGGGCACGTCGTCCAGGGCGAAGTCCAAGCGGCGCAGCGCGTTCGCGAACGTCGGCAGGTTCAGCGTTCCCGTCATGCGCTCGATCGCCGCCGCCCTCGCGCGGGCGACGTCCGGGTCGGGGATCACCACCAGGCCGACCACCAGCAGCTTGTCCGGGCCCAGGACCGACCGCGCGTGGGCGGTGAACGCCGGGGGCAGGTTGGCCGGCACCGCGCCGTCCGCGATCTCCGCCGCCAGGGCCAGCATCTTCGGCCCGTTCGCGCCCAGGAGCCGCGGGTACTTCGCGTCCGGTGCCGGCGGCCACGTCTCCGCGTCCATCCGCCCGACGTAGTCGCGCATCGTCGCCAGCGGGCTGCCGAACTCCCGGCCGGTGCCCTCCGCCTGCTGTGGGTAGCCGACACCCACGCCGAGCACCAGCCGGTCGGGGTGGGCGTCGGCGAGGAAGGCCGCGCCGGCGTGCAGGGTCTGCGGTTCGCGGGCCCAGATGTTGGCGATGCCGGTGCCGAACGTCAGCCGCTCGGTCGCGCCCAGCAGCACCGCCAGCTGCACCAGGGCGTCCTTGCCGCCGACGACCTCGTTCGTCCACGCCGTCCGGTAGCCGGCGGCCTCCAGCCGTCGCACGGCGTCGCGCTGGCTCGTGGCCGGGGGCGTGCGGGTGAACGAGATCGGCAGGTAGACGCCGACGGGTCCCAAGGTCACCATGGAACTCCCTTTCGTGGGGTGCTTGCTTCCACCGTGCCGTCACCGAGCGTGCCCGGTCCAATGAACGTTTCGCGAAGCGTGACGCGGTTTGTGCATCACCGCAGGTCGCGGGCGTTCAACCGCGAGGACGGGGGGTTACGCTGGGAGCATGTCCGACCTCGACCTGCGCCTGGTGCGCAGCTTCGCCGTCGTCGCGGAGCACCGGCACTTCGGCCGCGCCGCCGCCGAGCTGCACCTCACGCAGTCGTCGCTGAGCCGGCAGATCATCCGGCTGGAGCAGCAGGTCGGCGCCCGGCTGCTGGACCGCACCCCGCAGGGCACCCGGCTCACCGAGGCCGGCGCGGCGTTCCTCCCGCTCGCCGCGGAGTTGCTGCGGTCGGGGGCGCACGCGGTGGCCCGCGCGCAGGCGGTCGCGCGGCCCAGCCGGATCACCATCGGCTACACGGGCAACCTGATCGTCACGCCGGCCGTGCGCGACCTGCGCCGGCGCCACCCCGACGCCGACGTCCGCACCCAGCACCTCGCCTGGGACGACGCCCGCGCGGCGCTGCTGGAGCACCGCGTCGACGTGGCGGTCGTGCGGCTGCCGCTGCGCGCGGCGCAGCTGCACGTGACGGTCCTCTACGACGAACCCCGCGTGCTGCTGCTCCCGCGGGACCACCGCCTGGCGGGCAAGGAGTCCGTGACCCTCGACGACATCGCCGACGAGCCGCTGCCGCGCGCCCTCGACGCGGAGTGGGACGCGTTCTGGCGCGTCGACCCGCGCCCGGACGGCCGCCCGGCGCCCGGCGGCCCGCTCATCGACGCGATCGAAGACAAGATCGAACTCGTGGCGAGCGGGCAGGCGGTGGCGATCATCCCGGCCGGACCGGGCGTCGTCAGCGGCTTCCGCCCGGACCTGACGACGGTACCGCTGGAGGGTGTCGAGCCGAGCCAGGTGGCGGTGGCGACCCGTGCGGGCGAGCGCAACCGGCTCGTGGCGGCGTTCCGCAAGGGCGCGGCGGCGATCCTGACCGGACCCACCCCGTGACGTCCTTTGTGGACAGTGTGGTCAGCGGGGCGCGGTCTGCGTCCGGGAGGCCTGTTCGGCCCGCTTCCGCTCGATCGCTTCCTGTTGGCGCTGCAGTTTGGCGTGCCAGGCTCCTGAGTCGTTGGTCATGGCGCTCTCCGGTGGGCGAAAGTGGTGTGCCGTGAACGCGGTCACGGGCGGCGGGGCGCGGGGCCGGCGGCGGGACCGGGTGCCGGTGCGCTTTCCGGAAGTACCCAGGGATCCCGCCGGTCAACCGCCCCGCGCGAGCGCCACCGAGAACGCCGGGGCGATCGCCGCGAGGAAGTCCAGCTGGTCGCGCAGCGGCGCGTCGCCGGGCAGGACGAGCTCGGTCAGGCGGTCGCGGCTCGCCAGCAGCAGGAAACACCGGGGCTGGCCGCCCGGCTCCGGCTCCGCGCAGAAGGTGCCGGCCTCGTCGGCGGCGGTGGTGCCGGCCAGGCCGATCCCGGACGTGATCGTGTGGTATTCCTTGCCGTCCAACGGAAACGCGCCGCACGAGAGCAGGTCGTCGTCGATCGCCCCGAGCACGTCCTTGCCGGCCACGTGGTCGTAGCGGGTGATGTACTGCCGGACGTCCTGCCCGGTCGAGCCGACGCGCCAGGTCGCTTCGAGGCCCTGCTTCACCAGGCCGTCCCACGGTTGCGTGAAGCCGCAGAGCTTCAGCAGGACGATCCGCGGGTTCGGCACGGGGAGACCCCGGCGCGTCAAGCCCGCTTTCGCCAAGGCCGCGTCGGCGGGCAGGTAGTACGAGAGGTCGCTCGCCGAGGGGGGCCACGTCGCGGTGACGGGCCGGGGTGTCCACGTCGACGGCACCGCCGACTGGGCGGGGTCACACCCGGTCACGCAGAGGAGCAACGCGGAGAGCAGCACCCACCGGAGGCGGTTCATCCGCCGGATCCTGCCGAACGCGTGTCAGGCGCGCCAAGGTGCCGCGCCGGTTCGGTGTTCCTCCGCGACCGGGCCGTGACCCGCGAGACCGTCGAGGAACACCCGCACCAGGCGCTCCGCCGATTCCGCCGGCTCCCGCGGCGCCAGGCCCGACAGCAGCGCGGCCTCGTGCATTTCGAACAGCAGGCCCAGATCCGCGGGCTCGAGGTCCGCTCGCACGCTGCCTTCCCGCTGCGCCTTTTCGAACGCCGGGCGCAGCAGGGAGACCAGCGCCTGGGTGTACTGGCGCTGGCTGCGCTCCGGCAGTTCGCGGAACAGCCGGACCAGCGGACGCCGCCGGGCCTGCATCGCCAGCACCATCCGCAGCAGCTCGCGGAAGGACTCCTTGCCCCGCACCAGGTGCTTCAACGCGTTCAGGTGGTGCGTGGCGACGGCGAGGGCCAGCGCCGTGCGGTCGGGGAAGTGCCGGTAGACCGTGGCCCGGCCGAGGCCGGCGCGGCGCGCGACCTCGTCGAGCGCGACGTCGGCCTTCTCGCTGAAGGCTTCGTCGGCCGCGCGCAGGATCGCCTCGCGGTTGCGGCGGGCGTCGACGCGCCGGGGCACGGCCGCGGACGGTCGTACAGCGCGCATGGGACCGGAGATTACTCGTGAGTAGTGAGACCGGCAATCGGTTCCATCTCTCGGTTCGGGTTCCTACGGTGACGCAAAGTCACCGTCGCGAGGAGTTCGCCGATGCCCAGCCTGAACCGCCGGACCGTCCTCCGGGGTGCGGCCGCCCTCGCGACCCTCGGCGCGGCCCGGGTCCCGACCACCCGGGAGGAGCACCGGGTCGTCGTCATCGGGTCCGGGTTCGGCGGCGGCGTGACGGCGTTGCGGCTGGCCCGGGCCGGGGTGCCGGTGCTGGTGCTCGAACGCGGCCGCCGCTGGCCGACCGGGCCGGACGCCGAGACGTTCCCGCACCCGACGGCGTCGCCCGACAAGCGGATCTTCTGGCTCGGCTCCGCGCCCGCGCTGCCCGGCCTGCCGTCGCTGCCGCCGTTCGAGCGCTACACCGGGCTGCTGGAGCAGGTGAGCGGCCAGGGCATGACCATGATGTGCGCGGCCGGCGTCGGCGGCGGCTCGTTGGTCTACCAGGGGATGACGCTGCAGCCGACGGCCGAGCTGTTCCACGCCTGCTTCCCCGAACAGCTCGACTACGCCCGCCTGGACGCCGAGTACTACCCGCGCGTCGCCCGGATGCTGGGGATCGCCACCGCGCCGGACGCTCTCGTCGAAAGCAAGCCGTATAAGGCTTCGCGGGTCTTCGCCCGCAACGCGCGCGACGCGGGTTACGCCGTCGAAAAGATCCCGATGCCGATCGACTGGGACTACGCGCTGCGTGAACTCCGCGGCGAGATGAAACCGTCCTACACCAACGGCGACTGCGCGCTCGGCGTGAACAACGGCGGCAAGCACTCGGTCGACGTCACCTACCTCGCGGCCGCCGAAGCGACCGGCCGCTGCACCGTCGCGCCACTGCACAACGTCACCGACGTCGCGCTCGCACCGGACGGCCGCTGGGAGATCCACGTCGACCGCATCGACACTTCCGGAACCGTGCTGGAGAAGAAGGTGCTCACCGCGAAATCGCTCGTCATGGCGGCCGGCACGGCGAACACGACGCGGCTGCTGATGCGCGCGGGCGCGAAGGGCGCCATCCCCGACCTGCCCGACGCGCTCGGCACCGGCTGGGGCAGCAACGGCGACCGCATCTACACCTGGACGAACCTCGCCGGCGACTTCGGCACGCCGCAGGGCGGCCCGGTCGTCTACGGCAGCAAGGAATGGGACGACCCGGCGACGGCGAACACGGTCATCCAGGCGTCGCTGCCGCCCCTGCCGGACCTGCGGACCACGATGCTCGTCGGCTACGGCATCTCCGCCGGACGCGGCCGGTTCGTCTACGACGCCGCGAAGGACGACGCCGTCCTGCACTGGCCGTCCGGCGCCGACGCGAAGCTGAGTGCGCGCATCCACGAGCGCATCTCGCGCATCGCCGGCCCGCTGGGCGTCCTGCTCGACACGACCGCCGTCTCGCCGAGCACGTGGCACCCCCTCGGCGGCGCGGCGATGGGATCGGTCTGCGACCTCGAGGGCCGCGTGCTGGGCCACCGCGGCCTGTACGTCCTCGACGGCGCCCTGATGCCGGGGACGACCGCCGCCTGCAACCCGTCGATGACGATCGCCGCCCTCGCCGAGCGCGCGATGGACCGGCTGATCGGCGCCTTCTAACCGACGCGCTCCAGCTGCCGGGCGATCTCGTCCTTCGGGTACGGCGTCTTGCGGCTTTCGGCGTGCAGCGCGAAGTAGAAGTCGTTGACGACCGCGGCCAGCGGCGCGTAACGGCGCACGAGCGGGTGGCCGGACTGCGCCGCGTGTTCGCGGACGAAGGTGTTGCGGGTGCGGGCGTCCGGCCACGTGCGCAGGCCGCGCAGGACCCGGTTGACCAGGTGGGTCCGGACGTAGGCCCGGTCGTGGTCGGCGTGGTCGGCGAGGAACTCCGCCTCCGCGTCCGACAGCTCGAACCGCGGTGACACCATGAGGCCGAAGTCCGTGAGGTAGAGCCGTGCGCCGTCGGTGACGATGTTGGCGAAGTGCGCGTCGAAGTGCTGGATGCCCTGCCCGGCCAGGAAATCGGTGATGTGGCGCAGGTCCTGCTCGAGCGGCAGGTCGTCGTCCGCCCGGTCGGCGAGGCTGTGCGGCAGGTACTCGAGGAACAGCACGAGATCGGTGGTCGCTGCGGCGAGCGCTTCGAGGCGCCGCCGGACACCCGCGTCGCCGTGCCAGAACGCGACGTCCGCCTCGATGTCGGTGTGCGGGCGCGGCAGGCCGGGCCGGACCAGCCAGTGGTGCAGCAGCGGGAAGTTCTCGCACTGTCCCGTGTGGACCCATTCGCTCGCCGCGCGGTGGGCGGCGAGCTCCCGCCAGGCGCCGCCCCCGGCCGAACCCACGCCGTAGTGGGACCAGGGTGGCAGGCCGTACAGGTCGGCGGTCGAGCCTTCGTGCCGCCGCTCGACGTCGGTGAGGGCGACCCGCTTGACGAAGACCGGCTCGGCCGCCACCTCCAGCAGCCAGGTCGATCCGCCGATCCCGGTGCCGAGCGGGCGTGCGGTGTCGAGGAGGGCGTCCGCGGCCTCGTCGAGGGCGGCGGCGATCGTGGCGTGGCGGGCGAGTCGGGTCATGCTTCGAAGCTACTCAAGGCCGGACGACCGTGAGGGCGAACCGCGCCGAGGTGCTCGCCGCGTGGTCCAGCGCGGCCGTGATCTCGTCGAGCCCGAACTCGGTCACCGAGAACCGGCCGAGGTCGAGCAGACCCGCGTGGGCGAGCGCGATCATGCTCGCGCTCGCTGTCCGCGGGGCCATCCACTGCCCGCGGACGGTGACGCTGTTGCGCATGAGCCACGGGTACGGCAGGGCGAGGTCGTCACCGCCGAGCATGCCGACCCCGCCCATCAGCACGACGCGGCCGAACTCGCGGACCGTCATCGCGGCGGCCCGCACCGGCGCGGTGCTCGCCGACGGCGGCAGCAGGTCGAGGACGACGTCGACGGGCCGGCCGGCCGCCTCGCGCATGCGGGCGGTGTCGCCGTCGCCGGTGAGCCGCACGGTGCGGACGCGGTCGCCGAACCGGCGGTCGAGGTCGGCCAGGGCGGCTTCGTTCCGGCCCGGCGCCACCACCCGGGCCGCGCCCATGGCGAGCGCGACCGCGACGGCCGCGCTCCCGAAGTTCCCGGTGGCCCCGCTGACCAGCACCGTCTCGCCAGGACGCAGGTCCGCGGCGAGCAGGCCGCCGTACGGGACGAGACAGAGGACGAGCGCGGTCCACCGGCCGGCGTCGGCCGGGTCGATCGGCCCGAGCGGGATCGCGTTCTCGGTCGGGAGCAGCAGCTGTTCGGCGTACGCGCCGTGGCCGTAGTGGCGTTGCAGGAACAACCCGCCCTCGCCGCGGGCGCTGAGGCCCTGGAGCGTGATGTCCGGGGTGAGGGCGTCGTCGCGGGAGCGGATGGTCGGGTCGCACAGCACCCAGTCGCCGGGAGCCAGGCGGGTCGCGTCCGGGCCGGTCGCGCGCACCCGGCCGACGGCGCCCGCGCCGGGCACGACTGGCAGCGTCAGCGCGTAGTTCCGCTCGCCGCGGAACACCTCCGCCGCGTAGGGCAGCACCCCGGCCGCGACGACGTCGACGAGCACCTCGCCCGTGCCGAGCACCGGCTCGGGGACTTCGCGCACCGACAGGGGTTTTCCGAATTCTTCGAGGATCGCGGCTTTCATGCCCCGATCGTCGGGGAATCCGGCGAGGCTATCCAGACCTGGTATTATCCTGGGACTGTCCAGGGTCAGGGAGGCGGTCATGCCGGACGCGGCACGGGCGGGGCTGGGGGAGTTCCTGCGGTCGCGGCGCGAGCGGCTGAGCCCGGCGGCGCTCGGGCTGCCGGACCGGCGCCGCCGCCGGACGCCGGGGCTGCGCCGCGAAGAGGTCGCCGAGCTGGCCGGCATCGGCGTCGACTGGTACATCCGGCTCGAGCAGGGCCGCACGGTGAGCCCGTCGTCCTCGACGGTCGAAGCACTTGCCCGAGCCCTGCGTCTGGACGACACCGAAAGCGCCCACCTGCGGGCCCTGGCGCGCAACCCGGCTCGCACGGCGTTCACCCGCGAGAAAGTGCCCGAAGCCACGCGACGGCTCGTCGAGGGCTTGGCCGAGCCGGCGTACGTCACCGGCCGCCGCTGGGACGTCCTGGTCTGGAACCGGGCGGTGACCGAACTGTTCGTCGACTTCGGCGCGGTGCCGGAAGCCGACCGGAACATCCTGGTCTTCATGCTGCTCGACGCGCGGGCGCGGCGCCTGTTCGGCGCCGGCTGGGCCGGGCAGGCCGAGCACGTCGTGGCGCAGTTCCACGCCGCGCACGACCTGTGGGCCGGCGACCCGGCGTTCACCGAACTGGCGACGCGGCTGCGTTCCGGCTGTCCGGAGTTCGCGGCGTGGTGGGAAAACCACGAGGTCGTCCACGGTGGATCGGGCCGGAAGACGCTGTGCCTGCCGGAGCCGCGAGTCTTCGACTACGCGACCTTCCAGGCCAATGAGGACCCGGCCCTGCGCGTGACGATCTACGCGCCCGCCAAGGGCAAGTAGACGTCGTCGACGATCTCGACGAGCACGTCTTCGTCCACTGTGGTCAGGCCGCGCGTGAGGTATTCGTTGCGCAGCAGCACGAGTGCCACGGTCGCGACGCGCGGCGTGCGAGCGCCGGGCCGCGCCTCGCCGCGCGCGATGGCCCGGTCGAGGATGGTCAGCCAGCTTTTCGCGCCGCCCTCGGCGGCCATTTCGTGCAGCTGCCGCCGCAACTCCGGCTCGTCGCCGACGCCGGTCAGGAGACCGCGCAGGACCCGGGCGGCGGGGGAGGTCTGGCCGCAGTTGATCGCGCGCAGCAGGCCCAGCGCGTCTTCGCGGAGGGTGCCGGTGTCGGGCGGCTCGAGGGTGTCCTCGGCCAGGTGGCGGTAGGCGGCGACGCCGAGCGCGGCGCGGTTCGGCCAGCGGCGGTAGATCGCGTTCTTGTTGGTACCGGCTCGCTGCGCGACCCGTTCGACGGTCAGCCCGGGGTAGCCGGCGCCGGCGAGTTCTTCCGCGGCGGCGCGCAGGATCGCGTCCTCGAGTTCGGCGCCCCGCCGCCGGGTCTTCTCGGCCATGGCGCCACTCTACCGCACTAGGGTACGGTACGGACCGTACCCTAATTTCGGAGGCATCATGCGGGCCAAAGGCATCGGCTACGACACGGGTTTCGAGCGGGGCGGGCGGTTCAACCGGCCGTTCGACCCGGACCTGGTCCGCCGCGAGCTGACGATCATCCGCGACGACCTGCACTGCACGGCCGTGCGGCTGATCGGCACCGACCTGGACCGGATCGAGTCCGCCGCCCGCGAGGCGGCCGGCCTCGGACTGGAGGTGTGGTTCTCGCCGTTCCCGTGGGACCGCACGCAGGACGAGGTCCTGGCACTCCTCGCGCGCAAGTAGGTGCGCCGGCCCGCGTCCAGGGTGACACTGGCGCTATGAAGGTCGTCGACGGGCACTCCGGCACACGCCGCCCGTCGACGACCTCGCGCTACGCCGTCCCGCTGCCGTTGCGACGCGGTCCGGTGCTGGTCACGGCCGCGTTCGCCGCGCTCGGCGGGGCCCTGATCCCGGCCGCCGCGGTGGCCGCGCTCTGGCGGATCTGGCAGTTCTACGCGATGCTGTTCGGCCTGTTCGCCGCCGTCGAGCTCGTCGCCGCCGTCATCGTCCTCGGCTGGCCGACGCGCAAGACCGCGCACGCCGGCGCGCTGGTCGCCACGGCGAGCCTCGCGTTGTGGGTGGCCAGCCGCCCGCTCGGGCTGCTCGCGCGGCTCGACCCCTGGCAGCCGGCCGACACGGTCGTCGGCTTCACCGACTACGTCGCGGCGTCCTTGCAGGTCATCGCCGTGCTCGGGTTCCTGGTCGTGGCGCGGCGGCGGGCGCACCCACGGCCGTCCGCGGTCCGGCGCGTCTCGGCGTGGATCGTGCTGTTCCCGGTGCTGCTGCTGGTGCTCGCGGCCGGCGCGGCGGGCACGGTCGCGGCCGGCGACAACCTGACCGGCACCACGGTTTCGCCGCTGCTGGACAGCAGCACGGTCGAGTACTGCCACCCGGACGGGATCCCGCTGCTCATGGACATCTCGCGTCCGCGCCCGGACAGCCGGGGCGCCCCGGTGGCGCTCTTCCTGCACGGCGGTGGGCTGCTCGACGGCAACCGCAAGCCGACCGGCCCGGGCGCGCTGCTCGCCGGGTCCCGGCTCGGTCCGCTGCGCGACGCGCTGACGGCCCGCGGCTTCGCCGTCGCGTCGATCGACTACCGCCTCGCGCCCGCCGCGCGGTGGCCGGCGCCACTGGACGACGCGAAGTGCGCGGTCCGGTTCCTCAAGGCCAACGCGGCCGCGCTGGACGTCGACCCGGCGCGCGTCTCCGCCGTCGGCACCGGAACCGGCGGCACCCTGGCGTCGCTGCTCGGCGTGGCCCGGGAACCCGGCACCGCCGTCCGGGCCGTCGCGGCCCTGGCGGCGCCGGCCGACTTCGACCTCGCCGGGCTGGATCCGCTCACGCGCGCGTCGATCCTGACGGCGCTGGGCCGCGCGCCGGAGACGCTCCGCTCGGCGAGCCCGCTGGCGTACCCGGCCGCGGGCGCGCCGCCGTTCCTCATCGCGCAGGGCGGCCGGAAGTCGGCCGAGTTCGCCGGCCACCTGCGGGCCGCGGGCATCCCGGTGACCACCGACGCCGACGTGGCGGAGTTCCTCGCGGGCGTGCGGTAGGTGGGGCATGAGCGGACGGGCGATCTTCGGCGATCACTCGTACCGCAGCGACTTCCACGGTTGACCGAACCCGCTCCGGTACCGTTTTCGTTCAACCGCAGGGAAAGTCATGTCTTCCCGGACTCTCTGGGCGCTGCTCACCGGCCGGGGTCCAGCCGGATCGCGTCAGACCTCGTCGCGCGCCTGGGCCAGCAGCCGGTCCAGGGCCGACCGGCTGCCGTCGTCCGCGGGGCGGCAGATCATCACCCGCTGGTCGGTGTCCTGGAGCGGCGCGAGCACCTCGAACCGCACGGAGAGCACGCCTGCGCCGGGGCGGCGCAAGGCCTTGCTGCCGCGGCCGTTGACCTTGACGTCCCGCTCGGCCCACAGCCGGGCGAACTCCTCGTCGCCGAGGCATTCGGCGATGAGGCCGCTCAGCGCCCGGTCGTCGGAATGGGCGGCCCACGCGGCGCGCAGGTGGGCGACACCCTCCCGCACGACGCGCTCGCGGTCCACATAGCACTCGCGGATCTCCGGGTGCAGCAGGCACAGCCACATCGCGTTGCGCCGCGGCGGCGGCAAAGTGGCGAAGTCCAGCAGCAGCGCGGCCATTTCCGGATTCCAGGCCAGGATGTCGAACCGGTGGTTCATCAGCATGGCGGGCAGCGGCGACAGGTCGGCGACCAGCCCGGCCAGCGACGGCTCCGCGGCGGTGGCGGGTTCGCCGGTGGTGCGCGGACGCTGCCGGGTCAGGTCGAAGAGGTAGCCGCGTTCGTCGGGCGTCAGGCGCAACGCCCGCGAGAGCGCCTCGACGACGTCAGCCGAGGGACGCAACCCGCGCCCCTGCTCCAGCCGCACGATGTAGTCGATGCTGACCCCGGCCAGCTCGGCGACCTCTTCGCGGCGCAGGCCCGGGGTCCGGCGGGCCTGCCGCCGCGCCGGCAGGCCGAAGTCCCGCGGGTCGAGACGCTCGCGCCGGGTCCGCAGGAACGCGGCCAGCTCCACGGTCGGGGTGATCATGCCCGGTTCCAACAGCCGGGGTGGGACTCGTGTTCCCAGGCAGCGTCTTCCCTTACCCCCGGCCGGCGGCCGGGCGAGGCTGGAGCCCGACGGACCACCGACCCAGGAGGACACGATGCCGCTCACCCTCGACACCTACCGGCTGCTGGGCCGCTCCGGCCTGCGGGTCTCGCCGCTGGCGCTGGGCACCGCGACCTTCGGCACCGAGTGGGGCTGGGGCGCCGGGCGCGACGACGCACGCAAGCTGTTCGACACCTACGTCGAGCGCGGCGGCAACTTCGTCGACACGGCGGTCACCTACACCGACGGCAGCGCCGAGCGCCTGCTCGGCGAGTTCGCCCGTGACCGGCGCGAAAGCCTGGTGCTGGCGACGAAGTACACGACGTTGCGCCGGCCCGGCGACCCGAACTCCGGCGGACCGCACCGCAAGAGCCTGTTCTCGTCGGTGGAAGCCAGCCTGCGGCAGCTGGACACGGACTACCTCGACCTGCTCTACCTGCACGTCTGGGACTTCACGACGCCGGTCGAGGAGATCCTGCGCGGCCTGGACGACCTGGTCCGCCAGGGCAAGGTCCTCTACGTCGCGATGTCGAACGTCCCGGCCTGGGAGGTCTCGCGGATGCAGGCGATCGCCGACCTGCGCGGCTGGGCGCCGCTGGTCGCGCTGCAGATCGAGTACAACCTCGCCAACCGCGCCGCCGAACGCGACCTGATCCCGATGGCGCGGGCGATGGGATTGGGCGTTACGCCCTACTCGCCGCTGGCGGGCGGGCTGCTCACCGGCAAGTACCGCCGCGCCGACCTGACCTCGGCGAACGTCGCGGACGGCACCCGCAAGAGCTTCAACTCCGGAATCGGCCTGCTCACCGAACGCACCCTCGGCATCGCCGACGTCGTGCGGGAGGTCGCCGCGGAGCTGGGACGCACGCCCGCCCAGGTCGGGCTGGCCTGGACGCTGCTCAACCCGGCCGTGACGGCCCCGATCCTCGGCGCCCGCACGCCCGCGCAGTTGCAGGACAACCTCGGCGCGCTGGAAGTGACTTTCACCGACGCCCAGGTGGCGCGGCTCGGCGAAGCCGCGTCGATCGACCTCGGCTACCCGCACGAGCAGCTCGCCGGCGCCCACCTCCGGGCGGTGACCAGGGGAGACCTGACGATCGAGGCGCGGCGCTGATCCCGGGGCTTGCCCTGGAGCGCGCTCCAGGTCCTACGGTGGGGGCACTTCGACCGCACGTCAGGAGAAAGCTCCATGGAACTCGGTTTCCACCTCCCCATTTTCGACATCGAAGGCGGCACCACCGCCATCGCCGGCGAGCTCGCCCGGGTGGGCGCCGCGGCGGAGGAAGCCGGGGCGACCTGGCTGTCCTTCATGGACCACTACTTCCAGATCGAGCCGACCGGCCTGCCCGCCGAGTCGAACATGCTGGAGGGCTACACGACGCTGGGCTACCTCGCCGCGCACACGTCCCGGATCGACCTCGGCCTGCTCGTCACCGGCGTCACCTACCGGCACCCCGGCCTGCTCGCGAAGATCGTCACCACGCTGGACGTCCTTTCGGGCGGCCGGGCCGTGCTGGGCGCCGGCGCGGCCTGGTTCGAACGCGAGCACCGGGGGATGGGCGTGCCGTTCCCGCCGATCGCCGAGCGGTTCGAACGGCTGGAAGAAACGCTGCGGATCTGCGGGCAGATGTGGGACCCGGAGAACAACGGGCCGTTCGAAGGCAAGCACTACCAGCTCGCCGAGACGCTCTGCTCACCCCAGCCGATCAGCCGCCCGAAGATCCTCGTCGGCGGTGGCGGGGAACGCAAGACGCTGCGCCTGGTCGCCCAGTACGGCGACGCGTGCAACCTGTTCGGCAGCTCGCCCGACGACGTCGCGCACAAGCTGGACGTGCTGCGCCGCCACTGCGACGACGTCGGCCGCGACTACGACGAGATCCGCAAGACGATCCTGGCCAACAACCCGCGTCCGACGCCGGACACCCGCGACGACTTCGTCCGCGCCATGGCGGACTACGCGAAGCTCGGCGTGCAGACCGCGATCGTCACGCCGACCACCGGCTCACCCGCCGCGTGGATCGAGGGCATGGCCCCGGCCGTGCCGCAGCTGGCCGACCTCGGGTAGGCCGGGCCCCGGGCGGGCGAAGACGCGCGAGCCACCCGCCCGGGTTGCCCGGCCCGGTTCCCGGAACGTTCCGCCCTGCCGGTTGTCCGGCCGGAGTCCTAACTTCTGTCGGACAACCGAAGAACAGGGGGAACACCATGCCCACGGGCAGATTCACGCTGACGGCCTGCGGCGCGTTGACCGCCGCGCTCGTCTTCACCGGCGTCACCGCCGCACCCGCCTCCGCCGAGACCGGGCCGAACCTCAAGGTCACCGCCACCGCCCTGCCGGGCCGGTGGCTGCCGGGGGACGCCATCCCGGTCGACCTGACGATCAGCAACCTCGGCGACACCGCGGCGACGCACGTCACCGGGTCCGGCATGACGCAGTCGGGGCCCTACTTCTCCGTCAAGGACGAGGAGTGGGGTGACCTCCACGCGGCCGGTGGCGCGTCGTTCGCGCCGGGGGAGACCCGCATGTACCACCTGCACGGGACCGTCGCCATGCCCGCCAACGGCAACCCGGTGGTGGAGTTCAGCGCGTACGTCGACGGGGACGCCGACTGGACCGACAACACGGCGCAGGTGACCGTCCCGCTCGTGCCGGCGGGCACCACCGACCGCATCGCCGGGCACCTCTACGGCGACCGCGACCGGGACGGGAAGCCGTCGCCCGGTGAGGACATCGCCGGCGCCGAAGTCCACGTCATCGGCACCGGGATGGCGCACGACGTCGTCGCGACGACCGACGCGGCCGGCCGGTTCGCGATCGACGGCCTGCCCGTCGGGAACGGCTTCAGCTGGCACTTCGAGAAGGTGCCGGGCGGCTGGGTGGTGCCGCCGACCCTCCCGGCGTTGCGCCTGGACGGCAGCGGCGCGAACACGGCCCTCGAGGCCCAGGCCATCCGGCCGCTCTCCGACGTCCTCACCGCGTCGATCAGCCTCGACAAGGTCAGCTACGCCGTCGGCGAAGTCGGGACCGCGACGGTCACCCTCGCCAACACCGGCGACCGCCCGCTGACCGATCTGTACGCGGGCTGCGACCCGGCCGGCTCCGGCCAGGGCCTGCAGGTGCCCGCCGACCAGTGGGGCGCGTTCTCCCCGCTGCACCCGGCCGGGCAGCTGGCCCCGGGCCAGCGCGTCGTGCTGCACGTGTCGGGGAAGGTGCCCGAGGTCGCGGCCCACTTCGGCCGGACCTTCCTCGACTGCTCCTTCGACGACGGCAAGACGTACGGCTCGGGTCCCTACACCTACGCCGAAGCCGAGGTGCCGGGCATGACGGCCGACGCCAAGGGGCAGCTCTGGGTGGACCGCAACCACAACGGGCAGCCGGACGCCGGTGAAGGGCTCGCGAAGACGAAGGTCACCCTGAGCGTGGACGGCACGCACGTCGTCGCGCTGGCCCAGACCGACGCGAACGGCTACGCGACGTTCACGAAGGTCCCGGTCGGCAGCTACGTGCTGCGGCCGGTCGGCCCGTGGACGACGGTCGGCGACGCGGGCGTGCCGGTGATCGCACCGCCGTACGGCTACGGCGACTGGAGCGTGCAGGTCGCGCCTCGCTGACGTCCGTTGACACCGGGATCACACGCGGCCTGGTAAGCACGGCACCCCGACCCGGCGAGACCGCCGGACCGGGGTGCCGTCACGCACATTTGTCCACTGTGGACATCCGGTTTCCGTTCCGGTGAACCATCGACCGCGGCGTCCCGTGTGCCGTGGTGAGGTGGCGACCCGAGAGGAGGGGCTGATGCCCCACGAGCGCACGGCCGGACGACACCGCAAACCGGCGACGATCGGACTCGCAGCGCTGCTGGGAGTGGCAGCCGCAACGGCGACGGCAATAGCCTTGAGCGGCCCGGCGAGCAACGCGGCGACGGAGAACTGCAGTGGCTTGGACACGGCGTTGCAGAACAACCTGACGTTCATCAAGAGCCAGCAGGAAGCCCCGGACGCCCAATCGGTGGCCCGAATCGCCAACCGCCAGGCGGTGGTGAACCAGATCCAGCAACGCCGGGCAGCAGCGGGTTGCGGAGGAGCGGTGGCGGCGAACGCGGCGGTGGCGTCCTGCGCGGCGCTGGCGGATCAGGCCGCAGCCGAGAAGAAGGGGATGGGTGCCGGAAAGGCCAAGGTCGGCCAGGGAGCCAAGAAGAACGGCGCGGCTGGGAACGGTACGGCCGATCAGCAGGGTGCCGACCAGCAGGGCGCCGATCAGCAGGGTGCCGGCCAGAACGGCTCGGCCGACCAGAACGGCATGGCGGACCAGAACGGCACGGCGGACCAGAACGGCATGGCGGACCAGAACGGCATGGCGGACCAGAACGGCACGGCCGATCAGAACGGGATGGCTTCCGGCAAGGGCGGATCCGCTGCCCACCACGGCAAGGCCAAACAGAAGGACATGGCCGGCGCGAACGGCGCCGCCGACCAGAACGGCGCGGCGAACCAGAACGCCGCCGACCAGAATGCGGTAGCCGAGCAGGCGTGCGCGGTGGTCCAGAAATGCCTGACCCAGGCCACCGGCGCCAACGGCATGGCCGACCAGCAGGGCATGGCCAACCAGAACGGTGCATCCGACCAGAACGGCATGGCGGCGCAGAACGGCATGGCCGACCAGAACGGCATGGCGAACCAGAACGGCATGGCCAGCCAGAACGGCATGGCCAGCCAGAACGGCGCGGCGGACCAGAACGGTATGGCGAACCAGAACGGCATGGCCAACCAGAACGGTGCATCCGACCAGAACGGCATGGCGGCGCAGAACGGCATGGCCGACCAGGGCAACGCGGCCCAGAACCAGGCCGCCGAGCAGAACTGCGCTGCCCTCCTCGACTGCGTCTCCCAGGCGTCCGCCGACCCGAACGCGGCCGCCGGCCAGCAGGGCATGGCCACCGAACAGAAGCAGCAGAAAGCCAAGGGCAAGGCCGACAAGAACGCGGCCGCGGCGGCCGCGGTCAAGTGCGTCGCGGCGTCGGCCTCGGCCACCGCGACAGCCACTGCCGCCAAGTAAGCAAGCAGGCACAATAAGCGGCGTGGAATTCGCTCCCGAGCGGAAGTACGCCCGCTGCCCCGGCCCGGACCCGCGGCCTCGCGCCCCGGTCCGGGTCGTGGTGCCGCCCGGCTCCGTCGACACCCACGCGCACGTCGTCGGGGAACGCGGGTTCGTCGAAAACCGCAGCTTCACCCCGCCGCCCGCCGCCGAAGCCGACTACCTCGCGATGCTTGACGCCACGAGCATGACCTACGGCGTCCTCGTGCAGGTCAGCGTGCACGGCACCGACAACTCCCTCCTGCTCGCCACGCTCCGGGCGAACCCCCGCCGGCTGAAGGGCGTCGCGGTCGTCGACCCCGGTGCCGGTGACCGTGAACTGGCCGAACTCCACGACGCGGGCGTCGTCGGGCTGCGGATCAACACCCTGACCGGCGGCGGCGTCGGGTTCGCCGCGCTGGATCGGCTCGAAGCCGTCTGCCTGGAGCACGGCTGGCACCTCCAGCTGTTCACCGACCCCGAGACGCTCGAGCCCCACGTCCGGCGCCTGGGCCGGCTCCGCGTGCCGTACGTGCTCGACCACCTCGGCGCGCCCGACCCGGCCAAGGGCACCGGCGTGGTGCGGGACCTGGTCGCCGACGGTGCCTGGGTCAAGCTCTCCGGCGCCAACCGGCTCGCCGACCCGCCCTACGCCGAGACCGTGCGCCTCGCCCGGGAGCTCGTCGAGGCGGCGCCGGACCGGTGCGTCTACGGCTCCGACTGGCCCCACGTCGGCTTCTGGGGCCCGATGCCGAACGACGGCGACCTCGTCGACCTGCTGGCGGACTGGGTCCCCGACCCCGGCACCCGCGACGCGGTCCTCGGCGCCAACGCGCGCCGGCTCTACGGCTTCCCTGACCCGATCCGGTGACGGGCGGGAACTCGCGGCCGCCGGTGATCGTTGACCGGAGGGAGCGCAGTAACCTGGTGCGCGCCCACGACCGACGACAGCACGAGGCTTCAGTGACCACCGATCCGGCGGCCGAGGACCTGCGGGAGGCGGCCGACGAGCTCGCCGTCGCCGGACAGCTCCCGCGGTTCCTGCTGATGTACAAGTTCGCCATCGAAGAGCTGATGACGAAACTGCGGATCCTCAGCGAGGAGTTCGACTTCGTCCACCGGCACGACCCGATCGAGCACATCACGAGCCGGGTCAAGCGGCCGGAAGCGATCAAGGAGAAGGTCCACCGCCGCGGCCTCGGCGACGACTGGATCGCCGCCGCGCACGTCCTCGACGACATCGCCGGCATCCGCGTCGTCTGCCCGTTCGTCTCCGACGTGTACGAAGTCGCGCGCATGCTCACCGCCCAGGACGACGTGGAACTGTTGCGCACCAAGGACTACATCGCGCGCCCGAAGCCCAACGGCTACCGCAGCCTGCACCTGATCGTCCGCATCCCGGTGTTCCTGTCCGACCGCGTGGAGAAGGTGAAGGTCGAGGTCCAGCTGCGCACCATCGCGATGGACTTCTGGGCCGCCGTCGAGCACAAGCTGTCGTACAAGTACGCCGACAGCGTCCCGGAGGACTTCGCGGGCGAGCTGGCCGCGGCGGCGAAGACCGCGGCGGACCTCGACGCCCGCATGGCCGCCCTGCACGAACGCATCCGCTGAGTCACGGCGCGAGGGCGTCCAGCAGGATGGCCAGCCCGAACTCGAACTCCGCCTCGTGGTCGCACACCGCGAGGTACGGCGCCGCCGCGGAAACGGCCGGCAGCCCGGACCCCTCGAGGTCGGCGAGCCGGCCCCGGTCGCCGGTGCCGCTGAACGTCGGCGCGGCGTCGACCTCCCGCATCAGCGTCCCGATCAGGAACGCCAGCACCGCCCGCAACCCGTGCACCGCGCGCTCCGGCGGGTAGCCCGCCGCCAGCAGCGGGCCGAGCACGGCTTCCACCGGCGCCAGCGCCGTCATCGACGCGAGCCGTCGGGTCAGCACCAGCTGGGCCGCGCGCGGGTGGTCGAGCATCGCGGCCCGGAACCCGTGCGCCAGCGCGGACATCGTCTGCCGCAGGTCCGTCCCCGGTGCGGGCGCGGGGATCGCGGCGAGCAGGACCTCGGCGATGCCGTCCAGCAACGCGTCCTTGCCGTCGACGTGGTTGTACAGGCTCATCGGGTCGACGCCCAGCCGGCGCGCGAGCTTGCGCATGCTCACCGCGGCAAGGCCTTCTTCGTCGACGAGCGCGAGCGCTTCCCGCAGGATGCGGTCCCGGGACAGGACGTCCGCGTCCTTGGGCGGGCGTCCCCGCCTGGTCGTCACGAGGTGAGCACCGCGGGCAGGCTTTCGTAGCCGCGCAGGATCCGCGTCTCACGGCGGCGGCCGCCGGGCAGCACGCGCAGGCCGGGGAACCGCTCGAAGATCGTGCGCAACCCGATCTCGCCCTCCATCCGGGCCAGGGAGGCACCCAGGCAGTGGTGCCGTCCGGCGCCGAACGACACGTGGTCGCGCGCGCCGGAGCGGGTGACGTCGAAGACGGCCGGTTCGGTGAACACCCCCGGGTCGCGGTTCGCGCCGGCCAGCACGGTCGTGACCAGGGCTCCGCGCGGCAGCGGCACCCCCGCGACCTCGGTGGCGCGCGTCGCCAGCCGGCCGGTCAGCAGCACCGGCGGGTCGTAGCGCAGGACCTCCTCGACCGCGTTGCCCCACAGCTCCGGCCGCTCGCGCAGCACGGCGAGCTGCCCGGGGTCGCCGGCCAGCAGGGCGATGCCGCTGCCGAGGAGGTTGACCGTCGTTTCGAAGCCGGCCGCCAGCACCAGGCCCGCGGTGGACTTCAGCTCGGTTTCGGTGAGGCCGACGCCGTCGTCGCGGGCGGCGACGAGCTTGCTGAACAGGTCGGTGCCGGGGTGCCGGCGCAGGTGCTCGAGGTGTTCGCCGAGCCACGTGTCGAACTCGGCCAGCGCGACCTCGACGTCGCGGAAGGTGCGCCAGCCCAGGCCGAGGTCGAGGCTGGGGGCGGCGGCCCCGCCCAGCGAAAGCACCTTGCCGAGGTCGGACGGCGGCACGCCGAGGATTTCGCTGATCACCGTCACCGGCAGCAGGCCGCAGTAGGACTCGACGAGGTCGAGCGGCTGCCCGGGATCGAGCGCGTCGAGCAGGCCGTCGGCGATCTCCTGGACCCGCACGCGCAGCTGCTCGACGGCCCGGACGGTGAACACGCCGGTGACGAGCTTGCGGTACCGCGTGTGCTCGGGCGGGTTGACGGCCAGCAGCGACGGCGGCCGCACCGGGTGCAGGTGCTCGCCGGCCGACCACTCGATCAGCCGGCCGAGGGGCGAGCCGTCGGAGCCGACCACGCCGACGCGGAAGTCCTCACTGGACAGCACTTCCCGGACCGCGGCGTGCGTGGTGGTCATCCAGCCGAAGCGGGTGCGGGCGAGCGGCCCGGCGGCGCGGATCTCCTCGAACAGCCCGGTCAGGTCCCGGCCGTCGGCCGCCGCGACCACCATCCGGCCCTGCAGGTCGCCGCGCTTGGCCTCGCGGCGCAGGACGGCCCGGGGGAGCGCGTGGCCGAGGCTCCACCGGACGACGGGCTTCACCCTGGTCAAGGCTCCGGTCATGGCTTCCCCTCCGGTCGGCGTGTCTACAGTGTAGGTTATCGTCGGTTACCTACACCGTAGATTTAAGGGAATGCGATGACCGAGTTCGACATCCCCGCCCCCGAGGTCCTCGCGGCGCGGCAGAAGCTGGTGCTCGACCACTTCCGCGACGAGGTCGCCCAGGACTGGGACGCGACGCTCTCGACGTTCCCGCACCCGCACTACGAAGTGATCGCGACCATGACGGTGCACGACGGCGACCGCGCCGTCCGGGGCTACTACCACGACACCCGCGTCGCGTTCCCCGACCAGCACCACGAGCTGATCGCGCTGCGCCACAGCGCGGACGCGGTCGCCGTCGAGTTCTGGCTGCTGGGCACGCACCTCGGCCCGCTCGGCGCGATCCCGCCGACAGGCTCGGCGTTCCGCGTGCGCATGACGGCCTACTTCGTCTTCGACGGCGACGAGAACCTCGTGTGCGAGCGCATCTACTTCGACACGCTCTCGATGCTCAAGCAGCTGATCGGCGGGGTGGACAAGAAGAACCCGAAGAACTGGCCGTTGCTGCTCCGGGTCGCGCGCGGCTTCCTGGCGATGTCGGGGGAACGGCCGGACCCGCGGCTGACGGAGACGACGGAACCGGTCCTGCGGCAGGTCTGACCACCGCGACGACGTTGACCACGACGATCACGCCGATCGCCGCCCAGGAGAGCGCGTCGAGGCGCTGGCCGAGGACCACCCAGCCGACCAATGCGGCCAGTACCGGGTTCACGCTCATCACCGTGCCGAACACCGAGGCCGGGACCTGCCGCAGCGACAGCAGGTCGGCGAGCATCGGGACCGCCGACGACAGGACGCCGGCGGTCACCGCGGCCAGGACCGCGCCCACGCTCGGGCGGTGCGCGATCATCGCGAAGACGCCGACCGGCAGGTAAGCCAGCCCGGAGGCGCCGGCGGCGGCCGCCGAGCCCGCGACGCCGGGGATGCGGGCCCCCACCGCGCGGTTGAGCAGTATGTAGCTCGCCCAGCACGCCGCCGCGAGCAGCGCCAGGCCGATGCCGAGGTAGTCCGTGCTCGGCCGCGGCCGCACCAGGACCACCACCGCGGCCGCCGCGGCGAGCGCGCAGAGCAGGTCGCCGCGGCGCCGCGACCCAGCGAGCGCGACGCCCAGCGGGCCGAGGAACTCCAG
Organism: Amycolatopsis sp. NPDC004378; assembly: GCF_053602455.1. Lineage (NCBI taxonomy): Bacteria > Bacillati > Actinomycetota > Actinomycetes > Pseudonocardiales > Pseudonocardiaceae > Amycolatopsis > Amycolatopsis sp. NPDC004378. Next base: position 166,169 of record NZ_JBSGDR010000012.1, read on the forward strand.
CGTCACGGCCAGGCCGAGGCCGATCCGGTCGACCGCGCTGTACAGCGCCAGGTTCATCGTCCCGAAGACCAGGGCCAGGGTCAGCACGAGCCGCCACTGGGCCGCGGTGAACCCGCGCAGGCGTGGCCGCCCGGTCGCCAGCAGCACCGCGGCCGCGACCCACTGGCGGACCGCGACGACCCCGGCCGGCCCGAGCTGCGGGAAGGCCAGGGCCGCGACGGACGCGCCCACCTGGTTGGCCAGCCCGCTGCCCGCCATCAGCGCCGCACCGCGCCACCGTCCTTCGTTCGCCATGCCCCGACTATCGGCCCGGCCGACGCATACGCAAAATGCATCCGACACGCCGGCTATACGCTGGACGTATGGATGCCTCGCTGGAGCTGCGCCACCTGCGGCACTTCGTCGCGGTCGTGGACACCGGGAGCTTCACCGACGCCGCGACCGAGCTGGGTGTCTCGCAGGCCACGGTGTCGCGGACGCTGCTCGCGCTGGAACGGGTCCTCGGGGTGCGGCTGCTGCACCGCACGAGCCGGACCGTCGAGCCGACCACGGCCGGCGTGACGGTCCTCGCCCGGGCCCGGGTGCTGCTGGCCGACGCCGAAACGCTCGTGCACGAGGTCACGACCGGCCACGCCCGGCTCCGGCTCGGGCACGCGTGGTCGGCGGTGGGGCGGCACACCACGGAGTTCCAGCGGCGCTGGCAGGACCGGTACCCCGACGTCGAGCTGCAGCTGGTCCGGACCAACACGGCGACCGGGGGACTGGCCGAGGGACGCTGCGACCTGGCGGTCGTCCGCACCGCCGTGGACAGCCACCGGTACGCGCACGTGCTCGTCGGCCGCGAACGCCGGTACGTCGCCCTCGCCTCGGACGACCCGTGGGCGCGGCGCCGCGTCATCCCGTTCGCCGAACTCGGCGAACGCACGCTCGTCGTCGACCGGCGCACCGGGACGACGACGCCCGACCTGTGGCCCGAAGGCGCGCGCCCGGCGGTCGAGTACACCCACGACATCGACGACTGGCTGGCGGCCATCGCGACCGGGCGCTGCGTCGGCGTCACCCCCGAGGCGACCGCGGCGCAGTACCGCCGCGACGGCATCCGCTACCGGCCGCTGCGCGACGCGGACCCGGTGCCGGTCCGGCTGATCTGGCGCCACCGCGACGCGCACCCGGCGACGCACCTGGCCGCCGCGTTGCTGACGGAGCTCTACCGCGGCTGAGCGCGGGCCGGCGCCAGCAGGGTGCCCAGCGCCACCAGTTCCGTCAGCGCCATCCCGCGCTCCACCAGGCCCAACGGGATGAGCGTCCACCAGCGGCCGCCCTCGACCGCGGCCACGACGACCGCGCCGAGGATCACCGCGAACCAGCCCAGCGACGCGATCGCGAGCACGCGGGCCAGCACCCGGCGGCCGGGGGAGTCCGGGAACGCCGTGCGCGAAGCGACCAGCACCGCCAGCGGGAGCGCGACGAACGCCACCACGCTCGCGATCCGGTGCAGTGTGCCGCCGAAGTCCGCGCGCGAGACCGTCGCCCAGTCCGGTTTCGGGAAGGCCACGATCACCAGCAGCCCGACCGTCCACAGTGCACCCAGGACGGCGGCGGCCGCCGGCAGCCGCCGCTCGTGGTGCAGAGCCGCGAGCCCCGCGGCCGAGCCGAGCGCGACCAGCACCACGGCGACGTCGAACACCCACTTGTGGTCCGACAGCCCGTATTCGCTGATGGTGCGGCGGGTCGCGCTGATCTCGTCGGTCGGCGGGATCACCTGCAGCAACAGCACCAGCGCGGCGCCGAGCACGAGCGCCGCGATGCCGCTCAGCGAGACCGCGACCGGCGTCCGTCGCGCAGGGACCGTGACCATGAACCGACAGTAGCCGACGCCGGGTTGAACTCCCGGTGAAATGTCCTTTTGGGTGGCCAAAGGTGTCAAGACGGGGTGAAGGCTGTACGACTTACGGCGGTTACCGGAGCCGGTTTTCGTCCATTACGGTCACTCGCTACCGGTACGTCCGTGCTGTGCCGGCCTCGTCAAGGAGGTCTTTGCCTGTGGGGAATTCACCAAGAAGACTGGTGCTGACGGCGTCCGCCGTCGCACTGGCCGCGGCGTTCGTCGCGTTGCCGTCCGGCACCGCCGGCGCGGCGCAGAACATCCTGCGCGCCGACAAGTCGGTGCCGCGCTCGTGCTTCGCGAAAGTGCTGCCCAAGGGCACCTCGGGCACCGACCAGCGCGAAGTGACGTCCACTGTGGACGGCCTGGTCCAGGCCCGGCTCATGGCGGCGTCGGGCGTCGAAGGCGACTGGGACATCGCCGTGTTCGACAAGGTGACGGGCGGCGTGGTCGCCGCTTCCGCCGCGTTGCGCACCCACGAACTCGCCGAAAGCTTCGTGAAGAAGGGCCAGCAGCTGGTCGTCCAGGGCTGCCGCTACGGCGGCTCGGCCGACCGGGCCCAGCTCGGCGTCGACTTCCTGGCGCTGACCCCGCAGGGCACGCCGACCGCCGCGCAGAAGGCGCAGCTGGTCCGCGTCCAGACCCCGACCCGCGCCGACAAGACCAAGCTGACCGGCCTGGGCCTCGACGTCACCGAGAAGGGCGACGCTACCGGCGTCGAAGTCGTGCTGGCCGATGACACCGACCGCGCCACGCTCGCCAAGAGCGGCCTCAAGTCGACCGTCGTCACGGCCGACCTCTCCGCCAAGTCCGTCGCCGACGCGAAGGCCGACCGCGCGTACGCGGCCGCGACGCCCAAGTCCGTGCTGCCCTCGGGGCGCACCAGCTACCGCCACCTCTACGACTACGAGTACGAGATGAAGGAGCTGGCCCGGGCCAACCCGAACCTCGTCTCGGCGTTCACCATGCCGGAGTCGACCTGGGAAGGCCGCGACGTCATGGGGCTGGAGATCGCCACCGACGTCAAGAACCTCACCGACGGCAAGCCGATCGACTTCACCATGGGCGTGCACCACGCCCGGGAGTGGCCGGCGGGCGAGCACGTCATGGAGTGGGCGTACGAGCTGATCAACGGCTACTCCCACGACAACCAGATCCGCGGCCTGGTCGGCAGGACACGCAACATCGTCGTCCCGATCGTCAACCCGGACGGCTTCGACATCTCCCGCGAAGCCGAGCCCAAGGGCGACTTCACGCGCTTCGACTACGAAATGAAGCGCAAGAACTGCAACGTCAGCGACTCGCCGCCGCAGTACGCCACCGGCGTCTGCAAGGCCAACCCCGCCGGCCGTGTCCGCGGCACCGACCCGAACCGCAACTACGCCGGGTTCTGGGGCGGCAGTGGCGCCGAGATCGCCTGGAGCGGCGACACCTTCCGCGGCTCCGCGCCGTTCTCCGAGCCGGAGTCGCGCAACATCCGGTCGATCGTGTCGAACCGCCAGGTGACGAACCTGATCACGTGGCACACCAACGCGGCCCTGGTGCTGCGCCCGCCGGGCGTCGCCGACGTGCGGCCGCCGCTGGAGGAGCCGGTCTACAAGGCCCTCGGCGACAAGATGGCGTCGCGCAACGGCTACACCAGCGAGCCGAGCTGGGCGCTCTACGACACGACCGGCACCACCGAGGACTGGTCGTACTGGGCCACCGGCGGCTGGGGCTTCACCATCGAGGTCGGCGGCGCCGGCTTCCACGAGGCCTACGAGACGGCCGTCGTCGCCGAGTACGCCGGGCTGGCCCCGACGACCGGCGCGGGCAAGGGCGGCAACCGCGCCGCGCTGCTCGACATGCTGGCCAACACCGCCGACCCGCAGGCGCACTCGACGCTGATCGGCTCGGCGCCGAAGGGCTACCAGCTGAAGCTGCACAAGACGTTCCAGACGCCGACGTCACCGGTGATCCAGGCCGACGGCACCACCAAGCCGCCGATCTACGTCACCGACAACCTGAACTCGACGTTCACGACGACCGGCGGCCGGTTCGCGTGGTCGGTCAACCCGTCGACCCGGCCGTACGTGGCGGGCCGCTACGGGCGCGACCCGCAGGGCCCGGCGCAGCAGGGCTTCGGAGTGACCAACCCGGCCGGGGTGCCGCCGATCAACCAGAACTACCCGGCCGACCCGGCGGGCGACACGTTCACCTTCCACGTGAACGGCCTGCCCCAGGTCGACAACGGCAAGTTCAGCGTGAACATCAACTGGAAGAGCAGCTCGACCGACTGGGACCTGTTCGTCTACGACTCGGCGGGCAACCTGGTCAGCTCGTCGGCCAACGGCGGCACGACCTCCGAGCACGCCGTGCTGTTCGACCCGCCGGCCGGCGACTACAAGGCGGTGGTGGTCAACTACGACCAGGCCGACCCGAACGCCGTCGACGACTGGACCGGCGACGTGTCGTTCGCCTCGCCGATCCCGCCGACGTACGGGCCGAAGGAGGCCTACCAGCTGACCTGCACGTCGCCGAAGGGCAAGCTGGTCGGCGTGGCGGACGTGTACGCCGACCGCGGCCAGACGGTCGACGTCGGCGAGGTCTGCACGGCGTCCGCGCACGCGCAGAAGCAGCGCGCCTCGGGCGGGGCACGGTAGCCGGCTTCTCGTTCGTGAAGGCCTCCTCGCTCGCGCGGGGAGGCCTTCACGGCGTTACGGCGTTACGGCGTTACGGCCAAGGCGACGCCGAGGACGACGAGAACGGTGCCGACAACGCGGTTGAGGGCGGGCTTGGCGCGGGCGTACCAGCGCTGGGTCGCGGGGGAGGAGAAGAGCAGGGCGACGCTCAGGTGCCAGCCGGTCGAGGCGACGACGATGAGCCCGACGGCGGCGGCTTTGACGGCCGCGGGTTCGGCCGGGGGCAGGGTCGCGGTGAGCACGCTGCCGAAGAACGCCGCCGCCTTCGGGTTGGTGAGATTGCTGACCACGCCCCGGCGGAAGAGCGCCGCGGGCCGCCGGTCCGGCGTGCCGTCGTCGCCCGGCTCCTCCGGTGCCCGGGCGCGCCACCACAGCCGAACGCCCAGCCAGGCGAGGTAACCGCCGCAGACCACGCGAAGAGCCGTCGCCAGCCAGGGTGCTCCGGCCAGCACGGTTCCGAGCCCGAACACGGCAACGGCGGCCAAAGCCCCACCGGCGGCGACCACCCCGAGGGCAACGGCCACGGCAGCGCGCCGCGTCCCCGCGGCGGCGGTGTGCGCGATGAGGACGAAGTTCGGCCCCGGCGAGATCGCTGCCGGGAGGTAGGCGAGCAGCACGGTGCCGAGGGTGGCGACGGAGTTCACAGGGCCTGGCCGGGCACGCAGGTGTGGGTCACACTCCCCAGCCTGACATGGCGGGCGAGGAGTTTTCGTCGTGGCCTCCGCACCTCAAGCCGCGCGGCCGCCTCCGCCGACTACCTGGTCGCGCATGGTCCGCAGCGCCGCGTGGTCCACAGTGGACGGTTCCGCCGCGAGCCATTCGCCGATCTCGTGCAGGAACTCCTCCGGGGTCATCGGGGCGGCCGGCAGGTCGGCCGGGTCGGCCGTGGTCAGCTCGCCGCTGCGGCTCGGGTACACGATCATCGCGCCGCGCAGGGACACTCCCGGCAGCAGCTCGCGGTAGGCCGCGAGGCTCTCCGCCAGCCGGCTGCCGCCGCCGCGGAAGGGGCGGCCGTTGCGCAGCAGGCGGCCGTCCTCCGCCGTCTCGTAGTGGCCTGGCAGCCACAGCTTCGACTCGATGAGCACCAGGCGCTTGCCGCACAGCACCGCGTGGTCGACGTCGGCGAACACCGAACCGGGCCAGGCCAGGCCGTGGAAGATGCGGGCGCCCGGCAGCCGGGTCAGGTAGGTCTCGAGCAGGTCGGCCGTCAGCCGCTCGGCCAGCTCGTCGCGCTCGGTGCCGGGCGCGCCGAACACGGTGCGGCCGCCGAACTCCTCGGCGTACGCGTCGCGCGCCTTGCTCGCGCGCAGGTAGCCGCGGGCCAGGCGCTGAACGAGCACCGCGGTCCCGGCGGTGAGCAGCAGCCAGACGATGAGCACCGGGGTGCTGAACCCGACGCCGGTCACCAGCGGCAGCAGCACGAGCACCATCCCGCCGACCGCGGCGACCACCGGCGTGTGCCCGGGCCCGCGACGGCGGCCGTGGCGCATCCGCGTGTCCTGGCCGGCGAAGTGCCACCAGCTGAGGTCTTCGGCGTCCAGCTCCGGCAGGTCGGGGACGAAGCCGGGCTCGTCGCCGAAGCGCCGCCGGGGCCGCGGCCGGACCGGGACGGGCACGACGGTCGCGCCGCCGGAGTCGTACCGCGCGCGGGCGACCGGGTCGCTCAGGACGTCGTAGGCCTCGCGGAGCAGCCGGAACGTGCCGACCGTGCCGCCGCCGTCGGGGTGCATGGTCTTGGCCAGCCGGCGGTAGGCCGTCTTGACGTCGGCCGCCGTGGCGTCCCGGCGGACGCCGAGCACCTCGTAGTAGTCGACCTCGGGCACGCTGGCGTTCACCTCCGGATGGCTGCGCGAAGACTTTATGGGGTGGCGGCGCGGGGTTCTCCACCGGCTCCGCGGCGCGTCGGGGTGATGCTCCTCCGGTCCAGGTCAGGGCGGTGTCCGGGTTTTCACCGCTGACCGCCCGCCGGTGCCGGGGTCGGTTGTCATGGGGACGCCAGGGGGCGGTTCCGTGGTCCGTGAGTGTCCATTGAGGACTGAATGTCGCCCGGAAGAGGGGTAACGGGCCGGGTTTCGTGGTTGCGGTGACGTTCCGTAGCCGGAATTCAGCCGAAGAGACGCGAACAAGTGTTCGAATGCGCGGGTACGATGGAGGCATGTCCCCGGCACCCCACGAACGTGACGGGCCCACCGCCACCCCACCTCGGCAGCGGGCCCGTCACCCCCGTCACCGCTCGCGCAGCAGGTATCGCTGCAGCTTGCCGCTCGCGTTGCGCGGCAGGGCGTCGATGAACCGCACCCGGCGCGGGTACTTGTACGGCGCCGCAACGGCTTTGGCGTGCTCCTGCAGGGCGTGCACGAGGTCCGGGCCCGCGGTGGCGCCCGGCCGCGGCACGACGAAGGCGGTCACGACGGCACCGCGGTCCGGATCCGGGGTGCCGACGACCGCGCACTCCTCGACGTCCGGGTGCGTCAGCAGCACCTCCTCGACCTCCGGGGCCGCGATGTTGTAACCGGAGGAGACGATCATGTCGTCGCTGCGCGCCACGAACCGGAAGTAGCCGCCGGGCTCGCGGACGTAGGTGTCGCCGGTCAGGTTCCAGCCGTCGCGCACGTAGTCGGCTTGCCGCGGGTCCTCGAGGTAGCGGCAGCCGGTGGGGCCCCGCACCGCGAGCTGCCCGGGCGTGCCGTCGGGCACCGGCGTGCCGTCGAGGTCCAGCACGGCGGCGCGGAAGCCGGGCACGACGGTGCCGGTCGTGCCCGGGCGGACGGCGTCGTCGGCCGCGGAGATGAAGACGTGCAGCATCTCCGTGCTGCCGATGCCGTCGATGAGCGGCCGGCCGACGACTTCGCGGTACTGCTCGGCCACGGCGGCGGGCAGGGCTTCACCGGCGGAGACGGCGCGGCGGACCCCGGCGAGCAGGGGGCCGTCGCCGGAGCCGAGGATCGCGCGGTAGGCCGTCGGCGCCGTGAAGAGCACGGTCACCGCTCGCTCGGCGACGATCGCGGCCAGTTCCCGGGGCGTGGCGCGCTCGAGCAGGAGCACGGACGCGCCCGCGTGCAGCGGGAACACCAGCAGCCCGCCCAGGCCGAAGGTGAAGGCCAGGGGCGGGGTGCCGCAGAAGACGTCGTCCGCCGTGGGCCGCACGACGTGCCGGGAGAACGTGTCGGCGATGGCGAGCAGGTCGCGGTGGAAGTGCATGGTCGCCTTGGGTGTCCCGGTGGTGCCGGAGGTGAAGGCGAGCAGGGCGACGTCGTCGGCGGCCGTCGGCACGTCGGCGAAGGCCGCCGGGTGCCGTGCGCAGCGTTCGGCGAGTTCGGTGCCGTAGGCGACGACGGGCAGTCCCGGCGGCAGCTCGCCGAGCAGGTGCTCGTCGCACAGGGCGACGGCCGGCTGCGCCCGGTCGGCGATCTTGTCGAGCTCGTGGCGGCGCAGCATCGGCATCGTGGAGACGGCGACCGCGCCGGCCTTGAGGACGCCCAGCCAGCACGCCGCGAGCCACGGCGTGTTGGTGCCCCGCAGCAGCACGCGGTTCCCGGGCACGACACCGAAGTCGGCGGTGAGCACGTGCGCGATCCGGTTGGCGCGCGCGAGGACTTCGCCGTACGTCCAGGTCTCGGCGGGCGAGCGCAGGCACGGCCGGTCGGCGCCGAACCGCTCGACGGCGCCGTCCAGCAGTGCGGTGGCGGCGTTGAGCCGGTCGGGGTACCGCAGCTCGGGGAGGTCGAAGACGAGCCGCGGCCACTGTTCGAAGGGCGGCAGCCGATCACGGCAGAACGAGTCGGTGTGCGCGCTGGCGGTAAGCCTCATCGCAGCTCCTCGGGTCGGCATCGCCCTGCACCAGGAGAAACGTAGCACTCGTTGCGACCGTCGAGAAGACGCGATAGCGCATCCGTGACGGCGGCGACGAGCAGGCGATACCGCTCCGTCGGCGCGAGACCGCGCACAGTGACAGGGGCACCCCTGCCGGTCGGGAGGCTCAGTCGGTCGCGGGCGGCGCGACGGTCGCGTCGGCCTGGCCGGCCCGGCGCAGGGAGTCGGCGACGAACCCGGCGGCCTTCAGCTCCTCGACCAGGTCACGCAGGAACGCAACGGTCTCGGGCTGCCGGTCCGGCGTCGTTGCGACGGCCTGCTGGATCTGCATGAACCGCTCGTCGATCACCCGGGTGCCCGGGTGTGCGGCGGCGTAGGCGGTCATCGGCTGCCGGATCCCGGCGGCCACCTCCAGGCCCTGTTCCTCGAACGCGACCACGCCGTCCGCGCGGCGCACGACCGTCGCGTGCTCCAGCGTCCGCGTGAGGAACAGGTCGTAGGCGGACCCCTCCTTGACGCCGACCCGGACACCCGGCTGGTCGACCTCGGCCGGGGTCGACAACGCGGAGCTGTCCGGGACGACGTACACGCCTTCGATGACCACATACGGCGCGGTGAACGCGACCTGCGCCGCCCGTGCCGGTTCGATCGCCAGGAAGCAGAGGTCGGCGGCGCCCGACGTCAGCGCCTCGAACGACTTCCGCGCCGCGTCGAAGCAGGCGAACGCCACCGGCACGCCGAGCCGCGCGGCCACCTCGCGCGCGAGGTCGACGGTGACGCCGCCGGGCGCCGCGGGCGTCCCGTTCGCGAGCACCGGGTTCCCGAGGTTGATCGCGGCGCGGAGCACCCCGGTGGGCGCGAGGTCGGCAACAAGGTTTCCCATGATCGGCGAGGGTAACGGCGAACGCCGCGCTCCCGGGCCGGGTGTTGCTCACGCCACCGGCGGCTCGTCGGCCGTGGTCAGCTCGAACTCCGTCTCCTGGTGGTAGACCTCGCCCGGGCGCAGGACCGTGGTCGGGAAGTCCGGCCGGTTCGGCGAGTCCGGGAAGTGCTGGGCCTCCAGCGCGAACCCGGCGCCGCGGTGCGGCAGGCTGCCGCCCGCGTAGAACTGCAGTCCCGGCTCGGTCGTCCGCATCGTCAGCAACCGGCCCGACGTCGGCTCCCACGCCCGCGCGGCGTACGGCGCGCCGTCGTCGAGCACCCAGTTGTGGTCGTAGCCGTACTCGCCGATCCGGGCGCCGCGGCGGAAGTCGAACGGCGTGCCCTCGACCGGCACCGGGTCGCCGTCCGGGATGAGGTCCGGGCCCGTGGGGCAGTAGCGGTCCGCGGCGATGGACAGCCAGTGCGCGGAGACGTCGCCGGTGCCGGCCAGGTTCCAGTACGTGTGGTTGGTGAGGTTCACGACCGTCGGGGCGTCCGTGGTCGCGCGGTAGGTGATGTGCAACCGGTGGTCGAGGCGGTAGGTGACCTCGGTGGTGAGCCGGCCGGGGAAGCCCTGGTCGCCGTCCGGGCTGACGAGCGTGAGCCGCAGGCCGCCGGGGACCGGGGCCGCCGACCACACCCGCGTGTCGAACCCGGCGGGGCCGCCGTGCAGGCAGTTCTTCCCGTCGTTCGCCGGGACCCGGTGGAGGACGCCGTCGAGGACGAACGCGCCGCCGGCGATCCGGTTCGCGAACCGGCCGATCAGCGCGCCCAGGAAGACGCGGGCCGCGCCCGGCTGGTTGCCGGCGACGTAGCCGTCGAGGCCGGGGTACCCCAGGACCACGTTGGCGGCCCGCCCGGTGCGATCGGGTGCTTCGAGCGACTGGACGACACCGCCGTAGTCGAGGACGCGGACGGTGAGCCCGCCGGGCCGGCTGAGCGTGTAGCGGTGGACGTCGGTGCCGTCGACGCGGCCGAAGGGCTCCCGCGTGACTTCGGTCTGGGTCATCCGCGCATCCTCCCGCGCTGTTAGCGCTAACAGCATGCGGGAGCGCGTGTCGCACGGTCAAGACCCGGTCAGTGGCCGGCTTCCCGCGGCTGCGTGCCCAGCAGCTGGTGCGCCCGCAGCGCCATCTGGATCTCCAGGCGCTGCGCCGGATCCGCCAGCCGGTCGCCGAAGAGCCCGCTCAGCTGGCTCACGCGGTACCGGACCGTCTGCGGGTGGATGCCCAGCGCCTGCGCGATCTCCGGCGTGCTCCCGTTGTGCTCCAGCCAGCTCAGCAACGTCTCGGCCAGCCGGACCTGCTGCTTCACCGTCAGGCTCGCGAACGGCGCCAAGGTCTTCGCCGACAGTTCGTCGAGCAGGAACCGGTCCAGCAGCAGCCAGTGCGTCGCCAGGTGGTCGGCCGTGTGCGTTACGGCCCCGTCGCCGGCCACGCCGCGGCGGACCAGGCCGAGCGTCCGGCGCGCCCACAACGCCGACGTCGCCGCGTCCGCCGGCCGCACCCGCGGGCCGACCGCCGCGCGCCAGCCGCCGAGCCGGCCTTCGAGGCCGCGCAGGTCGCGCTCCGGGTTCGGGGTCAGCAGGCACGGTTCGGTGCCTTCCAGGTCGAGCAGCACGTCGTCGGCGACCTGGGGCGCCGGGGTGAGGTGCTGCTCGGTGCGCGGGTCGAGCGCGACGACCGTGACCCACTCGGGCATCGTCCACTTCGCGGCCTTCGCCATCGTCGCGATCGTCGCGGGCGACGACGGCGGCGTGGCCAGCAGCAGTTCGAGCAGCCGGCGGCGACGGCGTTCGAGCGTGCCGGTCGCCATCGCCTGCGCGAGTGTGTACCCCTCCACCGAGTAGGACGAAATCTCTTCCACGTAGGCGAAAATCGCCTCCGCGCCGACGCACAGGACGGCCGCCGGGAAGCGGTGGGCCTGACCGAGCTCGGCGATGTACCGCCATGCCGCCCGGCCGCCGGCGCGGTAGGCGGCCTGCAGTGAGTTGAGGCTGCCGCCGTCGTGGTGAACGCGCTTTCCCACGTCCAGGAACAACTTCGGCCAATCGTCCTCTGTGGACCCGACGTCGTCGATACTGTCGATGCAGCTGACGACCGCCTGCTCGATGGCCAGCACGATCATCTTCCCGAACTCGCCTTCGAGGGGCTTGGCGTATTCGGGCACGGCCCGCTGGATCTCCTCGAGGATCCGCCGCGCGAGGGGGTCGGCGTGCGGCCGGAACCGCCGCGCGAGCTCGGCCGGCAGCGAGCACCACAGCTGCCGCGCCCGGCCGGTGCCGCGGGGGTGGGGGACGGTGATCGTCCGGGTCATGGCCACCCCTTTCCGCATCGGCGCGAAGGTCATGTACGCACACGGAAACGAGATCCGCAACCGCCGGACGCCGGTTCTGTCATCTGCGGACCAAGGGGTGCGCGCGGATTTGTCACGTGCCCGACAAGCGGCGGAACACTCACCGCCGCAAGGGTTTTCGCGATTGGATTTGTGAAGCCGGACGGTATCTTCGCCGCCCTTTTCGTTGTTAGCGTGATCAACCATGACGTCGGTCGTTGCGTGGTGTTTCCGCCGGTCCGGGGCGGTCGTCGCGCTGTGGCTGACGCTCCTGGCCGCGCTCGGTTTCGCCGTGCTGCACACCGGCGCGGCCTTCCGCGACACCGTCGACCTGCCCGCCGCGGACAGCACCGCGGCGGCGAACCTGTTGCGCGGCAACGGCACCGAAGAACACGTCGTCGTCCGGGCGCCGGACGGCCCGGTCGACACGGGCCCGGGACGGGCCCGGCTCGACGCGCTGGCCGCCCGGCTGGCGGCGCTCCCGCACGTCGTCGCGGTCGGCCCGCCGCCCGGCCGGGTGTCGGCCGACCGGCGGACCGCCGTGCTGCCCGTGCGGTTCGACGCCCCGGCCGCGGACCTCGGCCAGGGCACCGCGGACGCCTTCGCCGACGTCGTCCGCGACGCCGGCGGGCTCACCGCCGGCGCGTCGGGCGAGCTCGCCGCGATGACGGCGGCCGCGCCGGACCTGGGCAACGCCGGGATCGGCCTGCTCGCCGCGGCCCTGGTGCTGCTGGTGACGTTCCGGTCGCCCGCCTGCGTCGTGCTCCCGGTCGTCACCGCCTCGGTTTCGGTCGGCTGCGCGCTCGCGGCCGTCACGCTGTTGTCGCACGTCATGACCGTGCCGAAGATCAGCACCGAGATCGCCGCGCTGCTCGGGCTCGGCGTCGGCGTGGACTACGCGCTGTTCGTGCTCACCCGCTACCGGCAGGGCCGCCGCGAAGGCGCGGAACCGGCGTCGGCGCTGGTCATGGCCGCGGCGACATCCGGCCGCAGCGTCGTCTTCGCGTGCGTGACCGTCTGCGTGTCGCTGGCGGGCATGCTGACCGTCGGCCTGTCGTTCCTCGACGGCGTCGCCGCGGCCGCCGCGGTTTCCGTGCTGTTCACCGCGTCGGCCGCGCTGACGCTGCTGCCCGCGTTGCTGCGCCCGGCCGCGCGCCGGATGCGGGCCGGGACCGACGGGACCGGTGGCCGCTGGGCCCGGCTCGCGCGCTCGGTGACCGGCCGGCCGGGCCCGTACACCCTCGCCGCGCTGGTGGTCGTCGCGGTGCTCGCGCTGCCGGTGACCGGGCTGCGGCTCGGCGTCCCGGACGCCGCGGTCGACCCGCCCGGGAGCATCACGAAGACCGCCGCGCACCTGCTGGACGAGGGGTTCGGCCCGGGCGCCGGGGCCCCGCTGCTGGTGACCGGAACCGGCGACGCGTCGCTGGGCACGCTCCGGGAGGCGCTGCTCGCCCGCGCCGACGTCGGCCCGGCCACGGCTCTGCCCGGCGGTGGCTGGCTGCTCACGGTCACCCCGCGCACCGCGCCCGGCGACCCGGCCACCGACGAGCTGCTGACCTGGACCCGGGCGATGGCCACCACCGTCGGCGGCCCGGACACGCACGTCGGCGGGCTGGTCGCCGCGCGCGCCGACTTCTCCGCCGCCATCACCGCGCGGCTGCCGCTGTTCCTGCTCAGCGTGGTCGGCATCTCGGTGCTGCTGCTCGCGTGGGTGTTCCGCAGCGTGCTGATCCCGCTGACCGCGGCGGTGATGAACCTGCTGACCGCGGCCGCGACGACGGGTGCGGTGGTGGTCACCTTCGGCGGCCCGGTCGAGCCGTACCTGCCGGTGTTCCTGTTCGCCGGGCTCTTCGGGCTTTCGATGGACTACGAGGTCTTCCTCATCGCCCGGATCCAGGAGGCGTGGCGCCGCCACGGCGACACGCGGGCCGCGGTCGTCGACGGCGTCGCGGTGACCGGGCGGACCATCACCGCGGCCGCGCTGATCATGGCGCTGGTGTTCGGGGCGTTCGCGTTCGTGGACGCCCGGGTCGTGCGCGAGGCCGGGGTCGGGCTGGCCGTCGCGGTGCTCTTCGACGCCGTCGTCGTCCGGTGCGTGCTGGTCCCGGCCGTGATGGCCCGCCTCGGCGAAGCCAACTGGTGGTTCCCGCGCCGCCGGCCGGCCGCGGCCGCGCGTGAGCCGGCGGGGAGCGCGCGATGACGCGGCGGACGCTGGTGGTGATCGCGCTCGGCGCGTTCGTCACGACCCTGGACAACACGATCGTCGCGGCGGGCGCGCCGTCCATCGCGCGGGACCTGGGCCTGGACCTCGGTTCGGTGCAGTGGGTCGCACTCGGCTACATGCTCCCGTTCGCCGGGCTGCTCCTGGTGGCGGGCACCCTCATCGACCGCTGGGGCCGCCGCGTGACGCTGGTGGCCGGGCTGCTCGCGTTCGGCTTCGGCGCGGTCGTCGGCGGGCTGGCGGATTCGGCCGACCTGCTGGTCGCGGCGCGGGTCGTGCAGGGCGCCGCGGCCGCGTTCCTGGTGCCCGGCCTGCTGAGCCTGCTGCGCTCGAACCTCGACGCGCGGGGCCGGACGCTCGGGGCCGCCGTCTGGACGGCGTGCCTGGCCGCCGCGCTGGCCCTCGGCCCCGCACTCGGCGGGCTGCTGAGCGAATACCTCGGCTGGGGCTGGATCTTCTTCGTCAACCTCCCGTTCGTGGCGGCGATGCTCGTCCTGCTGCCCGGAACCACCCCGCGCGGCCGGAGCCCGGGCGGTCCCCGTCCGCCCGTCGCGGCGATGGCGATTGTGACGGCGAGCTCGGTCCTGCTCACCGCCGCGCTCGTCGAGCTGGGCTCGCACCCGGCAACCGGAGGCGCGCTGCTCGCCGCCGGTGCCGCGCTCGGTGCGGGTTTCGTGGTCCGGGAACGGCGGGCGCGGGCTCCGCTGGTGCCCACGGCCCTGACCGGCAACCGGGTGTTCGCCGGTTCCCTCGTCGTCCAGGTGCTGTGGGGCCTCGGGGTCTCGGGGATCGTGTTCTTCACCCCGGTGCTGCACCAGGAGTTCCTGGGCCTCGACCCGGTCCGGGCCGGGCTGCCCCTGGTGCTGGTCGCGGTCGCCGTGGTGGCCGCGACACCGGTGGTGCCGCGGGCGGTGTCGGCCCTCGGTCCACAACGGACGGTCGGGGCCGGGCTCGCCGTGGTCGCCACCGGGCTGCTCGCCCTGGCCGTGGTGAACCACATCGCGGCCCTCGCACCGCGCGCGCCCGCCCTGGTGCTGATCGGCGCCGGGTCGGCGTTCACGACGCCGCTGACGTCGCACGCGCTGGACGTCGTGGCCGAAGGGCAGTCCGGCACGGCTTCGGGGCTGCTCACCGCGTCCCGCGAGCTGTCGAGCGCGCTGGGTGTCGCGCTGGTCGGCGCCGTGCTGACCACCGTGCGGACGCTGCGGCTCGACGCGGGCGCACCGCCCGGCCAGGCGCTGGCCGGGGGCTACACGGCCGGCCTGCTCGCCGCGGCCGGACTGACCCTCGCCGGGGCGCTGCTGGCCGTGCGCGGCACAACTTCGTCGCCGCGTGACAACCGTGCGGTGCCGTAATCCGGTTGCCGGTGAGTACCGGAAACCGCTCGATTGACAACCCGCCGGGCCCGGCTCTTCACTGCGCCGGTAAACGCTATCTGCGAGGAGCCATGGAAACCCTTTCCCAGCCGGTTCCCGTCACGGGAGAAACCGCCGAAGAACGTGCTTCGTTCGCGACTCTGCTCGGCCATTGGGCGCGCGTTCTCGGCGACGAAACCGCGGTGACCCACCTGGACCACCGCGCCGCCGCGGACGGCCGGGCGGTCACGCTCACCTGGCGCGAACTCGACGAGCGGGTCGGCTCGGTCGCCGTCCGGCTGGCCGGACTGGCCCGGCCGGGGGAGCGTGCGGCGGTGCTGGCCGGGCAGTCCGCCGACTACGTCGTGGCGTTCCTCGGCGCGATCCGCGCGGGCCTGGTCGCCGTGCCGCTGTTCGCGCCCGGCCTGCCCGGCCACGAAGGCCGGCTGACCGCGGTCCTCGCCGACTGCGCACCGCGGGTGGCGCTCACGACCACCGGCGCGTTCGACGCCGTGCGCGCGTTCGCCCCCGGGGTGCCGGTGGTCGCCGTCGACGCGGTCGCGCCCGCGGCAGCACGGGAATGGCCCTCGCCGGACCCGGACGCCCCGGCGTACCTGCAGTACACCTCCGGCTCGACGCGCTCGCCCGCCGGAGTCGTGCTGACCCACCGCAACGTCCTCGCCAACGCGCGTCAGGCGTGCGCCGCCTACGGTGCCGAGACCCGGACGACCTCGACCGTCAGCTGGCTCCCGCTGTTCCACGACATGGGCCTGATCCTCGGCATCGGGGCACCGATGGCCGGCGGGCTGGCGTCGGTGCTGATGGACCCGCTGGCGTTCCTCGAACGGCCGTCGCGGTGGCTGCGCGCGCTCTCGGCCAGTCCCGGCGCGATCAGCGCGGCGCCCAACTTCGCCTACGCCTACTGCGCTTCCCGCGTGTCCGAGGCCGAAAAGAGCTACCTGGAGCTGAGCCGGGTCGTCTCGCTGATCAACGGCAGCGAGCCGGTGCTGCCGGCGACGATCGCCCGGTTCCAGGACGCGTTCGCCGAGTGCGGGCTGCGGCCCGAGGTGCACCGGTCGTCCTACGGCCTGGCCGAGGCGACGGTGCTGGTGTCCGTGACCGACGCCGGAAAACCGGCCCGGCAGGTGACCTTCGACCGCGACCGCCTGGCCGCCGGGGTCGCGGTTCCGGCGCCGTCCGGCACGACGCTCGTCTCGTGTGGACGGCCGGCCGGGCAGCGGGTCCGGATCGCCGACCCGGCGACCGGCGAACCGGCCGCGCCGGGCGAGGTCGGCGAGATCCGGGTGAGCGGCCCGAACGTCGGGCGCGGCTACTGGGGACGGGACTCGACCGGGACGTTCGGCCTGCCGCCGCTCGACCCGGACACCGGCGAGGGCTGGCTGGCGACCGGGGACCTCGGCGTGCTCTTCGACGGCGAGCTGTTCGTCACCGGCCGGCTGAAGGACCTGGTCGTCGTCGACGGCCGCAACCACTACCCGCAGGACATCGAGCAGACGGCCGAAGCGCACCCGGACGTCCGCCCGCATTCGGCGGCGGCCTTCGCGATCGCCTTGCCGGACGGGGAAGCCGCGGTGGTTTTCCTGGAGCGCGCCAAGAACTCCGACGCCGACGTCGCCGCGATCGCCGGGGCGGTGCGGGCGGCGGTGTCGGCGGGGCACGGCCTCGGCCTGCACGACGTCGTCGTCCTGGCACCCGGTTCCGTGCCGCGGACCTCCAGCGGGAAGATCAGCCGGGCACGCTGCCGGGAGTCCTACCTGGACGGGCGGCTCGGATGAAGCGCGCCGGCGAGATCCGCGCATGGCTGCTCGACCGGCTCGGCCCGGTGGACCTCGACCGGCCGCTGCACGAGACCGGACTGTCCTCACGGGACGCGACGGTGCTGGCCGCCGACCTGGGCCGGTTCGTCGGCCGTCCGCTGGAACCGACGCTGGTCTGGCAGTACCCGACGATCACCGCGCTGGCCGGTCACCTGTCCACAGTGGAGTCGACCCAGGTGTCGGTACCGGAGCTCCCGGCCGGGGAACCGATCGCGATCATCGGACTCGGCTGCCGCCTGCCGGGCGGGATCGACTCGCCGGCGTCGTTCTGGCGGTTCCTCGACTCCGGTGGCGACGCCATCGGTGAGGTGCCCGAGGGACGCTGGGAGACCGTCGCCGACGTGCCGTCGCGGGGTGGTTTCCTCGACGACGTCGCCGGTTTCGACGCCGCGTTCTTCGGCATCACACCCCGTGAAGCCGAGGCGATGGACCCGCAGCAGCGGATCCTCCTGGAGGTCACCTGGGCGGCGCTGGAGCACGCGGGCATCCCGCCGACCGGGTTGCGGGGCAGCCGGACCGGGGTGTTCGTCGGGCTGTCGGCCACGGAATACGGCTCCCTGACGATGACCGATCTCGCGGGCGTCGACGTCTGGTCGGGCACCGGCGCCGCGGCGAGCATCGCGGCCAACCGGCTGTCGTACCTGCTCGACCTGCGGGGGCCCAGCCTGACCCTGGACACGGCGTGCTCGTCGTCGCTGGTCGCGGTGCACCAGGCGGTGCAGAGCCTGCGCCGCGGCGAGAGCGACGTCGCACTGGCGGCCGGGGTCAACGTGCTGGTGTCACCCGGCATCACCGCGGGCTTCCACCGCGCGGGCGTGCTCGCCGCGGACGGCCACTGCAAGCCGTTCGACGCGGACGCCGACGGCATCGCCCGCGGCGAGGGGTGTGGCGTGGTGGTCCTCAAGCCGTTGCGCGCGGCCCGCCGGGCGGGGGACCGGGTGCTGGCGCTGATCCGCGGCAGCGCGGTGAACTCCGACGGCCGGTCCAACGGCCTGACGGCCCCGAACCCGTTGGCCCAGGCGGACTTGCTGCGATCGGCCTACGCGGTGGCGGGCGTCGATCCGTCCTCGGTGGACTACGTGGAGGCGCACGGGACGGGCACCCCGCTCGGCGACCCGCTGGAAGCGGGAGCGCTGACGGCGGTGCTCGGCCGCGAACCCGGCCGGCCGCTGCTGCTGGGCTCGGTGAAGAGCAACCTGGGCCACCTCGAAGGGGCGGCCGGGATCGCGGGGCTGCTGAAGGTCGTGCTGGCCATGACCCACCGGCGGCTGGCGGCGAGCCTCCACTTCCGCACGCCGAACCCGCACATCGACTTCACCGGGCTGCGGGTGGTGACCGAGCCGGCCGACTGGCCCCGCTACTCGGGAACGGCGCGCGCCGGGGTGTCGGCGTTCGGCTTCGGCGGGACCAACGCGCACGTGGTGGTCGAAGAGTGGCCCGCCGCGTCGTTCCCGCCGCGGGGCGTGGACGGGCCGCAGGTGTTCGCGGTGTCGGCCCGATCGCCGGAGGTGCTGCGGGCCCGGGCGGGCGAGCTGGCGGACTGGGTGGCGGCGTCGGAGGTGCCGTTGGGGGCGGTCGCCTCGACGCTCGCCCACGGGCGGGACCACCTGCCGGTCCGGGGCGCCGTGGCGGGGGAGGGACGCGACGAGGTGGTGGCCGCGCTGCGCGAGCTGGCCGCCGGCCGCGCGCCGGTCGGCGCGCCGGCCCCCGAATCCGGGATCGTGTTCGTCTTCTCCGGCTACGGCTCGCAGTGGCCCGGCATGGGCCGCCTCCTCCTGCGGACCGAACCCGCCTTCCGCGCCGAGGTCGAGACGCTCGATCCGGTCTTCCGCGAGGAAACCGGCTCCTCCCTGACCGACATCCTCGCACCCGAAGACCTCGCCACCACGCAACTCGCCCTCTTCGGCATGCAGCTCGCGTTGGCCGGGCTGTGGCGCGCCCACGGCGTCATTCCGGCGAAAGTCCTCGGGCACTCGATGGGCGAAGTCGCCGCGGCCGTGGTCGCCGGGGCGCTGTCGGTCGCCGATGGGCTGCGCGTCATGACGACTCGGGCCCGGCTGCTCGCCGAACTCGACGAGACCGGCGCCGGCGCCATGGCCGTCGTCGAGTTGAGCGCGGCCGAGCTGGCGCAGTTCCCCGACGTCACCGTCGCCGTCTACGCGTCGCCGACCCAGTGCACCGTCAGCGGTGCCACCGACCAGGTCGAAGCCCTCGTCGAGCACGCCGAACGCCTCGGCAGGCTGGCCCGACGGCTCCCCGTCGGCGGGGCCGGGCACTCCGCCGCCGTCGACGCCGTCCTCGGCCGGTTCCGCGCAGCACTCGACATCACGCCCGGGAAACCGGAAATCCCCTGCTACACCACCGTTCTCGACGATCCACGCGAGACGCCCGCCTTCGACGTCGAGTACTGGGCCGCGAACCTGCGCCGCCCGGTGCGGTTCAGCCACGCCCTCGCCGCCGCGGCCGCGGACGGGCACACCGTGTTCGTCGAGATCTCGCCGCACCCGGTCGCGGCGGCGGCGATCGAGCAGACGACCGGCGTCGCCTGCCTGCCCTCGGCGAGCCGCCGGACCGACGAGCGGACCGCCTTCCTGACCAGCCTCGCCCGGCTGTACGTCCAGGGCCGCCCGGTGCTGGCCGCCCGGCCGCGGACCCTGCCGGTCGACCTGCCGGGGCCGGTCTGGCAGCACCAGCGGTTCTGGCCGAAGCCGCGGGCGCACGCCCGAGGCGTCCACCCGCTGCTGGGTGTCCACATCGACCACCCGGGCGGCCACCTCTGGCGCGGGGACGTCGGCACCGCCGCGCTGCCGTGGCTCGCCGACCACACCGTCGCCGGGAAGCCGGTCTTCCCGGCCACCGGCTTCCTCGAACTCGCCCTCTCCAGCGGCAACCGGATCCGCGACCTCGAACTGCGCGAGGTGCTGACCCTCGACGAGCACACCGAGGTGACGACCGGCCTCAGCGGCACCGAGCTGACCGTGCACGCCAAGTCCGCGCAGGGGGAGTGGGTCCGCCACGCCACGGCACGGGTCGAGGCGGGCGGCACGCCGTCGGAGCCCTTCGGCGAGGTCACCGGCGAACCCTTCGACCTCTACCGCGTCCTGGCCGAGCTGGGCCAGGACTACGGCCCGGCCTTCCGCGGCCTGCGCCGGGTCGTCGCGGCGGACGGCCGCGCCTCGGCGTCGATCGCGCTCCCCGAGACCGACCACCCCGCGTACGTGCTGCACCCCGCGCTCGCCGACGCCTGCCTGCACGCGCTCGCCGCGGCCGTCGGCGCGTCGGACGCTCTCTACCTGCCGCTCACGATCGGCGAAGTGCTCGTCGCGGGCGAGCCGCGCCGCGGGGTGCGGGTGGACGCCGTCCTCACCGAAACGGACCCCTCCGGAGACGGCCTGCTCGGCAGCGTCCAGCTCGTCGACGCCGACGGCGTCGTCCTGGTCGAGTTCCGTGACGTCTACTGCCGGCGGTACCGGGACGCGGCCCTCGAGCGGCTCCTGTTCGAAGGCGCCTGGCAACCCGCCGACCTGCCCGCGGCGCCGGACCACACCGGCGACTGGGTCATGGTGTCCGAAGAGGACAGTGCACCGCCCGGTGCCGGCGGTGCGGTGGCCGTGGTGTTCGCCGCCGGGTCCACTCCGGACCCGGCGCGGGCCGCGCGACGCGTCACCCGGCTGTCCGAGATCGTCGCCGAGCTGGCCGGACGGCCGGTGGCACCCCGGTTGTGGCTGGTGACGACCGGTGCGCAGGCCGTCGAACCCGGCGAACCGGGTGATCCCGATCAGGCCGCGCTGCGCGGGCTGGTCCGCGTGCTCGCCTTCGAACACCCCGAGTTGCGCGTCAGCACCGTCGACTTCGACGCCGGGCCCGACCCGGCCGGGCTGTGGGCCGGGCAGCTGCGCGAGGAGATCCGCGCGGACGGGCCCGACGACGAGGTCGCCTGGCGCGAGGGCGTCCGGCACGTGCGGCGGCTGGTCCGCCCGGAGCCGGGTGACGTCGTGCGCGAGCCGGTCCGCGACGGCGCCTACGTCATCACCGGTGGCCTCGGCGGCCTGGGCCTGGTCGCGGCGAAGTGGCTGGCCGAACGCGGTGCGACGCGCGTGGTGCTGAACAGCCGTCGCGCCGCTCCCGCCCCGGACCTGGGGATCGACGTCCGGGTCGTGGCCGGTGACGTCGCCGGGCCCGGCACGGCCGAAGCCCTGGTCGCGGCCGCCGTCGACGGCGGGGTGCCGCTGCGCGGGGTGCTGCACGCCGCCGGGGTACTGGCCGACGGCGCCGCGATCGGCCTCGACACGGCCGCGGTCGACGCCGTCTGGCGGCCGAAGGCGCTGGGCGCGTGGCGGCTGCACGAAGCGACCGCCGGGCACGACCTGGACTGGTGGCTGGTGTACTCCTCGGCGGCCGCGCTGTTCGGCTCGCCGGGCCAGGCCGCCTACGCGACGGCGAACGCGTGGGCCGACGCCCTCGTCGCGTGGCGGCGGGCCCAAGGCCTGCCCGCGGCGACGATCGGGTGGGGTGCCTGGGGCGAGGCCGGTGCCGCGGCCGGGTCCCGCAACCCCGTGCTCGAGCCGCTCGGCACCGAGGAAGCGCTCTCGGCCCTGGACGCCGTGCTCGCCCGCGACCGCGAGACGACCGGCGTGGCCCGGGTCGCCGCCGACACGGTCCTGGAGCTGTCCCCGCGGCTGGCCGATCGCCCGTTCTTCGCGTTGTTCGCCCCGCGCACCGGACCGTCGCCTTGGGACGGGATGGAGACCTTGCGCGACGCCACCCCCGAAGCCGCGCGCAAAGCCATCGCCGACCACCTGGCCGGGCTCATCGCCGGGCTGCTGGGCTACCCCGACGTCGACCGGCACGTGCCCCTGACCCGGCTCGGCCTCGACTCCCTCTCGGCGATGCGGGCGCGGGGCGCGGTGGAACGCGACTTCGGCCTGCCGCTGCCGATTCCCCTGCTCCTGCGCGGCGCGAGCCTGGCCGAACTGGCCGGGCACCTCGCCGACCAGGCCGGGTTCGGGCCGGCGCGGGCGGAGCCGGTGACCGCCGGCCCGCGCGACCCGGCCGAGCGGTGGGTCGCCCGGCACTGGCAGGCGGAGCTGGGCGGGCCGGAACCCGGCGTGCACGACGACTTCTTCGCCGCGGGCGGGGATCCCGAACGCGCCCGGCGGCTGCGGGCGGTGTTCGCGGAGCAGCTCGGCGCGGTGCCCGCCGTGGAACGGCTGTTCGCCACGCCGACGGTCGCCGCGATGGCCGACCTGCTGCGCGCGGAGCTCGAAGGCCACGGCGGTGGCCCGGTGCGGCTGCTGCGCGACGGCGTCGCCGAGCCGGTGTTCCTCTTCCACCCGGCGGGCGGCCCGACGAGCGTGTACCGCGAGCTGGTCCGGCTGCTGCCGGAGGGACACCCGGTGTACGGGTTCGAGCGCATCGACGACGAGGACACGGTCGAGGCCAAGGCCGCCTGCTACACCGAGCTGATCCGGGAGATCCAGCCGGCCGGCCCGTACCGGCTGGGCGGCTGGTCGTTCGGCGGCTGCCTGGCCTACGAGACCGCGCGGTGCCTGGCCGGGCCCGTCGACCTCGTGTTCCTCATCGACACGATCCTGCCGCTGCCCGCGTCCGGCAAGCCCGCGGACCTGCTGCTCGACCGCTTCGACCGGTTCGCCGAGCACGTGTCGCGCACGTACGGCGTGCCGTTCGCGATCCCGCGCGAGGAGCTGGCGTCGTTGCCCGAGGACGCCCAGATCCGCTGGGTGATGGACCGCCTCGCCGAGCAGGTCCCCGACCTCGGGGCCGGCGTCCTGCGGCACCAGTACGAGTCCTATGTGGACGCCCGGGTGGCGGAGCGCTACCAGCCACAGCCCTACGACGGACGGGTGCTGCTGCTGCGCGCGCAGGACCCGCACCCGCTGACCACGACGCTCGACCCCAGGTACCTGCGCACCGACGACGCCCTCGGCTGGGACGCGTTCTGCGGCGCACTCGAGGTGACGCGGGTCCCCGGCGACCACGTGTCGATGATCGATCCGCCGCACGTGACGGCGCTGGCCTCGGCCCTCGCCGCGCGTCTCGGGGCGGGGGTGCGGTGATGGACGAATCGACCGCGTTCCGCATCGCCGACCTCGCGGCCAGACAGGACGAAGCCGTCCGGATCGCCGAGAAACGCGCCGTCGACCGCCAGCACGCCAAGGGCAAGCTGACCGCGCGCGAACGGATCGGCCTGCTGCTCGACCCCGGGTCGTTCGTCGAGCTGGACCAGTTCGCGCGGCACCGCTGCGCGGAGTTCGGGATGGACGCCAACCGGCCCTACGGCGACGGCGTCGTCACCGGGCACGGCACGGTCGACGGCCGCCAGGTGTGCGTCTTCTCCCAGGACTTCACCGTCTTCGGCGGCAGCATGGGCGAGGTCTCCGGCGAGAAGGTCCTCAAGGTGATGGACCTGGCCATGTCGCTCGGCTGCCCGGTCGTGGGGATCAACGACTCCGGCGGCGCGCGCATCCAGGAAGGCGTCGTCTCGCTGGCGTACTACGCCGAGCTGGGCCGGCGCACCGCCCACGCGTCCGGGGTCGTCCCGCAGATCTCGATGATCATGGGCCCCTGCGCCGGCGGGGCCGTCTACGCCCCGGCCATCACCGACTTCACCGTGATGGTCGACGAAACGGCGCACATGTTCGTCACCGGCCCGGACGTCGTCGAGGCCGTCACCGGAGAGCGGGTGACCGCGCAGGAGCTCGGCGGCGCGGCCGTGCAGAGCGAGGTCGCCGGCAACGCCCACCACCGGGCCGCCGACGAGCGGGACGCCGTCGAGTGGGTCCAGACGCTGCTCGCGTACCTGCCGGCGAACAACCTCGACCCCGCGCCGGAGTACGCCGACGACACCAGCCCGGCCGTCACGGCGGCCGACCTCGAGCTCGACCGGCTGGTGCCGGACTCGCCGAACCAGACCTACGACATGGCCGAGCTGATCGTCCGGCTGGTCGACGACGGCGAGTTCACCGAGGTGCACAGCGCCTTCGCCGCCAACATGATCTGCGCGTTCGGCCGGGTGCAGGGCCGCACGGTCGGGATCGTCGCGAACCAGCCGCGTCACCAGGCCGGCGTGCTCGACATCGACGCTTCGGAGAAGGCCGCCCGGTTCGTGCGCTTCTGCGACGCCTTCTCGATCCCGCTGCTCACCCTGGCCGACGTCCCCGGCTACCTGCCGGGCCGCGACCAGGAACGCGGCGGCATCATCCGCCGCGGCGCGAAGCTGATCTACGCCTACTCCGAAGCCACCGTGCCGAAGGTGACCGTCGTGGTCCGCAAGGCCTACGGCGGCGGCTACGCGGTGATGGGCTCGAAACACCTCGGCGCCGACGTCAGCCTGGCCTGGCCGACCGCGGAGATCGCCGTGATGGGCGCGGAAGGCGCGGTGCAGGTGCTGTACCGGCGCGAGCTGGCCGGGCTGCCCCCGGAACGGCGGGCGCTCGCCCGGCGCCGGCTGACCGACGAGTACCGCCAGCGCCACACGGGACCGTACCTGGCCGCCGAACGCGGCTACGTCGACCAGGTCGTCACGCCGTCGCAGACCCGGCTGCACGTCGCGCGCGCCCTGCGGACCCTGCGCACGAAACGGCAGACCCTGCCGGCCAAGAAGCACGGAAACATCCCCCTGTGAAGGAGACTTCGATGAGAGCCGTCCTGCTGATGCTGGCCGTCGTGGTCCTGGTCGCGAGCGGCGTCACGGCCGCCCAGGCGAGCACCGCCGTGGCCGACGACGGCGCGAAGGTCGTCGAGGAGACCTGGTTCGACGCCCGGACGGTGGACCTGAAGATCGACTCCCCGGCGCTGGGCACCACCGGGATGGTCCGGCTGATCGTCCCGGCCGGCTGGGCGGCGCAGCCGGGCCGGACGTGGCCGGTGCTGTTCCTGCTGCACGGCTGCTGCGAGCCGGTCGACTACAAGTCGTGGGACCAGTTCACCGACGTGAAAGCCTTTACCGCCGACAAGGACGCGCTCGTCGTGATGCCGACGGACGGGCCCGCCGGGATGTACACGAAGTGGTGGAACTTCGGCCTGTCCGGCAAGCCCGACTGGGACACCTTCCACACCGCCGAGGTCCGCCAGATCGTCGAACGCGGCTACCACGGCGGCACGCGCCGGGCGATCGCCGGGCTCTCCATCGGGGGCTACGGCGCGATGGCGTACGCGTTCCAGCACAAGGGGATGTTCGCCGCGGCGGCGTCCTACAGCGGCGTGCCGAACACGCTCTTCCCGGGCATCCCGGTCTGGATCATCGGCATCCTGGCCCGCGCCGGGATCTTCAACTACCTCACCCTGTGGGGCGACTCGTTCGGGATGCAGCCGATCTGGTCGTCGCACAACCCGTACGACCACGTCGACGCGCTGCGCGGCACCGCGCTCTACCTCTCCTGCGGCAACGGGCAGACCGGGCCGCTCGACCCGCCCGGGCAGTCCGACGTGCTCGAGCCGTCGGCGCTGCTGTCGTCGCAGAGCTTCACCGACAAGCTGCGGCAGGCCGGGATCCCGGCGACCGTCGACTACTACGGCCCGGGCACGCACAGCTGGCCCTACTGGCAGCGCGCATTGCACAACTCGTGGCCGGTCCTGGCCGGCGGGCTCGGCCTGCCGGCGTGAGCGCATTCCCGTTCCCCTCGAGGAGGTTGTGGTGAAGACCGTCCTGTTCCGACGGATCCTGCCGGCACTGCTCGGCGTCTCGCTGGCGGCGCTGGGCGTGGTGGCCGCGAGCCCGCCCGCCGTCGCCGCGGCGCCGATCCTGCCCGGGCCGTTCGACGACTCGTTCTACACCCCGCCGTCGCCGCTGCCGGCCGGGAAACCGGGTGACGTGCTGCGCTGGCGGCCGTCGGTGCCGCTGCTGAACGTCGCCAACGCCGACGCGTGGCAGGTGATGTACCTGTCCACCACCGCACTGGGCCGGCCGGACGCGGTGACCGGCACCGTCCTCGTGCCCAAGGGGGCGGACCCGGCCAAGGCGCCGATCGTCGGGTACGCCGTCGGCACGCAGGGCCCGGCGTTCAAGTGCACGGCGTCGAAGGCGATGGAGCGCGGGACGCTCTACGACCAGCCGGCGATCAACGATTCGCTGTCCAGCGGCTACGCCGTCGCGGTCACCGACTACGAGGGCTATTCGCCGGCGACGGTGCCGACCTACATCACCGGCCAGTCCGAAGGCCCCGCCGTGATCGACTCGGTCCGGGCGGCGCAGAACCTGCCCTCGGCCCGGTTGTCGAAGTCGGCGAAGGTGATCTTCCAGGGCTACTCGCAGGGCGGCGGCGCCTCGATGTGGGCGGGGGAGAAGCAGCCGACCTACGCGCCGGAGCTGAACACCGTCGGCGTCGTCGCCGGGGGTGTCCCGGCGGACCTGACCGAAGTCGCGAAGGGCCTCGACGGCTACATCGGGTTCGGGTTCCTGGCCTTCGCCGCGGTCGGGCTGGATGCGGCCTATCCCGATCTGAACCTCGATTCCTACCTCAACGACACCGGCCGCCGGCAATTGGGCGACGCCGAGAAGAACGCCTGCGTCGCGGAACTGCTGCTGAACTATTCCTTCAAGAAGATCAGCGACTACACGACGTCCGATCCGCTGAACACGCCCCAGTGGCAGGCGCGGCTGGCGCAGAACAAGCTGGGCGCGAACCCGCCGCGGGTTCCGGTGTTCCAGTACCACGCGAGCACCGACGAGATCGTCAACACCCCGCAGGCGGAGACACTGCACCGCACGTACTGCGCGGCCGGTGTCCGGGAGCAGTGGCAGACCTACGTCTCCGACCACGCCACGGGAATTCTCGCCGGGAACGCGGACGCCCACCAATGGATCGTGAAACGCTTCGCCGGAGATCCCGCCCCCGCCAACTGCTAGCGCCCGTCCGTGAAGGCCACATCGAATCCTCGACGTGGCCTTCACGGCAATTCAGAACTCGCTCGCGGCGAAGGCGGCCGCGTCGGCGGCGTCGCTGCCGTAGCTCAGGTGGGCCAGGAAGTCGGTGCCGCCGGACTGGCAGACCGGGTCGCCGTCCGCGCAGTAGTCCTTGGTGCGGCTCTGGTAGGTGCCGGTGACCTGACGGCCGGTCGCGCGGATCGGGTTGCCGAACAGGAGCACCGCCGCGATCCGCGGGGCGAGCTCCGCCGGGATGGTCGCGACGATCGGGCCGCCGACGAGCGCGCCGTCGCTGCTGACGCCGATCGAGTTGTCGACGACGTTGGCGCCCTGGGAGTAGCCGACCAGGACGAACCGCTGCTGCGGGCACGCCGCGGCCTGCGTCTTCACGTGGTTGACCAGGTCCGTGTTTCCTTTCTGGACCGAAGCGGGCTCGCCGAGGTCGGCGGGGTAGTCGACCCGGTAGCCGCTGGTCGATCGGGGCCGCAGCTGGTTCTGCAACGCCTGGTACACGGGGTCGCCGACGATGACGCCCAGCGTCCCGGGTTCGAACGTGCCGCGGGCGACGGGCACGTCGACGTCGGTGCACGGCGCGGCCGACGCCGCGGGTGCGGTGGCGACGGCGAGCCCCGCGGCGGCGAACCCGATCGTGGTGACGGTGGAAAGCAGACGGCTCATGGCTGATCACACCTCTGGTGGGAAAACCGGAATGTCCGCAAACGCTTTCCCGAAATGCGCGCCAAGGCAAGAGGCCGTTTCCGGCGACGGTGATAATTGTTTTCCCGGTGACAATCAGTCCGATGTGGACGCTCAGGTGGCGCACTGCGCGGCGTCGACGTGGTCCAGCAGCGCCGGGTCGAGCCCGCGCAGCGCGGCCATCACGAACCCGGTGGCCAGCTCCCCGGCCGCGATCGGGTCGACGCCGGGGGAGTGCGAGACGTGCATCGCGGCCCGGCCGACGAGGCCGACCATCATCGCGGCGAGCAGCTCGGCGCCGGGGCCCGGCGTGCGGCCGTGGGCGACCAGGTGCGCGCGGACCTGGTCGACGACGTGCGTGGTGACGGTGTCCGCCAGTGCGCGGCGCTCGTTCGACATCTCGTCGACGGCCGAGTCGAACACCATCCGGAAACCGTCCGGGTGCGAGCTCGCGTAACTGAACATGGCCATCACGGCGAGCCGGACGCGCTCGGCCAGCGGGCGCGGGCTCGCCGTCTCGTACGCCGTGAGCACCCAATCCCGCAGTGCGGCGACCTCGCGGGAGACGGTTGCGCGGAACAGGGCGGCTTTGTCCCCGAAATGCGCGTAGAGCGTCGGTTTGGTGGAGTCGGCGCGTCCGGCGATCAGGTCCATGGTCGCCTGCGCGTACCCGCGCTCGGCGAACACCGCGCGGGCGGCGTCGAGCAGTTCGCCGTCGGTGGGCCGGGCGGCCGGGCTGCGGCGAGTGCTGGATCGATCAGGGGAACTCCGCCGGCTCATGAAGGTGTAGCTTACGGTTCCCCTGCTTTACTGCTCGGTAAAGCAGGTTCTCCCCGGGGAGGAAACCTGGTGTCCGGCGACAGTGCTCGGCAGCCCGTCCCGGTGACGGTGGAGGTGTCCGGACGGGCCGAGCTCGCGGCCCTCATGCGTCCGGCCGTCCCGGCGCTGGTGGACTGGATCGTCCGGGAGGTGTGGCGGGCCGTCCCGGGGTACGCGCGGCACGGCCGGGTGAACCGCCGCGGCGTCGAGTGCGCGGTGGTCCTGTTCGTCGACTTGGTCGAGGACCCGCTCGCCCCGAAGGACCGGTTGCACGAGACGTGCCGGCGGCTCGGCGCGGGCGAGGCGCGCGAGGGCCGGACGCTCGACGACCTCCAGACGGCCTACCGCGTCGGCACCCGGGCGGGCTGGCGCGGGATCATGCGGCTGGGGCGGCGGCACCGGCTGTCGTCGGCGGTGATGGCGCGCCTGGCGGAGATGCTGTTCGGCTACGCGGACGAGCTGGCCCGGATGTCGGGCCGCGGGCACCGCGAGGTGCAGGCCGAGCTCGACGGGACCCGCACGGGCCTGCGCCGCCGGCTGCTGCGGTTGATGACGGGACCGGTGGCGGTGACCGAGGAGGTCCTCGCCGACCTCGCGGCGGCGGCCGGCTGGCCGGTCCCGCGCGAAGTGGCGGCCCTGGCCCTGGAGTCGGCCGCTCCCTTCGTGCCGGGGTTCGACGTCCTGGCCGACCTCGAGCCACCGCACCCGTACCTGCTGGTGCCGGCTCCGGTGGACCCGCGGCTCTGCGCCGGCCTCGGTGTCCGGGTGGCCGTCGGCCCGCCGGTCCCGCCACCGGCCGCGGCGCATTCCCTGCGCTGGGCGCGAACGACGGCACGGCTGGTGGCGGACGGCGCGCTGCCGGACGTCCCGGTGACGTGGTGCGCCGAGCACCTGACGACGTTGTGGCTGCTGTGCGACGCCGCACTGGCGGACCAGGTGGGCCGGCAGGAGCTGGCCCCGCTGGACCGCTTCCCGGAGCGCACGCGCCGCCGCCTGGGCGAGACCTTGCTTTCGTGGCTGGAAAACGGCGGCAATTCGGAACGGATCGCGGTGGCCCTCGCGGTGCACCCCCAGACGGTTCGCTACCGGGTCCGGCAGCTGAAGGAGGCGTTCGGCGAGCGGCTGGCGGACCCGGAGGCGAGGTTCGCGATGCAGGCGGCGTTGCGTGCTTCGGCGTTGCGTTCCCGGGGCGCGTGAACCCTCAGGCCGACCGGAACAGCAGGACGTCGTTCACGCTCAGCGTGCAGCCGGACGGGCCGCCGGTGGGCAGCGACTGCGTGAGCCGGACTTCCTGCGCGCCGGGGTGCAGGACGCCGTGGTACGGCAGGGCCCACCGGGCCGGCCGGACCGGTGCCGCGGTCGCCGAGAGAGCCAGCTGGAGCGGTACGGACAAGACCGGGTCGGCCCGCACCGTCACCGTCACGTCGAGGGCGCCGGCCGGCCGGACCACCACGCTGTTCCACCACACCGAGAGCGGCCCGATCCGGATCGGGCCGGGCCCGGCCGGGCGGAGCTCCAGCCGCCCGGCCGTGCGCAGGCGATCGTCGTCGTCCTCTTCGGGCTCCAGGAAGTCCGAGCCCGGCTCGAGGGCGCGGACGGCCCCCACGGCCTCGGTGAGGTCGGCCGCCTCGGCCAGCAGGTCGAGGGCGAGCTCCACCACCTCCGAGGCGGCGTCGAGGATTTCGTCCGCCAGCTCGTCGATCCGTTCCTCGCGCCGCGCTCGGAAGACCGGCCGGCCCGACCGCCCGAGCTGCTCCCGCGCGCGTTCGTAGGCCGCGGGTCCGACCACCGGCATCGCGCCGATGAGGGCTTCGAACGCGGACTTGTTCAGCAGACCCCACGCGACGCGGGCCGTCTCCCGCCTGCCGAGCGCGACCGCGCACAGCACCAGGTACCGCTCGGCCACCGCGACCTGCAGCGGCGTCCGGGCCGAGGCGCCGGCGTCGCGGAACAGGTCACGGGCGCGGACCAGCTCGTCCGCCCGGACGCGCGGGTCCCTCGTCGTGCCCGCGTCGAGCAGGGTCCGCAAGCCGGCTCCGATCGCGGCCGAGTACCGCTGCTCCAGCACCTCGTCGAGCCGGCCCTCGATCGCGGACAGCTTCTCGCCCAGCCTGTCCTCGCTCGCCGCCAGCGCGCCCACCAGCTCGGCGGACACGCTGCCGAGCTCCTGGTTGCCGGTGAGGGCGCCGATGACGCCGGAAACCCCGTACTTCGCGGCGATCATCGTGATCGCGGTCAGCGGCTCCACACGGAGCAGCCTAGAGAACCGGGGCGCCCGGCGTACGCGGCTTCAGTTCTTCAGCAACGCCGCCACGGACTCGGCGAGCGGGGTGGTCGGCCGGCCGATGAGCCGGCTCAGGTCGCCGCTCGACGAGCTCAGCTCGCCTTCGGCGATGCCGCGGTCGGCGTCGGCCAGCATCGCCGCGACCGCCTCCGGCAAGCCGGCCTCGACCAGGACGCGGCGGTGCTCGTCGGCGGAGAGGTTCCGGTAGGTGACGGGCTTGCCCGCCGCGGCGGAGACGGCGGCCGCGAGGTCGGCGTAGCTGAAGTCCTCGTCGCCGGCCAGCTCGTACACCCGGCCTTCGTGGCCGTCGCCGGTCAGGACTTCGACGGCCGCCTCGGCGAAGTCGATCCGCGGGACGGCGCCGAGCCGTCCCTCGCCGGCGCTGCCGGCGAACGACCCCGTCGCGACGGCCTGGGCGATCGCCTGCGCGTAGTTCTCGGTGTACCAGCCGTTGCGCAGGAACGTGAACGGCACGCCCGACGCGCGGATGAGCTCTTCGGTGGCCTTGTGGTCCGGCGCGACGAAGATCTTCGTCGTGTCGGCGGCCAGGACGCTGGTGTAGGCGAGGTGGCGCACGCCCGCCTCGCGCGCGGCGTCGACGACGGCTTCGTGCTGGGCCAGCCGCTGGCCGGGCGTGCTGCCCGAGACGAGGAGCACCTTGTCCGCCCCGGCGAAGGCCGTGGCGAGGCTCGCGGGGTCGTCGTAGTCGGCCCGGCGCACCTGGACGCCGCGCGCCGCGAACTCGGCGGCCTTCTCCGGGGCGCGCACGGCCGCGACGACCTCGGCGGCCGGCACCTTCTTCAGCAGGCCTTCGACGACCAGGCGGCCGAGCTGGCCGGTGGCACCGGTGACCACGATCATCTGCGTCTCCTCGCTCTTGGGCTACTTACCTGCAGAGTGTACTAACTTTGAGAAAGTGCCAACTGTTGGTGAGCGTCGTCACCTGGGATTCGGTGGCCGGGGAGGTACCGTTGAGGGCATGAGCGCGGCGCCGGAGTGGCTGGACGAGCACGGACAGGTCGTGTTCGACGTCTTCGCGCAGGCCTGCACGTCCCGCGCGACGCTCGAGCACATCACCGGCCGCTGGGGCATCCTGGCGATGGCCGCCCTCCACGACGGCACGCTGCGCTTCAGCGCGCTGCGCCGCCGGGTTTCCGGCGTCAGCGAGAAGATGCTGGCCCAGACGCTGCAGGCACTCGAGCGCGACGGCTTCGTGCACCGCGAGGCCCAGCCGACCATCCCGCCGAAGGTCGAGTACAGCCTGACCCCGCGCGGCCGCCGGACCGCAGGGCTGCTGCTGACCCTGATCCAGGACGTCGAGGGCCAGATGCCCGAGGTGATGGAAGCCAATGCGAAGTACGACGCCGCGAAGCGGGAGTCGTAACGCGTTCTAGTTCGCGTGGGGGAGCCGCACGGCTTCGAGCTGGGGATCGCTGAGCGGGGCATCGATCAGGGTCGTCGGTCCGGTGACCGTGTTCGTACATCGCTTTGAGTACCCGCGCAGCGTCCGTAGTCTCGCCGACCTTGCCCAAAGTTGGAACGTGTTCTAGTTTTGAGGCGTGAAGACCGATCTGGGCCTGGCCGGCACCGTGGTGCTCGTGACCGGGGGCGTCCGCGGGGTCGGCAAGGGCATCGCCGACGTGTTCCTCGCCCACGGGGCCCACGTCGTCGCCTGCGCGCGGCACGAGACCCCGACCGCGGCCGAGTTCGCGCGGTGCGATGTCCGCGACGAGACTCAGGTGAAGGCCCTGGTCGACGGCATCGTCGCGAAGCACGGACGGCTCGACGTCGTCGTCAACAACGCCGGCGGGGCCCCGTACGCCCCCGCCGCGGACGCGTCGCCGCGGCTGCACGAGAAGGTCGTGCAGCTCAACCTGCTCGCACCGCTGCTCGTCGCGCAGCACGCCAACGCCGTCATGCAGCGGCAGGACGGCGGCGGGGCGATCGTGATGATCTCCAGCGTCAGCGGCACCCGCGCGTCGCCCGGCACCGCGGCCTACGGCGCCGCGAAAGCCGGGCTCGACAACCTCACCGCCAGCCTTGCCGTCGAGTGGGCGCCGAAGGTGCGCGTCAACGCGCTCGACGTCGGCATGGTCCGCACCGAGCAGGCCCACCTGCACTACGGCAGCGAGGCCGCGGTCGAGGCGGTCGGCAAGACGGTGCCGCTGGGCCGGCTCGCCGAGCCCGAGGAGGTGGGCGCCTGCGCCGCGTTCCTCGCCTCCGGCCTGGCTTCCTACGTTTCCGGCGCCACCCTGCGCGTCCACGGCGGGGGTGAGGTCCCGGCGTTCCTCGCCGCGGCCGACGTCAACCACCAGGAGGATTCGTGAGCAGGTTGTGCCAGGACCGCGTGGTCGTCGTGACCGGCGCCGGCCGCGGCATCGGACGCGCCCACGCGCTGGCCTTCGCGGCCGAGGGCGCGCTGGTCGTCGTCAACGACGTGGACGGGGACGCGACCGCCGAAGTCGTCGCGGAAGTCGGGGAGCGGGGCGGGAAAGCCGTCGCGAACACCTCCGACATCGCCGACTGGACCGGCGCGAAACAGCTCGTCGACACCGCGCTGGAGAACTTCGGCCGCCTCGACGTCCTGGTCAACAACGCGGGCTTCGTGCGGGACCGCATGCTGGTCAACCTGGCCGAAGACGAGTGGGACGCGGTGATCCGCGTGCACCTCAAAGGCCATTTCGCGCCGCTGCGGCACGCGGCGGAGCACTGGCGTGCCGAGGCGAAGGCGGGACGGACGCCGCGGGCCCGGGTGATCAACACCAGTTCGGGCGCCGGACTGCTGGGCAGCGTCGGCCAGGGCAACTATTCGGCGGCGAAGGCGGGGATCGCCGGACTGACCGTCGTGGCCGCGGCCGAGCTGGCGCGCTACGGCGTGACGGTGAACGCGATCGCGCCGGCCGCGCGGACCCGGATGACCGAGGCGGTGTTCGCCTCGATGGCGCGTCCGGACGAGGGCTTCGACGCGATGGCGCCCGAGAACGTCTCGCCGCTGGTCGTCTGGCTGGGCAGTGAGGAGTCCGCCCACGTCACCGGCCGCGTCTTCGAGGTCGAGGGCGGCAAAGTGGCCCTCGCCCAGGCCTGGCGGCACGGCCCGGAGACCGACAAGGGCGACCGCTGGGACCCGGCCGAACTCGGCCCGGTCGTCGCCGGCCTGCTCGAGCGCGCGCCCGAGCCCGAACCCGTCTACGGAGCGAGCTGATGGGCATCCTCACCAAGCGCGACGCCCACGTCGAGGTCGTCACCGTCGACTTCCCCCCGGTCAACGCGCTGCCCGTGCAGGGCTGGTTCGACCTGGCCGAGGCGATCAGGAAGGCCGGCGAGGACCCGGACGTCCACGTCGTCGTCCTGCGCGCGGAAGGCCGCGGCTTCAACGCGGGCGTCGACATCAAGGAGATCCAGCGCAGCGCGGGGTACGACGCGCTCGTCGGCGCGAACAAGGGCTGCTACGCGGCTTTCGGCGCCGTCTACGACTGCGCCGTGCCGGTTGTCGCCGCGGTGCACGGCTTCTGCCTCGGCGGCGGCATCGGCCTGGTCGGCAACTCCGACGTCGTCATCGCCGCCGACGACGCCACCTTCGGCGTCCCGGAAGTCGAGCGTGGCGCCCTGGGCGCCGCGACGCACCTGGCCCGGCTCGTGCCGCAGCACCTCATGCGCACGCTCTACTTCACCGCCCGCACCATCACCGCCGCCGAGCTGCACGCGCACGGTTCCGTCTACCAGGTCGTACCGCGCGCGGAGCTGGACGACGCCGCACTGGCCGTCGCGCGGGACATCGCGAAGAAGGACCCGCGGGTCATCCGGGCGGCCAAGGAGGCCCTGAACGGCATCGACACCCAGCAGGTGCACCGCAGCTACCGCTTCGAGCAGGGCTTCACCTTCGAACTGAACCTGCTCGGCGCGTCCGACGAAGCCCGCGAGGAGTTCTTGAATGGCCGATAAGCGCACCACCGCCGACGAGGTGGCGGCGGAGCTGAAGGACGGCATGACGATCGGCATCGGCGGCTGGGGCTCGCGGCGCAAGCCGATGGCGCTGGTCCGCGCGATCCTCCGGACACCCGTTCGCGACTTGACGGTGGTCTCCTACGGCGGTCCCGACGTCGGTCTGCTGTGCGCGGCGGGCAAGGTCAAGCGGGTGGTGTTCGGGTTCGTCACGCTCGACACGATTCCGTTCGACCCGTGGTTCGGCCGTGCCCGCGAGACCGGCGCGATCGAGGTCACCGAGTACGACGAGGGCATGTTCGGCGCCGCGCTTTCGGCTGCGGCGCAACGGCTTCCGTTCCTGCCGATGCGGGCCGGGCTCGGCTCGGAGGTGATGCGCGCCAACCCGGACCTGCGGACCGTGCGCTCGCCCTACGCCGACGGCGAGGAGCTGGTCGCGGTCCCCGCGCAGCACCTCGACGTCGCGCTCGTGCACCTCAATCGCGCCGACGCCCGCGGCAACGCCCAGTACCTCGGCCCGGACCCGTACTTCGACGACCTGTTCTGCCTGGCCGCCGAGAAGAGGTTCGTCTCGGTCGAAAAGGTCGTCGAGACGCCGGACTTGCTGGCGGGCGGCCCGGTGCAGTCGCTGCTGCTCAACCGCGGCGCGGTCGACGCCGTCGTCGAAGCCCCGCGCGGCGCGCACTTCACCACGGCGGTGCCGGACTACGGCCGGGACGAGCGGTTCCAGCGCCACTACGCCGCCTGCGCCAAGGATCCCGGGGCCTGGCCGGGCTTCGCGGACCGGTTCCTCTCGGGAGACGAGCGGCAGTATCTGTCCGAAGTGGACAAGTTCGAGGCGGAGGCGGCATGAGCGCGACCCGGGCCGAGATCGCCGTCGTGGCGGTGGCCGAGCTGTTCCGCGGCGACGGCGAGATCGTCGCCAGCCCGATGGGCCTGGTCCCGCAGCTGGGCGCGAAGCTCGCGCGGCTGACGTTCGCCCCGGACCTGCTCATGTCCGACGGCGAGGCGTACCTGGTCACCCCGGACGGCGAAGTCGAGGGCTGGCAGCCGTTCCGTAAGATGCTCGACACGATTGTCCCGCACGGCCGCCGGCACGTCGTGATGGGCGCCAACCAGGTCGACCGCTACGGCAACCAGAACATCTCCGCCATCGGCGACCACGCCCGGCCGAAGAAGCAGCTGCTGGGCGTGCGCGGCGCGCCCGGAAACACCGTCAACCACCGCACGAGCTACTGGGTGCCGCGGCACAGCACGCGCGTCTTCGTGGACGCCGTCGACGTGGTTTCCGGGGTGGGCTACGACAACGCGGCGAAGGCGGGCCCGGCGGCCGAGAAGTACCACGACGTCCACCGGGTGGTCACCAACCTCGGCGTGTTCGACTTCGCCACGCCGGACCACTCGATGCGGGCGGCGTCGTTGCACCCGGGCGTCACCCGCGAAGAGGTCGAAGCGGCGACGACGTTCTCCCTCGACTTCACCGGCACCGGGACCAGCCGCGAGCCCACCGGCGAAGAGCTGCGGCTCATCCGGGACGTGCTGGACCCGAAAGCGTTGCGCGACAAGGAAGTCCCGGCGTGAAGACCGCGCTGACCGAGCTGGCCGGGATCGAGCACCCGGTCGTGCAGACCGGGATGGGCTGGGTCGCCGGCCCGCGGCTCGTCTCGGCGACGGCCGAAGCGGGCGGGCTCGGCATCCTGGCCTCGGCCACGATGACGTACGCCGAGCTGGAAGCGGCGATCGCGGAAGTCAAGAAGCGCACCGGGAAGCCGTTCGGCGTCAACCTGCGAGCGGACGCGACGGACGCCGGAGACCGCGTCGACCTGCTGATTCGCGAGGGCGTCAAGGTGGCGTCGTTCGCGCTGGCGCCGCGCAAGGAGATGATCGCGAAACTGCGTGACCACGGGATCGTCGTGGTCCCGTCGATCGGCGCCGCGAGGCACGCCGAGAAGGTCGCCGCGTGGGGCGCCGACGCCGTCATCGTGCAGGGCGGCGAAGGCGGCGGGCACACCGGGGGAGTGGCCACGACGCTGCTGCTGCCGTCCGTGCTGGACGCCGTCGACATCCCGGTGATCGCGGCCGGCGGGTTCTTCGACGGCCGCGGGCTCGCCGCCGCGCTCGCGTACGGCGCGGCGGGCGTCGCGATGGGCACCCGGTTCCTGCTGAGCAAGGAGAGCACGGTCCCCGACGAGGTCAAGCGCGTCTACCTGGAGCAGGGGCTCACCGGGACCGTCGTCACCCGGCGCGTCGACGGCCTGCCGCACCGCGTGCTGCGCACCGAGCTGGTCGACAAGCTGGAGCGCACCGGGCGGATCCGCGGCCTCGCGCAGGCCGCGCGCAACGCCCTGCGCTTCCGGAATATCACCGGACTGTCCCCGGTTGCCATGGTCA
Source organism: Amycolatopsis sp. NPDC004378 (assembly GCF_053602455.1). Classification (NCBI taxonomy): domain Bacteria; kingdom Bacillati; phylum Actinomycetota; class Actinomycetes; order Pseudonocardiales; family Pseudonocardiaceae; genus Amycolatopsis; species Amycolatopsis sp. NPDC004378. The sequence goes on from NZ_JBSGDR010000012.1 coordinate 203,235, forward strand.
AGGAAGGCTTCGCGATGAAGCACGGCAACGCCCTGACGTGGAGCCAGCTGGTCATGGCGGCGAACACCCCGATGCTGTTGCGCGCCGGGCTGGTCGACGGCCGCACGGACGCGGGAGTGCTAGCGTCGGGGCAGGTGGTGGGCATGATCCACGACCTGCCCACGGTGGCCGAGATCGTCGAGGGCACGGTGGCCGAGGCGGGTGAGATCCTTCGCCGCCTGGGCCGGGAAACGGGAGGATGAGCGAGGGTGGCGCTGAAGGTCGGTTACAAGGCGTCCGCGGAGCAGTTCGGGCCGCGGGACCTGGTGGAATACGCCGTGCGCGCCGAAGAGGTCGGCCTCGACTCGGTGTGGGTGTCCGACCACTTCCTGCCGTGGCGGCACGAAGGCGGGCACGCGCCGTGGGCGCTGGCCTGGATGCCGGCGGTGGCCGAGCGGACGAAGCGGGTGCAGATCGGCACGAGCGTGCTGACCCCGACGTTCCGGTACAACCCGGCGGTGATCGCCCAGGCGTTCGCGACGATGTCGCTGCTGTCGAACGGGCGCGTGATCCTCGGCGTCGGCACCGGTGAGGCGCTGAACGAGATCGCCGTCTCCGGCCGCGAGTGGCCGGAGTTCAAGGAGCGTTTCGCGCGGCTGCGCGAGTCGATCAAGCTGATCCGCGAGCTGTGGACCAGCGACAACGTGAACTTCAAGGGCGACTACTACGAGCTGGTGGACGCCAAGATCTACGACCGCCCGGAGCAGCCGGTGCCGGTGTACGTCGCCGCGGGCGGCCCGGTGGTGGCCAAGTACGCGGGCCGCGCGGGCGACGGGTTCATCTGCACCTCGGGCAAGGGCATGGACCTCTACACCGAGAAGCTGATGCCCGCGGTGAAGGAGGGCGCCGAGGCGGCCGAGAAGACCGTCGAGGACGTCGACCGGACCATCGAGATCAAGCTGTCCTACGACCGCGACCCGGAGAAGGCGCTGGAGAACACCCGGTTCTGGGCGCCGCTGTCGCTGTCGGCGGAGCAGAAGCACACGGTGTCCTCGGCCGAGGAGATGGAGCGGCTGGCCGACGAGCTGCCGATCGAGCAGGTCGCCAAGCGCTGGATCGTGGCGTCCGACCCGGACGAGGCCGTGGCGCAGATCAAGCCGTACCTGGACGCAGGCCTGAACCACCTGGTCTTCCACGGCCCGGGCCACGACCAGGAGCGCTTCCTGACCCAGTTCGGCGAAGACGTGCTGCCGAAGCTGCGCGCCCTCGGCTGATCACAGCCGTTCGATGATGGTGACGTTGGCGGTCCCGCCGCCTTCGCACATCGTCTGCAGGCCGTAGCGGCCGCCGCGGCGCTCCAGTTCGTGCAGGAGCGTGGCCAGGAGCTTCGTCCCGGTTGCCCCGATGGGGTGACCGAGGGCGATGCCTCCGCCGTTCACGTTCACGCGGGACGGGTCCGCGCCGGTCTCGTCCAGCCACGCCAGCACCACGCTGGCGAACGCCTCGTTGACCTCGAACAGGTCGATGTCGTCGATGCCGAGCCCGGTTTTGCGGAGGGCCTGCGCAGTCGCCGGGATCGGGCCGGTCAGCATCCACACCGGGTCCGCCGCGCGCACCGACAGGTGGTGGATGCGGGCCCGCGGCTCGAGACCGTGTTCCTTCACGAACGCTTCCGACGCCAGCAGAGCCGCGCTCGCGCCGTCGGAGATCTGGCTCGCCACCGCCGCCGTCAGCCGGGAGCCTTCGCTCAACGGCTTCAGGCCGCGCATCCGCTCCACCGACGTGTCCCGGCGCGGCCCCTCGTCGTGCCGGAAGTCGTCGACCGCCGCGGTCTCCGCGTCGAACCGGCCTTCGTCGATGGCGGACAGGGCCCGCTGGTGGCTGCGGAACGCGTACTCCTCCATGGCTTCCCGGCTGATGTCCCAGTGCTCGGCGATCATGTCCGCGCTGCGGAACTGCGACACCTCGACGCTGCCGTAGCGCTCCTGCCAGCCCTTCGACCCCGAGAACGGGTCGTCAAAACCGTATTCGCGCCCGGCGAGCATCGCCGCGCTGATCGGGATGCGGCTCATGTTCTGCACGCCGCCGGCCAGCACGAGGTCCTGTGTCCCCGACATGACCGCCTGCGCCGCGAAGTGCACGGCCTGCTGGCTCGACCCGCACTGCCGGTCGACCGTCACCCCGGGCACGTGGTCGCCGAACCCCGCGGCCAGCCACGCGGTCCGCGCGATGTTGCCGGACTGCGGGCCCAGGGTGTCCGTGCAGCCGAGGATGACGTCCTCGACGAGGTCCGGGTCGACGCCGGCGCGGTCGACGACCGCCTGGATGACGTGCGCGCCCAGGTCCGCGGAGTGCCGGCCGGACAGGGCGCCGCCGCGCCGGCCGACCGGGGTGCGGACCGCGTCGAGCAGGAAAGCTTCGGGCACGGCAACTCCTAGGGGTGCTGGCTGCTGACGGAGACGACTTCGCCGGTGAGGTAGCTCGCGTAGTCGCTGGCGAGGAAGACCATGACGTTGGCGACCTCCCACGGTTCGGCCGCGCGGCCGAACGCCTCGCGTTTCGTGAGGTCCTCGAGTAGTTCGTCACTGGTCACCTTCGCGAGGAAGGGGTGCATCGCCAGGCTGGGCGCGACGGCGTTGATCCGGACGCCGTGCTCGGCCGCGTCGAGGGCCGAACAGCGCGTCAAGGCCATCACCCCGGCCTTCGCGGCCGCGTAGTGCGCCTGACCGGCCTGGGCGCGCCAGCCGATCACGGACGCGTTGTTGACGATCGCCCCGCCGCCGCCCTGCGCGACGAACTGCTTCAGCACCGCCCGCGTGCACCGGAACGTGCCGGTCAGGGTGATGTCCAGAACGCGCGACCACTCGTCGTCACCCATCTCGAGGACGGACTTCGTGCCGCCCAGCCCGGCGTTGTTGATCATCACGTCGACCCGGCCGAAGTGCTCGGCCGCGCCGTCGACGAGCGCCTGGACCTGGTCTTCCCGCGTGACGTCGCACGGGATGGCGTGCACCGCGCCCAGCTCGGCGGCCTTCTCCTTGAGCCGCCGTTCGTGCCAGTCGCTGATGACGACCCGCGCGCCCTCCTCGAGGCACCGCTTGGCGACGGCCGAGCCGATGCCGGTCCCGGCCGCGGCGGTGACCACCACGACCTTGCCGGACAACAGGTCGTGGCCGGGTGGGTACTGGGGGATCACGGTCGGGCCTCCCGGGGCAGGCCGAGCACGCGCTCGGCGATGATGGTGCGCTCGATCTCGTCCGAGCCGCCGTAGATCGTGTCGGCACGGGTGAACAGGTACAGCCGTTGCCAGTCGTCCAGCTCGCCGCCCTCGGCGGTCAGCGAACGCGCACCCCGCGCGCGCACGGCCAGCTCGCCCAGGCCGCGATGCCACTGCGCCCACAGCAGCTTCCCGACGGCGACCTCCGGCCCGGCCGGGCGCCCGAGCGTCCTCAGCGCGTGCGCGCGCAGGACCCGCAGGCCGAGCCGGGCGCGGGTGAGGTCGTTGCGCAGCAGCGGGTCGTCGTACGTGCCGAGCCGCTGGGCCTCGGCGACGATGTCGTCCAGTTCGCGGCGGAAGCCGATCTGCTGGCCGAGCGTCGAAACACCGCGTTCGAACCCGAGCGTGGCCATCGCGATCTTCCAGCCGTCGCCGGGCTCGCCGACGATCAGGCCCGCGTCCGTGCGGGCGTCGTCGAAGAACACTTCGTTGAACTCGGACGTCCCGGTCAGCTGCTGGATCGGCCGGACCGTGACGCCGTCCTGGCGCAGCGGCACCAGCAGGTAGGACAGCCCGTGGTGGCGCCGCGACCCCGGTTCGGTGCGCGCCACGACGAAACACCAGTCGGCCACGTGGGCCAGGGACGTCCAGATCTTCTGGCCGTTGATCACCCATTCGCCGTCGCGCAGGACCGCCGACGTCGAGACGGCGGCGAGGTCGGATCCGGCGCCGGGCTCGGAATAGCCCTGGCACCAGAGTTCCTCGACGGCGGCGATCTTCGGCAGGAACCGTTCGCGCTGCCCGGGTGTGCCGAACGCGATGAGCGTCGGGCCGAGCAGCTGCTCGCCGATGTGGTTGACGCGCGCGGGCGCGCCCGAGGCCGCGTACTCCTCGTGGAAGGCGACCTGCTCGTCCAGCGAAAGTCCGCGCCCGCCGAACTCGCGCGGCCAGCCGACGCAGGTCCAGCCCGCGGCGGCCAGGTGCCGTTCCCAGGCCAGGCGCAGGTCGAAGGCCTCGTGCTCGCGTCCCGGGCCGCCGAGGCCGCGCAGGTCCGCGAACTCGCCGGTCAGGTTGTCCGCGAGCCAGCCCGCGACCTCACGGCGGAATCGCGTCGGTTCCACGCACGCCTCCTTGCTGCCGGGCCCGTCCGGGACCTAGGGTAATGAGAACACGTTCTAGTTTGCCGGTCCAGAGGAGGGTGTGGTGGGACAGACCACGATCCCGGCCGTCGTCCGCGATGCCGCAGCGAAGTTCGGCACCGCGGAGGCACTGGTCGACGGCGGCGTCCGGCTCGGATTCGGCGCTCTTCTGGAACGTGTTCAGACGGTCGCGCGGGCCTTCGCGGCCCGGGGCGTCGCGCCCGGCGACCGCGTCGCGATCAACCTCCCGAACACCCACCACTGGGTCCTGACGGCCCTGGGTGCGCTCTACGCGGGCGCGACGCTGGTGCCGGTCAACACCCGGTTCACCGCCGCCGAGACCGTCGACCTGCTGGTCCGCAGCCGCGCGAAGGCGCTGGTCGTGGCCGCAGACTTCCTGGGCGCGGACCGGCACGCGGCGATCCGCGACACCGGCACGGCGCTGCCGGACCTCGGCACGGTCGTCCGGGTGCCCCTGGCGCAGCCGCACCGGGACGTGGCCGGCACGCTGGGCTGGGACGAGTTCCTGGCGGAGGCCGAAGGCGTCACGGCGGCCGAAGCCGAGGCGCGCGCGGACGCGGTCAAGCCCGACGACGTCAGCGACATCCTGTTCACCTCGGGCACCAGCGGCCGGTCCAAGGGCGTGCTGTCGGCCCACCGGCAGGCGGTCGACGTCGCCGCGGCGTGGGCGGACTGCGGCCGGGTCACCGCCGAGGACCGGTACCTGGTGATCAACCCGTTCTTCCACAGCTTCGGCTACAAGGCCGGGATCCTCGTCGGGCTGCTGACCGGCGCGACGATCGTGCCGCAGGCGGTGTTCGACGTCCGGGCCGCGCTGGCCGTGATCGAGCGCGAGCGGATCTCGGTCCTGCCCGGCGCGCCGACGATCTTCCAGTCCCTGCTGCACGAACGCCGCGGCGATCTCCCGTCACTGCGGCTGGCCGTCACGGGCGCGGCGACCGTGCCCGCGTCGCTGGTCCGCCGGATGCGCGCCGAACTGGGCTTCGACATCGTCCTGACCGCGTACGGGCTCACGGAAGCCGTGGTGGTGACCATGTGCCGGCCCGGCGACGACGCCGAACTGGTGGCGAGCACGTCCGGCCGGGCCACCGCGGGGTTCGAGGTGGCCGTCCAGGGCTCGCCGGGCGAGGTCGTGGTGCGCGGGCCGAACGTGATGCTCGGCTACCTCGACGACCCCGAGGCGACCGCGAAGGCCGTCGACGAGCAGGGCTGGCTGCACACCGGCGACGTCGGCGAGCTGGACGGCGCCGGCAACCTGACCATCACCGGCCGGCTCAAGGACATGTATATCTGCGGCGGCTTCAACGTCTACCCGGCCGAGGTCGAGCACGCGCTGACCGAGCTGGAGGGCGTCCGCGACGTCGCCGTCATCGGCGTCCCGGACGAGCGGCTCGGCGAGGTCGGCAAAGCGTTCGTCGTCGGGGAAGGACTGACCGCGGACGACGTGATCGCGTTCTGCCGCGACCGGCTCGCCAACTACAAGACCCCGCGGTTCGTCGAGTTCGTGGACGAGCTGCCCCGCAACGCTTCCGGCAAGGTGCTGAAGCGGCTGCTCAGTGAGGAGAAGGCATGAGCGACGTCGTCCGCTACGAACGCCGCGGGCCGGTCGCGGTGGTGACGATGAACCGGCCCGAGTACCGCAACGCCCAGAACTCGGCGATGACCTACGCCCTCGACGACGCCTTCGCCCGCGCGGTCGACGACGCCGAGGTCAAGGTGATCGTGCTGGCGGGGGCGGGCAAGCACTTCTCCGCCGGGCACGACATCGGCAGCCCGGGCCGGGACGCGGACCAGTCGTTCGACCGCCGCGCGGTGATGTGGTGGGACCACACCGACCGCGCCGGCGGGGACCAGCGGTTCGCCCGCGAGTCCGAGGTCTACCTGGGCATGTGCCGGCGGTGGCGGGAGATCCCGAAGCCGATGGTCGCGAGCGTGCAGGGCGCGTGCATCGCGGGCGGGCTGATGCTGGCCTGGGTGTGCGACCTGATCGTCGCCGCCGACGACGCGTTCTTCGCCGATCCCGTGGTGCGTATGGGGATTCCGGGTGTGGAGTACTTCGCGCACCCGTGGGTGCTGGGGCCGCGCGCGGCGAAGGAAGTGCTGTTCACCGGCGAGCGGTTCACGGTCCAGCAGGCCAAGGAGTGGGGGATGGTCACCCGGATCGTCCCGCGCGCGGAGCTGGAGCAGCGGACCATCGAGCTGGCGGAGAAGATCGGCGGGATGCCGCAGTTCGGGCTGGCGCTGGCGAAGAAGGCCGTCAACCAGGCCGAGGACCTGATGGGCCTGCGGTCCGGAATGGACTCCGTGTTCGGCCTGCACCACCTCGCGCACGCCCACAACGCGGAGACGTCGGAAGACTCCCTCGGCGGGCAGTCCGCGCGGTCGATGCGCGACGCGAACAGGGGGGCTTGATGGACCTCGACATCGACGAGGCCTCCGCCGCTTTTCGCGACGAGGCACGGGAATGGCTCAGGACGCACGTCCGGGCGTTGCCGTCGATGGACACCGCCGAGGGCTTCGCCGCCCATCGCGAGTGGGAGGCCGAACTCGCCGACGCGCGCTGGTCGGTCGTGTCGTGGCCACGCGAATACCACGGCCGCGACGCGTCGTTGCTGCAGTGGCTGCTGTTCGAGGAGGAGTACTACGCCTCGGGGGCGCCCGGCCGGGTCGGCCAGAACGGCATCTTCATGCTCGGGCCGACCCTGTTCGCGCACGGCACGCAGGAGCAGCGCGACCGGATCCTGCCCGCGATGGCGACCGGTGCGCAGGTCTGGGCGCAGGCGTGGTCGGAACCCGAGGCGGGCAGCGACATCGCGGCGTTGCGCAGCACGGCGGTCCGCACCGACGGCGGCTGGCGGCTGTCGGGCCAGAAGACCTGGAGTTCCCGCGCGGCCTTCGCCGACCGCGCGTTCGGTCTCTTCCGCACGGATCCCGACGCCCAGCGCCACCACGGCCTGACGTACTTCATGGCCGACCTGCGTGCCGACGGCGTCACGGTCCGGCCGATCCCGCAGCTCGACGGCGAGCCCGGGTTCGCCGAGATCTTCTTCGACGACGTCTTCGTGCCCGACGAAGACGTCATCGGGGAGGCCGGGCAGGGCTGGCGGGTCGCGATGACGACGGCCAACAACGAGCGCGGCCTGTCCCTGCGCAGTCCCGGCCGGTTCCTCGCCGCCGCCGACCGGCTCGTGGACCTCTGGCGCTCGGAAGGCGCACCGGAGTCCACCAGGGACCGGGTCGCCGACGCGTGGATCGGGGCCCGTGCCTACCAGCTCTACACGTTCGGCACGGTCAGCCGGTTGCAGGACGGCGGTGCGCTGGGCCCGGAGTCCAGTGTGAACAAGCTCTTCTGGTCGCGTTTGGACGTTTCCCTGCACGAGACCGCGCTCGATGTCCTGGGCCCGGCGGCCGAGACCGACCGGGGCTGGGTGGACGGCTACCTGTTCTCCCTCGCCGGGCCGATCTACGGCGGCACCGACCAGATCCAGCGCAACACGATCGCCGAGCGGCTGCTGAACCTGCCCCGGGAGGCCCGCCGATGAGGTTCCAGCTGTCGCCGGAACAACGCCAGTTCTCGGCGTCCCTGCACGACTTCCTGGCCGGTGCGGACACGGCGGCGGTCGCGCGCGCCTGGGCCGCCGGAGAGCCCGACCGCGGCCTGAAGCTCTGGCGCGGCCTCGCCGAACTCGGCGTCCCGGCCCTGCTGGTCGACGAAGACCTCGGCGGTTCGCTGGTCGATGTCGTCGTGGCGTTCGAGGCACTCGGCTACCACGCCGTGCCCGGCCCGCTGGTCGAGACGGCCGCCGTCGCGCCGTCCGTGCTGACCGGCGACCGGCTCACCGCGCTCGCCGAAGGGGACCTCCTGGCCACGGTCGTCGCGCCGCCGGAAGTCCCCCTGGCCCTGGACGCCGACGTCGCCGGCGTGGTCCTCGACCTCGACGAGGGCGAGGTGTCCGACGTCGCGATCGAGCTCGTGCGATCCGTCGACCCGGCCCGGCGGCTGTTCCGGATCACCGGCACCACCCGGCCCGCGGCCGCCGACCCGGCGGCGTTCGACCGCGGCGTCCTGGCCGTGTCCGCGCAGTTGCTGGGCGCGGGCCAGTGGCTGCTCGACGCGTCGGTCGCCTACGCGAAGCAGCGCAGCCAGTACGGCCGGGCCATCGGCGAGTACCAGGCGGTCAAGCACCTCCTCGCCGACGTCGTGACGCAGCTCGAACTCGCCCGGCCGCTGCTGTACGGCGCGGCCGTCGCCGGGGACACCTTCGCCCGGGACGTCTCCGCGGCGAAGGTCATGGCCGGCGACGCCGCCTACCTCGCCGCGCGCACGGCCCTGCAGGTGCACGGCGCCATCGGCTACACGGCCGAGCACGACCTCGGGCTGCGGCTGACCAAGGTGCGGGCCCTGGCCGGCGCCTGGGGGACCGGGGCGTTCCACCGGGCCCGGGTGCTGCGATGACCGACCCCCTGGAAACCGAAGAGGCCGTCGCCCTGCGCGAGGCGGTCCGCGCCCTGCTGACGCGGCGATCGGGTCCGGAAGCCGTCCGCGCCGCGATGGAATCCCCGCTCGGCTACGACGACAAGCTGTGGTCGACGCTCTGCGAACAGATCGGCGTCGCCGCCCTCGCCGTTCCCGAACGGTACGGCGGCGCGGGCGCCGGACTCGCCGAAGTCTGCGTGGTCCTGAGCGAACTCGGCCGGACGCTCACCCCCGCGCCGATGCTGGGCTCCGCCGTGCTGTGCGGGGAAGCGGTGCTGCGCACCGGGAACGACGAAGCCTGCGAACGGCTGCTGCCGGGCATCGCGGCGGGCACGACCCTCGCCGCCCTCGCGTGGTCCGACGAAGCCTGGTCGCCGGGCTTGACCGCGTCCGGCGCCGGGCTGGACGGCCGCGCCCACTACGTCCTGGACGGCGACCTCGCGGACGTCCTTCTGGCCGTGGCGCGCACTTCCGACGGCTTGGGGCTGTTCGAAGTGCCGCTCGACGGCGTGCGCCGCGAGCGCGTCACGAGCCTGGACCCGACCCGGCGGCTCGCCGTGGTCGAGTTCTCGTCCACTCCCGCCCACCGCCTCGACACCGCGGGGTTCGACGAGTCCCTGTGGGACACCGCGGTGATCGCCGTCGCCGCGGAGCAGGTCGGTGCGGCCGCCCGCGCGCTGGAACTCACGGTGGAGTACACGAAGCAACGCCGTCAGTTCGGCCGCGCGATCGGGTCGTTCCAGGCGCTGAAGCACCGGATGGCCGACGTGCACGTCCACGTCGAAGCGGCGCGGTCGGCGTTGTACGCGGCCCTGGCCGACGGGGACGCCGAGGCCGTCATGACCGCGAAAGTCGTGTGCGGCGAAGCGTTTTCGCACGCGGCGGCGGAGATGATCCAGCTCCACGGCGGCATCGCGATCACCTGGGAACACGACGCCCACCTGTACTTCAAGCGCGCCCACGGGACGGCGCGGCTGTTCGGGACTCCGTAACCACCCCGCCTATCCCCGGGTGTCCTCGAGTCTCCGACAGAGCAGGAGTTCGAACGTGGCACCGAGAATCACCCGGGCGCTGGGCCTGATCACCGCACCGGTCGCGCTCGCGGCCGCCGTCGCGCTGGCACCCCCGGCGCAGGCGGCCGGACCCGTCCACTACACCGTCACCTTCATCGGCTCGAAGAACCTCCCGTTCGGCAACGCGCCGTTCGGCATCAACGCGGCCGGCCACACCGCCGGCCTGGGCACCTTCCGCGGCAGCGGCCAAACGGCCTACCTCGGCACCGGCCCGGCGCAGCTCACCAGCCTGCCGGGCCTGGACACCACCGACCCGGACCTGGCCACCGCGACCGAAGCGTTCGGCCTCAACGACAGCGACACCGTCGTCGGCACCGCGTACCTGAACTTCCCGATCCGGCAGGACGCGGTCGTCTGGCACGGCGGCGTGCCGGCCGACCTGGACATCCCCCTCCCCGGCGACGAGGAGATCCACGCCGTGGCGATCAACAACGCCGGCCAGATCGCGGGCAGCGGCCTCGACACGGGCAAGGCCTGGCTCTACCAGAACGGTTCCACCACGATCCTGCCGGACCTGCCCGGCGGGCAGGTGGCCGAGGCCTTCGGCATCACGCAGGACGGCCAGGTGCTGGGCGTCGCGTCCGCGACCACCGACACCCACCACGCCGAGGCCGTCGCCTGGCGCACCGGCACCGTCGTCCCGCTGGGCAGCCTGGCCGGCAGCACGTGGTCGGAAGCGCACGCCATGAACGCCGCCGGGATCGCGGTGGGGGCCGCCGGGTTCAACGGCGACGAGTTCGCCCCGCGCCACCCGGTGCTGTTCGCGCACGGCCAGGTCACCGACCTGTGGCCGGACCTGGGCGGCAGCACCTCCGGCACGGCGTTCGCCGTCAACTCCGCCGGCACGGTCGTCGGCGACGGCCGCGACGGCTGGGTGTACTCCGGCGGCGTCCGGACCGACCTGGACCGGCTGATCCCGGCGAACGCCGGCGTCACGATCACCGCGGCCTGGGCGATCAACGACGCCGGCCAGATCGCCGCGACCGCGCACCTCAAGAACGGCACCACGACCCAGCGGACCCCGGACTACGCGGTCCTGCTGACCCCGGTGACCGGCTGACCCGGCGGGGGTGCCGTCCGCCCGGACGGCACCCCCTCCGGTCAGCTCAGGTGGTGGCGTTCCTGCAGCCCGTACACCGGCGTCGGGATGCCCTCCGCCCGGGCTTTCAGCTGCAGCGCAAGGTAAAGCGAGTAGTGGCGTGACTGGTGCAGGTTCCCGCCGTGGAACCACAGCCCGTCCTGCCGGGTGGGCTTCCACATGTTCCGCTGCTCGCCCTCCCACGGGCCCGGGTCCTTGGTGGTGTCCGAGCCCAGGCCCCAGACCTTGCCGACCTTGTCCGCGACCTCCTGGCTGATCAGGTCGGCGGCCCAGCCGTTCATCGAGCCGTAGCCCGTCGCGTAGACGACCAGGTCGGCTTCCAGCTCGGTGCCGTCCTCCAGCACCACGGACGTCTCGGTCAGCGACGCGACCTGGCCGTGCGCGAGCTTGACCTCGCCGTCGGCCACCAGGTCCGCCGCGCCGACGTCGATGTAGTAGCCCGAGCCGCGGCGCAGGTACTTCATGAACAGGCCGGAGTCGTCGTCGCCCCAGTCGTGCCGGAAGCCCGCCGCTTCGAGGCGGTCGTAGAACTCCTGGTCACGCTCCTTGATCGCGGCGTACACCGGCTGCTGGAAGGTGTGCATGATCCGGTAGGGGAGCGAAGCGAAGGTCAGGTCCGCCTTCTGCGTCGTCATGCCGGCGGCCAGTGCGCGCTCGGAGTACAGGTCGCCCAGGCCGAGGTCCATCAGCGAATCGGACTTCACGATGTGCGTCGAGCTGCGCTGGACCATCGTGACGTCGGCGCCGGCCTCCCACAGCGCGCCGCAGATGTCGAACGCCGAGTTGTTGGAGCCGATGATCACGGCCTTCTTACCGCGGTAGGCGTCCGGCCCGGGGTGCCGGGAGCTGTGGTGCTGCTCGCCGCGGAAGCGCTCCTGCCCGGGCAGCACGGGAACGTTCGGCTTGCCCGACATGCCGGTCGCCAGCACGAGCTGCTTCGGCTTGAGGACGACTTCTTCGCCGTCGCGGTCGAGGACGACCGTCCACTCCTGGGTTTCCTCGTCGTAGGCGGCGCTCTTGCAGGTCGTCGACGACCAGTAGGTCACCTCCATGACCTTCGTGTACATCTCGAGCCAGTCGGCGATCTTGTCCTTCGGCGCGAACACCGGCCAGTTGCGCGGGAAGTCGAGGTAGGGCAGGTGGTCGTACCAGACGGGGTCGTGCAGGCACAGCGACTTGTACCGGCCGCGCCACTGGTCGCCCGGCCGGGCGTACCGGTCGACGACCACGTGCGGCACGCCCAGCTGGCGCAGCCGGGCGCCCAGCGCGATCCCGCCCTGCCCGCCGCCGATGACGACGACGTACGGCTGCCACGTCGTGCCCAGCTCGGCGGCCTCCGCTTGCCGCGCTTCGGACCAGGTGACGCGCTCGCGGTTGACGCCGTGCTCCGCGCCCTTCGGCCGAAGCGTGCCTTGCGGTTCCTCGTGGCCCTTCAGCTCGTAGAGCGTCGTGAGGAACGTGAACGCGCCTTCGTCGGTGAGCCGCAGGTGCCCGCGGCCGCGGCCGGCCGCCGTGTCGAACCCGATCCACGCCTCGACGACGCCGTCGGACTCGGTGGGTTCTTCGGTGGCGTGGAACCCGGTCGCGTCGGCGCTGTCCATCGTGGCCAGCAGCAGGTCCTTGACGCCGTCCCGGTTTTCGACGGTCTTGAGGTTCCAGGTGAACGCGACCAGGTCCCGCCAGAACGACGTCGTGGCGAAGAGGGCCGCGGCCCGGTCGGCGTCACGGGCCGCGAGCGCGGCCTCGAAGTCGGCGAGCCAGCCGTCGACGCGCTGCCGGGCGCCGAGGGCCGCGGCCGGTTCGAGGGTCTGGGTCATGAGCGGACCTCCCCGTCTCGGGCACCGTCGTCGTCGGCGGCGCGTTCAGGGCAGCCAACCGCGCCGGCCCGGGCCGGCGTAAGGGTTGCCCTAAGGTTGCAACAGCACGACGTCGACGCCGGGGGCGATCCGGTACGGGCGGGCCAGCAGCAGGCCGCCGACGAGCTTGCGCAGCCGCGACAGCTCCGCGCGCACGGTCACCAGGTGCGTCCGGTCGCCGTAGAGCGTCTCCGACAGCTGCGCGGCCGACACCCCGGCCCGCCCGGCCGTCGCGATCAGCCGCAGCAGATCGGCCTGTCGCCGGCCGAGCGGGTGCGTCCACCGCGCGGAGCCTTCGACGATCGCGCGCGGCGGGTCGAAGGCGAGCGTGAGCTTCAAGGTCTCGCCGCCGGCCGGGCGCAGCAGCCAGCCGCCGGGCACCGGTTCGGGTTCGCACGCCCCGATCCCGCGGACCGCGACCGGCATCCCGTGCCGGGGCGCGGCCACCCGGTCGATCCCGGAGACGCCGCTCTGCGCCGCGACCCACCCGTGGTCGTCGACGACGAGCCCGGGCCCGCCGCCGAGCACGTGCCCCGACAGCTGCCGGAGGCCTTCGAGCCGCGCCTCGTGCCGCTGGTGCAGCACGGCTTCGGCCAGCCGCACCGACGTCCCGACCAGGGCGACGGTCATCGGGTGGACGGTCTCGGCCGGCCCGCTGACGTCCACGATCCCGAGCAGCTCGCCGGTCCGCGGGTCGTGGACGGGGTAGGCGGTGCAGGCCCAGGTGTGGTGCGAGCGCACGAAGTGCTCGGCGGCGAACATCTGGACGGGCGCGGCCTCGGCCAGCGCCGTCCCGATGGCGTTGCTGCCGATCGCGGGCTCCGACCAGGTCGCGCCCTCGGTGAAGCCGAGCGAGTCGGCGCGGTGCCGCACCCCGCGCGCCCCTTCGCGCCAGAGGACGACCCCGTCGGCGTCGGTGACGACCATCAGGTGGTGGGCGTCTTCGGCGACCGACGTCAGCGCGCCGCGCAGTTCGGGGAGCACTTCGTTGAGGCGGCAGACGGTCCGCCGCCGTTCGACTTCGGCGGCCCCGACGGGATCGGGCGCGGGCGGCCGGTCGGGATCGACACCCTGCGCGGCGACGCGCCGCCAGGACCGTTCGACCAGCCGGCGCGGCGCGATCCGGGGCGCGCGCCCGGCCAGGACGGCGTCGTGGATGCCCGCGAGCAGGCGGGCGTGCCCGGCCACGTCGGTGCCGGGCCGGACCGCGCAGACTCCTTCGTCCACCGCCACCTCCTGGGCCGGGCCCCCACGGTAACCCCGCGCACCGGGGGCGGGGCAACCTCGGCGCACCTACCCGGTGAGGCGGACCGCCGATCCGGGCAGCTCGCGGTTCGCCTCGTCCAAGCCGCTCACGACGGTCCGGCAGGAGCCGCAGCCGGCGATGTGGTCGGCGACGACGCTCGCCCGGCGCGGTGACAGCCCGCCCCGGACCCACGCCCCCAACCGCCGGCGCGGCTCGCGGCAGACCGGCTGCTCGGCGTCGGGCACCTGGACCTGCAGATAGGCCTGCCGCAGTCCCTCCCGCGCGCGCATCGCCAGCGCCGACACGCTGTTGGGCGTCAACCCCAGCAGCGGCGCGGCTTCCGTCGGCGAGTCGCCTTCGGCTTCGGTCCGCCAGAGCACCGTGCGCCACCGGCCGGGCAGGGTGCAGTAGGCCGTCCAGACGAGGTTCTCGTTCGACCGGTGCAGGGCCAGTTCCTCGGCGCCGCTCGAGGACGTCTCGGGGACCGTCTCGCACAGCTCGACGCGGCTGCGCTGCCGGCTCCACCGCGAGACGAGGTTGCGCATCGTCACGACGAGGTAGGGCCGGAGGTCGCCGTCCGGGCCGCCACCCGCGCGCACCACGGCCAGCACCCGGGCGAACGTCTCGGCCACCAGGTCGTCGCGCTCGGCGGGCTGCCTCGCCCACGCCGCGGCCGTCCGCCGCAGGGGCCCGGCGTGCCGCCGGTACAAGGCGCCGCACGCGTCGAGCTCGCCCGCGCGAAGGGCGGCGAGCAGCTCGGCGTCCGACAGTTCCTCGGCGACAGTTCCCATCGGTACTCTCCGCGACCAGCCGGCACCCAAAGTAAGAGGTACGGCAGTGTACGCCATAGGGGTCCGCCGGTACACTCCAGCCGATGACGTCGACGGACGCCCCGCGACGACCCGACGGCCGCGCCGCGCGGTGGGCCGACCAGCGCGACCGCCGTCGCCGCGAGTTCGTGGAAGCGGGGCTGCGCGCGATCGCCCGGCACGGGCCCGAAGTCTCCACCGAGCAGATCGCCGACGAAGCCGGAGTGGCCCGCACGCGCCTCTACCGGCACTTCGACGACGCCGCCGACCTCCAGGAGGCGATCGCCGCCCGGGTCGCCGAGCTGATCACCGCCGAGTTCGCGCCCCTGTGGCACCCCGGCGGCACCCCGATGGACCTGATCCGCACGGCGATCGGCGCGCACACCCGCTGGCTGGCCGAGCACGGCGCGCTCTACCGCTACCTGACCAAGCACGCGATGTCCGGCTCCCGGGACGTCTTCGCCGACGGCAAAACCGCCATCGCCCGTCAGCTCACGATCGTCTTCGAGCACTACCTCGCGCTGTTCGGAGTGGACACCCGCGTGGGCGAAGCGGTCGCGTTCGGGCTCGTCGGCCTGGTCGAGTCGAGCACGTCGCGCTGGCTGGAGAGCCCGCGCGGCGTCGAACGCGCCGAACTGGCCGCGCTGCTGGCCCGCTGGGTGTGGGGGATCGTCGACGACACCCTGCGCGCGGGCGGCATCCGGCTCGACCCGCACACCCGGCTGGCCGCCGCGCACCTCGGCTGAAGAGTCCACTGTGGACTCCTGGTGCGGGTTCGCGTTCCGCCCCTTACGATCGCGGCAAGGACCGGGGAGCGGGGGACGGGGATGGGTGTCGGCACCTGGCTGGTCACGATCGGCGTCGTCCTGGCGTTGCTCGCGCTCGACCTCGTGGTCGCCGCGCTGCGGCCGCACCGGGTCGGGTTCGGCGAGGCCGTCGCGTGGTCGGTGGGCTACATCCTGGTCGCGGTGGCGTTCGGCGTCTGGCTGACGCTGGCCCACGGCGGTGAGCTCGGCACCGAGTACTTCGCCGGCTACATCGTCGAGAAGAGCCTGTCGGTCGACAACCTCTTCGTGTTCGTGATCATCATGACGACGTTCGCCGTCCCGGAGGAGCACCAGCACAAGGTGCTCACCTTCGGGATCGTCCTCGCGCTGGTCATGCGGGCGGCGTTCATCGCCCTCGGCGCGACGCTCCTCGCGCTGTTCTCGTTCATGTTCCTGCTCTTCGGGCTGCTGCTGATCTACACCGGCGTGCAGCTGTTCCGGCACCGCGACGCCGACCCCGACATCGAGCACAACGTGATCGTCCGGACGGCCCGGCGGCTCCTGCCGGTCTCCGACGCCTACGACGGCGGCCGGCTGCTCACCCGCACCGGCGGCCGCCGCATGGTGACGCCGCTGGTCGTGGTGCTGGTCGCGATCGGCGGCGTCGACCTGCTGTTCGCGCTGGACTCGATCCCGGCGGTCTTCGGCGTCACGGACGAGCCGTACGTCGTCTTCGCCGCGAACGCGTTCGCGCTGCTCGGCCTGCGGGCGCTGTACTTCCTGGTCAAGGGCCTGCTCGACCGGCTCGTCTACCTCTCCGCCGGGCTCGCGGTGATCCTCGCGTTCATCGGCGTCAAGCTGATCCTGCACTGGGCGCACGTCGACGTCGACGCGCGCGTCCCGGAGATCGCGACGCCGGTCAGCCTGGCGGTGATCCTCGGCGTCCTGGCCGTCGTCACGGTCGCCAGCCTGGTCAAGACGCGGCGCGACCCGGGCGCGAAGGCGCACCCGGGCTCACTGCGCGCGCCGGACGCCTCAGACCGCGAACACCTGTGAGTCGTCGGCGAACGCCTTGAACTCCAGGGCGTTCCCGGTCGGGTCGAGCAGGAACATCGTCCACTGCTCGCCGGCCTGGCCTTCGAAGCGCACGTACGGCTCGATCACGAACTTCGTCCCCGCCGCGCGCAGGCGGTCGGCGAGGGACTTGAACTCCTCGACCGTGAGGATCAGGCCGAAGTGCGGCACCGGCACGTCGTGGCCGTCGACCGGGTTGTGGACGCGCTCGCGCCCGCCCGGCGCCAGGTGCGTCACGAACTGGTGGCCGTGCAGGTTCCAGTCGATCCAGGTCTCGGCGCTGCGGCCCTGTTCGAGGCCGAGGGTCCCGCCGTAGAAGGCGCGGGCGGCGGCCAGGTCGTCGACGGGCATGGCGAGGTGGAAGCGAGGCCTGATCATGTCTTGATGTTAACATTGCGACATGAGCAGGCAAGTGGCTCCGGCGCGGCGCCGGGGACTGGCCGACGAGGTCGCCGACCGCATCCGGGACGCGATCTTCGACGGGGGCTACGCGCCCGGCAGCCAGCTGCGCGAAGTCGAGCTGGCGGAAGCGCTCGGCGTCAGTCGCGGGCCGGTGCGGGAGGCACTGTTCAAGCTGGAGCGCGAAGGTCTCGTCCGCGGCGAATGGCACCGGGGCACCACGGTCACCGCCCTGTCCGACGAGGACGTCGCCGAGCTGGACAGCCTGCGCGCGGCCCTGGAGCAGCTCGCCGTCGGCCTGGTGGTGGACCGCGCGCCCGACCTGGCGGCGGTGGACGCGGTGGTGCGGCGCATGGAACGGGCGGCCGACGAGCACGAGATGGTGCGCTGCGACCTCGACTTCCACGACGCCGTCTACGCCGCGGCCGGCCACCGCCGCCTGCGGGAGGCCTGGGCGGCGATCCGGTCGCAGGTGCACCTGTTCCTGCTGACCCGGATCGGCGTCGAGACCGACGGCTACCTGGCCGCGATCCCCGCCGAACACCGGCAGCTCGCCGACGCCCTGCGCGCGGGTGACCGGGACGCGGCGCTCGAGCTGTTCGCGACGCACCGCCGCCTCGCGTTCGACCTCCTCACCGGGCGGTCCTGATCACGACGGCAGGTGGGTGGCGATCCCGGCCAGCACCCGCTCCAGCCCGGCTTCGAAGCCCCGGTCCAGCCGGTCGGCGGCGTGCGGCAGCTCGGCCTCGACCATCACGCGGGTGAAGCGCGGGTAGAACCCGCTGTCCACGATCATCGGGCCGTATTCGCCTTCGCGTTCCATCCACTGGTCGTGGCTCAGCCCCGAGCGGCGCGCCGCCTCCTGGTCGGCCAGCTCGCCCAGCACGTGCCCGAGGACGAACGCCGAGAGCGTGCCGAGCGCGGCGAGCATCTCGTCGGTGTCCAGGTCGACGCCGTCGAACGCCGAGAGCGTCAGCTCGCGCCAGTGCAGGCTGTGCGGTCCGTGGATCGCGCGGCCGGCGAGCACCGCGGGGAACCACGGGTGCCGCAGCGCGACGTCCCGCAGCAGGCGGGCGATCGCGCGCAGCCCGTCCCGCCAGCCGGCGGGCAGGGCGGTGCCGCGCAGCTCGCCCATGACCTCGTCGCCCATCAGCTCCAGCACTTCGTCCTTTTTGGACACGTAGCGGTAGAGGGAGGTCGTCCCGGCGCCGAGTTCGGCCGCGACTCGCCGCATCGAGACGGCGTCGAGGCCCTCGGCGTCGGCGATCCGGATCGCGGCGAGGGCGACGTCTCGCCGGGTGTGGGCGGGCTTCGGGCCGCGGGTGCCGTGCTCGGGACGCAGCCAGAGCGGCGGCTGGTCGTTCGCCGGCACCGCTCACCTCCTTCGGTATTGCGAACACTGTACCCAGTTCGCTACCGTGGTGTTACTGAGCACGCTGTGCCCGGGTTTCGATGGGGTGGGGGAGATGGACTTCGACGTCGTGGTGGCCGGGGGCGGCCCGGTGGGCCTGCTGCTGGCCGGTGAGCTCCGGCTGGGCGGGGCCCGGGTGCTGGTCCTGGAGCAGGAGGCGGAAACGCCGCGCTCGCGGTTCGGCTCGATGGGTGCGCGGTCGCTGAACACGCCTTCGGTGCACGCACTGCACCTGCGCGGCCTGCTGCCCGCCGTCGAGCGGGCGGCGGTGATGTGGGTCGGCCCGGACACGCTGCCGCCGCCCGGCGCGCCGGTGGGGGACGTGTTCGCAGGGCACTTCGCGGGGATCGGCATCCGCGCCGACCGGCTCAAGCCACCGGGTCCGGGCGAGGAGTTCTTCGGCGCGGGGGTGATCGGCCAGGCTGACCTGGAGGAGATCTTCCGGTCGTGGAACGGGGCCGAGGTGCGCCGCGGCGTCACGCTGACGGGGTTCGACGCCGACGACGAGGGCGTGACCGTCCACACCGGACAGGGCGAGGTCCGCGCCGGCTGGCTGGTGGGTGCCGACGGCGGGCGCAGCACCGTTCGCCGGCTGGCCGGGATCGCCTTCCCGGGCGTGGATCCCGTCTTCACCGGACGGCAGGCCGTGGTGGACCTCGACGACCCGGGGAAGCTTGTCGCCGGGGACTGGCAACACGGGGAGCACGGCTCGTACGTCGTCGGCGGCTGGGGCGAGAGCGACGGCCCGCCCCGGGTGCACACGGTCGAGTACGCCGTGGCCGAAGACCGGGACGCGCCGGTCACCGCCGAGGAGGTCCAGGCGAGCCTGCGGCGGGTCAGCGGCACGGACGTCGCGGTCACGCGCGTCCACGTCGGCACGCGCTACGCGGACACGACCCGGCAGGCCGAGACGTACCGGGCGGGCCGGGTGCTGCTGTGCGGCGACGCGGCCCACGTGCACTCGCCGGCCGGCGGGCAGGGGCTGAACCTCGGCCTCGGCGACGCGGTCAACCTCGGCTGGAAGCTGGCGCTCGTCGCACGGGGTCTCGCGCCGGAGTCCCTTTTGGACACCTACACGCCGGAGCGGCACCCGATCGGCGCGTGGGTGCAGCGGTGGAGCCTGGCGCAGACGGCGCTGAGCACCCCGCGCGGCCCGCGGGCGGAGGCCCTGCGCGCGGTGGTGGCCGACCTCCTCGACACCCCGGACGGCGCGACCCACGTGGTCTCGAGCATCAGCGGCGGCTGGCAGCACTACGACCTCCCGGGCGAGTTCCCCCTGATCGGCCACCGGGTGCCGGACCTGGCCCTCGACGACGGAACGACCCTGGCGACCCGCTTCCGCGATGCCCGCGCGGTGGTGCTCGACGCGGGGGTGGGCGCTTCGACAGTGGCCGCGGAGTGGGGGGCCCGCGCGCGGGCCGAGACGGCACGCCCGCTGGCATTCCCGGACCAGCCGCTGGCGGCATTGATCCGCCCGGACGGCTACGTGGCCTGGGCAGGAGTCGGCGACCTCGACAAGACGGCGTTGCACGAGGCGATGACGACCTGGCTCGGCCCGGCCGGTCGTTGATCGGGCTGGGGTTGGCGACCTTGGCGGGTGGGTGTTGTGCGGCTATGAGGGTTCGGCTCGGCCGGCCGGTCGTTGACCGAGGCTGGCGTTGGCGACCTCGGCGGGCGGGTGTCTGGCTCGGCCTGTCCGGTCGTCGAGTGTGGGCGGTGAACTCGGTGTGAGGGCGTTGCGCGACCTGGCTCGGCCCGGCCAACCGTTGACCGCGGCGCTCGGCGGTGCGGGGGTCGGTGACCTCGACGAGACAGCGTTGCGCGACCCGGCTCGGCCCGGCCGTTGACCGCGGCGCCCGCCGGGGCGGATCGTGGACCCATGGCGACACGCATGGGAGCGCGGTTCACCGGGGACCTGGCCCGGCTGCGGTACGAACCGGTGGCAAAACGGGTCCGGGCGGTCGCGGGTGGACGGACGTTCGCCGACTCGCGGCGGGCCGTGCTGGTCTGGGAGCCGAAGCGGGTGGTGCCCTCCTACGCGGTGCCGGAGCCCGACCTGCGAGCGACCCTGACCGCCGCGGACGGCGAAGGGGCGCCGGAACACCCGGTGCGGCTGGCCGAGGGCGGCCCGCCGGTCCTCGACCCGCGGACCGCCTTCGCCGTGCACACCTGCGAGGGCGAGCCGCTGACCCTGGCCGCGGACGGCGTGACCCTGCCGGGCGCCGGCTTCCGGCCCGCCGATCCCGACCTGGGCGACCACGTCGTCCTCGACTTCGCCGCCTTCGACGAGTGGCTCGAGGAGGCCGAGCCGATCGTCGGCCACCCGCGGGACCCGTTCTCGCGCATCGACATCCGGCGCAGCGACAGCCGGGTGCGGATCGAGGTGGACGGCGTGGTCGTGGCCGACTCGACGGCGTCCCGCGTGCTCTTCGAAACCGGCATCACGCCGCGCTACTACCTGCCGCGCGAAGACGTCCGGATGGACCTGCTCACCCCGTCGGACACGCGCACCACCTGCGCCTACAAGGGCCACGCGACGTACTGGTCGGTGGGCGGGCAGCAAGACCTGGCCTGGACCTACGACGAGCCCCTGTCCGACGCGCGCGAGATCGCCGGGTACATCGCCTTCCTCACCGAACGCGCCGACGTCGTCGTGGACGGCGAGCGCCGGCCCCGGCCGGTCACGCCCTGGTCCTAGGGGACCGGCAGCAGGTCACGCGCGGCCGGTCACCGGGCCGGGCGTGCGAGCATTCAGCCATGTCTTCGACCATGCGTGCCTTCGTGCTCACCGGCCCGCGGCGGGGTGAAGTGCTCGAGGTGCCGGTGCCCGAGCCCACCCCGGGCGAGGTCGTCGTCGACGTCGACCGGGCCGGGGTCTGCGGCACCGACGTCGAGTTCTTCACCGGCGAGATGGCCTACCTCCACCAGGGGCACGCCGCCTACCCGATGCGGCTCGGGCATGAGTGGGCCGGCAGCGTCTCGGCCGTGGGCGACGGCGTGGACCCGGCCTGGCTCGGCCGCCGCGTCATGGGGGACACCATGCTCGGCGACCGGACGTGCCGCCGGTGCCGGCGCGGTCACCAGCACACCTGCGAAAACCGCCAGGAGGTCGGGATCCGCGGCGGGCGGGCCGGGGCGCTGGCCGAGAAGCTCGCCGTGCCCGCGTGGTCGTTGCACACCCTGCCGGACTCGGTCGACGCCGTGCTCGGCGCGCTCGTCGAGCCGGGCGGGAACGCGCTGCGGGCGGCGCGGGCCGCCGGTGCCGGAGACGGCGACCGCGCGCTGGTGCTGGGGCCGGGCGCGATCGGGCTGCTCTCGGCGATGTTCCTGCGCGCGGCGGGCGCCGAAGTGCACCTCATGGGCCGGGAGGGCGACGTCTTCGCCCGCGAACTCGGCTTCGCGCACGTGTGGACCCGCGAGACCCTGCCGGATCAGGCCTTCGACGCGGTCGTCGACGCTTCGGGCGCGGTCGAACTGCCCGCCCTCGCGGCCGAGCTGGTGGAACCGGCGGGCCGTGTCGTCTACATCGGACTGTCCAGCCGGCCCAGCCTGCTCGACACCCGGGCACTGGTGATGAAGGACGCCACCGCCGTCGGCGTGCTGTCCGCGTCGCCGGGGCTGGCCGACACGATCGCCGCCTACGCCACCGGGGCCGTCGACCCGCGGCCGCTCGTCGCGGCGACCGTCGGGCTCGACGAGGTCGGCGCCGTGCTCGCCGGGACGCACGACGCCGGGCCGGCCCCGAAGATCCACGTCGACCCGCGGCTCTAGCGGGGGGCCGCCAGGGTCGTCGGGCGGCTTCGGCCGCGCAACGTGACGTCCTCGGTCGCGGTCCACCGCCCGGCTTCTTCCGCGGCCGCGGCTTCGACCGCCGTCCACGAAGCGAGGAGCCGGCCGGGGGCGTTCTTCGCCAGCTCGGTCAGCCGGGCGGCCTCGTTGACCGGGTCACCGATCACGGTGTACTCGAACCGGCGCGGGTCGCCGACGTTCCCCGCGACCGCGTCGCCGGTCGCGACGCCGATGCCGGCCGGCCCGTCCGGCACCTCGAGCGCCAGCCGCCGGGCGATCGCCCGGCCCGCGGCGAGCGCGCACGTCGCGTGGTCTGCCAGCTCGGCGGGCGCCCCGAAGACGGCCAGGGCGGCGTCGCCGATGAACTTGTTGACCAGCCCCTGGTGCCGGTCGACCTCGTCGACGACCACGGCGAAGAACCGGTTGAGCAGGCCGACGACTTCCTCGGGCGGGCGGCTCGCGGCCAGCGCCGTCGACCCGACGAGGTCGACGAACAGCACCGACACCGTGCGCACCGAGCCACCGAGCTCCGCGGACGAGCGCATGGCCTCGACCGCCACCTCACGGCCGACGTGGCGGCCGAACAGGTCGCGCATCCGCTCGCGCTCGGCGAGCCCGGCCGTCATGTCGTTGAACCCGGCCTGCAGCAGGCCGAGCTCGGTGCCGTCGTAGACCGGGATCTCGACGGCGAAGTCCCCGGCCCGCACGCGGCTCAGCGCGTGCCGGACCGAGGAGATCGGGCTGACCACGGCGCGGGCGGTGAACACCGTGACCAGCAGCCCGAAGCACAGCACGACCAGGCCGAGCGCGATCACCGACACGGCGAGCTTCGTCGTGGAGACGTCGCCGCGCACCCAGGCCAGCGCCGCGGTGACGACCAGGCCGGCCACCGGCACCCC
Source organism: Amycolatopsis sp. NPDC004378 (assembly GCF_053602455.1). Taxonomy (NCBI): domain Bacteria; kingdom Bacillati; phylum Actinomycetota; class Actinomycetes; order Pseudonocardiales; family Pseudonocardiaceae; genus Amycolatopsis; species Amycolatopsis sp. NPDC004378. The sequence continues at coordinate 226,490 of NZ_JBSGDR010000012.1, forward strand.
GGTGCCCAGGCACCAGAACAGCAGCATCCGCAGGTTGACGCCGCCGCTGAGCGGGCGCGGCGGCGCGGCCCCGGCCAGGGCCCGCGCCGCGTAGGGCCGCAGGGCGAACTCGCCGAAGAGGTAGGCGATCGCGCACACCACGACGCTCGCGAACGTGACGACGAGGAACACGGTCAGCGCGACGGCGGGCTGCCGGAGCACGGCGATCGCCGCGAACACCAGCGTCGCCAGGCCCCACAGGACGGCCTGCATGAGCGTCAGGCGCAGCGGGACGCGCAGGCTGGCGGCGCGTTCGGCGTCGGTCGGGGCCCGGCCCTCGGCCGCCCAGCGCAGCGTCCGCAGAGCCCCGCGGGTGCCCCACAGCGTGCCGACGACGACAGCCGCGACGACGTAGACCGGGACCGCGATCGCCGTGACGCGCACGAGTTCGCCGGACATGCCCGGCGCCGGCATCAGCAGCGCGGCCAGGCCGGCCACGACCAGCGCACCGATGACGTTGGTGGCGATCAGGGTGGCGGTCAGCAGGCGCTGGACACGGCGGCGCAATACGGTGGCGTCCTGGTCGAGGGGCCCGAGCAGCCCGGAGCCGAACGGCCCGGACCGGGCGGGAGTGTGACTGCGTGAGGGCACCGGTTCCTGCCGATCGACGCGAACGAGTGAACAACTGTACACCGAAACTTTAGCGGTTCACGCCGGGACGATGGCCTGCGCCGCGCCGGCGGGCGACGGGTGTGCACTCGAACCGATATGTGTTACGGTTGGTAACAGTGAACTCGGGTAACACCTGACGAGGAGGTCGGCGATGACCAGCATCAGCGAACGCGAGGCGGCGACGGACCGCGAGACGACCGCGCGCCGGCTGCTGGAGTCGTCGGAGCTGCTCTCCTACGACCCGGTCAAGGAAGTCGACTGGGAGACGCCGCTCGACACGGACTACCACGGCGCGAGCCCGGAGTGGAGCTCGCTCTACGGCACGTCCTACTGGGCCGAGATGACGCCGGAGCAGCAGCGCGAGCTGACCCGCCAGGAGGCGGCGTCGGTGGCCAGCACCGGGATCTGGTTCGAGATGATCCTGCAGCAGATGGTGCTGCGGGACTTCTACGCGAAGGACCCGACCGACCCGGCGTTCCAGTGGGCGCTGACCGAGATCGCCGACGAGTGCCGGCACTCGATCATGTTCGCCCGCGGCGCCGCCAAGCTGCGCGCGCCCGCCTACCGGCCGCGCCGCTTCGTCGTCGAGCTCGGCCGCGTCTTCAAGGCCACCGCGACCGGGGAGGCCGCCTACGCGGCGATCCTCGTCGCCGAAGAGGTCCTCGACGTCATGCAGCGCGACTGGATGCGCGACGAGCGCGTCGTCCCGTTCGTGCGCACCATCAACAACATCCACGTGGTCGAGGAGTCGCGCCACATGAAGTTCGCCCGCGAGGAGACCCGCGAGCGGCTCGAAGGCGCGGGCTGGGTGCGGCGGCAGGTCAACGCGCTCGTCGTCGCGATCGCGTCGTACTTCATCGTCACCAGCATGGTGAACGGCAAGGTCTACGAGAACGCGGGGCTCGACGGCAAGCGCGGGCGCCGCGAGGCGAAGGCCAACGAGCACCACAAGTCGATGCTGCGCTCCAGCTGCAGCGGGCTGATGGAGTTCCTGCACTCCGCGGGGCTGCTCACCAAGCCGTCGCTGTGGTTCTACAAGCGCGCGAACCTGATCTGACATGGCCTTCGCGATCACGCAGACCTGCTGCGCCGACGCGTCCTGCGTGTCGGTCTGCCCGGTCAACTGCATCCACCCGGCGCCGGGCGAGCCGGACTTCGGGACCACCGAGATGCTCTACATCGACCCGGGCACGTGCATCGACTGCGGGGCCTGCGCCGACGCCTGCCCGGTCGACGCGGTCTTCCCGGCCGGCGACCTGACCGGGCCGCTGAAGGCCTACGAGGAGATCAACGCCGGGTACTACGCGGAGCGGGACGTCCTCGCCGAGGCGACCGTCGCCCCGAACTTCCACCGCTGGTCGCCGCCGGAGTTCAGCCGGATCCTGCCGAGCGACTTCACGGCCTTGGACGTCGCGGTCGTCGGCAGCGGCCCGGCGGGCATGTACGCGGTCGAAGACCTGTTGCTGCACACCAACGCGCGGGTCACCCTCGTCGACCGGCTGGCCACGGCCGGCGGCCTGATCCGCTACGGCGTCGCGCCCGACCACCCGTCGACGAAGAAGATCGGCGAGACGTTCGCGCGCTTCCACGACCACCCGCGCCTGCGGCTGCGGCTCGGCACCGAGGCCGGGCCGGACCTGGCCGCACGGCACGACGCCGTGATCTACGCGGTCGGGGCCACCGAGGCTCGCCCCCTCGGCATTCCCGGGGAAGACCTGCCCGGCAGCCTGCCGGCCGCGACGGTGGTCGGCTGGTACAACGGCCACCCGGACGTCGCCCCGGCCGCCGTGGACCTCTCGGCCGAGCGCGTGGTCGTGGTGGGCACCGGCAACGTCGCCCTCGACATCGCCCGGATCCTGACGGCCGACCCGGAGGCCCTGGCCGGCACGTCGCTCGCTCCGCCGGCCTTGGCCCGGCTTCGCGCGAGCAAGGTGCGCGAAGTCGTCCTGCTGGCCCGGCGCGGGCCCGAAGACGCCGCGTACACCCAGTCCGAACTGCTGGCCCTGGCGGCCCGCGGCGACCTCGTCGTCGACGCGCACGACCCGCGGACCGCCGCGGCGATCGACGCCGGCGACGGGAAGGCCGCGCTGCTGCGGGGCCTGCCGCGCGAGCCCGTCGACTGGTCGTCCCCGCCGCCGGACGGCGCTCGCCGGGTCGTCCTGCGGTTCCACTCGGCGCCGCTGGAGTTCACCGGCGACACCGAGGTCCGCGGCGTCCGGGTGACCGGCGACGTCGAGATCACCGCGGGCCGGGTCGTGCGGGCGGCCGGCTTCCGCGGCGCCCCGGTGCCGGGCCTGCCGTTCGACGAAGCGACCGGCACGGTCCCGAACACCGCGGGCCGCGTCGAACCGGGCACGTACGTGGCCGGGTGGATCAAGCGCGGACCCTCGGGCGGTATCGGCGCGAACAAGGCGTGCGCGCGCGAGACGGTCGGCGCGTTGCTCGAAGACGCCGTCGCCGGCCGGCTGCGGTCGCGCGGCCCGCGGCGCGGGCTGGCGAAACTGCTCGGCCGCGCCTGAGTTTCAGGGCCGGTGGCTGGTGTGGGTGAACTCCACAGTGGACAGCATCGAAGTGTCCGATGTGGAGCGCCGGCGGCCGAAGGCCAGTACCTTCGCCGGTTCGACCGCGTAGACGACGGCCTCGTGGCCGGACTGGCGGAAGCCGTCTTCGGTCGCTTCGTAGTCCCAGCTGCCGTCCCACTTCTCCAGCCACGCCTTGGCGAGCCGTTCCAGCGTGCGCTTGTCGGCGACCCGCCGGGCGACCCCCTCGACGACGACGTCCAGGGCGTCGTCCCACGAGTCGCGGCCGGTGGTCAGCACGACGTTCGGGTTCGCGGTCAGGTTGAGGTACTTCTGCTCGGTCTCGCCGGTGGCGAAGTGGACGGCGCCGTCGAGCCAGACGGCGACCAGCGGCGTCACGTGCGGCCGGCCGTCCGCGCGGACCGTCGTGAGCCAGCTGATCTGCGCGTCTGCCAGGGCCTTCGTGGTTTCGGCCCAGCCGGTGGCCGTGGCGCCGGGGTCGCTGAACCGTTCGTCGAGCCGGGTTTCCATCGTCACTCCGTTCGGTCGGCCACGGCGGCCGCGTAGGCGGCCTCGAGGCGCGCGGCGACGGTCGGGCCGTCCGGCGCCTCCCCGTGGCGGGTATCGAGGTGGGTCTCGCGCAGTTCGTCCATGAAGGCCTCCCACAGCGGGGGACCGCCGGCGACGAGCACCCCGGCCCGGGCGGCGTAGGCGTCGCCGGCCGGCAGGTGCCGGACGCCCCACGCGCTGAGCTGCACCAGCACCGGGACCAGGTCGATCGCCCGCTCGGTCAGGCTGTAGGTGACCTTCTGCTTGTGCGAAGGATCGCCGGCCCGCGTGAGCAGCCCGTGGTCGACGAGCACCGCCAGCCGGTCGGCCAGCACGTTGGACGAAATCCGCTCTTCGCCGCCGAGGAACTCGCGGAAGTGCCGAGCCCCGCCGAACACGACGTCACGCAGCACGAGCAGCGTCCACCGGTCGCCGAAGATCTCCAGCGACAGGTTGATCGGACACCCCGACCGCGCGTCACGCACTGATACCACCTCGCAACTGGTTGCATTACGAGAGCAGTATGCGCCGTCGCTGACCGGTTGTAAACCGAGAGCGGTTATCCGGCGAGCCGGTGCAGGACGGCGGCGGCCAGCGCGGTGCGCTCCAGCATCCCGGTGACGCTGATGTGCTCGTGCCGCGCGTGCGCGCCGTCGCCGACCGCGCCGAAGCCGTCCAGGACCGGGTGGCCCAGGGCCGCCACGAAGTTGCCGTCGCTCGCGCCGCCGACCGAGCACTCCCGCAGCGTCACGCCCAATTCCGCGGCCTGCTCGCGGGCCACTTCGTACAACTCGGCGATCGGTGCCGACCGTTCCATCACCGGCCGGTTCCAGCCGCCGGTGATCTCGAGGGTCGCGCGGGGGTCGGTCGCCTTGAGGGCCGCCAAGCCCGCGTCGATGCGGGCCGCCTCGGCCGCGCTGGACACGCGGACGTCGATCTCGCCCGACGCCGCGCCCGCGATCACGTTCTGCCGGGTGCCCCCGGTGACCACGCCGACGTTCACCGTCGTGCCGGCGTCCGGATCGGACAGTCCGTGCAACGCCAGGACCGCCCGCGCCAGCTCGTCGATCGCGCTCGCGCCCTTGGCCGGATCCAGCCCGGCGTGGGCCTCGACGCCCTTCGCGTGCACCTGGAACAGGCCGACGCCCTTGCGCGCCGTCTTCACCGCGCCGTCGGCGCTCGCCTCGAACACGAGCGTCGCCCGGGTGCCCGCCGCGGCCTCTTCGATCACCGGGCGCGACGCCGGGCTGCCGATCTCCTCGTCGCCGTTGAGGACCAGCCGCACGGCCGGGCGGGGCAGGCCCGCCGCGTCGAGCGCGCGCAACGCCCACACCGCGTGCACCAGCCCCGACTTCATGTCGAAGATCCCCGGCCCGGTCACCCGGTCACCAGCCACGGTGAACGGCCAGTCCGCGAGGGTGCCGAGCGGCCACACCGTGTCGTAGTGGCACAGCACCAGCACCGGCTCGCCGCGGCCGGGAAAGTCGTAGACCTTGATGTCGCCGTGCCGGCCGCCGTCGACGTCCCGGACGGCCGCGGGTTCGCCCAGCCGCTCGCGCAGCCAGCCGTCCACCCAGGACAGCCCCGCGTTCAGGGCGGCCTTGTCGTCGCTGGGGGTTTCGATGCCGACGTACTCGGCGACGTCGGCCAGCAGCTCGTCGCGGTGCGCGGCCACCCACTCGTGCAGTTCCCGGATCACAGGCCTCGCTCCAGTTCGGTCAGGTGGTCTTCGGACATCGCGGCGGCACCGGTTTCGACGTCACGCAACCGCGCCAGCATCGCGCGCAGCAACGGCACGTCCGCCTGCGCGAGGACCGGCGCGTAGTGGTGGTGCACCTCGACCGGCCGGTGGCGCACGGCGATGTCGCGCCAGATACCGCTGCGGTCCTTCGGCTGGGTCCGCAGCCACGCGGTGAGCCGGTCGGTCGCCTCCTCGCGGCCGGGCGCGCCCGGCAGGTACGCGGCGGGGTCGAACTGGTCGAACGCTTCCAGCGTCCGGTCGCCGGCCGCGGTGAGGACCTCGGCCGCGAGCGCGTGCATGAGCGGGCGGTGCCGGTCGATCAGGTCGGCCATCGGCGCGTCGGCGAGCGCGGTCGTGGTGAGCATCGCGCCGAAGCCCAGCTTGGCCCACAGGTACCCCTCGACGTTGGCCGTCGCCTTCGCCGGGCCCCAGGCCTGCAGGTCCGCGACGACCTCCTCGACCCGGCCGGTGATCCGCCCGTCCGGCTCGCCGACGACGAGCGCGCCGAGACCGCCGTCGCGCACCACCCCGGGCTCGACGACGTCCGCGAACAGGTTCACGAACGCACCGACCGTCCTTTCCGGACCGACGTGGCCGGCGATCAGCGGTTCGTTGAGCCCGTTCTGCAGGGACACGACGAACCCGTCCTCGGCCAGCCGCGGAGCCAGCCAGGGCAGCACGTCTTCGGTGGCTTGCGCCTTGACGGCCAGGAGCACCCGGCCGAACACCGGCGGGGCCGCGTCCGGCACGAAGGCGGGCAGCTCGACGGTCTCGTCGCCCTCGGGGCCGCGCAGGGTGAGCCCGCGGTCGCGGATCGCGGCGACGTGCGCCGGGTCGGCGTCCACGATGGACACCGGGTGGCCGGCCCGCGCGAGGTGGAACGCCAGCGTCCCGCCGATCGCGCCGCCGCCGACCACTGTGTACGAGCGCCGGTCAGACATGCCCATCCTTTCCTTGCTGGACGGTCGTTTCCCCGGCCCAGTGCAGGGGCAGCCCGGCGGCGCCCGCGGTCGAACCACCGTCGACGCGCAGAACCGCGCCGGTGATCCAGGCCGCCTCGGGGCCGGCGAGCCAGTACACGGCGTCGGCGATCTCGCGCGGCTCTCCACGGCGCCCGAGCGGGTTCACCGACACCGCCGCCGCATATGCCTCCGTGACGGGGTTCGCGTCGCTGTCCACGGTGACGAACCCCGGGCTGACGGCGTTGACGCGGATGCCGTGCGGGCCCAGCTCCACCGCGCAGGCCTTGGTGACCATCTCCAGTGCGGCCTTCGACGTCGCGTAGTGGGCCGCGCCGGGCCGGGCCCGGGTCGCCGCGCCGGAGGAGATGTTGACGACCGCGCCGGTGGTCCCGGCCGCCGCGTGCATCCGTCCGAACGCGACCGTGGTCAGCAGCGCGGCCCGCACGTTCACGTCCTGCACGCGGTCCCAGATCGCCGCGGTCATCTCCAGCAGGGGAGTGGCGGGGTAGATCCCGGCGGCGTTGACCAGGACGTCGACCGGCCCGGCCCGCTCGACGAGTCCTTCCGCGTACTCGGCGTCGGCGAGATCGCCGGGCAGTTCGACGGCGTCGCCCAGCCTCGCGGCCACCGTGGACAGTTCGCCCGGGCGGACGTCGGACAGCACGAGCCGGTCGCCCGCGGCGGCGAACCGCCCGGCGATGGCGGCGCCGATCCCGCCGCCGGCCCCGGTGACGAGCACGGTCCGCACTACAGCACCTTGCCCTTCGTCTCCGGCATGGTCAGGTACACCGCGACGCCGATGAGCGCGGCGACCGCCACGTAGATCCACACCAGGTTGCCGAGGTGGTGCGCGTTCAGCCAGGTCGTCACGTACGGCGCGGTGCCGCCGAAGATCGCCACGGAGAGTGCGTACGGCAGGCCGATCCCGGTCGTGCGGACCTCGGGCGGGAACTGCTCGGCCATGACCACCGCGCAGTTCGCCGAGTACCCGACGATCAGCACCAGGCCGACCAGTTCGATGAAGAAGACGCTCCAGAAGCTGTTGCCCAGGAAGTGGAACGCGGGCCAGGCGAAGACCACGAACCCGGCGGCGAACGCCGTCATCGTCGCCTTGCGCCCGAGCTTGTCCGACAGCAGGCCGCCGAAGGGCAGCAGCGCGATGAACACGACCATGGCCAGGGTGTTGGCCAGCAGCGCGGTCTTGAGCGGGATGCCGGTGGCCAGGTGCGCGTACGCGGGCATGTAGGAGACCCACACGTAGTAGATCAACGTCCCGGCGATCGTCACCCGGCCACGCGCAGCGCGGCCCGCGGGTGGTCGCGCAGCATCGCGACCAGCGGGTTGCGCCGCGGCTTCGTGCCGAGCTTGCCGAAGGCCTCGGTCTCGTGCACCGACACCCGCAGCCACAGGCCGACCAGGCCGAGCAGCCCGGCGAGGCCGAACGCCAGCCGCCAGCCCCAGCCGTGCAGGGCGGCGTCCGACAACGTCGAGTTGAGGATCGTGCCCATCAGCGCGGCCAGCAGGGAGCCGAGCCCGACCGAGACCTGCTGCCACGAACCGGCGAACGCGCGCCGCCCGGGCGCGGCCGACTCGATGAGGAACGCCGAGGACGAGCCGAACTCGCCGCCCGCCGAGAAGCCCTGCACGAGCCGCGCGAGCAGCAGCACGATCGGCGCGAGCACGCCGATCTGCGCGTACGTCGGGCAGAGCGCGATGACGATCGACGCCCCGGCCATCAGGGAGATGGTGAGGGTCAGGCCCTTCTTGCGGCCCTTGCGGTCGGCGTACGCGCCGAGCACGGCGCCGCCGATCGGCCGCATCACGAACCCGACGGCGAACACGGCCAAAGTGGACAGCAAGGCCGTGGTTTCGCTGCCACTGGCGAAGAACTGGCCGGCGAAGACCGGCGCGAACGTGGCGTAGACGGCCCAGTCGACCCATTCGACGGTGTTGCCGACGGCGCCGGCGACGATGGCCTTGCGCTGCTGCGCCGTCAGCCGGTGGGAGGCGACGGCGGTGTCCACTGTGGTCATGGCTGCTCCCGCAGGACGTGGTCCACGATCCGGGCGTGCGTGGCGTACCAGACGTCGTTGCCGGAGATGTGGTCGAGGAGTTCGGAAAGGACGGTGAGGCGCGAGCGGTGGCCGATGATGTGCGGGTGCATGGTGAGCTGGAAGATGCCACCGTCGGCGAGCGCGGCGTCGAACTCGTCGCGCCAGATCGTCAGCACGCCGCGCGGCGGGGTGTAGGGCCGCAGGGACGCGAACCGGTCCATCATGAAGTACGGCGCGTCGTCGCGGATCCACTCGACCGGCAGCTCGACGACGCCGGTGGGCTCGCCGTGCTCGAGGATTTCGTAGCAGTCGTCGTCGGCCATCAGCGACGAGTCGTACTTCAGGCCCAGCTCGCGGGTGATGGCGAGGGTGTGCGCGGAGAAGTCCCACGACGGTGTCCGGATGCCGACCGGCCGGGTGCCCGCGAGGCGTTCGAGGACGTCGGCGGCGCGGAAGGCGAGGTCGCGTTCTTCGGTCTCGGTGAGCGCGGTGTTGCGCTCGTGGATCCACCCGTGCAGCGCCACTTCGTGCCCGTCGTCCACATAGGACTTGACCTCGCCCTCGTGCAGCAGCGCCGAGACGGCGGGCACGAAGAAGGACGCGGGGGCGTTGTGGCGCCGCAGAAGGTCGAGGATCCGCGGCACGCCGACGCGGGCGCCGTATTCTCCCTGGGCCAGCTTGCCGGGCAGCACTTCACCGTCGCGCAGTGCGGGGGTCTCGTGGTCGGAGTCGAAGGACAGCGCCACGGCGACCTTGGCGCCGCCGGGCCACGACGCCGGGCGCAGCGGGCGCCCGGCCCGGACGTGCTCGACGTGCCCCCGCCACGTCGCTTCGTCCCAGAGCCACGGCTGGTCGGTCATGCTTCCTCCAAGCTGGCGGCGGGGGTCGGGGCCCACGCGCGCTTGAGCGTCGAAACCTGCAGGGTCACGTCGGCTTCCCGGAGCCCGGGCAGCGCGCCGACGACGTCGGTGGTGTGGCGGTACAGCTCGCCGTAGTGGCGCAGCACGATCTGGCCGACCAGGTTGAACCGGCCGGTGGTGGCGCTCAGGTACTTCGTGCCGGGGTGCGCGGCGAGCTGCTGCCCGGCGCGGTCGAGCTCACCGGGGACGATCGAGAGCCAGAGCATGAACTCCAGCGCGTAGCCGAACATCGCGGGCTCGGCGAGCGTCCGGAACCGCAGGCAGCCGCGCCGCACCAGCGAGTCGACCCGGCGGGCCACAGTGGACTCGCTCGTGCCGACCTGTTTGGACACCTCCTTGAACGGCAGCCGCCCGTCCTCGCCGAGCGCGGCGCAGAGGGCGAGGTCCACTTCGTCGAGCTGCTCGGGCGGCCGCTCCCAGTGCTGCTCCTCGAACGGCCGGACGTCGCCGCCGCGCAGGTCGGTCGCGGCCTCGGGGGTGAGCTCGCCGGAGTCCCAGTCGTGGTTGGAGGTGAAGGTCCGCATCACGGCGAAGGTCTCGGCGTCCCGGATCGCTTCGGCGGCGGGGAAGCCGTTCTCCTGCAGGCCGGCGATGTCGGCGTAGGAGGGCAGGACGAACTCGGCGGAGCAGTCGGCACTTCCGGCGAGCACGGTCGCGTACCGCACGTCGGGCCGGGCGGCGAGCGCGTCGGCGACCGCGGCGGCGGCACCGGGACGGCACTTGAGCCGCGCGAGGACGGGGACGCCGAGCCCGCAGCGGAGGACGTCGACGACACCGATGACCCGCAGCCGCCCGCTCTCGGTGAGCTTTTCGGCCCGCCGGAGCACGGTGGACTCGCTGGCCCCGACGTGCCGCGCGATGGCCCCCCACGGCGCCCGGCCGTTGAGCTGCAGGGCCGCGACGATCCGCCGGTCCAGCTCGGTGGTCTTGCCTTCGTTCTGCACAGGACGCATCCTGAATGCAGGAAATCGTCAAGTCAAGGGGTCGCGATGCAGGAAAGCTGCAATCCGGTCGATCAGTCCAGTGGGAGCGTCGGGGTCGACGCGGCGAAGGCGTCGGCCGCGGCCAGGTCGAACTCGCCGTGGTCGCTGCCCAGCCCCCGGGCCACCAGGCCCGCCGAAGCGCAGCCGAGCACCGCCGCCTCGCGCGGCGAGCGGCCCAGGCCCGCGCCCCGCAGGAACCCGGCCGAGAACGCGTCGCCGCAGCCGGTCGTGTCGACCACCGGAACCGCGTACGCCGGGACGGCGATCGTTTCTTCCGCCGTCACCACCAAGGCGCCACGCGCGCCCCGGGTCACCGCCACGCAACCGACGCCCCGCTCGAGCAACGTCCGCGCGCCGTCTTCGAGGGTGGGTGCGCTCGTCAGGCCGAGCACCTGGTCCTCGTTGGGCAGCAGGTAGTCCAAAGAGGACAGCACCGGGTCGATCCAGGCGAGCACGCCCGGGTCGCCGGGGGCCAGCAGGTCCGCGGACGTCACGACGCCGGCCGCGAGCGCCGGCGCCAGGAGTGACGCCGCCTTCGCGCCGCCCATCAGCTCCGGCCCGCCCAGGTGCAGGTGGGTGACGCCGGAAAGGTCCGTCGTGAAGTCCGACGGCTCGTACGTCAGGTTCGCGCCCGGGACGTGGAAGGCGGGCCGGCTGCCGTCGGGGCGGATCGGGAGGACCGACGCCGACGTCTGGACCTCCGCGCGCCGCCGCACCAAAGACGTGTCGACGCCGTACCGCGCGAGCATCGTCAGCAGCAGGTCGCCGACCGGGTCGGTGCCGACGGCGCCCGCCGTGCGGACCTCCGCGCCGAGCTTCGCCAGCGTCACCGCCGTTCCCGCGGCCGTGCCGGCCGGGCCGAGGCGGATCTGCTCGACCAGCGCCGCACCCTGCCCTTCGGGAATGGCCTCGACCGGCCGGACCTGCACGTCGAGGACGTGCGCCCCCAGCGTCACTACCGTCTGCGTCACCGGTCCTCCAGGCGCCGCGGCCGGCCGTACCCGCGCTGCGCCGCGGCGGTCACGACGGCTTCCTGCTGGAAGTCGTCCAGCACCCGGGGCGCGCCGAGCGTCGCGGCCCGCACGTACAGGCCGCACGCCCACTCCAGCAGCAGGGCGTTGTCCATCGCCGCGTCCAGCGTCGGGCCGTAGGCGATCGCGCCGTGGTTCGCGAGCAGTGCCGCGGTCTTGCCCTCGAGGGCCGTGAGCGTCGCCGTGACCAGCTCCGGGGAGCCGAACACCTCGAACGGCGCGACCCGGATCGAGCCGCCGAGGGCGAGCTGCTGGTAGTGCACGCACGGCAGTTCGTCGAGCACGAGGGCCACCGCGGTGGCGTGCGGGGAGTGCGTGTGCACCACCGCGCCCGCGCCGAACCGCCGGTAGATCCCGAGGTGCAGGTCCAGTTCCGAGGTCGGCGCCAGCTCGCCGGCGACGACCGCGCCGGCCAGGTCGACGACCGTGACGTCGGCCGGGGTGGCCGCGCCCAGCACGACGCCCGTCGCGGTCACCGCCACGTGGTCGCCGGTCCGGGTGCTCACGTTGCCCGCGGTCCCGATCAGCAGGCCCTCGCCCGCCAGGCCGGTGCTGGCCCGGGCCACCGCGCGCCGCGCCTCGTCGAGGGTCGAACTCCCCACTGCCATGGCCCGAGGCTAGGATAGATCCGAATCAAAGTCACGTTCAGGTTTGAGGTGTGATGAGCGAACCGCGGCTGCGCCGCGTGCCGCGGCAGGAGCGGTCGCGGCAGAAGCTGGCCAAGGTGCTCGAGGCCGCCGACCGGCTGCTCGCGGAGGACGGCGTCGAGGCGCTGACCACGACGCGCGTCGCCGCCGCGGCCGGCGTCTCGGTCGGGGCGCTGTACCAGTACCTGCCGGACCGCGACGCCATCACCGAAGCCCTCGCCGACGGCTACCTCGCCCGTCTCGAAGACCTCATGACGGCTTTCGCCGCGCAGGCGGCGCAGGAGACCTGGGACGACCCCGTCGGCCTGCTCGTCGACGCCTTCGCCGCGCTCTACCGCGCCGAACCCGGCTTCCGCGCCCTCTGGCTCGGCCGCGGGCTCACCGAGGTGACGCGCGAAGCCGACCGCGCGCACAAGGCCGTGATGGCCACCGGCGTGCACCGCGTGCTCGTCGCGCAGGGCCTGCTCCGCGACGACGACCCCGCCGCGACCGCGTGCCGCACCGCGTTCCTCGCCGCCGACGCCGTCATCCAGGAGGCGTTCCGCGCCGACCCCAACGGCGTCGCCGCGCTGCTCGACCAGCTGAAAGCCATGCTCCGGGCCTACCTGGCGACGCTCGTCTAGGCTCGCGGGCATGCCCGACACGCAGTACGAAGACCTGCTCAGCCACGTTCTCGACACCGGCGCCCGCAAGGCGGACCGCACCGGCACCGGGACGCGATCGATCTTCGGGCACCAGCTGCGCTACCGCCTGGCCGACGGCTTCCCGCTGATCACCACGAAGAAGGTCCACTTCCGCTCGATCGCCTACGAGCTGCTGTGGTTCCTGCGCGGGGACTCGAACGTCGGCTGGCTGCAGGAGAACGGCGTCACCATCTGGGACGAGTGGGCCGCGCCGGACGGCGACCTCGGCCCGGTCTACGGCGTTCAGTGGCGGTCCTGGCCGACGCCGGACGGCGGGCACGTCGACCAGATCGGCGAGGTGCTGCGCACCCTGCGCGAAAACCCGGACTCGCGGCGCATCATCGTGTCGGCGTGGAACGTCGCGGACATCCCGCGGATGGCGCTGCCGCCGTGCCACGCGTTCTTCCAGTTCTACGTCGCCGACGGCGAGCTGTCCTGCCAGCTGTACCAGCGCAGCGCGGACCTGTTCCTCGGCGTGCCGTTCAACATCGCGAGCTACGCGCTGCTGACGCACATGATCGCCGCGCAGGTGGGGCTCGGTGTCGGCGACTTCGTGTGGACCGGCGGCGACTGCCACATCTACGACAACCACGAAGAGCAGGTCCGCAGGCAGCTCGCCCGCGACGCGCGGCCGTTCCCGGCGCTGAGCCTCAAGCCGGCGGACAGCCTGTTCGACTACACCTACGAGCACATCGCGCTCGACGGCTACGACCCGCACCCCGGCATCAAGGCCCCGGTGGCGGTGTGATCGGCCTGATCTGGGCGCAGTCCGCGAACGGCGTCATCGGCCGCGACGGCGCGCTGCCGTGGCACCTGCCGGAGGACCTGAAGCACTTCCGCACGGTGACCTCGGGGGCGACCGTCCTGATGGGCCGCCGGACGTGGGAGTCGCTGCCGCCGCGGTTCCGGCCCCTGCCGGGGCGCCGCAACCTCGTGCTGTCGCGGACGCCCCAGGACGGCGTCGAGACGTTCCCCGAGCTGGCCCCGGCCCTCGCGGCGGTCTCGGGCGACGGCTGGGTGATCGGCGGCGCGGCCGTGTACGAGGCGGCACTGCCGTTCGCGGACCGGATCGTGGTCACCCAGCTGCGGGAAACCTTCGAGGGCGACACGCGCGCGCCGGACGTCGGCCGCGAGCCGGACGCCACGGGGGAGTGGCAGGAGTCGTCGACCGGCCTGCACTACCGGTTCCTGACCTGGGGATAGCGTGCGCAGTCCCGACCACCTGGCCGCCGTGCTGCGGGAACGGGCCTACGGCGGCATCACCTGCCTGAGCACCCTGCTCCTGCTCGCCGGGCGGCTCGGCGAACCCCTGAGCGGCTGGGCCGCGCTGCTCGACCTCGCGATCGCCACCGGCGGGATCTGGGCCGCGAGCCTGTTCGCCGAGTACGTCTCGCACCTCGCCCTGCACGACGCCGACGGCGAACGCGCCGACGTCCGCCTGCTGCTGCGGGCGAGCGGTCAGATCCTCGAAGCGGCCGTGCTGCCCGCCGTCCTGCTCGTCGCGGGCGCGCTCGGCGTGCTCCGGCTCCGGACCGCGATCTGGGCGAGCGTCTGGCTGCTCGTGGCCGAGATGGGCCTGTTCGCCCTGCTCGCCGTGCGCCGCACGCGCCTGCCGTGGTGGAAGCAGCTGCTGCTCGTGGTCGTGCTCGTCGGGCTCGGCCTGGGCGTCATCGCCCTGAAGACAGCGCACTGAGCGCGGCGGGCACGCGGTGGCCGAGCCGCCCGGTCGTCTCACGGCCGGCCGCCAGGGCGTTGAGCACGGCCTCCTCGACGACCTGCACGACGGCTTCGAAGAACGGGTCGAGCCGGCCCCACGGCACGAACCGCAGGCTTTCGTACTCGGCTTCGGCCGTGCGGGGGAACGTGCTCGTGAGCGCGCCCGGGTTCGCCGTGCTGAAGGCCAGGAACAGGTCGCCGGAGAAGTGCGAGCCCGTCGTGCCGGTGCGGGCCAGGCCGAGCGGGACGCGGCGGGCGAGGGCGGTGCACTGGCCGGGCAGCAGGGGCGCGTCCGTCCCGAGCACGACGATCACCGAGCCCGCCCCGGCCGGCGCCGCCCAGTCCTCCATCGGATTGTCGTCCGTCAGCGAGAGTCCCACGGGTGAGCCGGCGACCGTCAGCTCGCGTCGGCTGCCGAAGTTGGCCTGCACGAGCACGCCCACGGTGTACTCGTCCGAGCCGTGGGCGACGACCCGGGACGCCGTGCCGGTGCCGCCTTTGAAGCCGTAGCAGGTCATCCCGGTGCCGCCGCCGACCGAGCCTTCCTCGAGTGCGCCGGACCCGGCGGCGTCGAGCGCGGCCACCGCGTGTCCACTGTGGATGGTCGGGGCGTTGATGTCGTTGAGGTAGCCGTCCCAGGTCTCGGCGACCACCGGGAGCAGCCACTCCGCGGCGACGTCGGGGCGTTCGCGCACCACCCAGTCGATCACGCCGCGGTGGCACGGGCCGACGGCGTGGGTGTTGGTGATCAGCACCGGCAGGCTCAGTGACCCGGTCTCGGCCAGCCACGCGGTGCCGGTCATCTCGCCGTTCCCGTTGAGGGAGAACGTCCCGGCGGCGCACGGCACGGCGAAGTCCGCCCGGCCGCGGGGGAGGATCGCGGTGACGCCGGTGCGCACCGCCTCGCCTTCGACGAGCGTCGTGTAGCCGACTTCGACGCCGGGGACGTCGGTGAGCGCGTTGTGCGTGCCGGGCCGGCCGGGCAGCCTGATGCCCAGGTCGCGGGCACGGGTCATGACAGGTCCTCCCGGGTGGTGGCGGTGCGGGCGTAGGAGAGCAGCATCGCTTCGGCGGTGGCGCGTTCGAGCGTCGGCACGGCCTGGGTGAGGTGCAGGCCGTAGCCGTCTTCGAGGGCGACGAGGTTGCGTGCGATCGCCACGGCGTCGGCGGTCAGGGTGAACTCGCCGCTCGCCGCGCCGGCTTCGAGGATGCCGGTGTAGATCCGCACCTGCCGTTCGTACAGCGAGATGTGCCGGGCGGCGTAGGCCGGGTCGCGCCGCGCGATCGTGCCGAGTTCGTAGAGCAGCACGCAGAGTTCGTCGTCCGGGCCGGTGGGCAGGCCGCTGCGGATCGTCGCCACCAGCCGGTCGCGCGGCGAGCCGCCCGCCGCGGCCTGCTCGCGCGTGGTGCAGAACCGCTCGACGGCCTCGTGCTGCACCTCCTGCAGCAGGTCGGCCAGGGTGGGGAAGTAGTAGAGCACCGAGCCGGACGACAGGCCGGCGCCGTCGGCGATGTCCCGCAGCCGCAGGTTGAGGACCCCGCGTTCGACGACGGCGCGCCGCGCCACGGCGATCAGCTCGGCCCGCCGCTCGGGGGCCCTGCTCGGTCGTGCCATGCCGGTCATTCTTCGAAGGATCTTCGGGAAAAACAAGCCCTTGACTTGTCTGCCTGGAGCGCCTTTGATGCGTGGTCACCTGGTTGTTCGAAGGAGCTTCAAAGAACTGGAGGCCCGCTCGTGACCACCCCCGCCCTCCGCCGCGGCCTGCGCACCCTCGGCACCCTGCTCATCACGCTCTCGGCGATCAGCCCCGCGTCGTCGGTGTTCATCATCGCGCCGGGGGTGCTCACCGGCGCCGGGACCGGCGCGTTCCTGAGCTTCGCGGCCGCCGCGGTCGTCGGCGTGTTCATGGCGTTCGTCTACGCGGAGCTCGCCTCGGCCTTTCCGCTGGCGGGCGGGGAATACGCGATCGTCGCCCGCACCCTGGGGCGGCTGCCCGGCTTCGCCGTCCTGGGCCTGATGATCATCACGCAGGTGCTCATCGTCGCGGTGATCGCGCTCGGCGCCGGGACCTACCTGGGCGTGCTGTGGCCGGGCCTGCCCGGCCCGGCGGTCGCCGCCGCGACGTGCGTGCTGGCCGCCGTCGTCGGCGTCTTCGACATCAAGCTCAACGCGTGGGTCACCGGGATCTTCCTCGCCATCGAGATCCTGGCGCTGGTCGTGGTCAGCGCGCTCGGCCTGATCCACCCGGCGCGGCCGTTCACCGACCTGGTCGCGCACCCGGTGGCGGCCGACGGCAGCCCGGCGACGGTCGGCGCCATCGCGATCGCGGTGGCCGTGGCGATGTTCGCCTACAACGGCTACGGCTCGGCGGTCTACTTCGGCGAAGAGACCCAGGACGCGCCGCGCAGCCTGGCTCGCGCGATCCTGCTCGCGCTCGGCATCACCGTGGTCGCCGAACTCGTCCCGGTGACGGCGGTGCTGCTGGGCGCGCCCGACCTCGGGCAACTGTTCGGCGCGGAGAACATGTTGTCCGCCTTCATCTCCGCCCGCGGCGGCAGCACGCTCGACACGGTGCTCAGCCTCGCGGTGGCGCTCGCGATCATGAACGCGGTGCTGGCGATCGTGCTGATCAGCTCCCGGCTGGTGTTCAGCAGCGGCCGCGACCGCGCCTGGCCCGGCGCGGTCAGCCGGGCCCTGGCGGCGGTGCACCCGCGCTTCGGCACGCCGTGGGTGGCGACGGTCGGCACGGGGGTGGTGGCGGCGCTGCTCTGCTACGTCGACGCCCAGGTGCTGCTGGTGGTGACGAGCACGTCGATCGTGGCGGTCTACGCGGCCCTGTGCCTGGGCGCGATCAACGGCCGCCGCACCGGCGCGACCGCGCACGCGGGGTACCGGATGCCGTGGTTCCCGGTCGCGCCCGTGCTCGCGCTGGTCGTGCTGGTGTTCGTGGTGTACCAGAACGTGCTGGACCCGGCGGTGGGCCGGCCGAGCCTGATCGTCACGGCCGCGATCATCGTGCTGGCGTCGGCGTACTACGCACTGGTGCTGCGCCGCCGCGGCGGCTGGCGCCTGGCCGAGCCGTCGCCGGCGGCCGAAGAACCTGCCCGCGACTGACGGGGAAACGGCCCCGGGTGCTCGCCCCGGGGCCGTTTCGGTGAAGCGTGCGTCAGAAGCCGTAGATCCGCTGTTCGGCCTGCTTGGTCGCGACGAGACCGTTGGCCCACAGCGAGTTCACCCGGCTGCGTTCGGCGGCGTTGGGGACCGCGTTGGTGCAGGACGGGCCGGGGCCGCCGCCGGACATCAGCTCCGAGCACGGGCCCGAGTAGTGGTCCGGCAGCCCGAGGGCGTGGCCGGTCTCGTGCGCCGCGATCCGGGTCGGGTTGTACTGGCGGGCCTGGGTGTAGTCGATGAAGATGGTGCCGCTGCCGTGCCCGTTGGTCTGGGCGTAGGAGCCGCGGGGGTCGTTGCCCTCGGTGTAGCGCAGGCTCGCGCCGGAGTTGCTCTCGACCAGCCTGACGTTGGTCACGCTGCGGTTCCAGTTGGCGGCGCCGGCGTTGATGACCGACCGGAACGACGGCGCGCTGGCGGTGCTGTAGTAGACCGTCGTGACGGCGGCCTCCTGCGAAGTGGCGGCGACCGCGGTACCCGCGGCGACCGGGGTAACGGCCAAGGCGAGCGCAACGGCGCCGGCCAGGGCGAACTTCCTCGACATCGGAAGACTCCTCGTGGGGGACGGGGATTTGCCGGTTTTGCGCGCGCTGTCGAAAATTTACCGGTTGTTCCCCGTCCCGGGAGCCGACTTCCGTAGGGGCCGTGGAGTGGTGATTTCCCAATACTGACAGCGGGTTGACAAAGAGGCCGGGGTCAGGGCTCGAGGGTCATCGCGATGAGCTGCTCTTCCAGCTTCCGCGCCGCCGCCACCTCGAGGCCGATGCCCCACAGCGGGGCCGTGCTCGCGCCGTCCGCGGCCGCGATCACCAGGGTGACCACGTGGTCCGGGAGGCCGTCCTCGCGGAGGTCGTCGTTCCACTTCTCCGCGTCCGCGCGGGCGATCTCCGCTATCTCGGGGATCGAGATCAGCTGGGCGACCAGGGCGATGTTCTCGCGGACGGCCACCTCGTCGTAGGAGGTGTCCAGGGACGCCCGGACGTACGCGCGGGTCAGGCGGCCCGGGGCCCGGTCCGCCGGGTCGAGGGCGGCGAGCACCTCCGCGCGGTAGGTGTCGAGGATGTCCTGGGCGAGCGTGCGCACCAGGGCGTCCTTGGCCGGGAAGTGGTACAGCAGACCGCCTTTCGACACGCCCGCCGCCTTCGCGATGTCGTCGAGCGACGCCGAGATCCCGCGCGTGCGGATGACCGATCCGGCCGCGTCGAGCAGGGCCCGGCGCGTCTCCTCCGGGCTGCGCCCGGCCTTGCGAGGCATGTCAGTCCTTTCCGGACGGAATGGTCCGCCAGGCGATCACCGCCGCGATCGCGGTGACGACGGCGGCCGCGACGGACGTTACCTGCATGGCGCCGGTGAACGCCTCGCGGGCGGCCCGCGCCAGGTCCGAACCCGGGTCCAGGACGGTCATCGCGCCGGCGAGGGAGTCCCGCGCCGCCGCGGGGACGTCCGCGGGCAGGAACGCGCGGTACACCACGGTCACCACCGAGCCGAGGACCGCGATGCCGAGCGCGGCACCCAGTTCGTACGCGGTTTCCGAGATCGCCGACGCCGCACCCGCCTTGTCGCGCGGGACGGCCGAAAGCACCGAGTCGACGGTCAGGGTCAGGGCCAGCCCGACACCGAGCCCGACCGGCAGCAGGGCCAGCGCGAGCCAGCCGAAGTGCGACGCCCGTTCGGTCACCGCCACCAGCAGCAGCCCGAGCGCGGCGACGCCGAGCGCGGCCGCGACCGCGCGGCCCTTGCCGAGCCGCGCGACGATCACCCCGACAGCGGCGACGACCACGATCGAGGCCAGCGTCGCCGGCATCTCGGCGAGACCGGCCTGCATCGGGCTGAACCCGCGCACCAGCTGCAGGTACTGGGAGAAGAAGAACAGCAGCCCGGTCAGCGCGAACACCGAGACGAAGTCCGCGAGCACGGCCCCGCTGAACGCGCGGTTGCGGAAGAGGGCGACGTCGATCAGCGGGTGCGCGGCCCGCCGCTGCCGGCGGACGAAGGCCGTCCCCGCGGCGAGCCCGACCGCGGCCGCGACCGCTGCCGGTGTGTCGATCCCCGAACCGACGGCGTGCTTGACGGCGTAGACGAGCGGGACGATCGCGGCCATCGACAGACCGGCCGAGAGCAGGTCGAACGGGCCCGGGTGCGGGTTCTTCGACTCGGGCAGCAGCAGCGCGCCGGCCACCAGGAAGCCGGCGACGATCGGCACGTTGATCAGGAACACCGAGCCCCACCAGAAGTGCTCGAGCAGGGCGCCGCCGACGAGCGGCCCGAGCGCGATCCCGCCGCCGGACCCGGCCGACCAGATCGCGATGGCGCGGGTGCGCTCGCGGGGATCGGTGAACAGGTGCCGGATGAGCGAGAGCGTCGACGGCATGATCGTCGCGGCGGCGATGCCGAGCAGCAGCCGGGCGACGATGAGCACGCCGGCGGTGGGGGAGAAGGCGGCCAGCGCCGAGGCCAGCCCGAACGCGGCGGTCCCGAGCAGCAGGACCTTCTTGCGGCCGAACCGGTCGGCGAGGTTGCCCGCGGTGACCAGCAGCCCGGCCAGGGCGAGGGAGTAGATGTCGCCGATCCAGAGGATTTCGGTGGCGCTCGGCGCGAGCTCGCGCGTCAGCGAGGGCACGGCGAGGTAGAGCACGGTCCCGTCGACCGCGAGCAGCAGGACGGCGCCGACGAGCACGCCCAGCGCCGCCCAGCGGCGCCGGTGGCTCAACGGCTCGATGGCGGAGGGAAGGGTCGTCGTCATGCCAGTTACTATACCGTCTGGACGGTACAGTAATGCGGCGAGACGCATCACACCTCGTCGACTGCGCTGCGGGTCAGTGCCGGTTGAGCTCTTCGGCCAGGATCAGGTCGACGTGCACGGCCGCGTGGCCCAGGACGCGCCGGACGGCGGCGAGGGCCGTCAGGGCGACCAGCACGCTCGTCCCGACGAGCAGGCCGCCGACGGAGTCCCCGGGGATCACCGCCGCCACCGAGGCGGCGACCAGGACCGGAGGCCACCACCGGGCGGGCAGGGCGTGGCGCGGGCGCCGGAGCCCGGCTCGCGTGGGGTGCCGGTGCAGGCCCATTTCGCCTCCGATCCGCCATCGGGTGGTCCTGCATCATGACTGACCGGATCATGACGCGTTACCGGGTATTCGCGTTCCGTACACGTTCGCGCGAAATCTCCGTCTAACGGCCCAGTCGTCCGTGCTGACGGTGGTGGGCTCCGAGGGTGTCATCACCGCATCGGGGCTCGCATGAGGGTCGGCGGAGTGATACAGCGAACGCGGTCCGCCGGTCGCCGCCGCGCCTAAACTGGAGGTATGACGGCGGAAGACCTCATGATCGAGTTCGCCCTGACGCGTCTGGACCACCCCGACCTCGACCTGGAGGACCTGGCCGCGCTGGTCGTCCGCCGCGGTGGCCTGGAACGGGAGCTGGAGTTCGCGGCCCGCAACCTCGCCGACCGCGACGAACTGCGCGGCGCGACCTTCCCGACGGCGGTGGAGTACGTGTTGCGGGTGGTCCTGACCCTGCGAGGCCCGTCGGACTGAGCTGCGGCGCGACCTTGCCTGCGGGGCACCTTGCCCGCGTGGGGCAGTCTGGCGCGGCCTCGCCCACGGAGCGCTGCCGAGCGCGACTTTGCCCGCGGCGAGTTCGCGGCCGGGCGGGTGCGTACCGCCGCCGATCGTGACCCGGCGCGAGCCGTCGGACTAGGCCTCGGCCGCGCGCCGCAGGCCTCGGCGGTCGAACACCAGGTCCCGGGCCGTCCCCAGGGCCGTGGCGATCGCTCCGGCCAGGACCGCGTCCTCGCCGAGCTGGCCGGCCACGATCTCCGGCACCACCGGGACCGTCGCCGCGAGCGCTCGCCGCATCGGTGCCACCAGCAGGTCCGCGTTGCCGCCGATGCCGCCGCCCAGCACGAGCAGGCGGGGGTCGAGCACCGCCGTCACCGCCGACACCACGTACGCCAGCTTCTCCGCCTCCTCCGAGACGACCTGCAGGGCCCGCGCGTCCCCGGCGCGGGCCAGCCCGAAGACGTCCTTGGCCGAACGCGCCTTCGTCAGGCCCAGCGCGTGGGCCGCCTCGACCACCGCCTGGCCCGCCGCCGCCGTCTCCATCGGGCCCGGACGGCTCTGCGCCGCGCCCGCGGGGAGCGGGCCGAACGGCAGGTCCGCGATCTCGCCCGCCGCGCCGTGGGCGCCGCGGAACAGCCGGCCGTCCACCAGCAGGCCCATGCCGATGCCCGTGCCGACCGTGAGGCACACCAGGACGTCGACGCCCAGCGCTGCCCCGAGGGCGTGCTCGCCCACCGCGCACAGGTTCGCGTCGTTCTCCACCACGACGTCCGAGCCGGCGCCCGCCAGGGCCGCGACGAGCTCGTGCAGCAGCCCGCGCCGCTCCCAGCCCGGGAGGTTCGGCGCGCGGTGCACCGTCCCGGTCGCCGGGTCCGGGACGCCCGGCGTGCCGACCACCGTCGAGACGACGTCGTGGGCGCTCAGCCCGGCCGAGGCGATCGCGCGTTCGACGGATTCGCTTACGGTGCGCACCAAAGCGCTCGCGGAGCGGCACCGGTTGGGCTCGTCGAGCCGCGCGACGATGCTGCCTTCGAGGTCGGCCACGGCGATCCGGATCGCCCGCCGTCCGATGTCGACGCCGACGACGTGGCCCGCGTCCGGTGCGGCCTGGTAGACGACCGCCGCGCGGCCCGGTCCGGCCAGGCTGTGCCCAGTGGTTCGGACCAATCCGTGCTGCTCCAGATCGAGGAGCGCCTGTCCCACCGTCGGTTTCGACAGTCCGGTGTCGGCCGCGATCTGCGGCCGTGTCGCCTCGCCCTGCGCGCGCAGCCGGTCCAGGACCAGGCGCTGGTTCAGTGCCCGCATGTTCGCCGGTGTTCCTACCTGCGGCCCGTTTTGCCCCACACATCCTCCTGCGTTGCCGCAAGTTTACCGGCGGAACCCTTCCGGCCCACCACGTTCTATGTTAAGAAACTTTACTAACTACTGGACGGAGGCACGCCGTGAGTTCACCCACTCGTTCAGGGGACCCCGGAGCGGCGGTTCCCGCGCAACCGGCCCTTGAGCGCAAGATCGGCCCGCTGCAGGCGACCGCGATCAACATGACGCAGATGTGCGGTATCGGCCCGTTCGTCACGATTCCGGCCATGGTCGCCACGATGGGCGGCCCGCAGGCGATGTTCGGCTGGATCATCGGGGCGATCGTCGCGCTGGCCGACGGGCTCATCTGGGCCGAGCTCGGCGCCGCGATGCCGGGCGCCGGCGGCACCTACCTGTACCTGCGCGAGGCGTTCCAGTACCGCTCCGGGCGGCTGATGCCGTTCCTGTTCGTGTGGAGCGCGGTGCTGTTCATCCCGCTGATCATGTCGACCGGCATCATCGGCCTGGTCCAGTACCTCGGCTACCTGATCCCCGGCGTCACCGACGACGCGGGCACGACCCCGCTGGGCAAGATCATCGGCGTCGCCATCACGCTCGTCATCGTGGCCGCGCTGTTCCGCAAGATCGGCCAGATCGGCAAGCTCACCACGGTCCTGTTCGTGGTCATGCTCATCGCCGTCCTCACCACGATCGTCGCGGCGTTCTCGCACTTCAGCGGCGCGCAGGCGTTCGCCTTCACGCCCGGCGCGTTCAGCTCGGCCGGTGACGGCACCTTCTGGGGCGGCCTCGGCGCCGGCCTCATCATCGCCATCTACGACTACCTCGGCTACAACACGACGGCCTACCTCGGCGGCGAGGTCCGCGAGCCCGGCCGGACGATCCCGCGCTCGATCATCTACTCGATCCTCGGCATCATGGGCCTCTACTTCCTGCTGCAGGTGGGCGTCCTCGGCTCGATCCCGCTCGATGAGCTGAAGAGCGCGACCTCGGTCGCCTCCAGCGTCCTCGAGCAGGCGTGGGGCACCGTCACGGCGAAGGTCGTCACCGTCTTCATCGTCGTCGCGGCCATCGGCTCGGTGTTCGCCGGCCTGCTCGGCGGCTCGCGCGTGCCCTTCGAAGCCGCGCGGGACAAGGTGTTCCTGCCGATGTTCGGCAAGCTGCACCCGAAGCTGAACCTGCCGACCGCGGGCGTGCTCACCATGGGCGCCATCACGATCATCGGCTCGCTGTTCACGCTGACCGACGTCATCAACGCCGCCGTCGCCACCCTGGTCATCATCCAGTCGCTGGCCCAGGTCGCGGCGATCTTCACGCTGCGCCGCCGCCAGCCGAACCTGAAACGGCCGTACAAGCAGTGGCTGTGGCCGGTGCCGACGCTGCTCGCGCTGGTCGGCTGGGTCTACATCTACGTCTCCGCGACCTGGCTCTCGATCGGGCTGTCGCTGGGCTGGATCGCCGTCGGCGCGCTCGCGTACCTCGGCTACGCGAAGGCCGAGCACACCTGGCCGTTCGGGCCCAAGGAGATCAAGGAAGCCTTCGCCGGCACCGAAGGAGCCCCGGCATGACGAAGAAACTCGCCGCCATCGCCGCGTTCCTCCTGGTCCCCGGGGTGCTGAGCGTGACCGCGCCGGCTTCGGCGCAGGAGCCCGCCCAGACCGACGTCGCGAAGCCGCACGGCCTCAGCACGATCGGCCTGCAGGGCTGGCAGGTGCTCACCACCGCGAACGTCAAGGATGGCGGTGACCAGGTCTCCACGCCCGGCTACGCCACGAAGGGCTGGCTGCCGGTCAAGCCGGACGACGCGGGCGCGCCCGGGACCGAGATCACCGCCCTCGTCCAGAACGGCAAGTGCCCGGACGTCTTCTACTCCGACAACATGCGCAAGTGCTTCGGGTACGTCGACAAGCTCGGCCCCGTCGTCACGAAGCCGTTCTCCGACCCGTGGTGGTACCGCACCGACTTCACCCCGGACATCAAGGCCGGCCAGCACGCGAAGCTGACCATCCCGGGCATCGTCGGCGAGGGCGACGTCTGGGTGAACGGCAAGCTCGTCGCCACCAAGGACGTCGTGAGCGGGGCGTTCGCCGGGCACACCTTCGACGTCTCGAAGCTGGTGAAGCCGGGCAAGAACACCCTGGCGATCAAGGTCTACCCGAACAACCCGCTGAAGATGTACACCCTCGACCAGGTCGACTGGGGCCAGATCCCGCCGGACAACGACACCGGCATCCAGTTCGCGCCGACCCTGCAGGTCAGCGACGCGCTCACCGGCGACAACGCGCACGTCGTGCAGGACAACGCGCCCGACCTGTCGAGTTCGAAGCTGACGGTGAAGGTCGACGTCACCAACGACACGGCCACCGCGCAGACCGGCGACGTCGCCGCGACGATCACCCCGCCGTCGGGCGCGCCGGTCGTCGTCCACCAGCGCGCGACGATCCCGGCCACCACCAAGCAGACGGTCACGTTCGCCCCGGTGAAGATCGCGCAGCCGAAGGTCTGGTGGCCCTATTCGATGGGTGACCAGCCGCTGTACACGCTGAGCACCGCGGTCTCGCAGGACGGCGTGCTCTCGACGTCGTCCAAGAGCACCTTCGGCATCCGCACGGTCACCTCGCGCCTGGTCGGGAAGTCCGCGCAGCTGCCCGAGGGCGCGCGGCAGTTCACCATCAACGGCAAGGACTTCGTGTTCCGCGGCGGCGGCTTCGCGCCGGACCTGTTCCTGCGCTACGACTCCGCCGACACCGCGCACCAGATCGCGCTGATCAAGAACATGGGCCTGTCCGGTGTCCGCCTCGAAGGCCACGACATGCCGCAGGACTTCTACGACCAGGCCGACCGCGCCGGCCTGCTGGTGATCGGCGGGTTCATCTGCTGTGACGCCTGGCAGCCCGACACCGCCGCGCAGCTGGGCGAGCGGGACCTGCGGATCATCCACGACTCGTCGGTCAGCATCGCGCAGCGCGAACGCAACCACCCCAGCGTGTTCAACTACGGCTGGAGTGACAACGAGCCGTTCCCGAACCAGGAGGAGGCCGTCCTCAGCGCCTTCAAGCAGGAGGACTTCCAGGTCCCGGTGATCGCCTCGGCGGAGTACAAGAGCACGCCGACGCTGGGCAACTCGGGGGAGAAGGAAGGCCCGTACGACTGGGTCCCGCCGTCCTACTGGTACGACACCTCGCACTTCGACGCCTCCGACGACAGCCGCACCAACGCGGGTGGTTCGTGGGGCTTCGCGAGCGAGCAGAGCGCCGGGCACACCGTGCCGACACTCGACTCGATCAAGCGGTTCCTCTCGCCGGCCGAGCAGGCGAAGCTGTGGCAGGACCCGGCCTACAACCAGTACCACGCGAACTTCGAGCCCGACCACGGCGGTTACGCGTTCGGCACGCTGTTCACGCTGGACCAGTCGATCACCCAGCGGTACGGGAAGTGGAACTCGCTGAAGTCCTATGTGGACCTGGCGAACATCGCCAACTACGAGAACACCCGCTCGCAGTTCGAGGCGTTCCTGCACCACTCGACCGACCGGAACAACCCGTCGACCGGCGTCGTCTACTGGCAGCTGAACAAGGGCTGGCCGACGCTGCTGTGGTCGCTCTACAACGACGACGGCGACCAGGCGGGCGCGTTCTTCGGCGCGAAGAAGGCGAACAAGCCGCTGCACGCGATCTACGGCTACGACAACGGGTCCGTCACCCTGGACAACCTCGGCGCGGCCACCCAGTCCGGGCTTTCGGTGCAGGCCCGCGTGCTCGACACGGCGGGCAAGGTGCTCGACGACCAGACGGCGTCCGGGCTCTCGCTGGGTTCGCAGGGCGTGCGCACCGGGGTGCTCAAGCCGAAGGTGCCGGCCGAGACGAAGGCGCCGGCGCCCGCACAGGTCTACTTCGTCGAGCTGCAGGTCAAGCAGGGCGGGAAGGTCGTCGACCGCAACGTCTACTGGCTCTCGACGCAGAAGGACGTCGTCGACTGGGGCAAGACGCTGGGCAACCCGCAGGCGACGCTTGCGCAGTACGGCAACCTGCAGGCCCTGCAGAACCTGCCGAAGTCGCAGGTGAGCGCGGTCGCGTCGACGCGTTCGAACGGCGGCGACACCGTCACCACGGTGACCGTGACCAACACGGCGAAGACGCCGGGGGCGGCGTTCTTCCTGCGGGCCGACGTCCGCCGCGGCACGCCGGACGGGCACGAGGGACCGGGCGACAACCAGCTCGTGAACGCGACCTGGGACGACAACGACATCACGCTGTGGCCGGGTGAGTCGCAGACGCTGACCGTCACCTACAAGGCGTCCGACCTGCGTGGCGCGGCGCCGGTGATCAGCGTCGACGGGCTGAACACCGGCCGGATCGTGGTGCCGGCGGCCGGCGGGTACGGCCACCACGGGGACGCGGCCGTCGCGCCGCAGATCGAGGGGATTCGGGAGTGACTGAGGAACGGGTTCTCGGGATCGACTTCGGCGGCACGAAGGTGGCGCTGGGGCTCGCCGGCCACGACGGGACCCTGCTGGCCACGCGCCGGCTGGACACCGACGCGCAGGCGGGGGCCGAGCAGGTGGTGGTGCGGGCGCTCGCCGGAGCCAGGGCCCTCCTGGCCGAGGCGGGCGAAACCCCCACCGCGATCGGCGTCGTCAGCCCGGGGATCGTGCTGCCGGACCGCATCCTGCTCGCGCCCAACGTGCCGGGCTGGGAGCAGCTGCACCTGGCGGAGCTGGTGGCCGCGGAGTTCCCGGCCGTGCCGGTCTCGGTCGGCACGGACGCGAAGGCGGCGGCCTTGGCGGAGTGGCGGTGGGGTGCGCTGGCCGGGGCCGACCCGGCGGTGTTCCTCTCGCTGGGCACCGGCATCGCGGCGGCGGTGCTGGTCGGCGGCCGGTTGCTGACCGGCGCCAACGGAGCTGCGGGCGAGATCGGGTACAACCTGCTCTCGCCGCAGGACACCGAGGGCTTCGCGAGCGGAGCGGCGCCGCTCGAGGAAGCCGTCGGTGGGCGTGGGCTGGGCGGCCGGGCGAGCACGTTGCTCGGCCGTCCGGCTACCGCCGGCGAGTTGTTCGCCCTGGCCAAGGAAAACGTCGAGGCCAAGGAGCTGGTGACGGCGGCGCTCGACGAGCTGTCCATGCACGTGGCCAATCTGGCGATCGCGCTGGACCCGCAGCGCATCGCGGTCGGCGGCGGGCTGGTGCGCTCGGCGGACGTGCTGCTGCCGGCCCTGGCGGACCGGCTCGCGCACGCGGTGCCGTTCCCGCCCGAGCTCGTCTCGGCGCGGTTCGACCAGGACGCGGCACTGCTGGGCGCGGTGGCGCTGGCCCTGGGCGGTTAGGTGTCCGGGTGGCGTGCCGGTGCCCCGACCCGGTGCGCCACCCGGCTTCAGCCCGTGGCCTCGGCCATCGCCAGCTCCGTCCGGCGGAACGCGGCGGGGGAGAGCGTGAACCACACGAGCACGGCGCTGACCGCCTGGACCGCCGCCGCGACCACCCAGACCGTGCGCAGGCCGAAGTGCGCCGCGACGAAGCCGCCGGTCAGCGCACCCAACGGCGTCAGCCCCCAGGCCAGCGCCCGGTGGCTGGTCAGGACCCGGCCGAGGAGCGCGGCCGGGGTGAAGCGCTGGCGGCTGGACTGCGAGCAGACGTTCCACAGCAGCACGGTCGCCGTCAGGGAGATCAGCACGACTCCGATCAGGGGCGGCCACGGCGGCAGGACGGCGAGCAGCAGCTGCGCCACCACCCCGAAGCTCTGCCCGATCCGCATCGACCACGAGTAGCCGATCCGGGCCACGACCTGCTGCACGACGAACGACGAGGCGATCCAGCCGAAGGCCAGGCACGCCAGCAGCAGGCCGTAGCCGACCGAGCCGACGTGCAGGACCTGCGTCGCGTACAGCACGAACATCGAGGTGCCCGCGCTCGCGGCGAACGAGCCGAGCGCGACGTTGAGCGTGATCGACCGCAGCAGCGGAGTCCGCACCAGGTGCCGCAGCCCGGCCGAAAGGTCCCGCAGCGGATGGGTGCTCGCGGCCACCACGGACTTCGACGGGATGCGGCGGGTCAGGAGCACCGCGAGCAGCGCACAGGCCGCGGCGAGCCAGGCGGGCGCCCCGGCACCGGCGGCGATCAGGAACCCCGTCAGCGGCGGCACGACGAACTGCACGACACCCCGGTCGATCACCTGCAGCCGAGCGTTGGCGTGGGCGAGGCGGTCCGGCGGCACGATCTCCGGCACGAGCGCCCCGCTGGCGCCGTCCCCGAGCACCTGCGCGGTGGTGACGACGAAGGCGACGACGAGCAGCACGGGCAGGCTGAGCAATCCGGCGGACGCGACCACGGCGAGCACGACGGCGGCCCCCACCTGCACGGCGTAGGCCCAGGCGAGCACGGCGGTCCGCCGCACGCGGTCGATGAGCACCCCGGCGAAGAGCGACAGCAGCAGCCACGGCGCCTGCCCGGCCACGTTGACCAGCGAGATCTCGCGAGGATCAGTGGTGACCGAGACGGCGAGCAGCGGAAGCGCCGCGAGCATCAGCCCTTCGGCGGCCGAACCCGACACCGCGACGGCCTGCAGCCGCACCCACCTGTCCGTCACGCGCGCGCCCCCATGGCCGACAGTCTTTCACGCGCCGGCAAACGATTTTCGTGACGTAATTTCAGCGGCGCACGCGGGTCGACTCGCGGACGACCAGCTCCGGGGCGAACACCACTGCCTGGCGTTCCACCGTCGTGTCCGCCGTCTCGGCCAGGAGGAGTTCCGCCGCCGTGCGGCCGAGGCGCTGGGCCGGCTGGCGGACCGAGGTCAGGGGGACCGCCGCCGCGCCGGCGAACTCGATGTCGTCGTAGCCGACGATCGCCATCTCGTCCGGGACGCGGACGCCCGCGCCGACCATCGCCTGCAGGACGCCGAGGGCCAGCAGGTCGTTCGCGCAGAACACGGCCGTCGGGCGGGGGATCGTGCCCAGCAGGCGCGCTCCCGCGTCGCGGCCCGAGGAGACGTCGAGGCCGATCGCCTCCAGGACCGTCAGCTGCACCGCCGAGCCGTCCAGCGCCGTGCGCAGGCCCTGTTCGCGGTCGCGGCACTGGGCGAGGATCGCGGGGCCGTTGACGAACGCGATGTGCCGGTGGCCGGTCTCCAGCAGGTGGCGGGCCGCGAGCGCGCCGCCCGCGATGTCGTCCACCGCCACGGAACTCGCCTCGGACGTGGGGGCCTTCCGGTCGACGAAGACGTACGGCGTGCCGCTGCGGCGGAACGCGCGCAGGGCCTCACCGGACGTCGCGACCGGGCTCAGCAGCACCCCACGGACCCGCTGTTCGGCGAACATCGCCAGGTAGGACGCCTCGAGGTCGGACCGCTGGCCGCTGTTGCAGGTGATGATGTTGAGGCCCTCGGCGTGCGCGGCCTGCTCGGCCCCGCGGGCGACGTCGACGAAGAACGGGTTGCCGAGGTCGAGCACGAGCAGCCCCATGATCCGGCTCCGCCCGGCGCGCAGCTGCCGCGCGGACTCGTCGCGCACGTAGCCGAGCTCCTCGATCACCGACAGGACCCGGTTGCGCGTGGCCGCCGCGACGACGTGCGGCCGGTTGACCACATTGGACA
This sequence comes from Amycolatopsis sp. NPDC004378, assembly GCF_053602455.1. Lineage (NCBI taxonomy): Bacteria > Bacillati > Actinomycetota > Actinomycetes > Pseudonocardiales > Pseudonocardiaceae > Amycolatopsis > Amycolatopsis sp. NPDC004378. The sequence goes on from NZ_JBSGDR010000012.1 coordinate 256,578, forward strand.
CCGTGCCGATCGAGACGCCCGCGCGCCTCGCGACGTCCTTGATGCCGACCACCGCACCCCCTCGCCGAGAAGGCGTCAGGCTACCACGGTGCTGAAACGTTTCAGGGCAGGTGCGGGCCGTGTCGTGTCCGGTCCATGTCCAGCCGATCGTCGGGTGATCGCGGCGCTAGGCTTCCGGCCGGTGTGCCTGCCGCTGGGAGGAGTCCGGGTGCGGTTCTTCACGATCGTCCTGTCACTGGTGCTGACGTGGGTGCTCTCCGGGGCGGTCGCCTCGGCGGATCCCGTGCTCGAACACGACACCGACGACCCGGTGGTGGCCGCGCCCGCGGTGACCCGGCCGGACACCGCGCACTGCAGTGTCACGCTCGCGGATGCCTTCCGCTCCAACGCCGCCGACGGCACCCCGCAGTTCTACGAGGGCACGCTCGCGCCGCCGAAGGCCTGTCCCGGCCCGTGGGCCAAGGTCGTCATGGACCAGACCGTGACCGTCAGCGGGCGGCAGTACGACCGGATCGGCGACCTGCGGATCGGCGCCACCGAAGTCTGGTGGGGGACCACCGAGGAGCCCAGCGGTGAGGGCAACCGGCCGATCACGTACCACTTCGACAAGGACCTGACGCCGTACGCCGCTCTTCTGCGCACGCCGCAGCCGTTCCACGGCGGGATCGAGAACTACAACTCGCCCGTGTACACCGGGGTCTACGCCCAGACCGTGACGCTCACCTACTACCAGGCCGACCGCCGGCACCCCGCGCCCGAGACCGCCGACCACGTCGCCGGGTTCGGGCACGTCGACGCGACGCCCGCGGCGCCCACCGTGCACTTCGGCGCGAAGGACCTGCCGCGCAACATCACCCGCGCCTACCTCGAGGTCACGCTCGAAGGCCACGCCTGCGACGAGCAGTGGTTCGACGACGTGCCGGACGACGTGTCGGCGAAGTACCCGGCGGCCGGGCTGTGCGGGAAGGGCCCGTACCGCGAGGCGAACTTCGCGATCGACGGGACGCCCGCCGGCAGCGCGTTCACGTTCCCGCACATCTACTCCGGCGGGATCGTGCCGCAGCTGTGGCGGCCGATCGTCGCGATCGACACCTTCAGCCTGCACGCCGAAACCTACGACATCACGCCGTTCGCGGGCCGTCTCGTGGACGGCGGCACTCACGACATCTCCTTCTCCTTCCCGGACATCGGCGGGGAATTCACCGTCGTGCCGACCCTACTGCTCTACACCGACAAAAACGCGCCGCAGACGTCCGGTGCCCTGACCCGGCACGACGTCGCCGCGGCGCCGGCGCGGCAGACGACGGTGAAGGACATCAAGGACGGCGTGAACGTGACTGTCACGGCGAAGCGCGACGACGTGACCGCGGGGTACGTCGACACGTCCGCCGGGCGCGTCTACACCCGGGTCGAGCGCACCCGCGACTACCGCAACAGCGACGACGTCACCGGCGGCGGCTTCACCCAGCACGTCGTGCAGGCCGATGCGGGGCAGCAGACATCGACGTCCACTGTGGACGGCCGCGTGCGGTCGGCCGCCCGGCACACCTGGTCCTACCCGCTGACCACGGACGCGACGGCGACCATCACCGACGACCAGAACCTCCGCATCTCGGGCTCGGCCGAGATGACGCAGATCCTGGGCGACCTCACCGGCGACGGCCGCGGCTGGTGGCCGGTCCGCGCGTCCCGGGAGTGGCTGACGTCGTCGGGCGTGCTGGCCCGCACGAACGGCGTCAACACGGAGGCGGACGGCAGTTCGCGGACGTCGTACGCGGGCACGGACGACGCCGGCCGGCCGTACTTCCACTACGTCGCCAGCGAGCACGGGCGGATCACGGAGAACCGGGCGAGCCGCTGAGGGAGCCCGGAAGACCGCCGGCAGCACACCTCGTCCTCGGACGTGCGGTCCATCGTGGCCGAGGCGGGCCTTGGTGAGACCCGTCTCGCCGTGCCTCACCCGATCGGGCTAGTGCGGTAGTGTCGGAGCCATGGGGAGTCTCCGCTCACGGGTCCTCGGCTGGGTCGGGCGCCGGTACCTCGCCCGGCAGTCGAAAAAGGGCTTCGACCTCGAGAAGATGTCGTCCATCCTGCCTGAGTCGGCGCTGCTGCCGCTGAAACGCGACGGCCTGGACCCGGTCCCGGAAATGGCCGCGAGCCGGGCCGAGGCACCGATCAGCAAGCTGGACCTGCCGTTCGGGATGAACGCCTGGTTGGTCACGGGTTACGACGAAGCGAAAGCCGTCCTCGGCAAGGCGACCGGGTTCTCGAGCGACTTCGGCAACCTCGTCGGCAACGCGGGCGTCACCGCGGACCAGAACCCGGGCGGCCTCGGCTTCGCGGACCCGCCGGTGCACACCCGGCTGCGGAAGCTGCTGACGCCGGAGTTCACCATGCGCCGGCTCTCCCGGCTGACCCCGCGCATCGACGAGATCGTCGCCGAGCAACTCGACGCGATGGCCGCGGCCGACGGCCCGGTCGACCTGTGGCAGGCGTTCGCGCTGCCGATCCCGTCGCTGACCATCTGCGAGCTGCTCGGCGTGTCGTACGAGGACCGCGAGGACTTCCAGCGGCTGAGCACCGCGCGCTTCGACCTCTTCGGCGGTGCGGGCGCGTCGCTCGGCGCGATGTCGGAGTCGCTGACCTACCTGCTCGACATCGTCAAAAAGCAGCGCGAAGAGCCCGGCGACGGCCTGCTCGGCATGCTGATCAAGGAACACGGCGACGAGATCGACGACCGCGAGCTGGCCGGCCTGGCCGACGGCGTGCTCACCGGCGGCCTGGAGACGACGGCGAGCATGCTCGCGCTCGGTGCACTGGTGCTGCTGCGCGACGAGAAGGTGTTCGAAGCCGTCCGCGGCGACGCCGACTCCGTGCACCGCTTCGTCGAGGAGCTGCTGCGGTACCTGACCGTGGTGCAGATGGCGTTCCCGCGGTTCGCCAAGGAGGACATGGAGATCGCCGGCGCGCGGATCACCGAGGGCGACATCGTGCTGGTGTCGTTGTCGGCCGCGGACCGCGACCCGAAGCTGGGCCCGGACATGGAGAAGTTCGACGCGACCCGCGACCCGACGTCGCACCTGGCGTTCAGCTACGGCATCCACCGCTGCATCGGCGCCGAACTGGCCCGGATGGAGCTGCGCACGGCGTACCCGGCGCTGGTCCGCCGGTTCCCGAAGCTGCGGCTCGCGGTGCCGGAGGAGGAGCTGTCGTTCCGCAAGGTGTCCATTGTGTACGGTCTCGACGAGCTGCCGGTGCTGGTGGACTGACCCTCGGGCCTCGATGACCAGCGCGACGTCGACGGCGGTCAGTTCACCCCGCGGGGCCGGAACTGGATGCTGATCCGCGGCCCGACCGGCTTGGCCGTCTTCGGTACCGCGTGCTCCCACGTCCGCTGGCAGCTACCGCCCATCACGAGCAGGTCGCCGTGGCCCAGGGGGCGCGCCAGCGTCTTGCCGCCGCCGCCGCGTGGGCGCAGCGCCAGGGTGCGGGCCGCGCCGACCGAGAGGATCGCGATCATCGTGTCCTCGCGGGCGCCGCGGCCGATGCGGTCGCCGTGCCAGGCCACGCTGTCGCGGCCGTCGCGGTAGTAGCACAGGCCCGCGGTGCGGAACGGTTCGCGCAGCTCCCGCAGGTAGTGCTTGCTGAGCGCGTCCCGCGCCGCCGTCAGCACCGGGTGGGGCAGCGGCACGTTCTCGCGGTAGTAGCTCAGCAGGCGGGGCACGGCGACGACGCGGTCGTACATCTTCCGCTTCTCCGCCTGCCACGGCACGCCTTCGACCAGCGCCGCGAACAGCTCGTCGGCACCCTCCAGCCAGCCGGGCTGGATGTCGACCCACGCGCCCGAGCCGAGGTCGGTCCGCTCGGGCGCGAGAGGGCGCAGCGACAGGGAGCCCTGGGTGTCGAACAGTGAAGACTGGAGGCCCGGGTTCATGGCCCGCAGTCTACACCAAGATCGAACACCTGTTCTAGTGAATGACGTCGTAGACGAGCTTCTGGATGCCGTTCGAGTAGGTCTCGCTCTCCAGCACCTTCAGGTTCTGCTTGGCCTTGTCCGTGGTGCTGAACAGCCGCTTGCCCGCGCCGAGCAGGACGGGGAACACCAGCAGGTGGTAGCGGTCGACCAGGCCGGCGTCGGCCAGCGCGCGGTTCAGCGCGGCGCTGCCGTGGACGATGATCGGGCCGCCCTCGGTCTCCTTGAGCGCGGCGACGTCTTCGAGCGAGCGCAGGATGGTGGTCTCGCCCCAGTTCGTCACCAGGTCCTCGTCCTTGAGCTTCGTCGACACGACGTACTTCGGCATCGCGTTGTAGCCCGGGAACTCCTCGGTCATGCCCGGCCACACCGGCGCGAACGCCTCGTAGCTGACCCGGCCCATCAGCATCGCCGTGGCTTCGCCCTGCTCACGGCCCTTGAGCTCGTAGGCCGCCGGGTCGAACTCGATGTCCTGGAAGGTCCAGCCGGCGTTGCGGTAGCCGGGCTCACCGCCGGGGCCTTCGACGACGCCGTCCAGCGAGACGAAGGCGGTGGTGATCAGGGTGCGCATGGGTGCTCCTCGGGTGCTCGTGCCGTGCTTTCACGAGTGTGTCGAACGGGCACCGCCGGATTCGACACCGCCGCGCGGAAAACTTCCGACGCACCACGCACGGGGGAAGTGGGTCTTGTCCGCGGCCGCCCGGACTCGTACAGTCACAGCCACGTCGGGCAAAGGTCTGAACCTGTGTCCTGCCACCGCCGCCTCGAGTGATACAGGAGGTTGACGGTGCGCAGACTACGCGGCGCGGGGGTCCTCGCGGCGGCCGTGGCCGGGCTCGCGGTGCTCGCCCCGAACGCGGACGCCCAGGTCGGCGACGGGTCCTGGACAGCGGACTCGCCGGGCTTCACCACCCAGGAAAAGGGGTGCGGGGCCGTCTCCGGCCTCACCTTCAAGCTCACCTGCTCGACGGGCAGCGGTGAGCAGCGGGCGGAACGCCGCTACGACACCTACACCGGCGGCACCCACCAGTTCGAGGGCTCCTTCAAGATCACCAGCATGTCCGGCTCCCGGATCAGCCTGAAGCAGACGTTCCGGGACGGCTCGAACGCCGGCCCGTACTTCCTGCTGGCCGTGGAGAAGGGCGGCCGGATGTACGCCGTCGAAGGCGGGGCGACGCTGGGCAGCGGCGCGACCGTCGGCACGTCGGTGCGGGTCAACACGATCAACCAGGTCGGCAGCTCGCACAAGGTCTACATCAACGGCTCGCTGAAGCAGACGATCTCCAGCCCGGGCGGCAGCTACTACGACAAGTTCGGCACCTACCGCACGTCCAGCGGCGCGGGGCCGATCACGGTGACGTGGAGCGGCATCAAGTTCTGGCACAGGTGATGCGCGCGCGGCGTCCCCGGGTCACGCCGGGGGCGCCGCCCACGCGTCCGGGTCGTCCCACGCGGACAGCCGGAGCCCGCTGGTGAACCGGCGGTGCGCGCCGGTGACCGGGTCGTCGAAGTCGAGGACCTTCGCCAGCAGCTGCAACGGTTTCGTGAAGTCGCCGAGGGGCTTCTCCCGCAGCTGGGGGTAGAAGTCGTCGCCGAGGATCGGGATGCCGAGGCCGCTCAGGTGCACGCGCAGCTGGTGGGTCCGGCCGGTCGACGGCGCGAGCCGGTAGCGGCCCAGCCCGTCGCGGTGCTCGACGAGCTCGACGTACGTCACGGCGTTGACCGGCCCGGGCTCTTCGCGGGCGGCGAGGACGCCGCGTTCCTTGACGATCCGGCTGCGGACCGTCCGCGGCAGCGTCAGCGCCGGGTCGTGCGGCGCGATCGCCTCGTACTCCTTGTGCACCCGGCGGTCCCGGAACAGCGTCTGGTACTTCCCGCGCAGCTCCGGCGTGATCACGAACATCACCAGTCCCGCCGTGACGCGGTCGAGGCGGTGCGCGGGGGACAGGTGGGGCAGGTCGAGGTCGCGGCGCAGGCGGACGAGGGCCGTCTCGAGGATGTGCTGCCCGCGCGGGATGGTCGCCAGGAAGTGCGGCTTGTCGACGACCAGCAGGTGCTCGTCGCGGTGCACGACGCGGATGGCGAACGGCACCGGGACTTCGTCCGGCAGGTCGCGGTGGAACCAGACGAACGAGCCGGGCTCGTAGGCCGCGTCGACGCCGAGCGGCCCGTCGACGCCGTGGATGCGCTCCTCGCGCAGCATCTCCTCGATGCGGCCGGGCGCGACGCGCGGCAGGCGGTCGACGAGGTGGGCCAGCAGCGTCGGCCACTCGCCCTCGGGCAGTTTCAGCCGGGCGGGGTCCAGCCCGTGGCGGGGCGGGATCGGGGGCCGGAGCTTGCGTCTCATCGTCCCCCGACTGTAGCTAACCCTCGGACGGGTTCCGGTAGCGCGCGAGGTAACGGGCGGTGATCTCGGCGTTCTTCGCTTCGGCGGCCTCGGCGCGGATGCGGCGCCCGGTGTTGTGCGGGAAGCCCTGCCGGCCGAGCCGGTGCTCGACGCTCTCCTCCATGTACGCGCACGAGTAGAAGTACGCGACGAGCGCCGCCATCAGGACCAGCGAGAGCCGGAGCCAGATCGAGCCCGGCAGCAGCAGCCACACGGCGCACAGCGGCACGATGCCGACGGACCGCTGGAGCACGTAGCGTGCCCGCCAGTGCTTCGACGTCGCGTCGTGCAGCGCCCAGTCGTTGTAGCGGTTCGGCAGCCGTACACCGACGGCGTAGCCGAACCAGCGGAGTACACCCGGTCGTTCCATGGCTCTCATAGTACACTAACGATTAGTGCGCTAATCATTAGTGTTAGGATCGCGACATGGTCGACCTGGGTGAAGACCCGCTGAAGCTGGACCGGCAAGTGTGCTTCGCGCTGTCCGTGGCGTCGCGCAGCGTGATCGGGATCTACCGGCCGCTGCTGGAGCCGCACGGCCTGACCCACCCGCAGTACCTTGTGATGCTGGCGCTGTGGGAGCGTTCGCCGCGCTCGGTGAAGGACCTGGGCACGACGCTGCGGCACGAGCCGGCGACGCTGTCGCCGCTGCTCAAGCGGCTGGAGGCGCTCGGGTACGTCACGCGCAGCCGGAGCCGGACGGACGAGCGGCAGCTGACCGTCGAGCTGACGGAGTCCGGGCGCGCGCTGCGGGCGGAGGCGGAGAAGATCCCGTACCAGGTGGTCGAAACGCTGGGCATGGACGTCGCCGAGCTGGAGGCGCTCCACGGCGTGCTGACCCGGGTCATCGACGCGACCGCCTGAGGAATGCCTCGCCGGCCGGCCGGGTTGTGCACGGTGTGCTGAAGATCAGGCTGGGCGTCGCACCGGCGGCGGGGACCGGGCCGCGCGAGTTCGCCGGGCTCGCGCAGCGGCTCGAAGCGGCCGGCGTCGACTCGCTGTGGCTGTCTGAGCTCGTGTATTCGCCCGAGGTCGACCCGATGATCGGGATGGCGCACGCGCTGGCGCGGACGTCGAAGCTGAAGGTCGGCACGGGCGTCGCGATCCTTCCCGGCCGTCACCCGGTGCTGGTCGCGAAGCAGCTGCTCACGCTGGCCGGGCTAGCGCCGAAGCGCGTGCTGCCAGTGTTCGGCCTCCGCCCGGCCCGCGCGGCCGAGCACGACTTGTTCCCGGTCCCGGCGGGCCGCCGCGCAGCGGTGTTCGACGAGTCCCTGACGCTGTTGCGCCGCCTGCTGGAAGAGGACTCGGTGTCGTTCGACGGCGCCTTTTTCCAGGTTTCCGGCGTTTCCCTGGGCCCGCGCCCGGCGAAGCGCCTGGACGTCTGGCTGGGCGGCTCGGCACCGGCGGCCCTGCGCCGCACGGGCCGCCTCGCGGACGGCTGGCTCGGCAGCTTCCACACGCCGGCCCAGGCCCGCGACGCCCGCATCGCGATCCAGGAAGCCGCGGCGGAGGCCGGCCGCGAGATCGAAGAGGACCACTTCGGGCTGAGCCTGGTGGTGGCCGATCGCGGGGTGCCGCCCGAGCTGGCCGCGGTGGCGTCACGCCGGGCCCCCGGCGTCCCGGTGCCGGACCTGATCGCGACGAGCTGGGCCGAGGCCCGACGTCTGGTGGAGCAGCACATCGAGGCGGGCCTGTCGAAGTTCGTGATCCGGCCCGCGCACGGGGACTTCGACGGCTTCCTGGAGAAGTTCCAGGCCGAGCTGGTACCGCTGCAGAACTGAAGCCCGGCTAGAACTCCAGCTGCTCCGCCTTCCGCGGCATGAGCAGCAGCGCCACGACCGAAACCGCCGCCACCACGAGCAGGCCGATGAACACGTAGTGGGTCGCCTCCGCCAAGGCGCCCCGGACGAACGTCGCGACCGGTGAGTCCGCGTGGCCGCCCAGCACCAGCGACGTCGCGTCCACCGACGGCGGCAGCTTGCCCGCCACCTCGGCCGGCGGGGAGGCGAAGCGGGAGGCCAGGGTCGCGTTGGCGATCGCGCCGAAGACCGCCGCGCCCACCGCGCTGCCCAGGGACCTGCTGAACAGGTTCGTCGCCGTGACCACGCCGCGGCGGTCCCAGCCCACCACCGACTGGACCGCCACCAGCGTCGGGCTCGACGTCAGGCCCAGGCCGATCCCGAGGACGAACGCCGCCAGCGCCGCCGCCCACAGGGTCGACGTCGCGCTCAGCGACGCCACCAGGGCCGCGCCGCCGATGACGAACACGCTGCCGATCAGGGACGTGTCGCGGAAGCCGATGCGCAGGTAGATCTTGCCCGCCAGGGACGCCGCGATCGGCCAGCCGACCGTCAGCGCGGCCACCGCGAACCCGGCCAGCAGCGCGCCCGCGCCGAGGACGCCCTGCGCGTACGTCGGCAGGTACGACGTCAGGCCCATCAGGACCGCGCCGACCACGACCGCCAGCAGGTTGCCGCCCACCAGGATCCGGCGGGTGAACACCCACAGCGGCAGCACCGGCTCGGTCGCGCGCTTCTCCACCAGCACGAACGCGGCGAGCAGCACCGCGCCCGTGACGAAGATCGCCACGCTCGGCACCGAGCCCCACGCCCACGCGACGCCGCCTTCGAGCAGGCCCAGGATCACCAGCGAACAGCCGACCGTGAGCAGCGCCGCGCCCGTGTAGTCGACCTTGTGCGCCTTGCGCTCCACCCGCTCGGCGAAGTTGCGGTGCAGCATCAGCGCGGCGATCGCGCCCAGCGGCAGGTTGATGAAGAAGATCCACCGCCAGTCCAGGTACTCGGCGAACACGCCGCCCAGGGTCGGGCCGACGACCGACGCGATGCCCCAGACGCTCGCGACGTAGCCCTGCACCCGGGCGCGTTCCTCGACCGTGTAGAGATCGCCGATGACCGTCATCGACATCGGCTGGATCGCGCCCGCGCCGATGCCCTGCACCGCGCGCGCCGCGATCAGCACCGGCATGCTCCACGCGGCGCCGCACAGCACGGACCCGACGAGGAACGCAGCGATGCCGAAGAACATCACCGGGCGGCGGCCGAGCACGTCGGCGAACTTGCCGTACAGCGGGACGGTCACCGCCTGCGTCAGCAGGTAGACCGAGAACAGCCAGGGGAACTGCGAAAACCCGCCGAGGTCGCGGACCACCGACGGGACGGCGGTCGCGATGATCGTGCTGTCCAGCGCGACCAGGGCGGTGCTGAGCATGACCGCGATCAGCACGGGCCCGCGTTCCGAGCGGAAACCGACCCCCTTCGCGCTGGTGGCGGCGGTGGTCGTCATCGGCGGGGTGCTCCTCGAGGCGGTCACGATCGGGGTCAACTACTTTGCTGCCCTAAGCATTCCATCCGGCGTGGCCGCACCCCAGTGAATTTCCGTCAGCGTGCTCTTCCCGGAAGATGGGTGGGATGAGCAGCTGGATCCGGCCGATCGGCCAGGGGTGGGTGGTCCGGGACGCGGTGCCGGGGCCCGACGTCGACGAGTTCGCCGAGCCCGACCGCGTGGTCGAGGCCCTGGCCGCCGCCGGCGCCGCCGACAGCCTCCTGGCCGTGCAGCACCCCGCCCGCACGCCCGCGGCGCTGGCCAGGGGGCTCGACCTGGCCGGCGCGGTCCCGGTCGCCCGGGCCGTGCTCGAACGCCTCCGCAAGCGGTTCTACCGGCCGGTGCGCGAGATCGTCGCGCCCTACCGGATCGAAGGGCCGGACGGCGTGGCCCTGGGCCTGCTCTGCCTGGTCGACCCGGCGGCGGTGACCGACGAGGGCGCCGCGCGGGTCCGGCACACCGAGGACGTCTACGCCGACGTCGTGGCCGAGCGGGCCGCCGTGCTGGCGGGGCTCGGGTGCGCGACCAGCGCGGCGATGCTCGTCCCGGCCTCCGGCGGTGACGTGCTGACCGAGCAGGTCGAACGGGCCTGCGCCGGGCTCGGGCTGCCCGATCTGTCCACTTCGGACGCCGCGGGGCGGCGGCACGAGCTGTGGGTGGTGCCGGCGGGCGCGCTGCAGAACCGGCTGCTGGCCGCGGTCGCCGCCGCCGACCTGCTGGTGGCCGACGGCAACCACCGGGTGGCCGCGGCCTCGGCGGCGGGCCACGGCGCATTGCTGGCCCTGGTCACCGCGGGCCCGCACCTGCAGATCGGCGCGATCCACCGGGTGCTGCGCAGGACCGGGCTCGACCCGGAGGAGCTGGTGTCGCGCTGGTGCGCGGCCGGCCTGGACGTCCGCTACGACGAGCACGCCGTCCCGGTCACCGGCGAGGTGGTGGTCCGCGCGGGCGCGGTCGTGCTGCGGATCCCGCTCCCGGTCCCGGCCGGTCCCGGCCCGGTGATCGACCACGAGATCGTCGAGCGGGTCCTGTTCGACGAGGCGCTCGGCGTGGACCCGGACGGGCCCTGCGTGCTGCCGCTGCCCGCCGGACGTCCGCTGCCGCCCGACGCGGACGCGGTGGTGCTGCTGGCGCCGGTGCGGTACGCGGACGTGCTGGCCGTGCACGCCGCGGGACGGCGGATGCCGCGGAAGGCCACGTACTTCACGCCGAAGCCGCGCAGCGGGCTGGTGCTGGCGGCGCTCTAGCGGGCCTCCCACCAGGTCAGGACCCGGGTGCCGAAGAGCGTCAGCCACTTCGACGGCTCGCCGGGCGGGACGTCGACGTCGAACCAGACCCGGCCCTGGTGCCGCTCGGTCTGCAGCCACGTCCCGTCCGGCCGGCGCGCCGCGCGGACCAGGTCGACCGCCTCCGCCAGGCGCGGGTCCGGCCGGTCCGCGTCGCGGAAGTAGGACACCGCGTTCAGCGCGTCGTAGTGCCACCGGATCGGGTACGAGAACTCGCCCAGCCAGGACGCGATCGGCTCGCCCGTGGACAGCCGCCGCAGCAGGTGGCGCTCCAGCAGGTACTCCTCGCCGGCCAGGCGCGCGGCCCGGGATTCGGGCGTGCCGCCGGTGGTGGTCTCGAACGCGAGCAGGCCCTTCAGCGCGTTGAGCGTCGAGTGGACCGACGAGCGCGCCGCCCCCTCGACCCACTCGCAGTTCCAGCCGCCGTCGGGGAGCCGGTGCCCGGCGAACCACGACGCGATCCCCGAGACGTCCGCGCCGAGCCACACCCCGTTGGCCAGCGTCCACGCGTTGATGCAGCAGTCGACCTCGCCGTCCCAGTACGGCAGGTTCTCGTACTCCCAGCGGCTGTTCTCGGCCAGCAGCCCGGCGGTCCCGGCCAGCACCGACGCGTCGACGCCCCACTCGCGCAACGAGTTCAGCGTCCACGTCGTCGCCGTCCAGGGCTGGGCTTCGCCGCCGCGGAAGCCCGCCGGGAAGAACGCGCCGCCCGCCCACTGGCCGTCGGGGTCCTGCAGGTCCAGCAGCCGGGCGCCGAACCCCTCGGTGGCGACCCGCGCGCGCGTCGCTTGCCAGACTTCCGGGGGCTCGCCCGCCAGGTCGCGCTCGACCTGCCAGCGCAGGGCCGGGTCGGAGTCGAGCAACCAGGCGAGCAGGTCCATCACGCCCCCGTGACGCCGTCGATCGCTTCGCGCAGGAAGTCGGCGTGGCCGTTGTGCCGCGCGTACTCGTGGATCATGTGCAGCATGACCAGGCGCAGGGAGACGTCTTCGCCCCAGCGCGCCTGGTACCCGGTGACGTCCAGGGACTCGGCCGCTTCTTCGATCTTCCGCGATTGTTCCACTTCGGCCTGCCACGCTTCGAACGCCTCGGCGCGCGTCGAGGCGCTCGCGTCGTAAGCGGCCTGGAAGTCCCCTTCGGCCGACCACCGCAGCGGGACGTCTTCGGCGTTGATGACCCGCCGGAACCAGGTGCGCTCCACCTCGGCCATGTGCCGGACCAGGCCGAGCAGGGACAGCGTGGACGGCGGGCTCGACGCGCGGCGGAGGTCCTCGTCGGACAGTCCGTCGCACTTCATGGCGAGCGTGGCGCGGTGGAAGTCGAGGAACGTGCGCAGCATCTCGCGCTCGCCGCCGGTCAGCGGCGGTTCGGGTCGTTCGGTGGTCACCGGACAGTGTCTATCACGCCCGGAAATGTCGGTGGGGTCATTTAGGATCGCCGGCGTGGACCTGCCCGTGATGCCGCCCGTGCGGCCGATGCTCGCGAAAGCCGTGCACGACGTGCCCCGTGACCCGGGGCTGCTGTACGAGCCCAAGTGGGACGGCTTCCGCTGCGTCGTGTTCCGCGACGGCGACGAGATCGAGCTCGGCTCCCGCAACGACCGCCCGCTGACGCGCTACTTCCCGGAGCTGGTGGAGCTGCTGGCGGCCGCGCTGCCGCCGCGCTGCGTCGTGGACGGCGAGATCGTGCTGGTCACGCCCGCGGGGCTCGACTTCGAGTCGCTGCAGCTGCGGCTGCACCCGGCGGCGTCGCGCGTGCGCAAGCTCGCCGAGGAGACGCCGGCCAGCTTCATCGCCTTCGACCTGCTCGCCCTCGGCGACACCGACCTCACCGGCGAGCCGTTCCGCGAGCGGCGCAAGCGGCTCGAAAGCATCCTGGGCACCGAGGCCGAGGGCCTGCAGCGCGTCCACCTGACCCCGCTGAGCGACGACCCCGCCCAGGCCGAGGACTGGTTCACCCGGTTCGAGGGCGCGGGCTTCGACGGCGTCATGGCCAAGCCCGCCGACCTGCCGTACGAGCAGGACAAACGGGTCATGTGGAAGGTCAAGCACGAGCGCACGGCCGACTGCGTCGTCACCGGGTTCCGCTGGCACAAGGACGGCGAAGGCATCGGCTCGCTGCTGCTGGGCCTGTTCGACGACGAAGGCGTGCTGCACCACGTCGGCGTGGCCAGCAGCTTCACCAAGAAGCGCCGCGCCGAGCTGGTCGAGGAGCTGGCGCCGCTGCGCGAGAACGCCCTCGAGAACCACCCGTGGCGGTCCTGGGCCGAATACGAGCCCGAACCCGGCCGCCGCCCGGGCGCGATGAGCCGGTGGGCGCCGCAGAAGGAGCTGTCCTGGGAGCCGCTGCGGACCGAGTGGGTCGCGGAAGTCCGTTACGAGCACCTGCAGGGCGGGCGGTTCCGGCACGGCGGGCGGCTGGTCCGGTTCCGGCCCGACCGCACCCCGGAGTCGTGCACGTACGCGCAGCTCGACGAAGCACCGCCGGCCGAGCTGGCGAAGCTGTTCGGGGAGGCGCGATGAGCGAGGCGGTCCTGCTGGACGTCGACGGCGTCGAGGTCAAGATCTCCAGCCCCGGCAAGGTCTACTTCCCCGAACGGGGGGAGACGAAGCTCGACCTCGTCGAGTACTACCGCGCGGTCTCCGGGCCGCTGCTGGCCCGGCTCGGCGGGCGCCCGCTGCTGCTGGAGCGCTACCCGGACGGCGCCGGCGGCAAGAACTGGTACCAGAAACGCGTGCCCAAGGGCGCGCCGCCGTGGCTGAGCACGACCGTCGTGTCCACGCCGAACGGCACGACGAGCGACGCCCTGGTCGCGAAGGACCTGGCGCACATCCTGTGGGCGGTGAACCTCGGCTGCCTGGGCTTCCACGTCTGGCCGTACCGCGCCGACACGCCCGAGGTCACCGACGAGCTGCGCGTCGACCTCGACCCGTCGCCGGGGATCGGCTTCGACGAACTGCGCGAAGCCGCCGTGCTGACCCGGGAGTTCCTGGCCGGGCACGGCATCGAAGGCCACCTGAAGACGTCCGGTTCACGGGGCCTGCACCTGTACGTGGTGCTCGAACCGCGCTGGGACGGGTTCCAGGTGCGGGCCGCGGCCGTCGCGCTGGCGCGGGCGCTGGAGCGGCGGCACCCGGAGAAGATCACCGCGCAGTGGTGGAAGGAAGAACGCGGCTCGCGCGTGTTCGTCGACTTCAACCAGAACGCGCCGCACAAGACGGTGTTCGGTGCCTGGTGCGTGCGTCCGCGGGTGGGCGGTCAGGTGTCGACGCCGATCGGCTGGGACGAACTGGACACCGTGGAGCCCGACGCGTTCACGGTGAGCACCGTGCCCGCGCGGGTGGCCGAACGCGGCGATCCCTGGGCCGGGGCGGGGGAGCGGCCGCAGTCGATCGCGCCGCTGCTGGAAATGTCCGAAGTGGACATGGCGAACGGGCTGATGGACGCGCCGTGGCCGCCGGTGTACCCGAAGATGCCGAACGAGCCGCCTCGGGTCGCGCCGAGCCGCGCGAAGAAGGCGTGAAGTGGCGACCGTCGCGGAGTGCCCGGCCGACGACGGGTTGCTGCTGGCCCTGATCACGGCGATGACGGCCGAGCTGGTCGTGGTCTACGACCTGCCGTCGGACGCGCGGCCGCGGCCGCTGGACCCGGCCAGCCGCTACCTGCTCGCCCGCGAAGGCGCGCGGGCCATCGGCTGCTGCGCGGTGGAACCCGTCGGGCCAGGGGTGTTCGAGCTGAAGCGCATGTTCGTCGCGCCGGACGTGCGCGGCACCGGCGTGTCGAGCGCGCTGGTGGCCGAGTCCGAGCGGCTGGCCCGCAGCGGGGGAGGTGTCCGGCTCCGGCTGGAAACGGGCGCCCGCCAGCCGGCGGCGATGCGGCTGTACGAACGCGCGGGGTACCGGCGGGTGCCGAACTTCCCGCCCCACAAGGGAGATCCCGAGTCGGTCTGTTACGAAAAGCGGCTGGCTTAGCTCAGAGACCCAGGTCCAGCGAAAACTGTCCCATGTCCGCTTCGGCCGTCGCGAGCCGGACGCCCGCCGGTGGTGCCGGCAGCGTCGCCACGCACGCGGGACAAGGCGCCACTTCGGACGTCGTCAGGTCGACCGGCTTCCAGCTGCGGGACTCCCGCTCGCCGCAGGCCGAACGCCGGTAGCGGAGGTCGCCGGAGCGGGTCATCAGGTGGGCCAGGGGGACGTCTTCGGGCAGCACGCCGACCAGGTACCAGCGTGGTGCGCTCACCGCGGTGGTCGTCATGGCCGCCAGTGTCCGTCGAAGCGCGCCGGAAGCCGTGCGTTTGCCGATCTTCGGCGTGGCGGCCTCGTCAGGCCTCGTCGGGCAGGTACCGCAGGACGTGCAGCAGGCCGCGCTCGTCGACCGCCGAAGGGTCCGGGGCCACGCAGTCGCCGAGCTCGGCCAGCACGGCGTCGGCGTCGATGCCCGCGCCGATCAGCACCAGCTCGGTGCGCCGGGGCTCGCCGGACGGCCACGCCGAGCGCTCCAGCTGCACGAACCCACCGACGGTGTGCAGGTGGAAGCGCGATCCGGCGTTGAAGTCGGCCTGGCCCTTCATCCGGTAGAGCCCGGCCGGCCGCCGCTCCAGCCAGTCGACGAACGCGCGGGGCGCCAGCGGCGTCCCGGCGGTGAACGTGACCGTGTCGTAGTGGGCGTGCAGGTGCCGCGAGTGGTCGTGGCCGTCCTCGCGCAGGTCGTCGAAGGACAGCTGGCCGGCGCGCTCGCCGCGGGGTTCGGGGTCGAAGAACAGCCGCGGGTCGACGCGCCCGTGCGAGGTGACCAGCAGCGGGCGGCCGGGCGCCAGCTCCTCGACGGTCGCCGACACCTTGGCCAGCGCGTCGGCGGGCACGCGGTCGGCCTTGTTCAGCACCACGAGGTCGGCCAGCCGCAGGTGGCCGGCCAGCTCGGGGTGCCGCTCGCGCGCGGCCTCGAACTCGGCCGCGTCCACCACCTCGGCGAGCCCGCCGTAGCGGATGTCCGGGTTTTCGCTGGCGATCATCAGCCGGATCAGGTCGCGGGGCTCGGCGATGCCGCTGGCTTCGACGACGATCACGTCGATGCCCGCCTCGGGGGAAGACAACCGCCCGAGCATCGCGTCCAGCCCGCTGGCGTCGACGGCGCAGCACAGGCAGCCGTTGCCGAGGGAGACCATCGTGTCGACCTGGCCGGCGACGGCGAGCGCGTCGACGTTCACGCTGCCGAAGTCGTTGACCACCACGCCGACCCGGGCGCCCTCGCGGTTGGCGAGCAGGTGGTTGAGCAGCGTCGTCTTGCCCGCGCCGAGGAACCCGGCGACGAGGACCACGGGGATCCGGCTCACGAAAACGTCCCTCCTCTGCCGATCACCGCGACTCTAACGCCGGCGCGGCGCCGGCTCATACACGGGTGACCGCCGCCGGGAAAGGCCGTTCGTCGCAACCCCACGAAAAGACGCAGGCGCGCACACGGAAACGGATCTTGCCGGTTTCTCGCCGGTGGGTGATCCAATTCCGGAAAATGCGCTACGCCATGTCCGGATAACGCTTGGTAGCAGATATTTTCGTGACGTTTTCCCTGGGAGGGAGGCTTTTCCGGGTGGCCGGCGATGTCGCTCTTGACGGATGGATTGCGCGGTGCCGGGTGCGGAGTACTCTCCCCGGCCTGGCCGGAGGTGCGGATTTCGCAGTCATCTCCGGCCTCGCCTGTTCGCGACGAGCATCGGAGGAACCGTGGACCTACGCATCGGGGCGCAGATCACGATTTCGGAGAGTGGGGAGGCGCGATGACCGTTACACCCGAGCGGGTGACGTCCGGTCCGCCGATCTACCAGCGTGTCTCGGTGGAGCAGGCGGTCAATTCCGCGGAAGCGGAGGAATTCCTGGACCGGATGTTCGCCGAAGGCGCGGCCGAAGAAGGCGACCGGTTCGAGACGCGGCTCGCCCGGATCCGCGCGGAAATCGCCGAAACGGGCACCTACCGGCACACCGCGGCCGAGCTGGCCTACGGCGCGCGCGTCGCGTGGCGCAACTCCGCGCGGTGCATCGGCAGGCTCTACTGGAACAGCCTCCGGATCCGCGACCGGCGCCGCGTCATCGACCCCGCCGCGATCGCCGGCGAGTGCGTGGCCCACCTCCGCCAGGCCACCCGCGGCGGCCGGATCCGGCCGACCGTCACGATCTTCGCCCCGGACACACCGGACACGCCCGGCCCGCGCATCCACAACGAACAGCTGATCCGCTACGCCGGGTACCGCCTGGACGACGGATCCGTGCTCGGCGACCCGCGCTACGCCGACTTCACCGAGCGGGTGCGGAGACTCGGCTGGCGCCCGCCCGAGCGAAGAGGGTCCTTCGACGTCCTCCCGCTGCTGGTCGAGGCGGACCGTGGCGACCCGTGGCTGTTCACGATCCCCGCGGACGCCGTCCTGGAGGTCCCGCTGACCCACCCCGACCACCGCTGGTTCGCCGGGCTCGGGCTGCGCTGGCACGCCGTGCCCGCGATCAGCAACATGCCGCTGGAGATCGGGGGCGTCACCTACCCGGCCGCGCCGTTCAACGGCTGGTACCTCGGCACCGAGATCGGCGCGCGCAACCTGGCCGACGAAGCGCGCTACGACCTCCTGCCGGTCATCGCCGAGCTGATGGGCCTGGACACCGCGAACGAGCGCACCCTGTGGCGCGACCGGGCGCTCGTCGAGCTGACGCTGGCGGTGCAGCACTCGTTCGACGCCGCGGGCGTGACGATGGCCGACCACCACACCGAGTCGCAGCGGTTCCTGTCCCACCTGGACCGCGAGGAGCGGGCCGGGCGGCGGTGCCCGGCCGACTGGAGCTGGATCGTGCCGCCGGTCTCGGGTGGCCAGACCGCTGTGTTCCACCGCTACTACGACGAGCCCGACCCCGGGGAGCGGCCGGCCTTCCTGTCACCGGACTGAGCTGCCGCGGGTACTCGGATGCCCACGCAGAGCAACGGGGAAGCGCCCGTATGGCGGATCGTGCCCGGCCCACGGCGCAGTCCGGCCCGGCAAGGCCGACAATGGTGCGCATGACCGCAGTCCTCGTCGCCTACGCCGGGCGCCACGGCGGAACCCGGCAGATCGCCGAGGTCATCGCCGCCGAGCTCGGCGAAAGCGGCCTGAGCGTGGACGTGCGCGACGCGGCCGACGTGGCCACCGTGGACCACTACGCGGCGGTCATCGTCGGCAGCGCGCTGTACTACCACCGCTGGCGGCCCGAGGCCGTCCGGCTGCTGGAGCGCAACGCGCGGGCGCTCGCCGAACGCCCGGTCTGGCTGTTCCACAGCGGGCCGTGCGGGCCCGGCACGGCGGGCCACCAGGTCAGCCTGCCGGCGAAGGTGGCGCTGCTGGCCGCGCGCATCGACGCGGAGCGCACCGCCACCTTCGGCGGCAGGCTCGACCCGGCGACCGTGCGCGGCCTGATCCCGAAGCTCATGGCGTCCGGGCACCGCGCGGGCGACTTCCGCGACTGGGACCGGATCAAGGCGTGGGCCCGCGACGTCGGCCGCCGCGTGCGCACGCGCGTCGCCCTGTGACCCTTGCCCGCACGGGGTGGTGGGTGCTAGACCAGCCCTGAGGTCTACCGGTGAAGAACCGACGGGACGGGGCAAACGTGACGGATCGGCAGGCGGCGTCCGCAGCAGACAAGAAAGCGCTTACTTCCGATCAGCGCAACGCGTTCCTCGCGGCGCTGCTCGGCTGGAGCATGGACTCGTTCGACTACTTCCTCGTCGTGTTCGTCCTGGCCGACATCGCCAAGGACAAGTCGTTCGGCGCGACGGCGACGCAGCTGGCGTTCATCACCACGGCGACGCTGGTCATGCGCCCGGTCGGCGCGCTGCTGTTCGGCCTCTGGGCCGACCGCGTGGGCCGGCGCGTCCCGCTGATCGCCGACGTCCTGCTGTACTCGGTGGCGGGCCTGCTGTGCGCGTTCGCGCCGAACTTCACCGTGCTGCTGATCCTGCGGTTCGTCTACGGCGTCGGCATGGGCGGCGAGTGGGGGCTCGGCGCCGCGCTGGCCATGGAGAAGATCCCGGTGGCGCGCCGCGGGTTCTTCTCGGGCCTGCTGCAGGTGGGCTATTCGATCGGCTACCTGCTGGCCGCGCTGGCGTACCTGCTGTTCCACTCGGCGCTGAACCTGGAGTGGCGCTGGATCTTCGTGCTGAGCATCTTCCCGGCGCTGATCAGCCTGCTGATCCGGGCGCGCGTGCGCGAGTCGGAGGTCTGGGAGGCCACGCGGGAGAAGCTGCGCGTGACGCGGACGTCGGTCAAGGACATCCTGCTGAACCCGAAGGTGATCCGCCGCTTCGGCTACCTGATCCTGCTGATGACGGCGTTCAACTGGATGAGCCACGGCACCCAGGACGTCTACCCGAGCTTCTTGAAGGCCCACGAAAACGGCGGCGCCGGGCTCAGCGCGTCGACGAGCACGTGGATCGCGGTGCTCTACAACGTCGGCGCGATCATCGGCGGCCTGACGTTCGGCACGCTGTCGGAACGCCTGGGCCGGCGGCGGACGATCGTCACGGCGGCCGTGCTGGGCCTGCCGGTGATCCCGATCTTCGCCTTCGACCACGGCGCCGGGATGCTCGCGCTCGGCTCGTTCCTGATGCAGGTCATGGTGCAGGGCGCGTGGGGCGTGATCCCGGCGCACCTGACGGAGATGTCCCCGGACGCGATCCGCGGCTTCTACCCGGGCGTGACCTACCAGCTGGGCAACCTGCTCGCGGCGCTGAACCTGCCGATCCAGCAGGCGATCGCGGAGTCCCACGGGTACACCTCGGCTCTCCTGTGGACGGTGGTGCCGGGGCTCGTGGCGGTCGCGGTCCTGACGGCGATCGGCAAGGAGGCCAAGGGGATCAGGTTCGGCGAGTCGGCGGTGGCGACGGCGCCGGCGAGCGCGAACTAGCGATCCGGGCGGCGACCGCCCGCGCACACGCGGCCGGCCCGGCGTGCGTGGTGTCTACGCCGAACGTGAGCCAAGGATCGGGCAGCTCCGCCTGCAGGGCACGGGCGATCGTGGTGGTAAGGGCGGCAGCGCGGAGGCACACACCCCCCCCGCCCCCCGCGGGGAGGACCCCCGCCGGCACACCCG
>NZ_JBSGDR010000013.1:0-262405 GCF_053602455.1 Amycolatopsis sp. NPDC004378
GATACTTCGACCTGCGAGACACCAGGACATCCTCCCTCCAGACCACTGTCTGGAATCAAGGTGTCCGGCCCCACGGGGCAACTCCACGTGATTGGCGGGGCATCACCGTGATGCCCTCCCAATCACGCGTGATGCCTCCCTGATCACGCGTGAAGCCTCTACTTGCCGGGGCGAGTGAGGCCGGCTTTGTCCGCTTTGAGGCTCAGGATGTTCTTGTCGGTGTCGGCCAGGGCCTTGGTGAACTGTGGTGACGGCGGGGTTGTCGACAAGTCGAGGAGGCGGATCGGGGCGTCGAGCTTGATGTACGTCGGGATGTACTCGGCCTTGTCGACCTTCCAGCGGTCGCCGTCGCGGACGAAGCGGAAGCGGGCCGCCGCACCTTCCTCCGTGTCGCCGCGCGGCTCGGAGTGGCGGGCGACGCTGTTGCCGAGCCCGTAGGCCACCCACTTGCCGCCGATCTTCTCGAACGGCTGGACCACGTGCGCGTGGTGCCCGACGATCAGGTCGACGTCGTCGGACGCCAGGATCTTCTTGGCCTGGGACCGCTGCTCGGCCGTCGGGTCGTGCTGGTACTCGACGCCCCAGTGCAGGCTCGCGATCACGACCTGCGCACCCGCCTCGCGTGCGCGACGAGCCGCCGCCAGGACGTCGCCGACGTCGATCTGGTTGGCCAGCCACGGCTTCCCGGCCGGGACCTTGATGCCGTTGAACCCGAAGGCGTACGACACCTGCGCGACCTTGACGCCGTGGACGTCGAGGATCAGCGGCTTCCCCGCTTCCGCAGCCGACCGCGCCGAGCCCGTGTGCTTGATCCCGACGTCGTCGAGCTTGTCCAGCGTGCGCGAGACGCCGTCCGCGCCTTGGTCGATCGTGTGGTTGGACGCCGTCGAGCAGGTGTCGTAGCCGGTGTCCTTGAGCGCGTCCGCGATCTCCGGCGGCGCGCTGAACGACGGGTACCCGCTGTACGGGCCGCCTTCCGGCGCCAGCGGCGTCTCGAGGTGGCAGATCCCGAGGTCGGCGCCGGAGATCAGCGGCTTGACCCCGGCGAGGAGCGGCCGGTAGTCGATCTTCCCGCCGCCGTCGGCCTCGGCTTGTTCGGTCAGGGCCGGGTGGATCAGGACGTCGCCGGTCGCGACGACGCTGAACGAGCCCTCCGGAGCGGCCGAGAAGGAAGGCGTCTCGGGGAACGGCGTCGGCGCCGGACCGGACTGCGGCGGGCTGCTGCACGCGGCCGCCAGGACGGCGACCCCGGCGAGCGCGGCGACGCGGTACTTCGTCATCGGTCCCCCTCCGGACGTGGTCCGGCCATCCTGCCATCCGGACGAACCCGGCAGGTACGGCGTCCCGATCAACACCAACTTCCACCACAGTCGACAACACCAATCAGAACATTCGCACAGGACAAAACCGGACAACGCGCAGGACAGGCCGGAAAAAATACGATAAATGACCGGCGAGCATGCCACGATGCAACTACGGAGAGTAGGTCTCGCTCCGCTAACTGCGCCTTGACGCTCCACGAACGGGTGTTTTGTAATACGAGTCACCCGGCGGTAACCCGCCAGCAACACTCGTCCCCGGCCCCCATGGGAGCACTCGATGTCCACATACCCGCACAGGTTGCGCACCTGGAGCGTTGTTGGTTGTTGTTTGATTTCCGGTGTCCTGATGGCTTCGTGCTCCTCCGGCAAGGACACCGCCGCCCCGCAGCAGCAGGCGCCCGCCAACGGCAAGATCACCCTGTACTACCTGCAGAAACAGGGCGACCAGCAGTACTTCGTCGAGCAGGCGCAGGGGGCGCAGGAGAAGGCGAAGGAGCTCGGCGTCGAGCTCAAGGTCGTCAACCTCGGCCAGGACGCCAACAAGGCGATCACCGAACTCGACGCCGCGGTCGCGCAGGGCGCGAACGGCGTCGCCATCGTCGTCCCGGACCAGGCCATCGGCCCGCAGGTGATCGACAAGGCCAAGAGCGCCGGCATCCCGCTCATCGCCTCGGACGACGTCATCAAGGACGGCACCGGCGCGAAGGCCCCCTTCGTCGGCTTCAACGGCAGCCAGATGGGCGACTCGGTCGGCACCGAGGCCGGGAAGCTCTTCAAGGCCGCCGGCTGGACCGCCGCGGACACGAAGATCATCAGCGCCTACAAGCAGGACCTGAGCGTCTGCACCGACCGCGTCAACGCCGCGAAGACGGCGTTCGCCAAGTCCGCGGGCGCGGACGTCCAGGTGATCGACGTCGGCACCGACAACTCCCCCGTCGACGCCCAGAACCGCTCCGGCGCGGTGATCGGCTCCAACCCGGGCGTCAAGCACTGGGTCGTGTGGGGCTGCAACGACGAGAACGAGACCGGTGTCGTGACGGCGCTGGCCAACTCCGGCGTGCAGGCGAACAACATCATCGGCGTCGGGCTCGGCGCCTACCTGGACTGCAAGGACTGGGCGGCCGGCAAGGACACCGGCAACAAGTCCGCGCTCTACATCTCCGGCGCCGAGGTCGGCCGCTCGGCGATCCAGGTGCTGGTGGACAAGGTGAAGAACGGCAAGGCACTGCCCGCGGAGACGATCGCGAAGACCACGATCGTCAACAAGGACAACTACAAGCAGGCCGGCGTCAACTGCACCTGACCGAACTCCCGGGCCCGGCACTTTCCCGGGAAGGTGCCGGGCCCGGGCCCCACCGCCGAAGGATCACCATGTCCAGCTCCGCTCCCGCGCTCGCCGTCGAGGGCATCGGCAAGCGCTTCTCCGGCGTCACCGCCCTCGACGACGTCTCGCTGGAGATCCGCTCCGGCGAAGTGCTCGCGCTGATGGGGGAAAACGGCGCCGGGAAGTCGACGCTCCTGCGCGTCCTCTCCGGTGACCAGGGTCCCGACGACGGGCGCCTGCTCCTCGACGGCACCGAGGTCGCGTTCGACACCCCACGCGCGGCGATGGCCGCCGGGGTCCGCGTGATCTACCAGGAACCCGAGATCATCCCGCACGTTTCGGTGGCGGAGAACGTCTTCGTCGGCGAACTGCCCGCGAAGGCGCGCCTCTTCAACCGCCGCACGCTCACGAAGGCGACGCACGACGCGCTCGTCGAGTACGGCTTCGAAGGTGTCCTCAACCCTTCGACGCTCGGCACCGCGCTGTCGCCAGCGCAGCGCCAGCTCGTCGAGATCCTGCGCGTGCTCACCGCGGCCGCGCCGCCGAAGGTGATCGCGTTCGACGAACCGACGTCGTCGCTGTCCGAGCACGAGGTCGAGGCGTTGTTCCGGTTGATCGGCCGGCTGCGCGACAGCGGCGTCGCGGTCGTCTACGTCTCGCACCGGATGAAGGAGATCTTCCAGCTCGCCGACCGCGTCGCGGTGCTGCGCGACGGCAAGCTCGTCGGCGTCCAGCAGGTCTCGGAGACCGACGAGCCCGGCCTGGTGCGGATGATGATCGGCCGTGACCTGTCGGCGCTCGAGCGCCGCGTCACGCAGGACACCGGCGACGTCGTCCTCAAGCTGACCGACGTCACGACCGACGACGTGCACGACATCTCGCTGCAGGTCCGCGCGGGCGAAGTCGTCTGCCTCGCCGGGCTGGTCGGCGCCGGACGCTCGGAGCTGGCCCGCGCGATCGTCGGCGACCTGCCGATCCGGTCCGGGACCGTCGAACTCGACGGGAAGCGGCTTCGCGCGCACAACCCGGGTGACGCCGTGAAGGCCGGGATCGGCTTCGCGCCCGAAGAGCGCAAGACGGACGCGTTGCTCATGCAGCGGTCTGTACGCGACAACGTCTCTATCGCCGTTCTCGACCGCCTTCGCCGCTTTCGCGTCGTGAAGCGCGCGAAGGAACGCGCGCTCGTCGAGGAGTACGTACGCGAGCTTCGCGTGCGTACGCCGTCGATGGAGCAGGAAGTCCGGAAGCTGTCGGGGGGCAACCAGCAGAAGGCCGTCCTCGCGCGCTGGCTCGCGCGGCGGCCGAAGCTGCTGATCCTCGACGAGCCCACCCGCGGTGTCGACGTCGGCGCGAAGGCCGAGATCTACCGGATCATCGACGGCCTCGCCGCGGAAGGCATCGCGCTGCTGGTCATCTCCTCCGACCTGCCCGAGGTGCTGACGCTCGCCGACCGCATCCTCGTGATGCGCGCCGGGCGGCTGGCCGGCGAGCTCGGCCGCGACGAAGCGACCGAGGAAGCCGTGCTGACCCTCGCCATCCCCGAAACCGAACCAGCCGTGGAAGAAGCCCAGGAGATCGGCGCATGAGTGAGCTTGCGAACGAATCACATGTCACAGGAGTAGCCGCGCCGCGCGCCGGCGAGGTCGGCGCATGAGTACCCCCACGAAGGAAACGACGGCCCCCGCCGCGCCGGCCCAGCCGAGCGCCGCGCGCCGCGTGCTCACCGGCATCGGCGTGCAGAACTCGAGCCTGATCATCACGCTGATCGCGTTGATCGTCCTGCTGAGCATCCTGAACGACAACTTCCTGCGCACCAACAACCTGCTGCTGATCGGCAGCGCGATCACCATCATGGGGCTGCTGGCCCTGGTCCAGACGCTGGTGATCATCCTGGGCGCGCTGGACATCTCGGTCGGCTCGATGGCCGGGCTCGCGTCCGTCGTCTCGGCGATGGTGTTCACCTCGACCGGCAACGCCGAGGTCGGCATCCTCGCCGCGATCGGCATCGGCATCGTCTGCGGCCTGATCAACGGCATGATCATCATCTTCGGCCGGGTCAACCCGGTGGTCGCGACGCTGGCCATGCTCGCCACCTACAAGGGGGTCGCGCAGGTCATCTCGGACGGCAAGTCGCAGGGCTACACCGGCGGCGACGACCTGTTCATCTTCCTGGCCAAGGGATCCGTGCTCGGGCTGCCCTCGCTGGTGTGGGTGTTCCTGATCGTCGCGGCGCTGCTGCACTTCCTGCTGAAGTACACCGACATCGGCCGCAACGTCTACGCGATCGGCGGCAACGACACGGCCGCGCGGCTGGCCGGCATCAACATCAACCGGTACATCATCGGCGTCTACGCCCTCGCCGGCGTGGTCGCGGCGGTCGCGGGCATCCTGATCACCGCGCGCACCGGCTCGGGCCAGCCGGTTTCCGGGTCGGAAGGCCTGGAGCTGCAGGCCGTCACCGGTGCCGCGCTCGGCGGCACGATGCTCAAGGGCGGCCGCGGTTCGATCATTTCGACCGTGCTCGCGGTGATCATCCTGGGCGTGCTCGACAACGGCATGTCCGGCCTGGGCATCAACCCCTTCTGGCAGAACGTCGCGCACGGCGCCCTGCTCGTGATCGCGGTCGTGCTGCAGCAGCTGCGCAGCGGGGAGCGCCGCGTCGGCCTGCCCGAGTAGCGGTGCGGAACCTCCACGCGCGCATCGTCGACGAACTGGGCAGGCTCATCGTCGAAGGCGTCCTCGGGGACGGGCAGCCGCTCGTCCCCGAGGAGCTCGGCCGCCGGTTCTCCGCGTCCCGCACGGTGGTCCGCGAGGCGTTGCGCGTGCTCGAGTCCAAGGGGATGGTCACCGCGCGCCCGCGGGTCGGCACCTGGACGTTGCCGCCCGAGGCGTGGGACGCGATCGACCCGGACGTCATCGCCTGGCGCGTCGGCGGTCCCGGTGGCCGCGAGCACCTGCGCGAGCTGCTGGAGCTGCGGCTGGCCATCGAGCCGCAGGCGGCGCGGATGGCGGCGCGGCACCGGCGTCCCGACGAGCTTTCGGCGATGGCGGCGGCCTACACGCAGATGGCCGACGCCGAAGACACCGCGGCCTTCATGGCCGCCGATGCGCAGTTCCACGCCGCGCTGGTCCGCGCTTCGGGGAACACGTTGATCGCGCAGCTGCAGGTGCCGGTGGTGGCGGC
The DNA here is from genome assembly GCF_053602455.1 of Amycolatopsis sp. NPDC004378. Taxonomy (NCBI): domain Bacteria; kingdom Bacillati; phylum Actinomycetota; class Actinomycetes; order Pseudonocardiales; family Pseudonocardiaceae; genus Amycolatopsis; species Amycolatopsis sp. NPDC004378. Next base: position 5,831 of record NZ_JBSGDR010000013.1, read on the forward strand.
GCTGCGGGCGCAGGGCGAACCGGCGGACACGCTCGTCGCGCATTCCCGGGTGCTGACGCTGGTGCTGGCGAAGAACGCCGACGGCGCCGAGTCCGCGTGCCGCCGGCTGCTGGAAACCGTTGCGGCGTACCGGTGATCGGTACCTTGACACGGTTACCGGGACGCGCTTCACTCGCTGCGACCCACCCGCCGCCATGACGTGCTGAGGAGGACGCTTCCATGCGTTTCCCGGGTATTCGTGGCATCGGCGTGCTCGCGGCCGCGGCGGTGGCAGGCAGCCTGTTCACCGCTCCGGTGGCGGCGGCATCGGCGGCCTGCCCGATCACCGGCCAGATGGTCGCCGCGGGCAACTACTGGGTGACCAACGGGACGAACCTCGACGCCCCGGACTGGCAGAACGCGACGTTCCACGTCGGCAACCTCGCGCTGGTCCGGACCACCGGCCAGTCGAACCACAAGACGCTGCCGTGGGCGCAGGCCAACGGCTACCAGCTGCCGCTCGACCCGAAGCGGCCGTTCTTCCCGGACAACCAGGCCGCCGGCGAGGCGTACCTGGACCTGTACACCTACTTCCACCCGGAGATCTCCCTCGACTCGATCCGCACGCGCATCAAGGACGAGGTCGCTTCGGTGCAGGCGGGGCACCGGGACTACTGGAACTACGTCGACGCGCTGAACATGGCGATGCCTTCGTTCGCGCGGATGAGCGCGATCGACCACGATCCGTCCTATTTGGACGCGATGGATCAGCTGTTCCGGTCGTCGGAACACAAGCTGTTCAACGAGCGCACCGGCCTGTGGTACCGCGACGCGCGATTCACCGGCTCGGGGGTGTTCTGGTCGCGCGGCAACGGCTGGGCGCTGGCCGCGGTGACGAAGGTCCTGCAGGTCCTCCCGGCGAACGACCCGCGTCGCCCGGAATACCTGCGGGTGTTCAAGAAGATGGCCGCCACGCTGGCCGCGACGCAACGCCGTGACGGCTTCTGGAACTCGGACCTGCTGAACCCGTGGGACCACGGCGGCCCGGAGACGAGCGGCACGGCGTTCTTCACCTTCGGCATCGGCTGGGGCATCACCGCGGGCATCCTCGACGCGGCGCGGTACCGCCCGGTGGTGGACAAGGCCTGGACGGCGTTGTCGACGAAGTCGTTGCAGGCGTCCGGCCTGGTCGGCTACGTCCAGCCGGTCGGCGACCGCCCGGCGACGGCGCGCGCCACCGACACGGCGGCCTACGGCGTCGGCGCGTTCCTCATCGCGGGCCAGGAAGTGGCCAAGCTGCAGGGCTGCTCGGCCGAGTAGTCATCGTTCAGCGGAGGCAGTCGCCGGGATCGCCGCGGGTCAGGGCCGGGTCGGTCTGCGGGAAGGTGCGGGCCACGCCGGGGCCGGACGTGCGGTGCTCGAACCGGACCGTGACCCGGCCGTGGCCCGCGCCCTGGACCCAGCCCGTGCCGAACTCCGCATGGACCACGTCGTCGCCCTGGCGCCACTCCGAAGGGGCGGCGACGGGTGCCGGCGCCGCGGAGACGACTGTCGACGGTGACGGCGTTGAAGGGGCCGCGAGGGTGAACAAAGCGTCCTGGTGGGGCACGGAAAGGCCGCTGAACGCGACCCCCGCCAGCCGGATGCCGCCGAACTCCGCCGGGTCCAGCAGCAGCCGCTCGGCCGTCGCGGACAGCTCCGCCAGGTCGTCCGTCGGGGCCGAGATCGTCTCCGAACGGGTCACCGTGTGCATGTCCGTGTGGCGCAGCTTGATCACCACCGTGCGCGCCACGCGCTCGGCCTTCAGGAGCCGTTTGTGCGCCCCCACCGCGATCCGGCGGACTTCCGCGCGCAGCGTGGGCAGGTCGATGATGTCCGAGTCGAACGTCGTTTCCGCGCTGACCTGCTTCGTCTCGCCGCGGTCGGCCACCGGGCGGTCGTCGAAGCCGGTCGCCAGGCGGCGCAGGTCGCGGCCGACCACGCCGCCGAGCGTCGCCACCGCGTCCTGTTCGGACAGTGCCGCGAGCTGCCCGAGCGTCTGGACGCCGATGAACCGCAGCTTCCCCTCGGCCACCGGCCCGATCCCCCACAGGGCGCGCACCGGCAGCGGCGCCAGGAACTCGCGCTCGGTGCCCTGCGGGACCACCAGCAGTCCGTCCGGTTTGGCTTCGTCCGACGCGATCTTCGCGATTTGCTTGCCGTTGCCCGCGCCGATCGACGCCACCAGGCCCGTCTCCGCGCGGATCCGGGCCCGCAGCGAGGCGCAAAACTCCGTGACGTCGTCGAAAGAAGCGCCGACGAGCGAAGGTGGCTCGGCGAAGGCCTCGTCGAGGGAGATCTTCTCCAGCAGCGGCGCCACCGCCGTGACGACGGCGAAGACCTCCTGGCTCAGCCGTTCGTAGACGCGGAACCGCGGCGGCACGATCACGCCGTTGGCCGGCAGCAGCCGTCGCGCCTGGGCCATCGGCATGGCCGACTTGATCCCGAACGCGCGCGACTCGTAACTCGCCCCCGCGACGACGCCGCGGGGCCCCAGCCCGCCGACGAGCACCGGGCGCCCGGCCAGCGTCGGGCGGGTGAGCTGCTCGGCCGACGCGTAGAAGGCGTCCAGGTCGAGGTGGATCACCCAGCGAGCCACGTCAGTCGCCGCCGGTGGCGTCCAGCAGCTGGTGCAGCGCCTTGGTGTAGCTCTCGAACGCCGCGCGCCCGGCGGCGGTCAGCCGGACCAGCGTCACGGGCGTGCGGTGCTCGTAGGCCTTGGTGATCTCGACGTACTCGGCGTCCTCGAGCTTGCGCAGGTGCGTCGAGAGGTTGCCGGCCGTCATGTCGAGGAGCTGCTGCAGCCGCGGGAAGGTGATCTGGTCGCCGGCGTGCAGGCCGGCGAGCGCGACCGTCACGCGCAGCCGCGCCTGGGCGTGGATGACCGGGTCGAGCTGCGGCAGTTCGCTCATCGGCGCTTCTCGCGGACGAAGTACACGATCGCCGCGAGCAGGAACCCGCCCCCGCCGCAGAGCGTCAGCACCAGGAAGTTCACCGGGAAGCCGACCAGCACGCTCAGCGCCGAGGACACGATCATCCACGCGCCGAGGCCGTACATCAGCTTGTCCTGCCAGAGCATGCCGCCCGCGAGGTACATGACGCCGGTGAGCAGCAGCCAGGTGCCCGACCACAGCAGCGACACCTGGTCGGAGTCCAGCGCGGCGAAGTCCGTGATCCGGATGTCGATCACGGAGAGCCCGATCGCGGAGAGGGCCCAGCTGTAGCCGTACATCGCGCCGGCGGTCCGCGACGGGCCGCGGATGCCCCGGCCGGCCCGCGCGCTGACGAACGCGGTGTAGCCCATCGCGGCGAGGAACAGCACGGTGACGAGCACCCCGCAGATCCAGCCGGGCACGCTCGAGGTCTGCGTCGCGAAGTAGGTGAAACCCCAGCCGAGCAGCCAGGCGAGGGCCCACGCCGCGAGCATGCGCGCGGGGCCCCCGCCCAGTTCCCGGCGGTTGCGCCGGTTCTGCTGGGCGATCAGGTTCAGCGACTCCTCCGCCGACATCGGCTCGTCGTCCACCCGTCCCGCCCTTCGTCCGCGCAGACCCCTCAGTACTGCACGGAGGTTAACAAGCATTCACAGCCTGGCCGTGTCCAGCCGGAACCGGCGGACCACGATCAGGGCGGGCACGACCAGCCAGCCGGCCAGCACGAGCACCGCGACCCAGGTCCCGGAGGCGTGGGTCAACGGGTCGATGCCGACGCGGCGCAGCCAGTAGGTCGGGACGAAGTGCGCCAGCGCCGTCATCCAGCCGGGCAGGAACTCGAGCGGGATCCACAGGCCGCCGAGCATGCCGAGCGGCATCATCAGCGCACCGGTCACCGCGCCGACCGTGTCGCCCTTGCCGAACAGGCCGATCGCCAGGCCGAGCACGGCGAACGGCAGGGTGGCCGCCCACAGGTAGACCAGCAGCCGGCCCCAGTCGGCCAGGCCGAGCTGCTCGCCGCGCAGGAAGCCGACGAGGAAGATGACCAAGAGCACCGGCAGGGCGACGGCCATCGCCGAGGCGACCTTCACCGCCAGGTAGCCGGGGCCGCGCATTGGCGTGAGGCGGATCTGGCGCTGCCAGCCGTCCGTGCGTTCCTGGGCCACGCGGGTGCCGGTGAACAGGGCACCGCCGCTGGCGCCGTACGCCGCCATGGTGATCATCGTCTGGGTGCTCGAGTGCAGGCCGTTGTCCAGGAGGGTGTCGCCGAAGATGGACCCGAACAGCAGGTACATCGCCGTCGGCATGCCGATGGTGAAGATCGTGAACTGCGGGCTCCGGACGATCCGCTTGATCTCCAGGCTCAGGTAGGTCGTGTTCACGCGGCCGCCTCCTCGGCAGTCAGCGCCAGGAAGGCTTCTTCGAGGCCCAGCGCGGTGATTTCGATGTCGGCGGCCTGCGGGTACGCGGCCAGGAGAGCGCGGATCGCGGCGTCGGAGTCGGCGCACGCCAGCTCGGCGCGGCCGGCGCGCAGCTGCACGCTCGTGACGCCCGGCAGGCCCAGCAGGCCGGCTTCGGCCGCGCCGGGCACGGCGGCCTTGAGGACCCGCCCGGACACCGCGGCGCGGACCTCGGCGACCGGGCCGTCGGCGACGACGGCGCCGTGGCGCATCAGCACCACGCGGTCGGCGTAGTCCTCGGCCTCGGCGAGGTAGTGCGTCGCGAAGAGGACGGTCCGGCCCGTGCCGGCGTACTCGCGGATGGCCGCCCAGAAGGCGCGCCGCCCGTCGACGTCCATCGCGGCGGTCGGCTCGTCCAGCACGAGCAGCCGCGGGTCGCCGGCCAGGGCGAGCGCGAACCGGACGCGTTGCCGTTCGCCGCCGGAAAGCTTGCCGCAGCGGCGCTTCACGAGGTTCTCGAGCCCGGCCCGGGCGATCACCTCCTTCGCCGGCAGCGGCTTCACGTGCGTCGAGACGACCAGGTCGACGATCTCGCCGACCGTGACGTCCCCCAGCAGCGCGCCGTTCTGCATCATCGCGCCGACGAGCCCCCGGTCGACGGCTCCGCGCGGGGTGCCGCCCGCGACGGTGACCTCCCCCGCGTCGGGCTTGGTCAGGCCGAGCAGCATGTCGACGGTGGTCGACTTGCCCGCGCCGTTCGGCCCGAGCAGCGCGACGACCTCGCCGCGCGCGACCTCGACGGACACGCCGTCGACCGCCGTGACCCGGCCGAACCGCTTGGTCAGGCCCTGGAGCGCGAACGCCGGTCCCCCAGTCATGGCGTCCTCCTTTCGTGGACTTTGCGTTTCAAACTTGACCCGCACTTTGTAACACAAAGTCCGCGCGAGTACAAAGCCCACGGTGTCGGAGAGCGCAAAAGACGGGGTGCCGGGCTCTGGGCCCGACACCCCGTCGTGCAGGGTTTACGCAGGTCAGCCGGTGAACCGCCCGGCGACGAGACCCTGGGTGGCACTCACGTCGGCCTTCGCCGCCGTCGGCGCCGGGGGCGTCGGCTGGGGCAGCGGGACGCACTCGACGTCGGCCGTGCGACCCGGCTTGCGGGCCGGGAGCGCGCCCGTCGCCAGGTAGTCGGCGATCTTGCTGTCGACGCACGCGTTGCCGCGCGGGGTGATCGCGTGACTGGTGCCGCCCGGCTCCGCGATCAGGGAAGCACCCGGGAAGCGGCTGCGGACCTCGAGGCTGCCCGGGAACGGCGTCGCCGCGTCGAGGGTCTCGTCGATCATCAGGACGCTCTGGACGCCCTTGCCGTCGACCTTGGTCGGCTTGCCGGCCTTCGCGGGCCAGTACAGGCAGGGCGCGTTGAACCAGGCGTTCTGCCAGGTGAAGTACGGCGCCTTCGCGAACGTCTTCCAGTTGTCGCGCTTCCACTGCTCCCAGCTCTGCGGCCACTGGACGTCGGTGCACTGGACGGCCAGGTAGACCGCGTAGCCGTTGTCGTCACCGCGGCCGCCGAAGGCCTCGAAGAGCGACTTCCAGTTCTGCCAGTCACCCTTGTTCACGAACCGCGACAGCGCGTCCCCGAGCAGCGTCCACCGCAGCTGGTAGTACGACGCCTGCTGGATGACGTCGAGGATCTCGTCCGGGCCGATCACGCCACCCGCCGGGGTGAACTGGGTCTTGAGCAGCTGTTCGTTGACCACGCGCTGCACGGCGGCCTGCGTCTTGCCGAGGTGGTAGACGTCGTCGTGCTGGGCGAGCCAGCCGAACCAGATGAGGATGTTCTGGTCGAACGCGACGTCCTGGTTCAGGTTGTCGCCGTACCAGACGCCCCGCGGGTCGACGGTCGAGTCGAGCACCATCCGGCGCACGTTCTGCGGGAACAGCGTGCCGTAGACCTGGCCGAGGTAGGTGCCGTAGGAGTAGCCGTAGAAGTTCAGCTGCTTCTGGCCGAGCGCCTGCCGGATGGAGTCCATGTCCTTGACCGTGTCGGTCGTCTTCATGTTCTCCAGCAGGGCCTTCGGGTTGTTCTTCGCGCACGCTTCGGCGTAGCCCTTCGACCGGTCGAGCCAGGTCTTCTCCAGCTGCGGCGTGAACGGCACGTACTGCGGCCGGTCGTAGTCCATGTAGTTCGGGTCGCAGCTCAGCGCGGGCTTGCTGGCGCCGACACCGCGCGGGTCGAAACCGATCCAGTCGTAGGCGTCGCCGGCGTGGTTCGGCACGCGGGGCCCGCGGGTGGCGAGCAGCAGGCCGGAGCCGCCGGGCCCGCCCGGGTTGGTCAGCATGACACCCTGGTACTGCGCGTCGGCGACCTTGTGCTTGACGCGGTCGACGGCGAGCTGGATCTGCGCGCCGTGCGGTTTCGAGTAGTCGAGCGGAACCCCCAGGAACCCGCATTCGGCGCCCGCGGCGACGAGCGTGGGATCGGTACACGGCCCCCAGGCGATCGTCCCGGCTGCCGGCGCGGGCGCCGCGGACGCGGCCGGCGCGGCCACGAGCGCGGACGCCACGGCGGCAGCGGCCACCGCGGCGAGAACGGCACGTCTCACTGTTCTTCTCCCTTGTTGGCTGCGACTTCGAGCGGATGAACCCTATGCCCGGCACCGGTCCGCGGGAACGGCAAACGCCCGGTGCCCTACTAAAGGCGGAAATCGGATGCACCCGGCTCGCCGGTGCGGTGTCTCCGTCGCCGCGGCTGCTGTGGAGTCCTTTGTGGAGTGCGAGTGGTCCGGGCCTTCACGGCCGGCTAGCCATGGCGCCGGACGAAGGCCTCGATCAGCTGCTGGCGCTCCGCCGTGGTCGCGCGCTCGAGTTCCACCGTGTCGCCGTCGATCGTCACCTTGATCTTGTGCTTGCCCGCCTGGCGGCCCAGCCACTCCTTCAGCGTCTCCACCAGTCCCGGGAACACCCCGCCCGCCGCGCTGAACGCCACCAGCAGCGAGCCCACCGTCACCGGGTCCGCCGCCTTCGCGCCCGCCGGGGCTTCGGCCGGCAGCGCGCGGAGGTCGACGTTCAGCTCGCCCAGCTCGGCGCGCAGCCGGCGGGCGAGCCGGTCGAACTCCTCCGCGTCCGACTCGTCGTCCAGCTCCAGCCGCACCAGGGCGCGCCGTTCGGTCATGCGCGCCATGGTCCGCCCCGCGCCACCCGGCGGCAAGGTCTGATCGGGCAGCGTCAGGCGCGGATTTCGTTGAGGTAGTTGTAGATCGTGTAGCGCGTGACGTCGAGGCGCCCGGCCAGGTGGTCGACCGCGTCCTTGATGAGGAAATAACCGGCTTCGTCGAGTTCCCGCACCACCGCCGCCTTGTGCCGTTTCTTCATCAGGTCCACCGGGATCCCGGCTTTCGCGACCGCGCGGTCGACGAGGAACCGTTGCAGGCTGTCGACGTCCGGTGGGAAAGTCTCCGGCTCGCCGTTGCCGCCGGACGAAGCGGACGCGTCGACGCTGTTGACGCACAGGCAGCCCACCGCGACCCCGTCGGCGTCCCGCAGGAACAGCGTCGACGAGCGGATCGGACGGCCGTCCGGGCCGTGCGTGCGGTAGTTCGTCAGGTCCTGGGTGGTGCCGCGCCGGACCAGGCCGAGCAGCAGGTCGGTCATCGGGCCACCGACGCTGCGGCCGGTCAGGTCGCCCGCGATGGCGACGATCGAGTCCGGCAGCCGGCTCAGGTCGTGCAGCAGGACTTCGTTGCCCGGCCCGAGCATCGCCGCGAGCCCCGGGATCGCCGGCACCAGGGCGGTGAGCACCTCGTGCGTCGTCGCCCCGGCGGCCGGGACGACCAGCGGTTCCCGCGGTTTCGTCAGCGTCTCCAGCGCTTGCCGGAGCAGGTCCGCCGCGGCCACCGGGGTCGACGCGTGCGGCGAGAGCCGGACGTGCTCGGGCCGCACGGTCGCCGCGATCCCCGCGTTCGCCAGCGCCGCCCCCACCTGTTCGGCGGGGTGGCCGGGCAAGGTGAACGCCAGGATGCCCGCGCGGCGGTCGACCGCCGAGACGACTTCGGCGCCGCAGGACGCCAAAACCTCTTCGAAGGCGCCCAGCCGCTCGGCGATCCGCGCCGCGATGGCACCGACGCCGGCGTCCTCGACGAGTTCGAGGGCCTCGGCGAACGCGCCGGACGTGATCGGGCTGAGGTTCGAGATCGACCAGGCCTGGGCGGTGTCGTCCGGCGGGTGGATCTCATCGTCGAACAGGCCGGGGTCGCGCGCGCCGGTCCAGCCGGACAGCACGGGGTCCATCCGCTCCAGCGCGCGGTCGGACAGCACCGCGAAGCCGGTCCCCCAGCCCGCGCGCAGCCACTTCTGCCCGCCGACGACCAGGACGTCGGCGACTTCCCAGGGCTCTTCGACGACGCCGAAGCCCTGGATCCCGTCGACGACCAGGAGCCGGTCGCCGACGGCTTCGCGCAGGGCGGCGAGGTCGGCGCGGTAGCCGGTGCGGAAGTCGACCGCGCTGACGCTCACCGTGGTGATCTCCGGCGTCAACGCCGCCGCCAGCCGCTCGGGCGTGACATAACCGCCGGTCAGCCGGTGCACCCGCAGCCGCCCGGCCTGCTCGGCGCGGGCCCACGGGTAGGTGTTGGCGGGGAACTCGGCCGCCGACACGAGCACGTCGCCGGAGCTGTTGAACGCGGCCTGGAACAGCCCGAGACTCGTGTGCGGCAGCAGCACCGTGTGGTCGGTGTCCGAGCCGGACAGCCGCGCGGCCGCCGCCTTGGCGCGGACCTCCTGCCGCATCAGCTCGTCCACAGTGGACGGACCGGCGGTGGTGGCCTGGTCGAGCAGCGCGGCCGTCGTGTCGAGCACCGCGTGCGACGGCGGGCCGAACCGGGCGAAGTCGAGGTAGCCGGCGGGCTCGTCGAACTGGAGCAGGTACCGGGGCGAAATCCGCGTCACGCGAGGATCCTCGCCAGGAACTGCCGGGTGCGCTCGTGCTTCGGCGCGCTCAGCACTTCCGAGGGCGGCCCCGTCTCGACGACCGCGCCGTCGGCCAGGAACACCACCTCGTCGGCGGCCTCCGCGGCGAAGCTCATCTCGTGCGTCACGACGACCATCGTCATCCCCTCCCCCGCCAACGTACTCATCACCTCGAGGACCTCCCCGACCAGCTCCGGGTCCAGCGCCGACGTCGGCTCGTCGAACAGCATCAGCTTCGGCTTCATCGCCAGCGACCGCGCGATCGCCACGCGCTGCTGCTGCCCGCCCGAGAGCTGGGCCGGGTAGGCGTCGGCGCGGTGCGCCAGCCCCACTCGATCCAAGAGTTCGAGCCCCTGTTTCCGGGCGTCGTCCGGCTTCCGCCCGAGCACCCGGATCGGGCCCTCGACGACGTTCTCCAGTGCCGTCCGGTGCGCGAACAGGTTGAACCGCTGGAACACCATGCCGATGTCCCGCCGTTGGCGCGCGACGTCGCGTTCGCGCAGTTCGTACAGCTTCCCGCCGCGCTGCCGGAAGCCGATCGGTTCGCCGTCGACCCAGATCTGGCCCGCGTCGATGGTCTCGAGGTGGTTGATGCAGCGCAGGAAGGTGCTCTTCCCGGCGCCGGACGGCCCGAGCAGGCAGACGACCTGTCCCTTGCGGACGTCCAGGTCGATGCCGCCGAGGACTTCGGTGTGGCCGTAGGACTTCCGGACGCCGACGGCGCGCAGCAGTGGCTCAGACACGGGCACTCCTCACCAGCGGCACGCCGCGCAACGCCTTGCCCGCGCGGGCGAGCGGACCGCGGTCGGCCTGGCCGAACGCGCGTTCCAGGTAGTGCTGGCCGACGCCGGCGACGGTCACGACGACCATGTACCAGACGGCCGCGGCCAGCAGCGTCTCCATCACCAGCAGGTTGTTGGACGAGATGTTGTTGGCCGCGTGGATCAGCTCGGTCACGCCGATCACCGACGCCATCGACGTGCCCTTGAGCATGTTGATGAAGTCGTTGCCGGTCGGCGGGATGATCACGCGCATGGCCTGCGGCAGCACGACCCGGCGCAGCGTCGCGGCCGGGGTCATGCCGATCGACTTCGCCGCTTCGGTCTGTCCACTGTCGACACTGTTGAGCCCCGCTCGGACGATCTCTGCCATGTACGCGCTTTCGTTGAGCGCCAGGCCGAGGAACGCCGCGGTGAACGCGCTGATCAGCACGTTCGTCTGCTCGTTCACCAGGAACGGGATGTGGATCACCGGGAAGACGAGCGCGAGGTTGTACCAGAGCAGGATCTGCAGCAGCACGGGCAGGCCGCGGAAGATCCAGATGTAGCCGGCGGCGAACCACCGCGCGACGGGGTTGGCGCTGCGGCGCAGCAGGGCGATCACGATGCCCAGGACGATCGCGACCGCCTGGGACAGCACCGCCAGCAAAACGGTGTTGAGCAGGCCGGTCGCCATCACCTTGAAGAAGACGAAGTCCGGGACCTGGCTCCACTCGATCTGCGCGTTGCCGAGGGCGACGCCCAGCAGCACGAGCAGCGCGAGGATGACGACGGCGGCGACCCAGCGACCCCAGTGGCGGAGCCGGACGATCGGGAGCGGTTCAGGACCCGCCATTGACCACGGCCTCCTTGATCGCACCCTGTTCGACGCCCCAGGCCTGCAGGATCTTGCCGTAGGTGCCGTCCGCGATGAGGGCCTGCAGGGCCTTCTGGACGGCGTCGCGCAACGGCGTGTTCTGCTTGTTGACCCCGATGCCGTACGGCCCGCCCTCGATCGGCTCGCCCGGCACGACCTCGAAGAACTTGCCGTCGCCGGCGGTCCGCGAGATGTAGACGGCGCTGGGCAGGTCGTTGAGGATCGCGGCGACGCGGCCGGTGCGCAGCTGGTTCTGGTTCTGGTTGTCGCTGTCGGTCGCGGTGACGGTCAGCGCGGGCTTGCCGGCCTGCGTGCACTTCGCGCTCTGCGCTTCGGCGAACTTCTGGTGGCTGGTGCCCTGCACGACGGCGACGTTCTTGCCGCAGAGGGTGTCCGGGCCGGTGATGCCGTCGGGGTTGCCCTTGCGGATCATGATCGTGATGCCCGAGGTGAAGTAGTCGACGAAGTCGATCTGGGCCTGGCGCGCCTTGGTGTCGTTCATGCCGGCCATGGTCAGGTCGATGCGGCCGGACTGGAGGCTGGTGATCAGCGAGCCGAACGCCATGTCCTGGTGGGCGACGGGGACGCCGAGCTTGGCGGCGATCGCCTTGGCGAGGTCGACCTCGTAGCCGATCGGGGTCTTGCCGTCGGCGGCGTAGAAGTTGTTGGGCGCGGACTGCAGGTTGGACGCCAGGTGCAGGCCCGCCTGCTTGACGTTCGCCGGCAGGGCGGCGTTGAGCTGGGCGTCCTTCTGCACGCCCTGGACGATCGCCGCGGTGTCCGGGATGCCGGACGCGGGCGCGCCGGCCGCCTGTGACGTCCCGCCCGCGCCGTCCGGACCGCCACCACAGGCCGTCACCAGGACGGCCAGGCTCGCGAGCAAACCCGCCTGCACGGCGCGTGAACGGGACATAACGGACCTCCACTGTTCGGCTGGCCGGAACGGTACAACTCGTTGTTGAAGAGGTCAACTGGCTGTTGAAATCTTGTTCGGTGCTAGCTTGCGCGCATGAGCCTGCGGATCGGCATCCTCGGGGCGGCTCGCATCGCCCCCGCTGCCCTGGTCAAGCCCGCTTCTTCGAACGCCGAGGTCGAGGTCGTCGCGGTCGCGGCCCGCGCGCTCGACCGGGCGCAAGCGTTTGCGACCCGGTATCGCATCCCCCGCGTCCACGCCGGCTACGAAGCCCTGCTCGAAGACCCGGAAGTCGACGCCGTCTACAACCCGCTCCCCAACGGCCTGCACGGCCGCTGGACGCGGGCGGCCCTGGCGGCCGGCAAGCACGTCCTGTGCGAGAAGCCGTTCACGGCGAACGCGGCCGAAGCACGCGAGATCGCCGACCTCGCGGCGGCGTCCGACCGCGTCGTGATGGAGGCGTTCCACTACCGCTACCACCCGTTGGCCCTGCGGGTGGAGGAAATCGTGGCCTCGGGCGAGCTGGGCACGCTGCAGCGCGTCGAGACGGCGTTGTGCTTCCCGCTGCCGATGTTCTCCGACATCCGCTACAACTACGAACTCGCGGGCGGCGCGACGATGGACGCGGGCTGCTACGCGGTCCACATGGCACGCACCTTCGGCGGCGGCGAGACGCCTTCGGTGGTCGCGGCCACGGCGAAGCTGCGAGACCCGCGAGTCGACCGCGCGATGACGGCCGAGCTGCGGTTCCCGTCGGGCCACACCGGGCGGATCGAGTGCTCGATGTGGTCGTCGACGCTGCTGAAGATCAGCGCCAAGGTGGTCGGCTCGCGCGGCTCGATCCGGATCGTGAACCCGGTGGCCCCGCAGGCGTTCCACCGCGTGCGCGTCGAGGTGGACGGCGCCCGCCGCGCGGAGCGTTTCCCGCGCCGCGCGTCGTACTCCTACCAGCTGGACGCGTTCGCGGCGGCCGTCCTGCGCGGCGAGCCGGTCAAGACCTCGGCGGCCGACGCGGTCGAGACGATGACCGTGATCGACGAGATCTACCGCGCCGCGGGACTGCCGCCGCGAGAGCCGTCCTAGGCGGCCACGTAGTTGCCGCTCAGGATGAGCAGGACCTGGACCGTGATGCCCGTTCCGTAGTAGTCCGTCGCGTCCGGGGACCACGTCGAGACCGCCGTCCACAGCTTGTCCAGCCAGGCCTGGCTGCCCGGGTCCGTCATCGCCGCCACCGCGAACGGGGCGGTGAAGCACGGGTGCCGGCCGCTTTCGGTCTTCGAGCCCGACAGCGAGTAACCGCCCTGGATCTTCGCCGGGTCGCCGCCCGTCGCGGACTTGATCCAGGTGTTCATCTTGCGGACCTGCGCGGCCGCGGCGCTGCCGGAGAACGAGATCGCGTCCGCGCCCAGGCGCCACGGGTCACGGCAGGCGTTCCAGCTGTACTTGCCGTCGTTCGGGCCCTCGAGGAAGTTCGACGGCGCCGGCTTCGGCGTCGAATTCGTGGTGACCACGAAGTCCGGCAGCAGGCCCGTGTTCGGCGCGTACGACGACTGCAGCCGGCTCACCGCCGTCTCCGAGCGGGTCCGGACCTGGTCCCAGAAGCCGTCGCCGGTCGCCGCGGCGAAGGCGCGCAGGTGGCCCGGCATCCAGTCCGAGGACCGCGAGCTGTTCTCGTACTCCGCGTCGTTGCCCCAGTCGCCGAGCAGGGTGAACTTCGTGCTGCCGTTGACCTCGGACTTCTTGATCGCGGTGATGATCCGGACGGCTTCGGCCTTGTAGTTCACCGAGCCCGTGCTGCCCCACTTCTTGTCCGCGACCAGCAGGCCGTAGGCGATTTCGAGGTCGCCGTCGGTGGCGGAGTCGCTGCCGTTGACGCTCTTGCAGTTCGAGTCCTGCTCGGCCGCGTGCAGGTCCTTGTCGTTGACCGACGGGTGCGCCTTGACGAACTTGAGGATCCCGTCGACGATCGCACGGGCCTGCGGGTCCTTGTCGGCCATCATCGCCGAGATCGTCATGCCGTAACCCTCGCCCTCGGCGACGAAGGCGTGGTCGGCGTCCTTGGACAGCACGGCGTAGGTGCCGCTGCCGCACTTGGTGGTGAGGAAGTTCTTCTTCCAGAAGTCGTAGTACTTCTGGAGGGCCTGGTCCTGCGCCGCTTGCGAGACGGACGGGCGCAGGGTTCCCGGCACGTAGGGCGTTCCGGCCGCGGACGCGGTCGCCGGCACGCTCAGCAGCCCGGCGGCGAGCGCGGCCGAAGCCACCACCGCCCGGACGATTCTCTTCATCGGTCCTCCGTAAAGACAGACATCGTGGGCTGCGGCGACGACGGCGAACCCGAGCGTGACAGAAAGTTCAAGACGAGGTCAAGACTGTTAAGAAACTTTCCTTACAATTACCGTGAGTGGTTTCACCCCTGCACCGCCGCCCGGACGGACTAGCGTGAGCCGCATGGAGATCGACCGCGGCGCGGACTTCCGCGCCTTCTGGACCGAACGGCACCTGGCCACCCTGACGACGGTCCGGCCGGACGGCACCCCGCACGTCGTCGCGGTCGGGGTGACCGTCGACTTCGAGACCGGGATCGCCCGGGTCATCACGCGCGACGGCTCGGTGAAGGCCCGGCTGGCCCGCAAGGCGGGCGCCGACGGTCTCCCGGCCGCGGTCTGCCAGGTCGACGGCCGCACGTGGTCCACTTTGGAGGGCCGGGTCGTCCTGCGCGACGACCCGGAGTCGGTGCGGGACGCGGAAACCCGCTACGCCGCGCGCTACCGCCGGCCCAAGCCGAACCCGCAGCGGGTGGTCCTGGAGATCACCATCGCCCGGATCCTCGGCAACGCCTGACCCCTCACGAGGCGCGGGAGTGCACCAGCCGCGTGTATTCGGCCAGCAGCGTCGCCAGCTCGCTGTGCTCCCCCGCCGACGCCAGCTGCTGGTGGCCGACCAGCATCGCCATGCCCAGGGACGTCAGGGTCCGCGCGAGGTCGCCGTCGCCGACGATGCCCTTCACCGCCTTGCCGACCGTCCGCAGCCGCGCCGAGTCGACGCGCTTCTGGGCGGCCCGCACGGTTTCGTCGTTCGCCGCCCACGCCCGGATCGCCGCCTCGGCCTGGTGCGGCAGCCCGAGTGTCAGGTCCATCAGCGCGGCGAAGTCCGCCGACGGGCCGCCCGTGCCGAAGTTCCGCTCGCGCAGGATGAGCACCTGCCGGTTCTCCCAGTGCTCCAGGAGCTGGTCGACGAACCCGGGCCAGCCCCCGAAGTGGTGGTAGAACGACCCGCTCGTGACGCCGAGGGCGCGGCAGAGCCGGCCGACGTTGAGCTCGGTGAACCCGTGCTCCGCCAGCACGTCCAGCGCGGCCTCGAAGTACGCCCGCCGCGTGACCGGGGGCATCAGACGTTCCGGTCCCGGTCCCGCCAGTACGGCTCGCGCAGCGAACGCTTGAGGATCTTGCCGGTCGCGTTGCGCGGCAACGCCTGCACCACGTCGACGCTGCGCGGGCACTTGTAGTGGGCCAGGCGCTCCCGGCAGAACTCGACGATCTTGTCGGCGTCGAGCTGTTCACCGGCGACGACGGCCTTGACCTGTTCGCCCCAGCGGTCGTCCGGTACGCCGATCACGGCCACCTCGGTGACCCCGGGGAACTCGGCGACCACCCGCTCGACCTCCGGCGAGTAGACGTTCTCGCCCCCGGTGATGATCATGTCCTTGACGCGGTCCTGGAGGAACAGGAAACCGCCGTCGTCGAGGGTGCCGACGTCGCCGGTGCGCACCCAGCCGTCCACTATGGTCTCCGCGGTGGCTTCGGGGTTGCCGAGGTAGCCCGCCATCCGCTGTTCGGTGCGGATCCAGACCTCGCCGACCTCGGTGTCCTCGCGCGTGACCAGGTCGACGATCCGGATGTCCACACCGGACAGTGCGGTGCCCGCGGACGCCAGCCGTTCCGGACGCGAGGCGTCGCGGTGGGCTTCCGGGTCGAGCGCGGTGACCGCGCCGGACAGCTCGGTCATGCCGTAGACCTGCGCGAACCGGACGTCCGGCCAGGCCGCCAGTACCGTGCGCAGCAGGGGAAGCGGCATCGGCGACGCGCCGTAGCAGAGGTACTTCAGGCGGGAGAACGCCTTGAGCGCGGCCTCACCGGCCTGCGCGATCCCGGCGACCACGGCGGGCACCAGGAAGGCGTGCGTGATCCCCGCCTGCAGCGCGGCGAACAGCGAAGCCGCGTCCGGCTCGCGCGTCAGGTAGGACGGTTCGCCGTAGAGGAACCCGGAAACCGCGTAGCAGCTGCCGCCGACGTGGAACAGCGGCATCGCGACGAGGTTGACGTCGCCCGGCCCGATCGGGAACGCGGTGCCCGCGGCCATGCCGTGGGAAAGCACGCTGTGGTGCGTCAGCACCGCGCCCTTCGGGAACCCGGTGGTGCCGCTGGTGTACATGATCAGGACGCCGTCGTCCTCGTCGAGGTCCGGCGCCCGGTAGGGCTCGCCGGCGGCCAGGAAGTCCTCGTACTCGTCGAGGACCACCACGCGCTCGAGGGCCGGCAGCCGGTCGCGGATCGCGTCGAGCACGGGCAGGCATTCGCTGCCGGCGAACACGACCTTCGCGCCCGAATCGTCGAGGACGTAGGCGAGTTCGTCGCCGGAGAGCCGCCAGTTAACGACCGCGTTGGCCGCGCCGATCCCGCCCGCCGCGAAGGTCGTCTCCAGGCACGCGGGGTGGTTCTTGTCGACGAACGCGACGCGGTCGCCCTTGCCCACGCCCGCGGCGGCGAGCGCGCCCGAAAGCCTGCGGACCCGCTCGTCGAACTCGGTCCAGGTCCAGGACCGGTCGCCGAAGATCAGCGCGGTGTCGCCGGGGCGTTCACGCGCCCAGTGCGCCAGGAGGTCGCCGAACAGCCGGACGCGGGGGCGGACGTCTTCGGGCATGGGCGTTCCCTTTCGGACCGGCGCTGGACCATAGACCGGTCTATGGTGCGTCGCGGTCGCCCGTCCGTCAACCGGGTGACTCAGGCGAACAGGGCAAGCAGACCTTCGGCCGAGCGCACGACGACGTGCGCTGCCGCGCGCTCCGCGTGCGGGCGGTCCGGCCGTTCCGCCTCGTGGCGCCAGCGCCGCAGCGCGTCCAGGCCCGCGTCGTAGATGTCGCCCGGGTCCGCGTCCGGGTCCAGGCCGAGGCGGTCGGCCGGGGCCGTGCCCTGGGCACCCAGCAGCCGGATCGCCTCCTCCGCGGGCTCGCCCGAGAGCGCCGTGCGGCCACCGGTGATGTCCGCGATCAGGCGCAGCTCCCGGAAGTCGTGCGCCGCGGCCGCGAACCGCTCCACCCGGGACACCAGCCGGTCGCCGCCCGGGCGGGGCTGCGCCGCCAGCAGGGCCTCGAGCCGGATGATCGCCGTGCGGGCCTTCAACGCCTCGGCCCGCGCGACGAAACACCCCGCGAGGGTGTCCCGCAGCTCGCCGAGACCGCTGCGGCGGACCAGTTCCGCCGACAGCTTGACGCGGTCGTCGCAGCCGGTACGGATCAGCGTCAGCGCGAGCCGGACGCCGAACATCCCGAAGCGCACCACCAGCGAGCGCCGGGTGTCCACGGTGATCGGTCCGGGGAACGCCGGGTCGGTGAACGAATCCACCGACAGCACGTGCCGTTCCAGCTCTTCGCGCGGCACCGCGGCGAACGCCGCCAGGAGGTCGAACTCGTCGTCGCGCAACGACCGCCCGCCGTACGCGAGCTGCCCCGCCACGGCGATGACCCCCAGGAACCCCGTGCACAGCGGGTCTTCCCGCCACGCCCGGCGCGCCAGCTGCTTCGCGTTGAGCAACGCGTCGATCCGGCCCGCGCCGACCTCGTCGGCCCGCGACAGCACGAGCACCGAGTTGACCGCGCTCTGCTTCGCGAACGGCGAGCCACCCGGCGGGTGCGCCGCCGCGAGCTCGTCCGGTTCGAGGTGGCGCACCAGCCGCACGGTCGCGTCCGGGAAGTCATCGGCCGGGCCGGGGTCGTCCAGCAGGACGAGGTCGCGCAGCGCCCGCGTCGGCCACTCCCCCAGCGCCGCGGCGAGCGTCGTCTTCCCCGACGACGGCGCCCCCGTGAAGGCGACGCGCAGCGGCTGCTCGAGCCGGTGCAGGCAGTCCTGCAGGAGCGCCGAAGCACGCGGGTCGTCGCGGTAGAGCCCGGCCGCGGCGTGCAGCAGGTCGCGAACGTCCTGTGTCACGCCGAAAGCTCCCGCCGCTGCCGCCCGGCGATCGTGCCGAGCTCGCCCGCGCGCTGGTGCAGGGCGGCCAGGCGGTCGATCTCCCGGCGGATGTGCCCGGTGCGCCGCTCCCGCTCCGCCGTGCCGGCCATGATCGTCTCGCGTTCGCGCGTCAGCTCGTCCGCGAGATCCTCGGCCAGCGCGGTGAAGTGGTCACGCAGCCGGCGCTGCACCACGCGGATCGCGTCCCGGCTTTCCTTGCTGAAGCGCAGGAAGACGTCGTCGACGTGCCGCTGCGCCGCCATCTTGGCGACCGCCTGCCGCCGCTGCAGCCGCATCCCGCCCTCGTCGCGGATCGTCTTCACCGCGAACGCCGCGCCGGCACTGATCGAAACCGGGTTGATCAGCGGCAGGCCCAGCCAGGGCAGGCTGGTGACCAGGCCGAACATCAGCACGCCACCGTACGAGCCGCGCAGCCCGGTGAAGGCCTGCTGGCCGATCTTGAACTTCTCGATCTTGGGCCGCCGGACGTCGTCGAGGGATTCGACACCCGAGCCGTCGAGGGGCAGTTCGGGCAGGGCGCGGTCGTACTGGGCGCCGAAGCACGCCGCGACCGCCTGCGCGGTCCACTGCGCCCGCTCGGTCAGCCACGCGTAGTTCGTTTCGACCGCGTCGGCGAGCGCGCCGTCCAGCCACGGCGCGAACTCGTCCCACACCTTCGCCGGGTCGCCCTCGTCGAAGGTCTGGTCGATCGTGTTCACGATCTTGCGGGTCCGCTCGCGCAGGTCGTACTCGACGTCGCCCATCAGGTCGGTGATCTCGTCGGAAAGCAGGTTCTGCCACCGGGTGTTCTGCCGCCGCAGGTCGTCGGCCCGGCGTTGCGCGCGCTGCAGCTGCGCCGCCTGGCCGAGCCCGGCGTCCTGGGCCGCGGTGTCGATGCGGTCGCGGAGCGACTCGACGAGCTCCGCCGCGGCGGCACGGATCCCGACGGCGGCGAGCAGCGCGCGGGACTGCTCCGGCGGACGCGCGGCCTGCTCGGCGATCCAGGTGAGCAGATCCGGGAACCCGGACCGGGCGTTGAGATCCGCGTCACCCGCCTTCGCCGCGGCTTGGCGGACCACGGCCGAAACGGGCAGCACGGGCGCGTCGATCCCGGCCTCGGCGAGCATCCCGCGGTTGCGTTCGGCGACCGCGCGCCAGCCGGGCGAAGCGTCGATCTTGGTCAGCGCCAGCAGGACGTGCGGGCACCAGGTGCGGACGTGCCGGGCCAGCGCGAGCTCGGCCGCGCTGAGCGGCGCGGTCGCGTCGGAGACGAGGATCACGGCGTCCGCCTCGGCGAGCAGGTCGAGCGCCGCGGCCGTGCGCGGCGAGCGCGGGTCGCCGACCGGCGGGGTGTCCACGAGGACGAGCCCGGCCGAAAGGAGCTCCCGGGGCACGCCGACCTCGACGCGGCTGAGCGTGCCGGGCGGCCGGTTGCCGAGCTCGCCGGTGAGCCGGTCGACCGCGACGGGGATCCGTTCGCGGGAGCGGCCGACCAGGGTGGCGGCGGGTTCGGCGGCGTAGCCGATTTCGGTGGGGACTTCGGGGGTCGCGGCGTCGCCGACCGCGCACACGGGCGCGTTCAGGACGGCGTTGAGCAGGTATCCCTTGCCCTGTTTGGGGAAGCCGAGGACGCCGAGCCGGATCTGGCCGGCGGGGGCGTCACGGCGTCTGCGGAGGCGCTCGGCGAGATCGGCGCGGCCGTGGGTGCGGCACGCGTCCAGCGTCTCGTTGAGCACTTCGAGCCAAGCCGGTGCGGTCACGGGGGACGAGTGTCCCCGGTTTGCTCCGGGTGCGCACACCGGGTGCCCGTTCCGCGGCTGCACCCAGACCGCGGAACGGGCACCGGTGACCGGTTCGGGGATCAGTGCCCGATGTGGATGTCGTTGTCGTGCGGCGAAGCGATGTCGCCGATGTGCAGGTTGCCCAGCGCGTTGTGGCTGACATCGGTGACGCCGGACACCACGTCGTGGACGGCGGTGCCGTTGCCGCTGGCGATGTCGCCGACGGCGCCCGCGACGTTGTGGTCGACGCTGATGCCCGTGGCGTTCGACACGACGTTGGTGACCTCGCCCAGCGGGCCGTGGCCGTGGCCGCCGTGGTGCTCGCCACCCGAGGACTTCGCGGAGCCGAGGTCGCCGGCGCCCTGGAGGATGCCGGAGAAGTCACCGACGTGGGTCGCGGTGTCGACGACACCGGACACGGCGCCGGTCAGGTCACCGGTGTGCGCCGCGACCTCGTTGGCCGGGCCGGAAACGGTGCTCAGCACCTCGGTGCCGACGGTGTGCGCGGTGCCCACGCCGCCGACGACCGGCTGCTCGGCCAGCGTCGTCAGCTGGGCGATCTGGTTGGCGTCGGTGAGGTACGCCGGGGCGGCGGTCAGGTTCGTCAGCGCGGCCGAGTCGAGGCCGTTCGCCAGGTCGCCACCGAGGACGGCGCTGGTCACGTTGCCGGCGAGCGCGGTCGCGCTGGCGGCGTTGGTGACGTCACCCACACCCGGCAGGGCACCGACGGGCAGGGAGCCGACGCCGGGCAGGTCGCCCACGCCCGGCAGCGAGCCGACGCCGAGGTCGCCGACACCCGGCAGCTCCGGGGTCGCCGGCAGGCTGAGGCCCGAGGTGAGGGCGGTGAGCTGGTCGATCGCGCCCTGGATGCCGGGGGCGTCGGTGCCGACCGGGGACAGGCCACCGACGGCGGGGAGGGCGCCGACGGCCGGGAGGCTGTCGACCGGCACGTAGTCGAGCACCAGCGGGATGACCTCGTGCACGTCGGCGGCGCTGACGTCGCCGAGACCGGCGGCAGCGAGGGCGCCCTGCGGGTCCGTCCCGAAGGCCGCGAGCGCGGTCGGGTCGTTGAGCAGGTTGAGGGCGAAGTCGTGCAACGTCTGCACGGAGTCCATGGGGATTTCTCCTGGTCCGGTGGATCGGGGACAGCATCGGCCGCTACGACCGGTGCTCCGTGATCAAGTTAGGGAGACCGACCCCCCACGCACATCGGGGATCACTCCGAGTCGCGGGCCGGTCAGCCGATAGGGGATCGATATGTCATCGTTAGGGAGTTAGGGGCTCATCCGAGACGCACGCAGTTGGGTTAAATCCCGCCAAGCCCTTGCCTGACTAACCCGTTTGGGTGAGGATGCCCCGAGCCCTAGGGGGATTTCGTACCCCTGTTCGGCCCCACGAGGTGAGGAGGAAGCGCCGGTGCCCTACGTCCTCGGGATCGATGTGGCCCAGGGGCGGACCCACGCCGCGACCTGCCGCCGGCACGGCCCCGGCTGGGGCGAGCCCGAACCCCTGTGGCTGGGCGAGCGGACCCCGGCCGCCGCGTCCGCGCTGTTCCTCGACGACGAGGGTTACCTGCTCACCGGGGACGCGGCCGCGCAGGCGGGCACCCGGGTCCCCTCCCGGCTGCTCACCGGCTTCCACCGGCGGATCGGCGACGACGTGCCGATGCTCGTCGAAGGCGAGGCGTTCCCGCCGGAGACGCTCACCACAGTGCTCGTCGAAGGCATCGCCGAGCACGCCGCGAACGTGACCGGCGGCCCCCCTGCTCACCTGGTCGTGACCCACCCCGGCGACTGGGGCGCCTACCGGCGTGACCTGCTGCGGCGCGCGCTGGCCGACGCCGGGTTCGCCGCGGTCACGCTGGTTCCCGGGTCGATCGCCGCGCTCGGCGCGCACCTGCCCGTCCCCGGTCCCGGCGCGACCGCCGCCGGGGTGTGCGAGTTCGGCGCCGACGGCGTGCACGTCACGCTGGCCACGGCCACCGGCGCGAGCGGCTGGCAGCCGGCCTCGAGCGCGGAAGGCGTGGCCCCGGCCGCCGCGCTCAGCACGCTGTTCGCCCTCGCCGGCGCGGCGTCGACGTCCCCCAAGGGCCTCGCCGGCGTGGTGTTCTGCGGCGACGTCCCGCCGCACGCGCTGCCGGCCCGGCCACCGTGCCCGGTGTTCACGGGACCGGTTCCGCCGGCGACCGCCGCGCTCGGCGCGGCCGCCATCGGGACGCTGCGCGCGGACAACCGGAGCAGCCCGCTGGCACCACCGGCCGTCGAGACCACCCTGCTCCCCCAGGTGGACACGCTCGGTGACCTCGGCGAGCGGCCGCCCCGGCCGCCGGTCGACATCACGCCGTTCGAACTGCCCGAGCGCGCCGGCCCGATGAACCTGTTCCGGCGGCGACGCCCCCTCGCCGCCGCCGTCCTCGTGCTCGCCGCGGCCATCTCGGCCGTGGTGATCACCGTTACCGCCCGCGAAGCCACCGCCGGCCCCGACCCGTCCCCCGCCCCGAGTCACTGCGCCACCCCCGGCGCCCCCTCCGGTGAAGGTCACTGTTGAACACTGTGCTCACGCAGGTTCCCCCGCTTCGTGCCGTCCCCGTGCACCCCGCGGTGCGGCAGCTGCTCGACCAGGTCGCCGCCGCCCCGGCGGCCCCGTTGCGGCTCGCCGTCGTCGCGCCCGGCGGGTACGGCAAGAGCGTGCTGCTCGCCGCGCTCGACCGCTGCTACCGCGAGGCCGGCGTCGACGCCCTGCTCGTCGACGACGCCGACCGCCTCGGCCCCGACCAGCTCGAGGAGCTGCTCACCGGTGCGGACGGCCCGATCGTCGTCGCGCACCGGCCGGCCGCGGTGGCGTCCGGCTGGACGCTGCTGCAGCTCGGCCCGCTCGGTGTCGAAGACATCGCGCGCCTGATCGAGACCGTGAGCGGCAAGCCGGCCGACCCGGCGGCCGCGGCCGACCTGCACGCGCGCAGCGGCGGCGTGCCGCGGCTGGCCGAGCGGGAACTGCTCGGCCGGCTGGAGGAGTTCCGGCCGGAGCTCGACGAGCTCGACGACGACGTCCTGCGCTACCTGATCGCGGCCGAAGCCGGCGCGGGGCGCAACCTCGACCTGCTGTGCGCGCTGCTGGACCGCGGCCCCGAGCAGCTGCCCGGGATCGTCGACGCCGCCCGCGCGACCGGCCTGCTCGGCCCGGACGACACGCTGCTGCCGCTGGCCGAGGTCGCCGTCCGCGACTACGGGCCACCCGCGCGGCGGCTGACGACCGTGCAGCGGCTGGTGGAACTGCAGCTGGCCAACGGCCTCCCGGTGCTCGACCTCGCGCGTTCGCTGCTGGGCACCGGCAGCTCCGGCGCGTCCGCGGCGGCCGCGTTCGCCGCGGCGGCGGCCGAGGCCCTGCCGGTCGACGCACGGCTGGCGACCCGGCTGTTCGAGGCGGCGGCCGAAGCGGGCGACCGCTCGTCCGCCGTGACGACGGGCTGGGCCCGGGCGGCGGCGTTGTCCGGCGACCTCGACCTGGCGTTGCGCCTGGGCGACGGGATGCTCGGCGCGGCCGACCCGGAAACCCGCGCCGCGGGCGCGGCGATCGCGGCGACCGTGCTGGCGCACCGGGGTGAGCTGGCCCGCAGCGCCGAGCTGTACCACTGGGCGTCCCGCACGGCCGAGAGCTCCCCCGCCGCCGACTGGGCGGGCGCCGACGCGTTCGCGGCCATCGCGTTGCTCGGCACCGGCGACGTCGACGGCGCCCGGCGGCTCCTCGACTCCCCCTCGCCCGGCGTCGCCCCGACGCTGTTCGCCGGCGCGGCGACCCGGATGGCCCGCGGCATCACGGATTCCGTGGTCGGCTGCGCGCCGGAGACGTTGTCGACCCTGCTGGGCGCGGCGGCGATGCTGGAGCCGGCCCTGGGCGGCACGCTGCTGCCGGACAGCCCGGCGGCGCTGGCCGCGCTCTCCGCCCTGCACACCGGCGAACTGGCGCTGGCGGAGTCGGTGCTGACGAGGGCGCTGGACGGCGGCATCGGCGGCGAACTGCTGTCGGTGCGCCACCGGCTCCTGCTGGGCTGGGTCGCGATGACGGCGGGCGACCTCGCGACGGCGGCAGAGCACCACGACGCCGTGGCGGGGCGCGAGCTGGAGGCCCGCGACGAGCTGTTCTTCGCGACGCTGGAGCTGGGGCTGGCCCGGCGGGCGAGCGACCTGGTCGGGCTGCAGCGGTCGTGGAACCGCGCGTACCAGGCGTCGATGCGGCAGCAGACGGACCTGTTTTCGCTGCTGCCCCTGGGCGAGCTGGCGATCGCGGCGGCCCGCACCGGCGCGTACGCCAAGCTTTCGGGCCAGCTCGAACGTGCCCACAGCCTGCTGGCCCGCCTCGGCGAGCCTCCACTGTGGACGGTTTCGCTGGTCTGGCACGAGCTGCACGCGGCGATCACGCTGGAGGACGCGGACGCGGCGAAGGCCCACCTGGCGACGTTGACCACGCACGCCCACTGCGGCCGCTACCCGAGCGCGCTGGCCACGGCGGCCCAGGGCTGGCTGTCGGTGCTGGGCGGCTCGTTCGCCCCGGACTCGATCGCCGAGGCGGCGGCGGAACTGCACGACCTGGGCCTCCGCTGGGACGCGTCCCGCCTGGCCGGCCAGGCGGCGATCCGCACGTCCGACCGCAAGGCGATGGTCCAGCTCCTGGAGGCGGCCCGCCAGTTCCAGGGCACGGCGGCCCGCCGCGACCCGGGCACCTCGGAACCGGCGGCGGCCGGGACGGGGCTGGCGGCGTTGAGCGAGCGGGAGCTCGAGGTCGCACGGCTGGTGGTCGACGGGCTGACGTACAAGCAGGCCGGGTCGAAGCTGTTCATCTCCGGGAAGACCGTGGAGCACCACATGGCCCGGATCCGCGGGAAGCTGGGAGCGTCGGACCGCCGCGAGCTGCTCGCGACACTGCGAGAGCTGCTTTCGCGACCCGACGCCCCCTGAGTCCCGTCAGGCGGCCGCCGTCGTCGCGGTGAACGTCGCCGCCGGGCCCGTTCCCGTCGCCGTCAAAGCCGCCACCGTGAACGTGTACGTCGTCGCCGGCTTCAGGTCGTTCACCACCCTCGTCATGCCCTTGATCGTCGGTTGGGTCACCAGGGCGTCGCGGCCCTGGACCGTGATCGTGCGACCGTCGGACACCGTGATCGTGTAGCCCAGGACCGGGGTGTCGCCGGTGGCCGCCGGCGGGTTCCAGCGGATCGAGGCCGCCGTCGCGCTCGGCAGGGCCCGCGCGCTCGTCGGGACCCCCGGCAGTGCTCCCGGCTTCGGACCCGGCGTCACCGGCGCCGCGGCCAGAGACGGTTCGCTGGTGCCGTAAGCGTTTCGGGACGCGACGGTCACCGTGTACGCCGTTCCGTCCGTCAGGCCGGGCAACTCCGCGTATGCGCGCTTCGCGAAATCGGCCGCCGAGATCGTCGCCGACTTCGTCTCGCCGCCACCCGTGGCCGTCACCACGTAGTCCGTCACGGGTGCGTTGTTGAACGCGAACGTCGGGTTCCACGTCGCGTAAAGCTTCCCGGAGACGGCGAACGTGCCGACCCGCGACGGCGCCTCGGCCGGCGCCCGGCCGCCGACCTGGCGCGTGAGGAGGCCGCGGTAGGCCGGTTCGAGGCCCGCGTTCGCGACGATCGACGCCGGGGCGTCGGCCGGGTCACCCAGGAGCTTGTTGCCGCGGGTGATCGCGCCCTTGTCGACCTTGTCGCGATCGCCCTGTTCCCAGTAGTTGTCCTCGGTGAGGGTCGGGTCGTTGTTGCCGAGGCCGTCGCGGTAGTCGACGTGCACCGTGCCGACGTTCGCGTACGCCATGCGGTACAGCACGTTGCCGCGGATCGTCTCGTACGTGTTGCCGTTGTCGGTGTAGACGCCCTTGCCCAGCCCCCACTGGTCGTGGATCACGTTGCCGGTGACCTTCTCGCCGTCGTCCAGCGAACTGCCCGTGATGCCCTGGGTGTAGACGCCGCCGCCGTCGTCGAGCATCAGCATGTAGTCGGAGATCAGGTTGTCCGAGACCGCGTTGTCGTGCGACAGGTTCGGCGTGGCCGGCTTCTGGATCTTGTCCGGCCAGCCGCCCCAGCCGACCGAGATCGCCGAATAGCCGACGTGGTCGATCTGGTTGTGGGAGATCGTGTTCCGCACGGTGTAGCCGTTGACGATCGCCACGCCGCCATGGAATTCGCGCGGCAGGCCGTAGAGGTGGTTGTCGGTCACCGCGACGTCGCGCACGACGTCCGCGTCCGTGTCCGTCGTCGGTTTGTCGACGCCACCGACCTGCACGCCGTTGCCGGAGATGTCGGTGAAGACGTCGCCGCGGACCTGGGACTCCTTGGTCCCGTCGACGAGGTCGAGCCCGGCGCCGCCGAGGTGGGCGAACACGCTGTCGCTGAACTCGACGCGCTGCCCGTGCGACACGGAGACGTTCGCGGGCTCACGCGTCCACGACGCGTACGGGCAGGTGCCGCCGGGCACGAACTGGCAGAGCCCTTGGGTGGCCCAGCCGTTCGCGCCGGTGATCGTGTAACCCGCCTGGATCTCGGAGAACCCTTCCGGCGAAGACGGTGTCAGCCACGTCGCGTACGAGTAGCGCAGCCCGCGGAAAGCGACGTCGTGGATCCCCCGCGCGTCGACGAGCTTCTCCAGCACCGGCACCTCGACGTCGGCGCGGCGCAGGTCCTGGCCCGGCTCCGGCAGGTAGTAGACGACGTGCGCGGCCCGGTCGAGGTACCACTCGCCCGGGGTGTCGAGCAGCTCGAAGGCGTTTTCCGCGTAGGTCGGGTGCCGGCCGTTGGTGAGGTCGGCCGGGCCGACCATGTTCACGCTGCGGCCGGGGATGTCGGGGAACAGCACGCGTTTCGTCGAGTTGTCCCAGCACGGCTGGGCCATCGTGATCGTCGTGCCCTCGGCCGCGGCCAGCGGGCAGCGCGGCTCGGTCCACTGGCCGAGGCCGTCGCGCTGGATGTTCCAGAGGGCTTCGCCCGCGGTGTAGACGAACTCGATGTCCCGCGGATTGCGCCAGTGCGCCAGGGTGTCCGCGCTCGCGGTGTACCCGGTGGCGGTGGCCTTGACGGTCACCGGCACCGGCCCGCGGGCCCGCTGTTCGCGGACGCCGTCGACGTACAGCTGCCGGGTGTTGTCCAGCCCGGCGGGCGCGGCGGCGGCGAACAGCCCGGGGCGGCCCGCGACCGGCCGCCACCCGGTGACGCGCACGCCGCCGTTCAGCTCGGTGTCGCCGCTGCCCTGCCAGATGACGCGGTGCCCGTTGCCGCCGGAGTCCCGGGCGTCGAGGCGCAGCGGCTGCCCCAACCGGAAGACGCCGGCCGCGAGGTGGACGGTGAGGTCCCGCGTGAGGTGCGGCGCCCGCTGCCGCACGAGGTCGCGGGCCTTGTCCAGCGTCCGCACGGGCTGACGCGCGGTGCCGGGAGCGTGGTCGGAACCGCCGAGCGAGACGTAGACGTCGCGGCTCGCGGCGTCCGGGTCCGCCGAGGCCACCGAGCCGGTCGTGGCGAGCAGCGCGCCCACCGCCAGGAGAACGGCCGCCGCGCGCCGCTTCGAGCCCCACTTGGTCAGCATGGGACGAAACATAGGATCTCTCGACGACGATGTCGACAGCTTCCCGCTCAACGGAGCAGGTTGTCACCTATTCATCGGATGGATGTCCGATCAGTCGCGGCTCGGGCCGAAGCGTTCCGTGCGGATGCGGTGCGGGTCGTGGCCGAGGGCGACCAGGATGTCCGCCACCGTCTCGACGAAGCCCGTCGGACCGCAGACGAAGCACTCGGCACCGAACTCGGCCGGCCAGCCCGCGGTGTTGAGCGTCGCGACGTCGATGCGGCGCGGAATGCCCGAGCGGCCTTCGGGCAGCTCGCGCGTGTAGACGTACGTGACGTCCAGGCCCGCGACCGGCGTGCGCAGCTCGTCGGCGTAGTACAGCTCGGCGGGGGTGCGCAGCGAGTAGATGAGCTTGAACGGCGTCCGGACGCCGGCCGCGCGGCGCGCCCGGACCATCGCCATCAGCGGCACGATGCCCGAGCCGCCCGCGACGAGCAGGACCGGCGCGGGGTCCGCCGGGCGCCAGACGAACCAACCGCCGACCGGGCCGCGGATCTCGACGGGATCGCCGATCGCGTACGGGCCGGTGAGGTGCTCGGACACCTCACCGTCGGCGACGCGCTGGACGGTGAGCTCAACCCGATCGCCGTCGGCGGGTGCGGCGAGGGAGTAGCTGCGCTGCGCGCGGTAGCCGTCGGCCGCGGTGAGCCGGACGTCGACGTGCTGCCCCGCCAGGTGTCCCGGCCAGCCGGGGATGTCGAAGACGAGCGTCCGGGCCGTCGGCGTCTCGTCGCGGAATTCGGCCAGGCGGGCGACCCGCCAGGCTAGTCGCCCTGATACCGCTGTTCGCGCCATGGATCCCCGTAGTCGTGGTAGCCGACGTTCTCCCAGAAGCCGGGCTCGTCCCGGGTCTTCAGCTCCAGGCCGCGAACCCACTTCGCGGACTTCCAGAAGTACAGGTGCGGCACGAGCAGCCGCGCCGGGCCGCCGTGCTCGGGGGTGAGCGGCTTGCCGCCGTATTCGTAGGCGATCCACGCCTGGCCGTCGAGCAGGTCGGCGAGCGGCAGGTTCGTGGTGTAGCCGCCGTAGGAGTGCACCATGACGTAGTCGGCGGCGGTGTCGAGGCCACCGACCAGGGTGTCCACCGAGACGCCGCACCAGCGGGTGTCCAGTTTGGACCACTGGGTGACGCAGTGGATGTCCACCGTCGGCTTCTCGCTGGGCAGGGCCATCAGCTCGGCCCAGCTCCAGGTGTGCTTCTCGCCGGTCTCGGTGGTGACCGCGAACTCCCACGTTTCGGTGCGCACGCGCGGGGTCGGGCCCGCCGACAGCACGGGGAAGTCCTCGGCGAGGTACTGGCCGGGTGGCAGGCGCGGGTTGCCGCTGCGGGCCCGGCCGCGGAACCCCGGTGTCACGACGCCCATGCGGCCTCCTTCCGGTCGAAGCGAGCCTACGCCCGGACGCGCAGCCCGAGCGACGTGACGAGCACCGCAGCCTGTTCGGGTGACACGATCGCCCCGGTCAGCTCGGCGTTCACCGGGTCGAGCGCCGAGAGGTCACTGCCCCGCAGGTCGGCGCGGGGCAGCTTGACGCCGTGCAGCATCGCCGCCGACAGGTCGACATCGGTGAACACGGCGTCGGCGCAGTTCGCCCCGGTGAGGTCGGCCTCGCGCATCCGCACCCCCTGGAAGGCGACGGACCGCAGGTCGGCGCCCGCCAGCCCGGCGAACGACCAGTCGCCACCGGTGACGCGCAACGGGCGCAGCTCGCACTCGCCGAACGTCGCGCCGACGAGCTTGCACCCGGCGAACTCGGCGTCGAAGAAGTTGCACCGCTTGAAGGCGCAGCCGGTGAACGCCGAGTCCGTGTGCCGGGACGCGTTGAAGCGCACGTTGCCGAACACGCAGTCGGTGAAGACCGAGTTCACGGTGTGGGCCTCGGAGAAGTCGACCTCCTGGAACTCGCATCGCACGTAGTGCCGCCCGGCGATGCCCTCCCCGTACCAGTCGTCGCGGACGAACCGCCGTTGCTCGACGGGCGGATCTTGCGTGGCATCGGACACCCCGTCAGGCTAGCGGGAAGTGTCCGACTCCGAAGGGCCCGCACATGCTCGACGCCGACGCCGTCCGCGCGGCCGTGCCGATGGCCGCCGCCGTCGACGCCGTACGGGAGGCGTTCCTCGACCTCGCCGCCGGCCTTTTCGTGGTGCCGCAACGGTTGTCCTTCGGGGGCGGCACGACGCTGGTGATGAGCGCCTGCCACACACCGACGTCCACAACGGTGGTGAAGACGCTCAGCCTGGCCGCCGGCCGCACCCCGATGATCATCGGAACGCTGGTCTGGAACACGGCGGCCGGCCAGGTGATAGCCGACGCGACCGAGGTGACCACGCTCCGGACCGGCGCGGCTTCGGGCGTCGCGACGGACCTGCTGGCGCCACCGTCCGCGAGCCGCTTGGCGCTCCTGGGCACCGGCGCCCAGGCCGCGGACCAAGTCCGTGCCGTGGCAGCGGTGCGCCCGCTGAGCCAGGTGGCGGTGTCCGGACGCGACCGGCCGCGCTTGACCGCGTTCGTTTCCCGTCTGAGAGCCGAATTCCCGGGGATCACGGTGCGGGCCGCCGAATCCGCAGCCGACGCCGTGTCCGACGCGGAGATCGTTTGTTGCGCTACTTCATCTTCGACTCCCTTGTTCGCCGCGGACGACCTGCCCGCTCGGGTGCACGTCAATGCGATCGGGTCGTATCTGCCCTCCATGCGGGAACTGCCTGCCGAGTTGCTCGCGGAGGCGGGGTGTTTGGTGGTGGATCAGGTCGGCGCCGTTCTCGAGGAGGCGGGGGAAGTGATCCACGCAGTCGAGAGGGGGTTGGTGGAGCGGTCTTCGTTGGTCGAACTCGGTGATGCGTTGCGGACACCTCCGGTCGTGAGCGGACGGACGGTTTTCAAGTCCGTCGGGCTGGCCGTGCAGGATTGGGCCATTGCGCGGTTGCTCGGCGCTTCCGTGGCCGGTGCCGCGCGGACCTAGGTGGACGATGCGCCGCCGAGCACAGATCGCGAGCACGCCCGGAGGACCTGGCCAGCGCTCGGCGCCGAACGCACCCGCGGGCATAGGCGGTCAACACGCGGACTTGGCGAGCGGCGCAGGTCCGCCCGGATCCGAGTCGACGAGACGCATACTTGGGCGGGCGACACGGGATTGGCGTGCTGCCTGGCTGGGTAAGCGGGCCTCACGGAGAGCAACGCGAGCCGCCGAACGGCGCAATCTTGGGGGTGGCGCGTTTGATCTGTCACCCGATCCGGGAATTTTGCGCGCATGTCTCCTTGGCGAACCACCACCAGACGGAACACGGCCGTGCGGGTCATCACGGCGATCGGCGCGATCTTCGCGGGGATCGAAGTTCTCTACATGATCATGGTGCTCGCCGGTGCCAACGCCGGCAATGCGTTCTTCATCTTCATCAAGTCACTGGCGGTTCCTCTCGCCTTGTTCTTCCCGGGCCTGTTCCCGGTGGACAACCCCAGCCTGGCCGTCATCCTCGACTTCGGTCTGGCCGCGGTGTTCTGGCTGGTCGTCACCGGCATCATCGCCCGCTTCGCGGGCCGGTGACCCTCAGCGGGCCGCTGTTCGCCGGCCGCCTGCCGGCACCCGTCGATCCTGTGTCGTGTCAGCGACATCGGCGACGGGCCACGGCGGGCGGTCACGGCGCCCGGCCGCCCGCGCTCCGGCGGTGACCGGCCGTAGGCAGGCGTCTTCACTCCGCTGCCGGGCCACCCGGCGTCGCCTTCTTCGGTGTCCTTCGGCGACACTGGAGGGATGAGCGACGGCAGATGGTTCGACGGCTGGGCGCCTTGGCCGGAGCTGGCCGGGCTGGCCGCGGCCGGGCGTTCGCTGTTCCCGAACGTCCCGGTCACGCCCGCCGCCCTCGTGCGCACCGTCACCGAACAGCTCGTCGGACGACGGCTGACCGCCAAGGTCGGGGACCGCGAAGTCGGCCTGACCCTCACCGAGCTCGACTACCCCGCCGACAGCCTCCGGCTGGCCACCGGCCGCATCGGCGACGTCCGGATCGTCGCCGAGGACGTCGACTGGCCCGAGCCCGACCCCGAGGACGGCAGCATCCTGCTGCGCCGGGTCACCGTGCTCGCCGAAGACGTCCGCCTCCGCTCATTGCCCACCCCCTCCGCCAAGCCCGCGCGCGTCGAGCTGCGGATCACGGTCTCCGCGGACGTGCTGCGCGAACGGGTGGCGGCCGTCCGCCCCGGGATCGTCGCGACCCCGGCCGAAAGCGGACTGCTCCAGATCCACTGGGCCAAGCACCCGGACTGGGGACACCTGACGCTGGAGGCCGTGGTGGAGGACGACGCCGTGGTGCTCGTGCCGCGAAACCTCCACATGCGACAGCGAAAACTCCGCGCACCCAAACGCTTCCGGCCCATCGTGCTGCCGCTGCCGGAGCTCCCGCCGGGGATAAAGCTGACGAAAGTCGAGCCCCGGCACGACGAACTCGTGCTGCACACCGTGGCGGAGGAATGGCCTGAACGGCTTTCCCGCATTCCCCTGGCCGACCTGCTGAGCTGGCTGACGACCGCCGCGATGACGCTGACCCTGCCGAACCTCGGTACCCGTTCATGACCCCTCCCTGGGTGAGCCGGACACCGAAAACGCTACTCGAACGCGCGTTCGAACATCACCACCCACAAGGGTAGAGCCGCGAACTCACCCATCCCGGTCGCCCAGTTCCGTGCCCGCGCCGAGCGGCGAACCACCAGGGCAGGTCCAAAGAGGTTTCCCGTGACAGCGGCAGATCCGTCCGCGCCAGGCGCACCACGGAATGCGCCGACAGCCTTGACGCGGAAGCGAGCCGGTTCGAGGCGAACAGCGGGCGAAGGAACGGTCTCAGGTCACCGGGAACCAGGTCCCGGACGCCCATTCCGTGTCGCCCCAGGCTTTCCGCTCGTCCGCCCGCGGGTCGAGCACCAGGTCCGTGTCTTCCCGGAAAACCAGCACCGGCCGCAGTTCCGGGCCGTACGAAGGCCATTCGGGCCCGTCGGCGTCGGCGGCGCCGTCCCGGACGAACCGCACCCAGGCTCGGTGGATCAGCAAGGCCGCCCGCTCGCGCTTCGGGTTCACGTCGCTCGCCTGGGCGTACAGCGGCAGCGGAGTCTTCCACGCCATGGTCGTCTCGGTGCCGTGGCCGCCGTCGAGCTGCTCGGGCACGCCGGGCGCGGCGATGTCGATGCGGTAGCGGTAAACGGGCGCGTGCGCGGACTGCGCGTCGGCGAGGCGCTGCGTCGGGATGCCGTAGCGCTCGTCGCCCATCGCGGCGATCTTCGCGGATTTGAGGTCGGGGACACGGCGAAGGTACGTCTCGAGAAGGTGCGAAGCGCCTTCGTCGCCGAGGATGCTCGAGAGAACACCCGACGCCGGAGCCGTCGCGACGTCGTCGCCGAGCATCAGGGCGTACGTGCTGCCTTCGTTGCTGTTGCAGCCGATCAGCAGCGGGACGCCCGCCGCGCTCCCCCGGCGGATCGGCTCGATCGGGACCTCGGGCAGCACGCGCGGGTGGAGCGTCGGGCGCCAGAGCCACAGCGCCTGGAACCCGGTGAGGATGCGTTCCTGCGCCTCGACGAACTCCTTGGCCGGCAACGCCCGGAGCGCGTCCGCGCTGTGACAGCCGACCTCGTCCAGGAGCCGCCGCGCGAGCGCCGTCCCGGCTTCCGGCGTCGCGACGTGGTCCGCGCCGCCGCTGCTGCTGATCGCCTGCACGAACAACCCCTTGCCGAGCGGGCTGCCCAGCAGGTTCCCGACGCTCTTCGCGCCCGCCGAAACGCCGTAGACGGTGATCCGCTCCGGGTCACCGCCGAACGCGGAGATGTTGCGCCGCACCCACTTCAGGGCCTCGACCTGGTCGAGGAAGCCGCACACCCCGGCGTCCGGTTCCGACGAGCCGAAGATCCCCGCGAGGTGCAGGAAGCCGAGCGAGCCGAGGCGGTAGTTGATCGTGACGACGACGATCCCGGCGCGCGCGAACTCCTCGCCGTCGCCCAGCTGCTCACCGTGCCCGACGCGGTACCCGCCGCCGTGCAGCCAGAACAGCACGGGCCACCCGCCGTCCGGCGCGGGCCCTTCGGGCGTGCAGACGTTGAGGTACAGGCAGTCCTCGTCGCAGACGGCCGCCGGGTTCATCGGGTCCGGCGACTGCATCGCGTGCGGCCCGTACTCCGTCGCGACGTGCACGCCGCCCGAGAGCGACGGCGGCTGCGGCGCCTTCCACCGCAGCTCGCCGACCGGCGGGCGGGCGTACGGGATCCCGCGCCAGACGCGGACGCCCTCACCCGCCAGCCCCACCAGCGCCCCGAGTTCGGTCGTGACCGTCGGGACGGAAGCCATCAGAGCGAAGCCTGCTCGACCGTCGGCAGGCAGACCTCGAACCGCGTGTTCCCGGGCTCGGACTCGACGCGCAGGTCGCCCTGGTGGCGTTCGACGACGATCTTCCACGAGATGTCCAGGCCCAGCCCGGTGCCCTCGCCGACCGGCTTGGTCGTGAAGAACGGCTCGAAGATCCGCTGCTTGATGTCCGCCGGGATGCCGGGGCCGGTGTCGCCGATCTCGACGCGGACCTGCTCGTTCTGACCCCACGTCCGCAGCGTCAGCGTGCCTTCGCCGTTCATCGCGCCGAGGGCGTTGTCGATGACGTTCGTCCAGACCTGGTTCAGCTCCGCCGGGTACGCCGGGATCTTCGGCAGGCTCCGGTCGTACTCCTTGACGACGCGGATCCCGCTGCCGATCTTGCCGGACAGCATCACGAGCGTGGAGTCGAGGCCGTCGTGGACGTCGATCCACTGGTGCGGCGCCCGGTCCATCTGCGAGTACTGCTTGGCCTTGCCGACCAGGGCGGAGATGCGCGTGGTCGAGTCCTCGATCTCGCCCATCAGCATCTCGGTCTCGAGCGCGTAGGCGAGCCAGCGGACGGCGCCGTCCATGAAGGTGTCGCCGACCTGCTCCAGCACGTGGTCCAGGTCGGCCGTGGTCAGCCCGGCGCGGACGTAGATGTCGGCGAGGTCCCAGCCACCGTCGATGTCGTGGTCGTCGAACCAGTCGGTGATCTCGTCCTCGCGGTCGGCCTGCTGCATCGCGGTCAGCTTCTCGGCCTGCGAGACCTGCTTGACCAGGCGTTCCTGGACGTCGATGAGCTGGTAGAGCAGCTCCGGGTCGATGTCCTTCTTGGCCAGGAAGGCGAGCTTGTGCCGCATCCCGGCGACGCGCTCGCGCAGCGACGCCGTGGCCCGCACGGCCGCGGCCGCCGGGTTGTTCAGCTCGTGCGTCAGGCCGGCCGAGAGCTCGCCCAGCGCCAGTAGCCGGCGGCGCGAGCCGATCACGGTGTCGCTGTTGCGCCAGCCGAGGTACATGCCCTCCAGCAGGTGCGTCGCCATCGGGAACCACCGGCGGAACTCGAAGGAGAACTCCTTCGAGGGCAGCGCCAGGAACGTGACGTCGGACAGCGCGCGCACCGTCGCGTTGTAGGTGTGCTCGCTCTCCTGGTGCACGAAGAACTGCGTCGCGCCGAAGTAGGCGCCACGCTGATCGGACCGGTTGGTCTCCACCTCGGTGCCGCTGACCAGCCGCGTCATCCGGATCGCGCCGTTCAGCAGGACGTAGAAGCAGGTCGCCTCGCCGCCCTCGCTGATGACGGTGGAGTCGGCCGCGTACTCCTCGAGCACGGCGTTGTCGGCGATCCAGTCGAGCTGGTCTTCGGAAAGGTGTTCGAAAAGGAAGAGCCCGCGAAGCTCTTCCCGCGGCAATGCGCTCATTGTTCCTCCAGGTACCGGTGTACCAGCGTCACGGCCATCGCGCCCTCGCCGACCGCCGACGCCACCCGCTTGACCGACTGCGCCCGCACGTCACCGGCAACGAACACCCCCGGGACGGACGATTCGAGGTAGTGCGGATCACGGTCGAGGGTCCAGCCGGCCGGCCGCTGCCCGCCCGCCACCAGGTCGGGCCCGGTGCAGACGAAGCCGTGCTCGTCGCGGTGGATCGTCTCGCCGAGCCAGTCGGTGCGCGGGACCGCGCCGATGAAGATGAACAGGTGGCCGCTCTCGACGGTCTCGGTGACGCCGTTCTCGCAGAGCGTGAGCCGCTCGAGGTGCTCGTCGCCGTGGGCCTGCTTGACCGTGGTGTGGGTGCGGACGTGGATGTTCTCGATGCCGGCGATCTGCTCGATCAGGTAGTGCGACATCGACGCCTCGAGGGACTCGCCGCGCACCAGGATCGTGACGTCGCTGGCGTGCCGGGAGAAGAACACCGCGGCCTGGCCGGCGGAGTTGGCGCCGCCGACGATGTAGACGTGCTCGCCCTTGCACTCGGGGGCCTCGGTGGCGGCCGAGCCGTAGTAGACGCCGCGGCCGGTGAGCTCCTCGACGCCCTCGGCGTCGAGTGCCCGGTAGGTCACGCCGCTGGCGAGGATCACCGAGTGGGCGGCGATCTCGCTGCCGTCGCCGAAGGTGACGACCCGGGACGAGCCGCGGGCTTCGAGGCCGACGACGTCGCGCGCGGTCAGCACCTCGGCGCCGAACTTCTGCGCCTGGCGCCGCGCCCGGTCGGTCAGCTGCGCGCCGGAGACACCGTCTGGGAAGCCGAGGTAGTTCTCGATGCGCGAACTGGTGCCGGCCTGGCCGCCGGTCGCCTTCTTCTCGACGAGCACCGTCCGCAGGCCTTCGGACGCGCCATAGACGGCGGCGCCGAGCCCGGCCGGACCGCCGCCGATCACGACGAGGTCGTAGAACTCCTGCGCCGGGCGCGTCGACAGGCCGACCGCGTCCGCGATCTCGCCGCCGGTGGGGTTCTTCAGGACGGCGCCGTCCGGGGTCACGACCACCGGGATGTCGGCGTCGGTGGCGTCCGCGGCCTGCAGGATCCGGCAGCCTTCGTCGTCTTCGACGGAGTACCAGCGGTACGGCACGGCGTTGCGCGCGAGGAAGTCGCGCAGCTGGAACGACGGCGAGTTGTACCGGTGGCCGATGAGCTTGACCTCTTCGACCGGCTTGTCGCCGACGGCCTTCCAGGTCTCGACCAGCGCGTCGATCACCGGGTAGAGCTTCTCCTCCGGCGGGTCCCACGGCTTGAGCAGGTAGTGGTCGACGTCGACGACGTTGATCGCCTGGATCGCGGCGTCGGTGTCGGCGTAGGCGGTCAGCAGGGCGCGGCGCGCGTGCGGGAACAGGTCCATCGCCTTCTCGAGGAAGGCGATACCGTCCATCTGCGGCATCCGGTAGTCGGCGAGGATGGCCGCGACGGCATCGCCGCGCAGCTTGATCTCGCGCAGCGCTTCGAGCGCGTCCATGCCCGAGTCGGCACGGATGACGCGGTAGTCCTTCCCGTAGCGGCGCCGCAGGTCTCGGGCGACCGAGCGGGACACGGCGGGATCGTCGTCGACGGTCATCAGGATCGGCTGGCTCACGAAGGTCAGCCTACGGCGCTCAGTGCCCCGCTGGGGAGGACCGCCGTTTCGGCACCTGGACCCGCTCCAGGTCCTCGGCCACGACGATCTCGCCGCCGAACTCGGCCTTGGCCTCGTGCAGGAACCGCTCCGGCTCGGGGTAGCGCTGCGAGAAGTGCGTCAGCACGAGCTGGCGGACGCCCGACTCGGCGGCGACGCGCGCGGCCTGCTGCGCGGTCAGGTGCCCGAAGTCACGGGCGAGGTGGGTGTCCTCCGCGAGGAACGTCGATTCGATGACGAGGGTGTCGGCGTGGTCGGCGAGGGCGTACACGGCGTCGCACAGCCGGGTGTCCATGACGAACGCGAACCGCTGGCCGGGCCGCGGCACGCTGACGTCCTCGAGGCGCGTGTCGCCCAGCCGGCCCGCCCGCTGCAGGCGGCCGACGTCCGGGCCTTCGATGCCGCGTTCGCGCAGCCGCTCGGGGAGCATGGTCCGGCCGTCCGGCTCGACCAGGCGGTAGCCGAACGCCTCGACCGGGTGACTCAGCCGGCGGGCCTCGAGGGTGACCTTCCCGGTGGCGATGGGGCCGTCGTCGTCGATCGGGTGTTCGCGCAGGTCGGCCGTCTCGTAGAACGCCGTCGCGTGCCGGAGCCGTGCGAAGTAGTGCGCGCCGGACGCCGGGAAGTGGGCGTGGACCGGGTGTTTCACCTTGTCCAGCGAAAGGCGCTGGATGACGCCGGACAGGCCGAGGCTGTGGTCGCCGTGGAAGTGCGTGACGCAGAGGCGCGTGATGTCCGTGGCCGCGACACCGGCCCGCAGCATCTGGCGCTGGGTCCCCTCGCCGGGATCGAAGAGGATGCCCTCCCCGTCCCAGCGGAGGAGGTAGCCGTTCTGGTTGCGGTGGCGCGTGGGCACCTGGCTCGCGGTGCCCAGCACCACCAGTTCGCGGGTCGACACACCCGCACGCTACTCAGGACGCGGGAGTGGTGTCCCCCAGTTTGCGCAGCCGGAACGCCAGCACCAGCAGCATGATCCCGTAGAGCAGGGCGTAGATGCCGACGAGCAGCGCGATGCCGAACGCGCCCGCGATCGGGTTGATCACGATGAGGACACCGGCGATCGCCGAGAGCGCACCGGCCGCGATGAGGAACGCCTCGCCCTCGATCTGCTTGCGGAGCCGGATCGCGGCGGCGATCTCCGCTACGCCGGTGACGATCGCCCACAGGCCGACCAGCAGGGCCAGCAGCAGAACCGTGATCCCGGGCCACACCAGGACGAGGATTCCGGCGATGATGCCGAGCGCGCCGAGGATTCCGTAGGCGGCGCGGTGCCCGGCGTCGCCCGGCCGGAAGGCCTGCATCAGGCCGCCGACGCCGTCGATGATCGCGTACACGCCATACAGGATCGCCAGGACGAGGACGGTGGCGCCCGGCCAGACCAGCGCGAAGACACCGAAAAGGACGGCGAACACGCCACGCACCGCGGCGATCGGCCAGGCCTGGCGGGGTTCTACGACGGAAAACGCTGCGAAGGAGGTCATCGGGTCGCTCCTCGGGGTGTATGGGGACACCCAGTATCGCGACAAAACGGGTGGTTGGCGCGATCCACCACCCGTTCGGGCCACATCGTCCTTTGTGGCCGGACACATAGGACCGGCGTGCGCCGCGGCCGCCACCACGGCGCACGCCGGTTGCTCAGGGGTAGCCGACCAGGTTGACCGGCTTGGTGCCGGCCGGGGTCGTGTCACCCGTGGTGTTGATGACGTGCGTGATCGTGCCCTGGTAGTTGAGCGACACGGTCACCATGTCGTGGAACTTCACGCCCGGGGTGTTCGGCGCCTCGAAGGCGTGGGCGCTGGCGACCGAGGGGTTGGTGCTGAAGTAGCAGTAGCTGCCCAGCCCCCACGCCTCGTGGCTGGTGACGTTCGGGCCGACCTTGTAGGCCGAGTAGCCCTTCGTCGCCCCGTTCATCCAGCCCGCCTGGTTCGGCACGTCGTAAGGCATCTCGTTCTGGAAGAAGTACGTCCGGCCGCCGTTGCCGTTCCAGACGACCTGCGTCTTCTGGTAGTGCTCGACGAACAGGCCGTACATCGTCACGTTGTTGCCGTTGACCGTCAGCCCGTTGTCCGCGGTGTTCGTGGTCCAGCCGACGTTGCCGCCGTTGTCGGCGTGGTCGGCGCGCCAGATCCACATGTGGTCGCCGATCACGTTGTTGCTGTTCACCACCAGGCTGTTCGTCGCCTTCCCGACGGCCGGGCCGCCGATCCGGAAGAACACGTCGTGCAGCGACGTCGGGTCGGCCGCGTGGTCCGCGGCCGAGCCGGCCTGGCCGACCTGCATCAGGGTGGCCGAGTTGGTGGTGCCGGCGTCGATCAGCAGGCCGGCGACCTTGACGCCGTCGACGTCGTCGACGTTCACCGCGGTGACGCCGCCGTCCGGCACCAGCGTGGCGATGCCGAGGCCGAGCACGACGGTGTCCGGCCGGGTGACGTGCAGCGCCTGGTTGAGGTGGTAGACACCGGGCGTGACCAGCAGGTTCTTGCCGGCGGCCAGCGCGGCGTTCAGATCCGCGGCGGTGGCGCCGGGCTTGGCGATGTAGAACTGGTCGATCGGCAGCGAGGTGCCCGGCGCGGTGCCGTTCGCCCAGGTCGTGCCGGACGCGTTGGTCTTCACGCTCGGCACGAAGACCTGGTAGTTGCCGGCGCCGTCGATGTAGAGGAACGGCTTCTCGCGCGTCACCGGCGTCTGGCCGACCGTGGTGTAGGGCGGGCTCGGGAAGGTGTTCGCCGGGGCACCCTGGACGCCCGCGAAGACCATGTTCCAGTTCGAGCCGTTCCAGCTGCCGAACTGCGAGTTGCGCGAGATCCACTGCTGCTGCGAGCCGGACCGGACCTGGCCGTCGATCTTGCTGTCGGAGATCCAGCCGCCGCTGGCCCAGCCGCCGTCGTCGAGCTGCAGGTCGCCGCGGACGTGCATCCGGCGGTACGGCGCGGCCTGGGAGACGGCCCAGCGGTCGGCGCCGCCGGTCGGGTTCACCGACACGTTCTCGGCGCCGCGCCAGAAGTTCTGCGTCGCGTTCTGGGGCGGGAACCAGTCGGCCTCGACGTGCACGGCCCCGTTGATCGTCACGGCGTCGGGGCTCTGGCCGAGGCCGAGCACCTGCGTGTAGAAGCCGACGTTGACGTCGTTGGAGTACGTGCCCGGCTTGAACATCACGGCGTAGCGCTGGCTGCCGAACTGGTTGCGTTCCTGCTGGCCGAAGATGCTGTCGAGCCGGCTCTGGATGGTCGAGCTCGGCATCGACGGGTCGAAGACCACCACGTTCGGGCCGAAGTCCGGCTGCCCGGGCTGCGTCGTGTTCACGGGGTTCAGGATGAAGGACTGGGCGGCGGTGCCGTTGCAGGCGTACTGCTGGAGTTGCACGGAATCGGCGGTGGACGCGCCGGGGACGTCGAGGCACTTCCCGCTGTTGCGGCTGACGAAGTGGTAGCGGCCGTTGCCCTCGTCGACGGCCTGCCACTGCTGGTTGGCCCCGCTCGAGTAGGTCCACAGCTGCACGAGACCACCATCGGCCGTGGAGACCCCGGTGACGTCCCACGCGGCGGCCGGGTTGGTGCGCGCGTTGACCCGGAAGTAGCCGTCCCCGGTGGACTGGAACTGCCACTGCTGCGACGCGGTCTGGTTGCACGAGTACTGCTGGACGACGGTGCCGTTCGCGGTACCGGCCGCCCGCGCGTCGACGCACTTCCCGCTGTTGGCGGCACTCACGGTGTACCACCCGTCCGGGGTGATCGCGGCCTGCGCCGGGCTCGTCGTCAGCACGCCCGCGACCAGGGCGGACGCCGCGGAGAGCAGCGTCACCACCCGCCGTCTCGTCTTCATCGAAACCTCCTCAGCCGCACGGGGGCGGCGTCCGTCGAGCAGGAAACGGCAGAGGCGTGCCCGGTCTAGGGGGTAGACGCGGCGTAACGGGCGGGGACCTCGGCGTCACAACCGCGCAAAATGTAACGGCGGCCACACCGGGAGTCAATACACGACTAAAAATAAGGCTTAAAGTCGCAGGTCAGCGCCCCACTGAGCGGAACAGCCGGGAAGAGGCACCCCCTCTGCGGCGGCCGTCCGCGGGCCGTGTACTGTATTGCCATACGAGATGCGGAGTTCACCTTCGCTCCGGGGCTATGGCGCAGCTGGTAGCGCACCTCACTGGCAGTGAGGGGGTCAGGGGTTCGAGTCCCCTTAGCTCCACACTCACGAAACCCCTTCGGCTGGCCGGAGGGGTTTCTTGTGTTCCGAGTCCGATCTTCGGTGGTCGGCTTGCGGCGCGCTCTTGGTGGTGCAGAACTGGAGCACTCCCCCGGCCCCGGCGCACCGGCGGTGCGATCTTCCCGCTGATCTCGGGCGCGGCTGGAGGGGGACAGCCGGTGCCCATCCCGCACCGTCGGCTTGCATCAATTTGAAAGGGTCGCCCCACGGGCTACGGCAGTCCGACGGGCGATCGGTTTACGGCGCACTGCGGATCTGGCTGCTGGCAGTCAAGGCCGTCTTTCGTCTGTGAATCAGCGGTGAATCGCGGCGCTCGTCTCGTACGGTGGCTATCAGATGGCGTCGGCTTTGCTGGTGCGAGCGAAGTCCGACCACGCCGTGTCCTGCTTCAGCGTCGGTGCCGGCCCGAAGAAGACCTCCTTCGCCGTCTGGTCGCCCGCCAGCTGGTACTGCAGCCAAGCGGTGATCGCGCCGACGATCGGTGACCGTGTTCAACGGTCGATGGCCGCTGACGTCGGATACGGCTCGTGCCCACTCCATCCGTCCTGGTGCGACCACAGCAACACTCGGCGGCCGAACACCGGGGCGACCCACAAATGCGAGAGGTCACCGCGATTTCGCAGCGGCTCCTGCGGAACTCCGTCGGCTCGCACGAGCGCGTCGAACGCGTCGGACGCCAGCCCGGTGTAGTCCACGGTCAGGTAGAGGTGCCGTTCGTCGGCTCGGCGCCGGGCCAACGTCGCCAGGGCGCGGGCCGCTTGCGCGGTCACCAGCCACCGTTCCAGCGCGGGCGCCACCGTGGCCATGTCCGCCGGTGCCCGGCCGTGGGCGGGCGTCACGCTGACCGTCGCCGGCTCGTCCAGCTTCTCCGGGTGGCCCACCAGCCGGGCCGGCGCCGTGTGCACCAGCCAGTGCAGGTCGGGTACCGCGGCCGTCACCGGCACCGGGAGCTCGGCGGGCGTGGTCACGCCGTGCGCTTCGCACGCCCTTGCCGCCACGGGGAACACGTCCCGCACCCGGGACAGGCACCGGACGTCGCCGACCGTCACGAGCCACCACCAGCGGGCCGGTGCCGTCCACCGCAGGTCCGACTCACGCCGCAGGTGGGCAAGTCCGAGCTCCCGCTGCTCCCCGACGGTCGACTCGGCCAGAGCCACCCGTCGGCCGTCGGGACGGACCAGGGAAATCCCTCCCCTGTCCTCGCCCGGGTGTGCCGTCGCGTCGAGCACCCGGCCCACCACTTCGACGGCCGCCGTCTCCTGGGGTGAAAGCGCGGCATCCACGCGGTCGACGTCGAGCTGGAGAACGTTCACTCGGCCAGACCCGCCGTGTCATGGGCAGCTTCGTCGACTGCCTTGCTCACTTCGGCCGCCAGGCCGGCCAAGTCGGGCAGGTCCGGGTTCAGCTCCCTGGCTCGGCCGGCGAGCCGCTCGACCAGCGCCGCCGAGTTCCGTGCCAGCCGTACCGCGTCGGCCACCCGGTCGTCGGCGACCAGCCGTTCGATGTGCCAGGCCAGCCCGGCGAGCGTCTCGTCGTCGGTGTCCGGGGACAGGTAGCCGGCCAGCCCCGGCGGGT
This sequence comes from Amycolatopsis sp. NPDC004378, assembly GCF_053602455.1. Lineage (NCBI taxonomy): Bacteria > Bacillati > Actinomycetota > Actinomycetes > Pseudonocardiales > Pseudonocardiaceae > Amycolatopsis > Amycolatopsis sp. NPDC004378. The sequence goes on from NZ_JBSGDR010000013.1 coordinate 48,530, forward strand.
ACCGGGTGCCGGCGCGGAGTTCGGACAGCGCGGTCACCACCGCGGGCTCGGCGCTGACCGTGTCCAGCAGGTCGATCAGCGCGAAGAGCCTGGCCACGATCTTCGGGGGGCCGGGGAAGCGGTCCAGCCACCGCACCAGCCCGGCCTCGCCGCCGAGGTGCCGCACGATCCGGGTCATCTGCGCGGCGAGCGCGGTGGGCAGCTCCGCGTGGAACATGACGAGGACGGCCACCTGGCCGGCCAGCTCGGCCTGGCCGTCCTCGTCCAGCTCGCCGGCGACGAACTTCTTGGCCAGCTTCGTGTCCAGGACGAAGCCCGGTTTCGGGGACTGCTCGTGGTCGGACATGGGCCTCCCAGGTTCGGGACTACGTCCGGTGTGGACGGCCTCCTCGGATCCCGTCCGCTCTTCCCGGTCTCACCAGCCTGTCTCGGCAACGTCTCCGCCGTACCGACCTGGCAGGGTGAATCGGCCCGGCAAATTCAGTCCCCGGTGTGTGAGCCGCCGCCCGCCCGCGGCGGCCATGCTTCGTGTACCCACACCTTTCCCAGGAGGTCTGATGCCGGTCATGGGTGCGGCGAGGTTCGAACGGTTCTTCCGGATGGCCGCGAGCCTGGACGTCGACAAGAGCGATCTGAAACGGTACGACGAGTTCCTGGACCGCAAGATCCACGACCTCTTCGTGGTCGCCAAGGCCACGGCCAAGGCCAACCTGCGGGACGTCATCGAGCCGCGGGACCTGCCGATCACCAAGGGACTGCAGGAGCGCATGCACGAGTTCTCCAAAATGGACGAAGACCTGGAGGTGGTGCCGCTGCTCGAGCAGCTCCTCGCGCGTCCCCCGCTCGGGATCGCGATCTCCGAGGACGCCGAGGCACGGCTCCCGGCCGTCGCCGGCGGTCTCAGCGTGGCTCTCGCCCAGGCGTTCAAGATCGTCGACCCGCGCGTGAAGAACCCCGGCTCCGCCGAGTGGGACCAGGTCTTCCGGATTTTCGACCTGCTCGTCTGAACGCCTGGTTACCCGTGGGGTAGCACGAGATTGTCGGCGATGGCGTACAGCTCCGCCTGCGCGCCGGAGCCCGCGACGGCGACCGGCGCGTCGTGAACGGCCTTGAGGATCCAGAGCGTGCGGTAACCGTTCTCGTCCTGGTAGCGGGTCGCGTGCCCCTGGACCGGGTGCCCCGCGGTGCCCCGCACCTGGCCGGGCTCATCGCCGCGCACCTGGACCGGTGGCCGGGTGGCGCACGTGCCCACCGAGTAGCTCGTGCGCGGGCCGCTCGGGCCGCTCTTCTCGACGTCGAACGCGCACATCCGCAGGCCACCGGGCAGCTTGCCGAGGCCGAACGCCGGGGTGACGGTCGTCGTGCCCGGGAAGGCGACGTTCTCCGCGACGCGGCGGCCCGCGTCGACCAGCTGCTGCGCCGACGCCGTGCTGCCCGGCTGCGCGGCCACGTTGACGTACAGCGAGCCGCCCTCGGGGTGGGTCAAGTACACCTCGTACCCGCCCGGGCCGTCGGAGCGCGAACTCTCCACGCCGGCCCGCCCGCCGAGGGTGACGCGCCGGCCCGGACCGGACTTGAAGGCGGCCTGTTCCACCGGCATCATCCGCATTTCCTGCACATCCACCAGCAGGACCTGGGGTCCGGAGGTGACGGTCAGCAGGTACTCGCCGCCGTACACCGGCTTGTCGGGGTCGGCCGCGCTGCCACCGGTGTTGATCCGGCGCGCGAGGTAGTCGGCCGTGCCCGGCGGCAGCCAGCCCAGCGAGAAGGGCATGGGCAGCTCCGCGATGGCCGCCTTGGCGGGCGCCTCGACGGCGGCCGGACCGGTGCCCGCGGCGGCCTGGGTGTCCTGCGCGGGCCGGTTCAGCGCGGCGACGGCGACCGCGGCCAGGACGAGCAGGGCCACCCCGGCGCCGACCACGAGCGGACGGCTCACCACGGGCCGCCTTCGGTCGAGGCGCCGGCGTGTGGCCGCCAGGACCTGGTCGCTGTCGGGAGCGTCGGGCTCGTGGGCGGTGAAGGTGTCCTTGATCAGGTTCTCGAGGTCCATCAGCTCTCCTTCGCCTGAGCCACGCGCTCGATGCTCAGGCCGTTTCGCAGGGTCGTCAGGGCTTTGCGGGCGTGGGCCCGCACGGTGGCCTGGGCGCAGCCGAGCAGGTCGGCGATGTCGGCGTCGGCGAGCTGCTCGTAGTACCGCAGCACCACGACCGCGCGCTGGCGCCGGGGCAGCCGCGCCAGGCGCTGCCACATGTCCTCGCGTGCCGCGTGGTCCGACGCGAAGTCGTCCGGCCGCGCCTCCTCCGGCGGGTCGCCCACGGCGATCAGCCGCGCCGACCGGCTGCGCCGCCAGGACAGGTAGTCGTTGGTCACCATCCGCAGGACGTAGTGGTCGGGGTGGTCGGCGTCGCTGACCCGCGACCACCGCCGGTACGCCTTGACCAGCACGTCCTGCACCAGGTCAGCCGCCTGTTCCCGCTCCCCGGTCAGCATCGTCGCGTAGCGCAGCAACCGCGGCAGGTGCGCCCGGACGAAGTCCTCGTAGTCAGCCATCACCAGGAAGACTCCCGCCGCGCGCGATCCGTGTACTCCCCCGCGGAACTTCTTCGCGGCCGGCGAGAGGGTTGATCCGTTTTTCCGGCCGACCTACTCTTCAGCGTCGATGCTTGCCGAGGAGGACCGATGCGTGGCTTGGTGATCATCTCTTGTGCACTGGCCGCCGGGCTGGTGGCCGCCACGAGTCCGGTGGCGGAGGCGGCGCCCCGGTACTCCCCCGGTGCGCCCGGCGCCGGGGATCCGTACTTCCCCGACATGGGCAACGGCGGCTACGACGTCGGCCACTACGACATCCGGCTGACGTACAGCCCGGCGACCCAGGCGATCGACGCCACCACGACGATCCTCGCCACCGCCACCCAGGACCTCTCCCGCTTCGACCTGGACTTCCAGGGACCGCTGACCATCAGCCGGCTTTCGGTGAACGGGCTGGACGCCGCCTTCACCCGCAGTGGGGCCCAGGAGCTGGTGATCACCCCGCCGTACGGGCTGCGGAAGGGCAGCCCGTTCGTCGTCTCGGTGAGCTACGCCGGCGTGCCGCAGAAGATCGACGATCCCGCGCTCGGCCTGTCCGGCTGGGTCGCCACCAAGGACGGGGCGGTCGCGCTCAACCAGCCGATCGGGGCCGCGACCTACTACCCGGTGAACGACACCACCGACGACAAGGCGACCTACACCCAGACCATCACCGTGCCGACCGGGCTCACCGTGCTGGCCAACGGCGAACCCGGGCCCACCACCACGCACGATCACCAGACCACCTTCCGCTGGTCCATGAACCGGCCGATGGCCAGCGAGCTGAGCATGCTCGCGATCGGCGACTACGACGTCACCCGCGGCGTGACGGCCGGGGGCCTGCCGAACATCACCGCGATCGGCAAGTCGATCGACACCAAGTCCGGGCAGGGCCAGGTGTTCAACCAGACCACGGCACAGATCGTCCAGTGGGAGTCCTCGGTGTACGGGCCGTACGCGTTCGACTCGACCGGCGGCATCCTCGCCGACGTCGGCGTCGGGTACGCCCTCGAGACGCAGAGCCGGCCGGTCTACGACCAGGGCACCAGCGACGTCGACGGCGACCTGCTCGCCCACGAGCTCGGCCACCAGTGGTTCGGCGACAGCCTCACCCCGGTGCACTGGTCGGACATCTGGCTCAACGAAGGCTTCGCGACCTACTCGGAGTGGCTCTACCAGGAGAAGTTCAACGGCGTCCCCGTGCAGCAGACCTTCGCGAAGACCTACGCCGACGAGAAGGACTGGACCGGGAAGGTCGCCGACCCCGGACGCGACCACATCTTCGACGACCTCGTCTACAACCGCGGCGCGATGACCCTGCAGGCCCTGCGCACGAAGATCGGCGACCGCGACTTCTTCCGGGTGCTGACGCAGTGGCCGACGGCAAACCGCTACGGCAACGTCTCGACGCGGCAGTTCGTCCAGTTCGTCGAGCGGCTGACCGGCCGCGACCTCGACGCGTTCTTCCGCACCTGGCTCTACCAGCCGGGCAAGCCGGCGCTCTAGCCCCGTTCGTAGAGCGTCCCCAGCCGGACCAGGGCCGGGCGGCCGTCCGGGCCGGGGTCGTGGAACTGCACCGCCGCGACGCTTCCCGGGCTGCCGAGGTCCATGACGAACCGGCTTCGGTCGCGGTCGATGCACGTGATCGGCAGCGCCCGGCCGCCGCCGGCCGGGCTGCCCATCAGGCGTTCCCATTCGGCCAGGCCGGCGTCGGGGATCAAGCGCACGTGGAGCCGGCCGTCGTGGTCCTCGACGGACACCTGGCCGTCGGACGCTCGGTAGCGGCCGGTGAACTTGCCGTTCTCGACCTCGAAGGTGGATCCGGGCGCGGTGACGGCCGCCGGGCCGCGGACGGAGAAGTACTCGTCGAGGATCTCCGTGCACAGGGTGGAATGCAGCATCGCTCCCGTACTGCTGTTGGTGAGCACCGCGAGCACGACCTGCTGCCGGGGAATGACGTAGAGGGTCGAATGCATCCCGAGGTTGGCGCCCGAATGCGTCAGGACCGGGTCGTCGCCCTCCCGGAACAGGCCCCAGCCCAGGCCGAAGTTCGCGCACCCGCGCAGGCAGCCCCAGAACTCGTCGTACTGGGGCGTGCGCATCTGCTCCACGGCTTCCGGCGAGAGGAGGCCGTGGCCGTCGATGTGCGCCCGGCCGAAGCGGACCAAGGACTCGACGTCGAGCCACAGGCGGGACCCCGCCGGGCCGTACTCGGGCCAGACGCGCAGGCGGGGCACTCGTGAGACGGTGCCGTCGACGACGTGCCCGACGGCGGTCGAATGGAGGAGCATCTCCTCGGCGTCCGCGGTCGCGGTCATCCCGAGCGGCCGCAGGACGCGCGTGCTCAGGGCGACGTCGAACCGTTCGCCGGTGAGCACCTCCACGATGCGGCCGAGCGTGCTCATGCCCATGTTGCTGTAGGAAAACCGCCGGCCGGGGACGCCCGTGACGGCCAACGCCGCCAGCTCGCGCTGCAACCGCTCGAGGACGTCGTCGCCCGGGGGCAGGTTCGGCAGGTAGTTGCCGGGCAGCCCGGACGAGTGGTTGAGCAGCATGCGCACGGTGATCGCCGCCGAGCGATCCGGAGTGGCCGTCGTGAAGCCCGGGAGGTACGCCGGCACCGGTGCGTCGAGGTCGAGCCGGCCTTCGTCCACCAGGGTCATGGCCAGGGACGCAGTCAGCACCTTCGTGACGGATCCGGCCGCGAACAGCGTGTCCGGCCGCACGGGAGCGCCGGTCGTGACGTTGACCGTCCCAGTTTCGGCGCGGACGAGGGCGCCGTCGTGCCACAGCGCGGCCGACGCACCCGTCACGGTGAACTTCTCCGCCAGCCGTGACAACCGACCGGCGAGTTCGTTCGATGTGAGCATCGGGCCATCCTGTCAAGCGAAGGGCCACGACGCATGCGACAGCTGTCGAACGGCCGTCCGTGGCCGCGCGACTCCTGTCCATACCTGGGCGGTGCCGCCGGTTCTACCGTGAGGGGAAGAGCTGGAGAACGAAAGGACGACGATGTCACTCCTGCTGACTGGCGCGACCGTCATCGACGGCGTTTCCGACAAGGGCATCGACGGTCACGCGATCCTGATCGACGACGGCCGCATCGTGGCGATCGGGCGCCCGGACGAGCTGACCGGCACCGAAACCCTCGACCTCAGCGGGAAGTTCGTCATCCCCGGGCTGATGAACGCCAACGTGCACCTCCTCGTGAACGTCCTCTTCGAGACGCTCGTCCGGTACGAAGGGCGCTACGAGGACCTGATCGTCGAGGCCGCGCAGGTCGCGCTGAAAAACGGGATGACGACGGTCTTCGACACCTGGGGCCCGCGACGCGCGCTGACGGCGGTCCGCGACCGGATCGACCGGGGCGAGACGACCGGCAGCCGGATCCGCTGCGCGGGCAACATCATCGGGTTCGAGGGCCCGTTCTCCGACGACTTCGACAAGCGGATCCCCGGCGTCGGGAGCACCCACTTCGTCGACCGGGTGAACGCGACGTGGGTCGAGAACGTCGGGCGGCACCTCATGTGGCTCACGCCCGAGGACGTCGGCAAGGAGGTCCGCGCGTACCTCGAACGCGGCGTGAACTTCGTCAAGTACGCGTCGAACGAGCACGGCGGGGCCTCGGCCGGTGCCTTCCTCCAGTTCTCGGAGCGCACGCAACGCGTCATCGTCGAAGAGGCCCACCGCGCCGGGTTGACCGCGCAGTCCCACACCGGGACGGTCGAGGGCCTGCGGATGGCCCTGGAAGCGGGCTGCGACCTGGTGCAGCACTGCAACATGACCGGCCCCACCGAGATCCCGCGCGAAACCCTCGACCTCTTCGCCGAGAAGAACTGCGGCGCCGTCGTCTTCCCCTTGACCGACAACGGGATCAAGGTCCTCAAGGAGTCCATTTCGGACTTCGAATGGACCCTGTGGAAGGCCTCGGACGCCAACGCCCGCAACCTCGTCGACTCGGGCGCGTCGATCCTCCTCGCCAACGACGGCGGCATCTTCGCCCCGGAGGTCATGACCGAGCCGATGATCAAGGGCACCTGGAACGGCCTGCCCGAAGAGGAGGGCCTGGGCCGCCTGGCGACCGGCCACTTCGTCTGGCTCCGGGCCATGGAGGAAAAGGGCATGTCGCCGATGGCCTTGCTGCACGCGGCGACCCGCAACGTCGCGAAGGCCTACCACGTCGATGACGATCTCGGGACGCTCGAACCCGGCAAGATCGCCGACATGGTGGTCCTGGACGAGGATCCGTTGCGCGGCGCCAAGAACTACCAGAGCATCCACGCCGTCATCAAGGACGGCGTCGTGGTGGACCGCGACGCGCTGCCGGAGCGGCCGTTGCTGACCGCGGACCTCCCGCCTTCGCTCGAGGAAGAGGCCCGCTACAAGAAGGCCCTCCATCACGGCGCGCGGCTGCCCGGGTGCCACTGATGCCGGTGTGGGAGCAGCACTGCTGCCTGCCGCTCGACCCGGACACCGACGTCGGCGCGTTGTGGCGGTACGCCGAGGCGGGCGCGTCGTTCGTGTCGGTGAACGTCGGCTACGCGCCGCACGACATCGCCGGCACGATCCGGGTGTTGTCGGGGTTCCGGCGGCAGCTGCTCGCCCGGCCCGACCGCTACGTCCTGGCCCGCACGGCCGAGGACGTGCGCGAGGCCGAGGCCACCGGGCGGCTCGCGGTCGCGTTCGACCTCGAAGACACCAACCCGCTCGGCGGGCGGCTCGACCTCGTCCGGACCTACTACGACCTGGGTGTGCGCACGATGCTGCTGACCTACAACCAGCGCAACGCGGCCGGCTCGGGCTGTCACGACGAGACCGACGGCGGCCTCACGGACTACGGCCGGGAGGTGGTGGCCGAGATGAACCGGGTGGGCATGGTGGTCGACGTCGCGCACTGCTCGTACCGGACGTCGATGGACGTCTTCGCTGCGTCGACGGCGCCGGTGGTGGTGTCCCACACCGCGGCGCGAGCGGTGCACGACGACCCGCGCAACGTGGGGGACGACCAGATGCTCGCGTGCGCCGCGACCGGCGGGGTCGTCGGGATCGACGGCGTGGGGATGTTCCTGGGACACAACGACGCGAGCACCGAGACGCTCGTCCGCCACGTCGAGCACGCCGTGAAGCTCCTCGGCTGGGAGCACGTGGGCCTCGGGCTGGACTACTGCTTCGACCAGGCCGGCGATGAGCTGGCCGCGAACCCCGACCTGTTCCCGGCGAGCTACGCGCGGTGGGACCGGCTGGAGTTCGTCGAGCCGGAGCGCCTGCCCGCCATCGCCGAGGCCCTGCTGGAACGCGGCCACACGCCGGAGGCCGTCGACGGGATCATGGGCGGGAACTTCCTGCGCGTGGCGGAAGCGGTGTGGCGATGACCCGGGTGGTGGTCGTGGGCGCCGGCGTCGTCGGGCTTTCGTGCGCGTGGTTCCTGCAGGAGCACGGCGCGGAAGTCACCGTCCTGGAGCGGTCGGTCGTCGGGGCGGGTGCGTCGTGGGGCAACGCCGGCTACCTCGTGCCGGCCATGGTGGCGCCGCTGGCGGAGCCGGCCCTGCTGCGGGAGGGCCTGCGCAGCCTGCTCACCCCGGGCTCGCCGGTCTCGGTGAGCGGGCGGCCGTCCGTGGCGTTCCTGGCCGGGTTCACCCGGAACGCGACCGCGTCCCGGTGGCAGCGCGGGATGGCCGCGCTCGGGCCGCTGGCGGCCGACAGCCTGGGCGCGTTCGACGAGCTGATCAAGGTGGTGTCGCGGCGGAGGTTCACGAGCGGACCGTCCGGATCGGGTTCACCGCCGGCCAGGACACCGCCGGGCTCGAGCACGAGCTCGCCGGCGCGTCCTACCGGATCTCGGCGGGCCACGAGGCGCCGTTCTCCGACCTCGTCACGCAGGTCCTGCACCTGGAGGGCCAGCGCTTCCTCGCGCCGGGCGCGTTCCTCGACGCGCTCGCCGGGTCGGTGCGCGAGCGCGGTGGCGAAGTCGCCGAGGGCGCGCACGTGCGGTCGATCGGGTTCGGGCCGGGCGGGCTGCAGGTGGACACCTGGGCGGGACCGCCGAACCGGGCCGACGCCGTCGTGCTCGCGACGGGTGCGTGGCTGCCGGAGCTGGGCCGCCGGCTGGGCGTGCGCGTGCCGGTGCAGGCCGGGCGCGGGTACTCGTGCAGCGTCCGGCTCGCCGGACCGCTCCCGGGTCCGGCCTACCTGCCCGGCGCCCGGGTGACGCTCACGCCGTACGGAGACCGGGTCCGCGTCGCGGGCGCGATGGAGATCGCCGGCCGGGACGCGCCCTTCGACGGTCGCCGCCTGGACGCCGTCCTGCGTTCGCTCCACCCCCTGATCGACGCCGGCTGGGACGACGTGCGCGAACCGTGGGTCGGGTCCCGGCCGCTGACGCCCGACGGCCTCCCGGTGATCGGCGCGACGAAGGTTCCCGGCGTCCACGTCGCGGGAGGCCACGGCATGTGGGGCGTGACGCTCGGACCGGTCACCGGGAAGCGGCTGGCCGCGCAGGTCGTGTGCGGGACACCCGCCATCGCCCCGTTCGACCCGCTGCGCCGAGGAAGGCTTCGATGAAACCGAACGCGATCACCCCGCCGCCCGCGCCGGCGTTCCGCCGTCAGGGCGACCTCCTGCTGCTCTCGGGCCAGGTCGGGGTCGACGACGGCTGGCGGCCGGTGACCGGGGCCTTCCAGGACGAGGCCCGCGCGGCCTTCGCGAACGTCCGGCGGGTGCTGGCCGAGGCCGGCGCGCGGCCGGACCAGGTCCTCAAGGTCACCGCCTACCTGGCCGACCTCGGCGACTTCGCCGGCTACAACGAGGTCTGGATCGAGGAGTTCCCCGATCGGCGGCCCGCCCGGACGACGATCGGCGCGCCGCTCGTCCAGCCCTTCCGCGTCGAACTCGACGTCGTCGCGTGGCTCGGCGAAGACTAGGCCGACCGGGTTACATTCACGGGCGTGATGCGTCCGGACGCGGTTCCGTGAGCGAAGACCTGCAGCGGGTGGTCGACACGCTGGCCCGGCAGCTGGGCCGGTCGGTCGCGGTCGACGACGTCCACTTCCGGCTGCTCGCCTACAGCGCGCAGGCCGGCCCGATCGACGACATGCGCGCGCAGGTGATCCTGAACCGCGAGGCGCCACCGGAAGCGGTCGCCTGGTTGCGGCGGTTCCGGCTCCCCCGCGCCGACGGGCCGGTCCGCCTGCCCGCGTCGGCGGAGTTCGACCTGCTGCCGCGGGTCGCGATCCCGATCCGGTTCCAGGGCGTCCAGTTCGGCTACCTGTGGCTGATCGACGCCGACGACCCGGTCGACGACGCCGGGCTCGCGCTGGCCGGGGTCGCGGCCGGCGAAGCCGCGGAGGTGCTATTCCGCGAGCGGGCTCTGGGCGAGTTGCACGACGCCCGCGTCGGGGAGCTCCTCCGCGACCTGCTGTCGGACGACCAGGCGGCGCGCGCCCTCGCCGCCGACGGGCTCGTCGAGTCGGACCTCTTCGCGGCCCGCGGTGACGTCGTCGCCGTCGTCGTCGCGCCCTTGCCGGTGGCCGGGCAGGAGGTCGACGCGGGTGACCGCCTGGCGCTCGGCGCGGCGCTGCGTGCGGCCGCCACGGCGCTGCCGGTCCGCGAGAGCATGGCCCTGGTCCGCCCCGGCCACGGACTGCTCGTCGTGACGCGGCGCGCGCTGGACCGGCTCCCCCGGCTCGCGGACGAGCTGTGCTCGTCGGCGGTGCGGCGGCTCGGGCGCGCCGACCGGTGGCGGGCCGTGGTCGCGGGAGTGGGCCGTCCCGCGGCGCGGCTGGCGGACGTCGCGACGTCGTACCGGCAGGCGCTCGACGCGATCCGGGTCGCCGACGTCATCCCCGTGTTCCGGCCCGTCGCCCGCCACGACGCGCTGGGGATCTACGCCCTGCTGGCCGCCCAGCCGCGCGAGCAGCTCCGCGGCATGGGGGTCGCGCAGGCGATCACGGCGCTCGTCGAGGCCGACCCCGAACTCCTCGTCACGGCGGAGACCTTCCTCGACCGCGCGGGCGACTCCCGCGCGGTGGCCGAGTCCCTCGGCGTCCACCGGGCGACGATCTACCACCGGCTCCGCCGCATCGAGGAACTCACCGGCTTCGACCTCGGCGACGGGGAACGCCGCCTGGTCCTGCACCTGGGCATCAAGGCGGCGAGACTGCTCGGCGACATCTGAGGCCTTCGACTGTCCACTTGCGACCAGGTAAGCGGTGGGCCAACTCCTGGGCCGTTCGGCCGCCACCGAACGGGTCTGGATCGGTCGAGAGCCTTTACGGCGCCCGCGGCGAGTGGCTGGATCGACAGTCGTCACGGCCCGCAACGGCGATCCCGCTGCCCGCCTCGGATTCTTCACTCGACGGAGAAGGTGAACGCGCCATGCCGTTTTCCCGAAAACTCGTCACCGCCACCGCACTGCCCGCCGTCGTGGTCGGCGGGCTCCTGGTCGCCGCGACGCCCGCGTCCGCGAACGTCACCGTGACCCAGGTCAGCTCCGATCCGTTCACCGACGCGCAAGCCCAGCACAGAACCGAGGTCGAACCCGACACGTTCGCGTTCGGGTCGACCATCGTCTCCGCCTTCCAGGTCGGGCGCGTCTCCGGCGGCGGCTCGTCCGACATCGGCTTCGCCACCTCCACCGACGGCGGCGCGACCTGGACGCAGGGCTTCCTGCCCGGCACGACCGCCAACACCGGCGGCCCCTGCGGCCAGATCAGCGACGCCGCGGTCGCCTACGACGCCAAGCACGGCGTCTGGCTGATCTCCGCCCTCGGCGTCACCTGCCCGAGCGGCACGCCGGTGCTCACCAGCCGCTCCACCGACGGCGGCAAGACGTTCGGCACCCCCGTCACGACGGCCACCGGCTCGCTGGACAAGAACTGGATCGCCTGCGACAACACGGCGTCCAGCCCGTTCTTCGGCAGTTGCTACACCGAATACGACATCACGAGCTCCGGTGACTCGATCCGGATGAAGACCTCGAGCGACGGCGGGCTCACCTGGGGCCCGGCCCGAGCTCCCGCCGGCACGCACACCGGGCTCGGCGGCCAGCCGGTCGTCCAGCCGAACGGCACCGTCGTGGTCCCGTACCTCTCGCTCAACGACCAGATCCGCAGCTTCCGCTCCACCACCGGCGGTGCGAGCTGGACCTCGACCGTCCAGGTCGCCGCGGTCAGCCACCACGACGCGGCCGGCGGCCTGCGCGAGGAAGCCTTGCCCACGGCCGAAATCGACGGCACGGGCACGGTCTACGTCGCGTGGTCGGACTGCCGGTTCCGCTCGGGCTGCCCGCGCAACGACATCGTGCTGAGCAAGTCCGCGAACGGCACCACGTGGTCGGCTCCGGCACGCGTCCCGATCGACGCCACCACCAGCACGGTCGACCACTTCGTCCCCGGCATCGGCGTCGACGCGTCGACCTCGGGCACGAGCGCGCGGATCGGCCTGACGTACTACTCCTACCCGGACTCCGCCTGCACCGCCGCGACCTGCCAGCTCGACGCCGGGTTCGTCTCTTCGACCAACGGCGGCACGAGCTGGAGCACCGCCACCCAGGTGGCCGGCCCGATGAGCCTGTCGTGGATCCCGAACACCTCGCAGGGCCGGATGTTCGGCGACTACATCTCGACGTCGGTCCGCGCCGGCGGCAACGCGTTCCCGGTCGTCCCGATCGCCACCGCGCCGACCGGCTCGACGTTCAACCAGGCCATGTTCGCCCCGGCCGGCGGCCTGCCCCTGACCGGCGGCGCCCGCCGCGCGACGGACAATCCGGCGCCGCAACCGGCTGCGGCGCACTCGGCCCTGACCGCCTTCTGACCCCGATGCGCCGGGTCAGCGTCGCGCCTGCTCCAGGTTCGCCTGGTGGGGGCGGGCGAGCCAGTCCTGTTCGAGACGGACGTCGACCGGGTCTTCACCTCGCCTCAGCGCGTCGAGGTAGGCGTGGTCGGCCGCGAAGCGGGCTGCCACCTCCGGGCCCTCGGCGACCGCGCCGTGGCCGGGGATCACGACGCCGACCTCTCCCGCGGCCTCGGCCAGCCGGTCGAGGGCCGTCTGGTACGCGTCCGGCTGGCCGGGGCGGCGGGGGTCGAGCAGCGGGATCAGGACGTCGGACAGCATGTCGCCGGCGATGAGGACGCCGCGGTCCGCGAGGAGGAGGGCCGCGTGGCCGGGGGCGTGCGCGTCGTGCTCGACGAGCTCGCCCGGCAGCGGTCCGCCGTCCCCCGGGAGCGGGGTGAGGAGCGCGACCAGCTCGAGCGGGATCCCTGACGCGCTTTCCGCGGCCATCGCCTGGGCCCGCTCGCGGGCTTCACCCGCGACCGAGGCGCAGGTGGACGTCGCGTAGCGCGGCACGTCGCCGAACCGGGGATGCCAGAGCAGGTGGTCCCAGTGGGGATGCGTGGAAAACCCGGCCACCACCGGGATGCCGAGCGCTTCGACGTCGTCGGCGAGCTGGTCCAGGTCGGCGCCGGCGATGCCGGGGTCGACCAGGATCAGGCCGTCGTCCGCGCGGACCACGACCGCGTTGCTCCACACCCATTCGCTCTGCCGGACCCAGACGCCGTCGGCCACCTGCTTCAGCACCGGGCCACCCTGTCACACCACGAGGTCCCGGCGGCGGATCAGCGCGGCGGTTTCGGCGGTGTTGCCGGCCAGTTCGATCGCCTTGTCGTACGCCGCGCGGGAATCCCGCGTGCGGCCCAGCCGGCGCAGCAGATCGGCGCGGGTCGCGTGGTAGGCGTGGTAGCCCGCCAGCTTCTCCGCCAGGCGGTCGACGGCCGCCAGCGCGACGTCCGGGCCGTCGAGCTCGGCGACCGCGACGGCCCGGTTCAGGGCGACGACCGGTGACGGGTCGAGGCGGACGAGCTGGTCGTAGAGCGCGAGGACCTGCGACCAGTCCGTGTCGCGCATGGCGCGGGCGGACGTGTGCACGGCGTTGATCGCCGCGAGGACCTGGTAGGGGCCCGGCGCCACCCCGGTGGCGAGCCGCTCGCGCACCAGCCGGTGGCCCTCGGCGATCAGCGTCGCGTCCCAGGTTCCGCGGTCCTGCTCGTCGAGGGCGACCAGTTCGCCGCCGGCCGAGACGCGGGCGGGGCGGCGGGCCTCGGTGAGGAGCATCAGGGCCAGCAGCCCGGCCACCTCGCCGTCGTCCGGCAGCAGGGCGCGGACCAGCCGGGTCAGCCGGATCGCCTCGGCGGTCAGGTCGTGCCGGACCGGGCTTGTGTCCGGGCCGGTGGCCAGGTAGCCCTCGTTGAACACGAGGTACAGCACGGTGAGCACGCCGGCGACCCGGGCCGGGAGGTCCTCGGCGGCGGGCACGCGGTACGGGATGCGCGCCGCTTTGATCTTGGCTTTCGCCCGGGTGATCCGCTGCCCCACGGCCGTCTCGGCGACCAGGAACGCGCGGGCGATCTCGGGCACGGTCAGGCCGCCGACCATGCGCAACGTCAGGGCGAGCCGGGCTTCCACCGCCAGCGCCGGGTGGCAGCAGGTGAAGATCAGCCGGAGCCGGTCGTCGTCGATGGCGCCCGGCGGCTCGGGCGGGTCGTCGTCGTAGCCCATCCGTGCCTCCTTCTGCTTGTCGTCGCGCTTGCTTTCGCGCCGGATCCGGTCGATGGCCTTGCGGTTGGCGGTGGTGGTCAGCCAGGCGCCGGGGCTGGGCGGCACGCCGTCGGCCGGCCACCGCTCGACGGCGATCGCGAACGCCTCGGCGGCCGCGTCTTCGGCGATGTCGAGGTCGCCGAAGCGCCTGGTCAGGCCGGCGACGACCCGGGCCCACTCCTCCTGGTGGGCCCGGGTGACGGCCGCTTCGACGTCGTTCACCGGAACGGCCGCACTTCGATCTTCCGGTCGCACACCTTCGACGCCTCGGCGGCGAGCTTGAGCGCGACGTCCAGGTCGGGGGCCTCCCACACCCAGACACCCGCGAGGTACTCCTTGGACTCCACGAAGGGCCCGTCGGTGACCACCGGCTGCCCGCCGCGGTTGTCGATCACCGTGGCCGTGGTGGTGTCGGCGAGCCCGCCGGCGAAGACCCAGTAGCCGTCGGCGATCAGGCGGTCGTTGAACTCGCCGATCGCGGGCTGCCGGTCCGTGCTGCCGGGGTTTTCCTTGTCGTCGATGACGGAAACCAGGTACTGCATCCGAAGCTCCTCCCTTGTCCGTGTGTCAGTTTCGCGCGCCGAGGAACGCCGCCGGCCCGATCCGACAACCTTGCCGGAAAATATTTCGGTGGCGAGGCGTCACCGTCGCTGCTAGCTTTCGCCGGAGCCGTGCGAGAGACCGAGGAGGTGGTACCCGTGAACCAGACGACATGGGTGCTCCCCTCAGGGGTCACGGCCGGGCGATAGGTCGTCCGGGAGCGCCGAGCCCTCCCGAAAGGCACGACCATGCACTTCACTTCCGAACAGCGCCTCGACGACGGCGTCCTCGAGCGCGCGTTCACCCTCGGCGACATTCCCGGCGTCCTGTGGACGCCCGCGTCCGCACCGGCTCCGCTGATCCTGCTCGGCCACCCCGGCGGAATCGGCCGGATGCACTCCCGGCTGGTGGCCCGGGCCCAGGCCTGCGCGGCCGAGGGCTACGCGGCGGCGACCATCGAGCTTCCGGGCGGCGGTGACCGGCCGCGGCTGCCCGCCCTCGAAGCGGCCCGCGCCGACCTGCGGCGGGCGCTGGCCGCCGGCGAGCCCGTCGACGAGATCGTCGACCGGCTCATCCTTCCGCTGGCCGAGCAGGCGGTCCCGGAATGGCAGGCCACCCTGGACGCCCTCCTCGAGCTGCCGGAGATCGACGGCCCGGTCGGGTTCGCGGGCGGGGTGCTCGCCGTCGCCATCCGGCTGGCGGCGATCGACCCGCGGATCGCGGCGGCCGTGCTGTTCGCCGGGAGCTACGTGCCGCGCAGCATGCTCGAGGAGGCCCGGCAGGTCACCATCCCGCTGCTGGTCCTGCTGCAGTGGGACGACGAAGGCAACGACCGGCAGCTGGCCCTGGACGTGTTCGACGCCCTCGGCTCGAAGGAGAAGACGTTGCACGCCAACATGGGCGGGCACACCGGCGTCCCTCGGTTCGAAGGGGACGCCGGGAACCGGTTCTTCGCCCGGCACCTGAAGTGAGTCAGCCGAGGACGCCGCGGACGTAGCGCACGGTCCCCATCCGCAGGCCGTCGTCGTCCAAGGGCGGCAGGGCGCTGCCCGCGAGCAGCTCGCCGACGCTGCTCCCGGTCAGCGCCCAGCCGCGTTCCACCAGGTACGGACCCGCTTCGTTGCGCTCGCCGAAGTAGCGCAGCTTCGCCATGTCCGGATCGAACCCGCGCTCGCGCCAGCGGGCGGAGATGCGGTCCAGGCGTTCCTTCGTCTCCTCCTCGTCGCCGGGCTCCGGGTTGGGCCGGCTTTCGGTGGCCACGCGGCTGCCCGGTGCGCTGAGCTCGGTGATGGTGTCCAGCAGGCGGTCCTGCGCGTCCGGCGGCAGGTAGCCCAGCAGGCCTTCGGCGCTCCACGCGGTCGGCCGGGCCGGGTCGAAGCCGACGGCACGCAGGGCCGCGGGCCAGTCGTCGCGCAGGTCGACGGCGGCCACCCGCCGGTCGGCGGCGGGCTCGGCGCCCAGCTCCGCCAGCGCCCGGGTCTTGAACTCGACGACCGGCGGCTGGTCGACCTCGTACACCACCGTCCCGGCCGGCCAGGGCAGCCGGTACGCGCGGGAATCCAGCCCCGAAGCCAGGATCACGGCCTGGGTGACGCCCGCGTTCGCCGCGTCGAGGAAGAAGTCGTCGTAGAACCTGGTCCGCACCTTGGCGACGTCGATCGCGCTCCGCTCGACCAGGTCGCCGGGCGGGGTTTCGCCGCTCGCCAGCCGGGTGAGCAGGTCGATGCCGACCGCCCGGACCAGCGGTTCGGCGAACGGGTCGTCGACGAGCGAACGGTCCTCGCGGGTCGCGATCGCCCGGGCCGCCGCGGCGGCGGTGGCCGTCGCGCCGACGCCGGCGGCGAGGTCCCAGGTGTCTCCGTCGTGCCGGTGAGTCGTCATGGTCCGATCATGCCAACGAACCAGTCCGGCTGACCGGCGCGCGACCTAGCGGTCCCTGACCGGCTGGGGCAGCCGCGGCACCAACGCGAACCACGCCAGCGCTTCCGCCGTGCTGGCGTGCAGCGGGAGGACGTGTTGCAGGCTCAGCGCGGTGATCGGCCGCAGCAGTGCGCGGTGCCGGCCGACCACCGCGAACGGGACGGCGTTCCCCTCGGCGGCGGCCGCCGTGGCCAGCAGGATCGTCAGCGTGCGGGCGCCGCAGAACGTCACGGCCGAGGCGTCGAACACCAGGGCCGGCGGGGTCAGCCGGAGCTCGCGGTCCAGCAGGGTTTCCAGGCGGCCGGTCACGGTCAGGTCGAGGTCGCCGGCCGCGGTGACCGCGCTCGCGTCGGCGGTGGTGGTCACGGCGAAGGTGGCCGTCGGTGAGGGCATGCGATGCCTCCTCGGTGGGCACCGTGCGGCCCGGGTGCGGACCCACGGCAGCCCGGATCGGGGGCTGGGTGCGGGGCACGACGGCTGCAGGCTGAACCGCTGCACCGCCACCCTACATTCGATGCGAAAACGATGCATCCAGCCGACATCGGACCACTGTGGGACGAGCACACCCGGCGGCCCGCCCAGTGGGGATTTTCCCCATGGCCAGAGTGGCGCCTCCGCCCTAGCGTGGACCCCGGTGACGAGGAGGTTCCCGCTGATGGTGCTCGACGACCTGACCGCCGTGCTGCCGCCGGACCGGCTGGTCCGCGATCCGGACGTCCTGGCGGGCTTCGCCCACGACGAGGCCGAGTGGGCGCCCTACGCACCACCCGCCGTGGTCGTCCGGCCGCACAGCGCCGAAGAGGTCCAGGCCGTGGTCAAGGCCTGCCTGAAGAGCCGCACCCCGCTCGTCCCGCGCGGCGCCGGCACCGGCCTCTCCGGCGGGGCGAACGCCGTCGACGGCTGCGTCGTGCTGGTCACCGACCGGCTCACCGCGGTCAAGGAGATCGACGAGCGGGAGCGCTACGCGGTCGTCGAGCCCGGCGTCGTCAACGACGACCTGCGCGCGGCCTGCGCCGGGCGCGGGCTCTGGTACCCGCCCGACCCGGCCAGCTCGCCGTGGTCGACCATCGGCGGCAACGTCGCCACCAACGCCGGCGGCGTCTGCTGCGTCAAGTACGGCGTCACCCGCGACTACGTCCTCGGCCTGCAGGTCGTCACCGGCACCGGCGAGCTCGTCCGGCTCGGCCGCCGCACGGCCAAGGGCGTCGCGGGCTACGACCTGACCGGGCTGCTGGTCGGCTCGGAGGGCACCCTCGGCGTGGTCACCGAGGTCACCGTGCGGCTGCGGCCGGCCCGGGCCGCGGAACGGACGGTCGCCGGGTACTTCGACACGACCGTCGCCGCCGGGCGGGCCGCGGCCGCGGTCGCCGCGCGGGGCGTGCTGCCCTCGGCGCTCGAGCTGGTCGACCGGCACTGCCTGGCCGCCGTCGACCGGTGGAAGAACATGGGCCTCAGCGCCGACGCGAACGTCGTCCTCCTGGCCCGCACCGACGCACCCGGCGCCCTCGGCGAGCACGAAGCCGCGGAGATCCTCGCCTGCTTCGAAGGAGCGGGCGCGACGTGGGCGGCGCAGTCCACCGACCAGGCCGAGGCCGACGCGCTGTTCTCCGCCCGCCGCCTCGCCTACCCGGCGCTGGAACGGCTCGGCCCGCTGCTCACCGAGGACGTCTGCGTGCCGACGCAGGCCGTGCCCGAAATGCTCGCCCGCATCGATGCCGCAGCGCAGCGCCACGGCGTGCTCATCGCCAACGTCGCCCACATCGGCGACGGCAACCTGCACCCGCTGCTGGTCACCCCGGCCGGCGACGAAACCGCGAAGAAGAACGCCCAAGCCGCGTTCGACGACATCATCGCCGGCGCCCTCGACCTCGGCGGCACCGTCACCGGCGAACACGGCGTCGGCCTGCTCAAGCAACCCGGCCTCTCGCGCGAGCTCGGCCCGGCCGTGCTCGAAATGCACCGCGCGGTCAAGAAGGCCCTCGACCCGCACAACATCCTCAACCCCGGCAAGGTCTTCCCCGAAGGGACACCCGCATGATCGTCCGCACCCCCGCCGGCGAAGTCCGCGGCGAGCCGACCGCCACCGGTGTCCGGTTCCGCGGCCTCCCCTACGCCGCCGCGCCCGAGGGCGACCTGCGGTTCGCCCCGCCCGCCCCGGCGCCGTCGTGGGACGGCGTGCGCGACGCCCGCGAAGCCGGGCCCACCGCGCCCCAGAAGCGCCGCGAAATCCCGGGCCTCGATCTGTCGGCCGTGGTCGGCAACGGCTGGCGCAAAGGCGCGGAGTACCTGACGGTCGACGTCTGGACGCCGGACCCGGGCGCGTCCGGGCTGCCGGTGCTGGTGTTCGTGCACGGCGGCGCGTTCATCGGCGGGACCGGCTCGGCCCCGGTCTACGACGGGACGGCGTTCACCCGCGCCGGCGCGGTGCTGGTCACCGTGCAGTACCGGCTCGGCATCGACGGCTTCCTCCCGCTGGACGGCGGCGCGACCAACCTCGGCCTGCGCGACCAGCTCGCGGCGCTGCACTGGGTCCGGGACAGCATCGCCGCGTTCGGCGGCGACCCCGGCAACGTGACGTTGTTCGGCGAGTCCGCGGGCGCCATCAGCGTCGCCTGCCTGCTCGGTTCGCCGCTCTCGGCCGGGCTCTTCCGCCGCGCGATCGTCCAAAGCGGACACGCGAACATGGTGCGCGGGCAGGCGGAGTTCGAGCGGCTGACCAAGACGGTCGCCGACGTGCTGGGCGTCGAACCGGCCGCGGAGGCGTTCCGGAAGCTCTCGACCGAGCAACTGCTCGACACGCAGGACGTGCTGCTGACCCCGGGGCGCGGCCCCGACCTGCGGGGCGAGGACGGCCGCGACCGCAGCTTCGGCCTCAGCCCGTTCCTCCCGCTGGTCGGCGACGACGTCCTGCCCGAGCACCCGGGCGAAGCGATCCGCAACGGCGCCGGCGCGGACGTCGACCTCGTCGCCGGGACCTGCCGCGAGGAGATGCTGCTGTACTTCGGCCCGACCGGGCTGCTCGACGTCCTCACCGACGAGCAGGCCGTCGCGACGCTGTCGGCGTCGCACCCGGACGCGGCGGGCGTGCTCGAGGGTTACGGCCTCGGCGGCGGCCGGAAGGCGGGCGAAGTGTTCGTCGAGGCCATGACCGACCTCGTCTTCCGCGACGGCGTCAAAGAGCTCGTCGAAAGCCACCGGGGCCGTTCGTTCCGCTACGAATTCGACTGGCGCGCCCCGAAACTCGGGGCCTGCCACGGCATGGAGCTGCCGTTCGTGTTCGACTCCCTGGCCGCGTCCGCCGGCCTCGTCGGCGAAAACCCGCCCGCGGACCTGGCCCGTGAAGTCAACGGCGCGTGGGCGCGGTTCGCCGCCACCGGCGACCCCGGCTGGCACCCGGACGAGACCACGCACCTGGGCTGATGGACACCCACGGCCTGCGCGAGCTCTACGACCTCGTTCTGCGCCTGTCGGCGGTCCACGACCTCGACGCGCTGGTGCAGGAGGTCGTCGACCACGCGCGGCGCCTGCTCGGCGTCGACGTCGCGTACCTCGCGCTGGCCGAACCGGACGGCTCGCTCGTCATCCGGGTCACCGACGGCTCGCTCGGGCCGCGGCTGCGCGGGGTCGTGCTGCCGCCGCACGGCGGGCTGGCCGGGCAGGTGGCCGACACGGGCGAGCCGGTGCAGAGCGCCGACTACCTCGGCGACGCCGCGTTGACCCACCTCGGCGAGGTCGACCGCGTCGCCGAGGACGAGGGCCTGCGCACGATCCTCGGCGTGCCGCTGCGGCTGCGCGGCAAGGTGGCGGGCGTGCTGATGGTGTCGCAGCGCGCGGTGCGCCGGTTCACCGCGGCGGAGTCGTCGCTGCTGACGTCGCTGGGGTCGTTCGCCGCGATCGCCATCGAGAACGCCAAGCTGGTGACCGCGCTGGCGGCGGCGAACGACCGGTTGGAACGCGCGGTCCGGCTGCACGACCGGCTCTCGGAGGTGGCGCTGCGCGGCGGCGCGCCCGAAGACGTCGTAATCCCGCTTTCGGAGCTGGTGCCCGGCTTGGTGCTCGTCGCCGACGAACACGACGAGGTCCGCGCGGCCGCCCGCGCCGGAACCCTCGTGGCGGCGCGGCTCGACGGGAAGCCGTCGACGCTGTTCACCGGCGCCCGGCGGACGCGCGCCGGCGAGCGGGCCGTGACCGTGCCGGTCGCGTCGGCGAACGCGTACTTCGGGGCCCTGCAGGTGGTTCCCGACGCTCCGCTCGACGAGGCCGACGTCCGGCTGCTGGAACGCTCGGCGATGACGGTCGCGCTGGTGGCGTCGGTCGAACGGGCCGAACGCCGGACGGCGGAGGAGCTGGTCGAGCACGTCGTGACCCGCCGCGTCCGCGAGATCCCGGCGTACGCCCGCGACCTCCGGCACCCGCACCTGGTCGTGGTGACCGAAGACCCGCGGCTGCGGGCCCTCGCCCCGCTCTCGTCCACAGTGGACGGCCGGGTGGTCGCCCTGGTCCGCGCCGGCGAAGCGACGGTCCGCGCCTGGTCACTGGGCACGACGGGCCTGGCGGGCCCGGCCACCGGAGCGGCCGAGCTGGCCGACGCCTACGACGACGCGGTCGCGTGCCTCCGGGCGTTGGAAGCGCTGGGCCGCACCGGGTCCACGGCGTCGCCCGCCGACCTGGGCCCCTACCGCTACCTGCTGAGCCAGACCGGCCGCGAGGAGGCGAACACCTTCGCCGGACGCACCCTCGCCCCGCTGCTGACCCACGACGAAGACCGCGGCACGGACCTGGTCCGCACCGCCGAGGTCTTCCTGCGCCACGGCCGCCGCAAGACCCCGGCGGCCGAAGAGCTGACGATCCACCCGAACACGCTCTACCAGCGCCTGGACCGCATCACCGCGTTGCTGGGCGAGGACTGGCAGGAGGGCGACCGAGCGCTGGACGTCCAGCTGGCGCTGCGCATCCACCGCCTCTCCCTCGGCCTGACGTCGTGAGTGTTCAGGGCGGTCAGAACCGCCCTGAACACCCACGACAAGCCGCGGCAGACCTGGTCAGCCGTCGGACTCCGCGGCGGGGAGGTACGCCCCCGGCACCTGATCCGGCGCCACGACCTGGGTCTCACCCGGGTAGGGCGTGGACCAGCCGTGCGTCTGGTACCACGTGAAGTGGTTCATCTGCGCGGGGTTGGCGTAGTCCGCGACGGCGCTCGGGCCGGTCAGCCGCTGGTGCGTCGTCCACTCCTGCCACTGCGCCGCCAGCTGCTTCTTGTCCGCCGGCACCGCCGAGGACGGCACCGGGGCCGCTGCCGGGTTCGCCGCGGCCGGGGTGTCCGGGCCGCAGGACGGCTGGGTCGCCAGGCCGTCGGTCAGCGACGTCCGGTTCGGCAGCGCGGTGAACGGCGTGTAGTCCGGCTTCGGGGTGAAGGCCGCACTCATCGGCGTCGCCGCGCTGTCCTTCTGGTTCATCGGCTTGACCCCGAGGATCTGCTCGATCGTCCGGATCATCGTGATCTGCGAGTAGTAGTGGCTGTCGACGACGCCGTGCTGGGCGTACGGGCTGATGATCTGCACCGGCGCCCGGTGCCCGTCGACGTGGTCGAGCCCGGCCTGGGAGTCGTCCTCGACGACGAAGATCGCCGAGTCCTTCCAGTACTGGCTGTGCGAGATCTCGTCGACGATCCTGCCGACGGCGAGGTCGTTGTCGGCGACCTGGGCGGCCGCGTTCGGCGGGCCGCCGGTGTGGTCGCTGGACAGCCAGAACATGTTGAGGTTGGCCGGCCCGTTCTTCTCGAAGTCGTTCTTCCAGACCTGGTACCGGTAGACGTCCGGCACCGAGGTGTCGAACTTCGGGAAGCCCGGCACCGAAACGTTGTTCAGCGACGGGATCGGCGACGACGACACCAGCGGGTAGGCCGTCGGCTGCCCGGTGGCCATGTTCTTCGAGTCGCAGTACAGGTTCTGCCAGCTCGCCCCGGCGGGCTTGGTCAGGAACTGCTGGAACTCGCCGAAGTCACGCACCGACTTCCCGGCCGCCTGCGCGCCGGTCCACAGGAACCCGCTGCTCTGGTGACCGAGGGCGTCGTCCTCGGTGTCGTAGCTGCGCAGGTACTCCCCCGCCGAAGATTCGGTGTACTCGGGGTTGTCGGCCTGCATCAGCCAGTTGTGGCCCTCGGCGGAGTTCGTGCCGATGTCGTAGGTGTTGTCGTACAACCCGAACTGCTTCTCCAGCGCGTGCTGGTTCGGCGTCACGTTCTCGCCGAACTGCGTCACCGACGGGTCGCCGTTGCCGCGCGCGTCGTCGCCGAAGACCTGGTCGTAGGTCCGGTTCTCCTTGACCAGCAGGAAGACGTGCTTGATCGTCGACGGGTCGCCGAGGCGAGCCGGGACGGGCACCGGGTTGCGGTGGCCGTTCGACTCCGCCTGCCGCACCGCGTCGTCCGTCCAGCCGTTCTGCTTGAAGACCTGGCCGGTGTAGCCGCGGATGGCCCGGTCGTCCGGCAGCCGGAAGCGCTGGACGCTCGACGTCGTGTCGTGCGTGCCGTGCCCGGCGGCCGTGGTGGGGCGGCGCGCGTCGATGCCGCGGGTGTTGGACACGACGACGTCCTTGCCGACGGTCGCGATCGCCGTCGGGAAGTAGTCCGTGGGCAGCAGGCCGACGTAGCTCACCGGCTCCTGCGCGCGGCCGTAGCGGTAGACGGCGACGGCGTTGGCGCGTCCCAGCGTCACCAGCAGGTGCCCGTCGTCGGTCAGCGTCACGCCGTCCGGCTCGTACCCGACCGAGGCCTGCGGCCACGGCTGGGTCGCGATCGTCTGGACGACCTTGTCGCGGCCGGTGTCGATGACCGAGACCGAGTTGCTCGCGGTGTTCGTCACGAACACCGTGCCGTTCTTCGTGTACACCGCGGTCGGGTGCAGGCCGACGTCGATGCTCTTCGGCGTGGCGGCCGCGTTCGCGAGGTCGATGACGCTGACCGTGCCGCTGGTGGTGGCGCCGGTGAACTGGCTGGCCGGCACCTGGGTGTTGTACGAGTTCAGCGTCGGCTCGCCGGGCCGCGCGGCGCGCCCGCCTTCGTTGCTGACGTACAGCTTGGTCCCGACGCGCACCAGGTCACGCGGCGCGTTGCCGGTGGCCCAGCTCTGCTTGATCGCGCCGGTCGCCGCGTCGAGGGCGACGACGCGGTTCTGGCCGTTGACCGCGGAGTACACGGTGGAGCCGTCGGGCGAGAACACCGCCTGGGCGACCAGGGCGTGCTTGGCACCGTCGGCCGGGATCTTGACCGGCGTCGGCGCCGCGACGGTGCCGTCGGGGTTCACCGTGAACTTCGTGTAGCCGTCGGTCTGCGCCAGCCACAGCGACTTGCCGTCCGGGGCGTACGACGGCCCTTCCTGGCCGACGTCGTTGCCCGGGATGCGCAGGTTCGCCGTCGCGGAGTTGCCGACGAGCTGCTGCACCTTCCAGGTCTTGAGGTCGACGATCGTCAGCGCGATCCCGCCGTCGGTGGTCAGCGCGGCGAGGTGCCCGCCGTCGGGGCTGACCGAGGACGCCATGATTTTGCCGTTGTTCACGACCAGGCGGTCGCCGATCGGCTTGATGTACTGGTCGGCGGAGACGACCTGGCCGTTCGGGGTGACCTGGCCGACCTGGTCCTCGCCGAACTGCTGCGTCGACGCGATGCCGACACCGGTGCCGGTGGCGACCAGCGCGAGCGTGGCGGAGCCGGCCGTGACGTACCGCAGCCGATGGCGGCCGAGCCGGCTCTTCGCGGCACGCCGTCTGCGGCGTGTTACCTGCATCGGGCTATCCCTTCGTGGTGGTGAGCAGTTCGACGTTCCCGTCGAACTGCCAAAGCGGGTTCGGTTGGTCCCCTGCCGGGGTCCGCACCTGGAAGTAGCCGTTCACTTCCTTCGGTCCGTCGCCGTCGGCGACGTACCGCCCGTCCGAGGTGATGTCCAGCTGGTAGATCGCCTGGCCGGTCGCGTCCACGCCCGGCAGGTGCCAGGAGACGACACACCGCCAGTCGTTGCCGGGGCCGTCGGGCTCGACCAGGCCGTCGCCCTTGGTGCAGGCGGCCGTGGCGCCCAGCTGCGCTTCCGTGACGTCCGGCCGGTTCAGTTGCCCGGCCTGCAGCCGGTAGAGGTGGCCGAACGCGGTGGCGACCGACTGCTGCACCTTGCCGAGCTCGATGCCCGACCCGGTGGCCGGCGTGGCCACGGCGACGACCCCGGCCGTGACGGCCAGCAGCGCGACCAGCGGCAGGGCGCCGACGACGAGCGCGCGGCGGCCCGAGCCGTCGTGCGCGGAGTTGGTGAAGTCGCGGCGCACGAACAGCACGTACGCGAGCACGGTGGCGACCACCGCCCAAGCCAGGCTGACGCCGACCGCGATCAGCAGCGGCCCGAGCTGGACCGGGTCGGTGAAGAGGCCGTTCCACGCGATGAAGGCGTAGCTGGGCAGGGCGAGGCGCACGGCCACGGGCAGCGGCAGCAGCTGGGCGAGCGCCAGCACCAGCGCGACGACCGCGGGCAGCAGCAGGCCCATCGGCGAGCGGCCCCAGGCGACCGAGCCGAGCAGCCCGAGCGCGCCGAGCGCCAGCGTCGGGGCGAGCACACAGACCCACGCGAGCAGCACCTGCGTGGCGGCGTCGCCCGGGGCGAGCAGGTGGCCGTCGAGCCCGGTCAGCGGCCGGTTGCCCGCCGCGAGGACCCCGCCGACCGCGCCGGACACGGCCATCCCGGCGACCAGCACGAGGATCACGGTCAGGCTGGCCAGCGCTTTCGCGGCGAAGATCCGCCGCGTCGACCGGACCGCGACCAGCAGGTGGCGCCAGGTGCCGAGCCGGTCCTCGGCCGCGAAGACGTCCCCCGCGACCACCGACGTCAGCAGCGGAAGCGCGTAGGTGCCCGCGAAGCCGAGCATCACCAGCGGCCCGGCCCAGCCCGTGGCGTTCATCCAGCGGCCGAAGAGCGTGTCGACCGGCAGCGAGCTCTGCTCGCTGACCACGGCGACGAACAACGCGGGCGCGATCCAGCAGGCGAGCACGAGCAGGCGGATCCGCCAGGCGGCGAAGAGCTTGACGAGCTCGAAGCGGTAGCCGCGGGCCACCGGCACGGGCCGGGCGGCTTCGACGACGGCGGCGGTCATCGGCGGGCCTCCGGCTGCTCGGTGAGGGCGAGGAACGCGGCTTCGAGCGGCGATACCACCGGCGCGAGCTCGCGCACCGCGATGTCGTCCTTCGCCAGCCGCAGCACCAGCTCGTCGAGCGCGGGCACCAGCGCGCGCACCACGAGCACGTCGTCGTCGCGGTCGGCGACGCGGATCCCCGGCGCGTCACCGACCAGGCGGCGCGCGGCCGCCGGGTCGGAAGTGCGCAGCCGGTACTCGAGCTCGCCGTTCTCGGCGGACAGCTTCGCGAGCGGGCCGGTGAAGACGACGCGTCCGGTGGCGAGGATGGTGACCTCCGAGCACAGGGCCTCGAGGTCGTCCATCCGGTGGCTGGAGAGGACCACGGTGGTGCCGCCGGCCGCGAGCCGGCCGAGGACGCCGTGGACGTGCTTCTTGCCCGCCGGGTCGAGGCCGTTGGCGGGCTCGTCGAGCACCAGGAGCCGCGGTTCGGCGAGCAGGGCCGCGGCGAGGCCGAGCCGCTGGCGCATGCCGAGGGAGAAGCCGCGGACGCGGTCGTCGGCGACGTCGGTGAGCCCGACCTCGCCGAGCACGTCGTCGATCCGCTTCGCCTTCCGGTCGCGGCCCTGGAGCGCGAGCAGGGCGGCGAGGTTCTGGCGGGCGGTGAGCGCGGGGTAGAGGCCGGGGCCGTCGACGAAGCCCGCGACACCGCCGAGGGTCCGGCCGGCGGGCGTCCCGAGGACCTCGAGCCGGCCTTCGTCGGCGGCGGCCAAGCCGAGTAGCAGGCCGAGCAGGGTGGTCTTGCCGGCGCCGTTCGGGCCGACGAGGCCGTGGATCTGCCCCTGGGCCACGTCGAGGTCGATCGCGTCGAGGGCGACGACGTCGCCGAAGCACTTGGTGATCCCGCGCGCTCTGACTGCCAGGGGTGCGTCCATGGGTTCCTTGCTTTCGTTCCGCGGCTCGAGCCAGAAACTTAGGCACCACAAATGACGGCGGCGGGCGACCAGGGTGAACGACGGCCGAACGGCAACCGACCGGCGCTCACCCGCGCGGTGAAATGTCCGAGTTAAGCCCCAGTCTTACGGCGAGTTAACCTCTCGCTTGCCTTCCGTGTTCGTCCACAGTGGACGTATCTCCACCGCGATCTCCACCCCTCGGTGGTCCTCCTCCACCCGGGCGGCGCCGTAGCGTTTCCCGCGTCGAATTCCGCTTCCGGGGAGGAACCCGAAATGGGTGAAGTAGTCCAGTTCATGCTGCTCAGGTTCGCGCTGATCGGCGGCGGCATCCTGCTGCTGGTGCTGCTGGTCGGCGTCATCGCGATCGCGCTGAAGAAGGCGGGCCACTACGACCAGGCGAAGCGGGTGGTGGAACCGATGGTGCGCGAGCAGCTGGAGAAGCGCCGGAAGCGCGGGTGACTGGGGTGTCCCGGCGCCGTCGAGGGGGCGGCGCCGGGACAGCCTCGCAGCCCATGGCCCACGGCGCGGCGATCCGCGAGCCGCCCAGCGCTCAGCCTCGCAGCCCGCGCCGCACGGCGTGCCGAGCCGCGATCCACCCGCTGCTCACCCGTCCAGCCCGTGGTGCGCGGCATACCGAGCCGCCTCGACGCGGTTGCGTACGCGGATCTTGGCGAACGCGTTGTTGATGTGCGTCTTCACCGTTGCCTCGCCGATGAACAGCCGGGCCGCGATCTGGCCGTTGCTCAGCCCCGCGCCGATCAGGCCGAGCACCTCGGCCTCGCGGGCCGTCAGGCCGTCCGGGGGCTTTGGCTTGCGCGGTGCCGGTTGGGCCAGCGCGCTCGCGACGCGGCCCGAGACGTCCGCGCCGAACGTGAGCTGGCCGGTCACCACCGCGCGCAGTGCGGAGCCGATCTCGTGGCGGCCCGCGTCCTTCGTCAGGTAGCCGCGGGCGCCCGCGGCCAACGCCCCGGCGATCGACTCGTCGTCGGAGTAGGTCGTCAGCACCAGCACCGCCACGTTCGGGTGCTCCCGCGTGATGCGCCCGGTCGCCTCGGCGCCGCTCAGCACCGGCATGTTCAGGTCCATGAGCACCACGTCGGGCGGGTCGAGCCGGCCGAGCAGGTCGAGGGCCTGCGCACCGTCCGCCGCCGAGCCGACCACCTCGACGTCGTCGAGCAGGCCCAGCAGCGCCACCAGGCCCTCGCGCACCACCTGCTGGTCGTCGACCACGACCACCCTGATCGCCCTGTCCATGCCCAGAGTCTGCCGCATTGTCCGGAGCCGGTGAAGATCACCCACGGGCGGATCCGAGACGTCCACTGTGGACGCGTGCGCGACGACGCCCCGCGGGTACGGCTAGCCCGGCGCCACCGCCCGGCCGGTCTGGGGCGAGATCATCCCCGCGCACAACCCGCGGCTCGCCAGCGTCTGCGCGATCCGCGGGATCGCCGCCAGGGTGTTGGCGGGCCATTCGTGCATGAGGATGATCTGACCGTTGGTCAGCCGGGCGTTGGCCTGGACGATCGCGTCGACGCTCGCGCCGTTCCAGTCCTGCGAATCGACGTCCCAGATGATCTGCCGCAGGCCGTACTTCGCCTCGACCGCCTGCAGCGTCCCGTTCGTCTCGCCGTACGGCGGCCGGAAGAGCCGGGGCGTGCCGCCGCCCGCGGCCGCGATCGCCTGCTGGGTCCGCGAAACCTCGGACTCCATCTGGGACTGGCTCAGCTGCGTCATGTGCGGGTGGGTGTAGCTGTGGTTGCCGACCCACATGCCCGCGCTCACCTGGGCCCGCACCTGCGCCGGGTACGCGGCGGCGTACTGGCCTTCGTTGAACATGGTGGCGCGCAACCCGTTCTGCCGCAGCGCGTTGAGCAGCGCCGGGGTGTGCGCGTTCGAGGGCCCGTCGTCGAAGGTGAGCCCGACGTACCCGGTGCAGGTGGCGGCCTGCGCGGGCATCACGGAAACGGCGCCGGTCACGGCCATCGCGGCGGCGAGGATCCACGGTCGCATGGTCAGCCCACCGTCAGGTTCGAGCTGCCGCTGCTCTGGTAGCCCTCGGTCGCGAGGATCATGTAGTAGCTGAAATTGCCGAGCCGCATGCCGTAGCGGGCCCACGCGTCGAAGTGGTTGCCGGTGGTGATGGTGCCGCCGGTCCGCTTCTGCTGCCGCACGCTCCAGTACTGGTTGAAGGTCTTGGTCCCTTCGACGGACGGCGCGTTGTACCGCGTGGTCTGGTAGATGTCGTAGGTGCCGCCGTCGCTGGTGACGGTGCCCTTGTAGGTCCCGGTCGGCCGGTAGGTGCCCCAGTTGTCGACGATGTAGTACTCGACGAGCGGGTTGGACGTCCAGCCGTAGAGCGAGAGGTAGCCGTTGCCGGACGGGCTGAAGCTGCCGGAGTAGTTCACGGTCCGCCGGCTGCCGTTGCTCCACCCCTTGCCGCCGACGAAGTTCCCGACGTTCCGCCAGTTCACCCGGTAGTTGCCCCCGGACCCGAGCGTCATGGAGACCGACCCGCCGCCATCGGTCCAGAAGGAGTAGTAGTAGCCCCCGTTGTTCCCGGTCTGGCTGGTGGTGATGACGGTGTCGGCCCGCGCAACCCCGGGCACGAGCGCGGCGATCAGCGCGAGCGCGATACCACCGGCGAACAGCCTGAAGCGGTTCCTGAGCATGCTTCCTCCTCGTCGAGGCTGAGATGGCGAAAGCATGCGATCGACGTCGCGGGCCGGGCAATCAGTTTCGGGAAGTTTCGGGAGTACGGCGGACTTTCCCGCATTCAGCCGGGTCTCTGACCTCGCGGTTCATCGAAATTTCAGCACGCCCGCCCACCATCGGGGCCATGAACCCCGACGAGTCCTAGGCGGCGGGGTCGGTGGATGCCATGGCGCGGCTCGAGCTGGTCGTCGAAGGCGAGATGCGGGCCACCACGGACGCGAGCGGGCCCGGCAGGGGTGTCGGGAACCTCGCCGAACACGGCCTGAGGTGGTCCGGGCGCCGGCCGAGGGGGACGGCGCCCGGGCCGCTCACTCCCGCAGGCCGATCGCGTCGATCGGGCGGGCGCGCAACGCCGCCCACGTCGACAGGCCCATGGCCGCCACGCCCAGCAGGGCCGCGCCGCCGATGATTCCGAAGTAGACGGACAGCGGGCCCGACGGCAGCGGGGTGCCCCGCAGGCCGGCGCTCAGCAACCCCAGCGGGATCACGGCGACCAGCGTGCCGACGACCACCGCGATCCCGACCGTGGCCAGTGCTTCCAGGCGCATCATGCGGGTCACCTGGCGGCGGGTCGTGCCGACCAGCCGCAGCAGGGCGAACTCGCGGGAGCGCTGGGCCGTCGTCAGGACCAGCGTGTTGGCCACCGAAATCGCCAGGTACCCGACGATGACACCGACCGCGACCAGGTTCAGGTAGAACTGCGCCTGCCGCTCGCCGCCCTCGGGAGCCGGTGCCGGAGAGGCCACCGTCACGCCCGGGTAGGGCAACGCGCGCAACGCCGAAGCCACGGCGGACGCGTCCGCGGCCGGGGCACGCCGGACCAGCACCGAGTCGTCCAGGCGGCCGCCCGCGTGTTCGCGTGCCAGCGCGACCGGCAGCACGAAGTCGCCGAACGCCAGGTCGTGCGTGTACGTCGCCACCAGCCGGAGCTTCGCCGGGACGCCGTCGCCGAAGTAGAACCAGACCTCGTCGCCGATCTTCTTGTCCAGCCAGTCCGCTTCCGAGCGGCTCAAGGCCACGGTCGAGCCCGTGAGGTCGGCCAGCCGGCCCGCGTCGACGCCCAGGTCCAGCACGCCCTGGACGTGGTCGCCCAGGCCCTGCGCGGGCTTGCGCTGGACGTCCACGCTGTCGCCGACCGTGGACACCGTGAGCACCGAGGTCCGCACCACCGGCGTCACCGCTGCCACGCCCGGCACGCGGGCCGCGGCCTCGGCGGCTTCCGGCGAGACCGGGCCAGTAAGGACGTAGTCGGCCGTCGTCGAGCGGGCCGTCTCCTCCGCCGCGGCGGCCGTGCTCGACGTCTGGCTGTAGAACGTCGCCAGCGCGAACGCGACCGACAGCATCAGCGGGGTGACCGCCGCCGCCAGGCGACGCGTGTTGGCCTGCGCGTTCGCGCCCGCCAGGTAGCCGCTGATCCGCCAGACCCGCCCGAGCACCGGCGCCAGCACGCGCACCACCAGGCCGGTCACCTGCGGGCCGACCACGGCCAGCCCGATGACGACCACCAGCGTCGCCATGGTCGAGATCGCGGTCGCGACGTCGCCGCGCAGGAACAGCGGGACCAGCGCGCCGCCGAGGCCGGTCAGCACCAGGCCCCAGCCCGTGGCCAGGCGGACCCGGCCGAGTTCACGGCGTTCGACCGCGGCCTCGCCGAGCGCTTCGACCGGCCGGATCGACGACGGCCGCCGCGACGCCGCCCACGCCGCCAGCCGGGCCGCGCCGAGGCCGAGCAGCAGCGCGGCCAGCGACGGCAGCGGGCTGAACGCCAGCCGGAAGTCCTCCGGGATGACGCCGATCGCGGCGAACGCGTCCCGCAGCCCGGCCGCCACCGCGAGGCCCGCGGCGCCGCCGAGGATCCCGGCGACGAGCGCGACCAACGTCGTTTCGGTGCCGATGAGCTTGCGGATCTGCCGGGGTGTCGCGGCGACCGCGCGCAGCAGCGCGAACTCGCGGCGGCGCTGGTTGATCGTCAGCGCGAGCGTGCTCGCCACCACGAACACGGCCACGAGCAGGGCGAACCCGCCGAACGAGCCGGCCACCGCGAGCAGGAGCGTCCGCGTCTGGCTGACGTCGAGGAACTCGATCGTGCTGCGCTCGACGCCGGTGGTCACCTCGGTGCCGGCCGCGACCGCGCCGATCCGCTCGGCGAGCGTCTCCGGCGCCACTCCCGGGTCGGCGAGGACGCCGATCGCGTGGGCCTGGCCGGGCCGGCCGGCCAGCTCCATGGCCCGCTCCGGGGTGAAGAACAGCGCCGACTGCCGCGAGAGGGCGTCGACGACCCCGCTCACCTTGAACGTCACCGGCACCGAGCGGGTCGCGACCCGCACCTGCCCGCCGACCCCGAGTCCGGCCTGTTTCGCCAGATCGGCGTCGAGGACGACCTCGTCGGCGGCTTCGGGCGCCCGGCCCGCGCGCAGGGTGAACGGCGCCAGCACGGCGGCGTCCCAGTTGTGGCCCAGCGACTGCGCGCCGCCGAGCACCTGCCCGTCCCCGGTGACCACGCGCGCCGGGAAGCTCTGCTCGGCCACGGCCGTGCGGACGCCGGGCACCGAAGCGATCTTCGCGGCCAGGCCGGCCGGGACCGGCGGCTGCTCGCCGACCTGCTCGAACGTCAGGGCGTCGGCCCCCGGCGGGTGCACGCTCTGGGCGCCGCCGACGACGACGGCCGCGGCGGCGTACCGCTCGGTGGGGACGCCGGCCCGCAGGCCGGACTCCATGAGGACACCGCAGCCCGCCACCAGGGCGGTGCCGCACAGGATCGCGACGAACGCGCCGGCGAAGCCGCCGAGCCGGCTGCGGATCGTCTGCCAGGCGAGGGTCAGCACGCTCACCACTCCCCGAGGTGCGTCATCCGCTCCGCCACCCGCTCGGGCGTCGGGTGCGGCAGGTGGCCGGCCAGCTTGCCGTCGGCCAGGAAGAGGACGCCGTGCGCGGCCGAGGCCGCGACCGGGTCGTGGGTCACCATCAGGACCGTCTGGCCCATCCCGTCGACGACCGCGCGGAGCAGGTCCAGCACCTGCCGCGCGGTGCGGGTGTCGAGCGCGCCGGTCGGCTCGTCGGCCAGCACGACGTCGGGCCGCGTGACGAGCGCCCGCGCGATCGCGACGCGCTGCTGCTGGCCGCCGGACAGCTCCGCCGGGCGGTGCTCCAGCCGCTTCGCCATCCCGACGCCTTCGACGATCTCCCGCAGCCACCGCGGGTCCGGCTTGGTGCCGGCCAGCCGCAGCGGCAGCGTGATGTTCTGGAGCACGTTCAGCGCCGGCAGCAGGTTGTAGGCCTGGAAGACGAACCCGACGCGGGTGCGCCGCAGTCGCGTCAGCTCGCCTTCCTTCAGCCGCCCGATCTCGGTGCCGCCGAGCAGCACCCGCCCCGACGTCGGCCGGTCCAGGCCGGCCGCGCAGTGCAGGAAGGTGCTCTTGCCCGAGCCCGACGGGCCCATCACGGCGGTGAACGTCCCCCGCGGCACGCCGGCCGTCACGCCGTCCAGCGCGGTGACGGCGCCGTCGCCGGAGCCGTACACCTTCCGCACGCCGGCCAGCTCCAGCGCATTCGGTGTCGTCATTTCGATCCCCTTACGTTCTGTCGTAAGGAAAACTAGGTCGACGGCGGCCGCCGATCGATCCCGTGGGGAGGTGGATCCGGGGTAGCGCCAGCACCACCACGGGGGTGGGGTGGGACACTGGCGGCGTGACGACCCGCCTGCGGAAGGTCTGGTCGGCGGTTCGTTACCTCGTGGTCGGCGCCGGCACTTCGATGCTGTCGCTCTTCGCTCTCGTCGGGCTCTTCGCCGTGCTCCTGCTGTGCCCGTTCGGCGTCGGGATCCCGTCCTTGGCCCCGGCGACCAGGCTGGCGCGGTGGCCGGTCGGGATCGACCGGCGGCGGGCCGCGCGCCGGCTCGGCGAAGCGATCCCCGAGCCCTACCGCGACGGTTCCCCGCTGAAGGACCCGGCCACCCGCCGCGACCTCGCGTGGCTCGCGATCCACGCGGTCACCGGGCTGGTCGTCGGCGCACTCGCGATCGGCCTGCCGCTGGGCGCCGTGCAGCAGGTCGTCACGGCCGTCGTCTGGCCCGCGGTGCCCGGCGGGATCCAGGGGTCGCTCGGGATCGTCGTGAACTCGTGGCCGACGGCCGCGTTGGGCGTCCTCTCCGGCGTCGCGATGGCCGCGGTGACGCTGGTCGCGCCGCGGGTGGCGCGGTGGCAGGCCCGCACCGCGCGGCGGCTGCTCGCCCCCGGCCCCGGCACCGTCCTGGCCGACCGCGTCGCCGAACTGACCGCGACCCGGGCCGCCGCGCTGGAGGCGCACGGCGCGGAGCTGCGCCGCATCGAGCGTGACCTGCACGACGGCACCCAGGCGCGGATCGCGGCGGTCGTCCTGCAGCTGGGCATCGCCGGGCAGCTGTACGAGCGCGACCCGGAAACGGTGCGCGACCTGCTGGTCAAGGCCCAGGACACGGCGACCGACGCGCTGGCCGAGCTGCGCACCGTCGTCCGCAGCATCTACCCGCCGCTGCTGAGCGAGCGCGGCCTGACCGGGGCGGCGCGCGCGCTCGCCGAGCACTGCCCGGTGCCGGCGACGGTCACCGTCGAGTACGAGACCGGCCGCCCGGCCGCGGTGGAGGCGGCCGCCTACTTCGTCGTCGCGGAGGTGCTGGCGAACGTCACCAAGCACGCCGGAGCGTCCGAAGTGGACATCACCATCGGCGGCACGGCTTCCGTGCTCTGCCTGCAGATCCGCGACGACGGCCACGGCGGCGCCGACGAGTCCCGCGGCAGCGGCCTGGCCGGGATCCGGCGCCGCGCCGAAGCCTTCGACGGAACCCTCACCCTGACCAGCCCACCCGGTGGGCCGACCGTGCTGCGAGTGGAGCTGCCATGCGGGTCGTGATCGCCGAAGACGACGCCTTGTTGCGCGAAGGCCTCGCGCTGCTGCTGAAGACGTCGGGCATCGAGGTGGCCGCCGCGGTCGACAACGCCGAGGACTTCCTGGCGGTCATCACCGCCGACCGGCCCGACGCCGTCGTGATGGACGTCCGGATGCCGCCGACCCACACCGACGAGGGCCTGCGCGCGGCCGTGCGGGCCCGCGAGATCCACCCGGCGCTGCCGGTGCTGGTGCTGTCCGCCCACGTCGAGACCAGTTACGCGGTCGAACTGCTCGCCGACGGCGTCGGCGGGGTCGGCTACCTGCTCAAGGAGCGGGTCGGCAAGGTCGAGCGGTTCCTCGACGCGCTGCAGCGGGTCGCCAAGGGCGGCACGGCGATGGACCCCGAGGTGATCGGCCACCTGATGTCCCGCCGCCGCGCGAAGGACCCGCTGGAGGCGTTGACCGCGCGCGAGCGCGAAGTACTGGGCCTGATGGCCGAGGGCTACAACAACGGCACGATCGCCGAGCTGCTGGTGGTCAGCGACGGCGCGGTGCTCAAGCACATCCGCAACATCTTC
Organism: Amycolatopsis sp. NPDC004378; assembly: GCF_053602455.1. Taxonomy (NCBI): domain Bacteria; kingdom Bacillati; phylum Actinomycetota; class Actinomycetes; order Pseudonocardiales; family Pseudonocardiaceae; genus Amycolatopsis; species Amycolatopsis sp. NPDC004378. Next base: position 83,373 of record NZ_JBSGDR010000013.1, read on the forward strand.
GCGAAGCTCGGCCTCCCGTCGGACGAGGGCGGCGGCCACCGCCGGGTGCTGGCGGTCCTCGCCTACCTCGGCCGCGACGCGGGGTAGCGCAGGCACCACCCCGGTTCCGGGTGCCGACGGGATCGTCCGGGCGGCGGCCGGTTCGTAGTGTTTCCGGCATGGACAACACCACCGCCCCCACCCGCACCGCAGTCCCCGTCGTCCTCTGGCCGCTCCTGGCGGTCGGCGCCGCGGTCAACGCGACCGGCTCCTTCACCGGCCTGCCCGAGCCGATCCGCCTCACGGCGGGCGGGATCGCGACCGTCGCCCTGGTCCTGCTGGTCGTCCACTACGTCCGCCGCCGGCGGTGACCCGGTCCCTCCCGGTGCGCGCCGCCGGTGTCCACTAAGGACGGAGGCTGCGCAGCATCAGGTTCGCGAAGTGCGCCCCCACCTGCTCTCCCGACAGCTCTCCGTCCGCGTGGTACCACATGCCGAGCCGGTGGATGGCGCCGAAGTGGTAGTTGATCACCAGGTCCGCCGGGACGTCGGCGCGGAACACCCCCGACCGCTGACCTTCCGCCACCAGGTCCCGGACCCGCTCGTGGTACGTGCGGCGCTCGGCGCGGACCTGGACCTGCTTGGACTTCTCCAACAACGGGAACGACTGGAAGAACACCGTCGCCGCGTCGAGGTCGGCGATGCTCGTCACCACCACGTCGACGATGATCGCGTGCAGCCGCTCCGGCAGCGGCAGGTCCGACTCGGCGATCGTCACCATGCGGCGGGTCTGCATCCGCAGCATCGCCGTGTAGATCTCGAAGAGCAGGTCGTCCTTGGACTCGAAGTAGTGGTAGAGCCCGCCCTTCGTCACGCCGGCCTCTTCGACGATCTCCCGGACCGTCGTCGCCTCGAACCCCTTCTCGGCGAACAGGCGCACGGCCGCTCGCACGACCCTCTCCTTGACCGTCATGTCGTCACCCTAAGAAGGGGCCGGACCGCGGCGCGGCCCGGCCCCCGCCTCACTTGCCGAGCAGGTTGACCTGGTCGGGGGTGGCCCGCTCACCGGTGTACGGCGTGATGGCCCCGGTGCCCCGGTCGGTGACGGCCGGCGGCTGGATCATCGTGGTCGTCGTGTCCGGGTTGATCTTGAACACGTACGCGCCGGTGTAGCCCGAATGCGACTCCTTGGAGAACCCGAACGGCGTCAGGCCCGGGCCCTTCAACGCGCCGGAGCTCATCGCGTCGACGATCTTCTGCCGCGTCGGGTCCGGCCCGGCGGCCTTCAGCGCCTGCGCGAACGTGTAGGCCTGCACCATCCCGTAGAACAGCGTGTTGGTCAGCGGCTCCTTCGGGATGTACTTGTCGTGGATGCCCTTGAAGTACGCGACCCACGGGTCGGACGTCTGCGCGACGTCGGGCAGGTAGCCGGTGCCGATCAGGCCGGCCAGCAGCTGCGCGCTCGACACGCTCGCGCCGCCGCGCTTGGCGAAGTCCTGCAGCAGCCCGGAAAGCGTCGCCGGGTCGGCGCCGATGCTGCTGACCACGAACTGCGGGTGGTAGCCGATCTTCGCCGCGGCCAGGATGGCGAGCGCGGTGAACGCCGGGATGCACTCGCACACGACGACCTCGGCACCCGCCGTCTTGAGCGCCGACAGCTGCGGCGTGACGTCGGTGTTGGCGCTGTCGTAGCCCTGCCGGACCACGGTCTGGTCCTTGACGAACTGGTCCAGCCCGGCCTGCGTGTCGCGGCCGACGTCGTCGTTCTGCGTGAAGTAGCCGACCTTCTTGCCGGCGAAGGTGTCCTTGACGTACTTGCCCTGGATCTTGCCTTCGCGCGTGTAGTCCACTTGGTACCCGAAGGTCATCGGGTCCTTCTGCGGGTTGTCCCAGGCGAGCGCGCCCGAAGACACCAGCAGGTCCGGCACGCCTTCGGAGTTGAGGTAGTCGACGACCTTCGAGTGCGTCGGCGTTCCCAGGCCGCCGACGATCGCGAAGACCTTGTCCTGCAACACGAGCTTCTTGACGACCTCGACGGTCTTGGTCGGGTTGTAGCCGTCGTCCTCCACCTTGTAGTCGATCTTGCGGCCGTTGATCCCGCCGCCGTCGTTGATCGCCTGGTACACCGCGCGGGCGCCGACGGAGATCTTGGAGTAGCCGGGTGCGGCGGGCCCGGTGAGCGGCTGGTGGGTCCCGATGGTGACGGTGTCCTTGGTGACGCCGACGGCCGAGTCGGCGGCCTGCTGCCCGCCGCCGTCGCTCTCCCCCGCGCCGCCGCACGCGGTCAGCGCCAGGGCGAGGGCGAGGAACCCCGCGCCGTACCTAGTGGTCTTCATGGTTCTCCTTCTGTTCGGCGGGTCGGCGGAGAAGTGCGCGCAGCTTGTGCAAACCGCCCTGGATGCCGCGCGGGAAGGCGAGCACGACGACGATGAGGATCACGCCGTACACCGCCAGCGGGAGGTTGTTGGCCACGTCGGTGTTCAGGTGCAGCGCGTCGGCGAGGTCTTCGGACCACGCCTGGAAGTAGACGAGCGCGACCGCGCCCCACAGCGCGCCCCACAGGGAGCCGAGCCCGCCCAGCACGACGGCGGCCAGCAGGCTCAGCGACAGCGCGGGCGTGAACGAGCCGGGTGCGGCGGTACCGAGCAGGAAGGCCTGCAGGCCCCCGGCGAGCCCGCCGCACACGGCGCTGACCAGGAACGCGAGGATCTTCGTGCGGCCGACGGCGATCCCGCTCAGCGACGCCGCGACCTCGTCGTCGCGCACGGCCCGGAAGTCGCGCCCGAGCCGGCCGCGCACGATGTTCACCACGAACACCAGCGCGATGAGCACGCTGAGCCAGACGATCCAGGTCTGCCAGCGCAGCTCGGGAACGGCCACCCCGGCCGGTCTGCTGTGGACGGTGAAGCTCAGCCCGTTGCTGCCACCCAGGAAGTCCTGGAACCGGCGGGTGAGCGCGGGCAGGCCGACGGCCAGCGCCAGCGTCGCCCCGGCGAGGTACGGGCCGCGCAGCCGGGCCGCGGCGGCCCCGGCCACCAGCCCGGCGAGCCCGCCCGCGGCCGAGGCGAGCAGCAGGTCGGCCCACAGCGGGAACGACGGCACGTGCTTCACCAGCAACGCCACCGTGTACGCGCCGATGAACATGAACGCGCCGTGGCCCAGCGAAACCTGCCCGGTGAGGCCGGTCAGCAGGGTCAGCCCGGCCACCGCGACCAGGTAGTAGCCGATGGTCGCGATCCGGAGGTTGGTGAACTCGTCGGTGACCAGCGTTGCCACCACGACCACGGCGAACGCGGCCAGCGCGAACAGGACGTGGCGCAGCAGCGGCGGCAGCACCCGCTTCTTCGCCGCGGTTTCCACGCGGGTCTCCGGAAGGCTCGTGCGCACCGTCATACCCGCCTCACCTTCGCGCGGCCGAACAGCCCGCTGGGCCGCACGATCAGGACGACGACGAGGATCGCGAGCGCGGCGATCGTCACCATCTCCGGTCCGAAGTAGCCGGACACATAGGACAGTCCGACGCCGAGGACGAACCCGCCAGCAATGGTGCCCAAGGGGTTGTCGAGACCGCCGAGCACCGCGGCGGTGAGCGCGTAGACGAAGACGCCGTCCAGCACGTTGGGGAAGAGGAACGGCGGGGTGGCCAGCAGCCCGGCGAGCGAGCCGACGGCCGCGGCGAGCCCCCAGCCGACGGTGAGCATGAGCCCGACCCGGACGCCGAGCGTGCGCGCGACGTCCGGCGCGAACGCGGCCGCGCGCATCCGCAGGCCGAGCGGCGTGTACTTGAACACGACCAGCACGAGCGTGGCGATCACCAGCACGACCAGCACCACGAACAGGTCGTTGGCGGAGAACCGGCCGACGAAGTCGAAGGCGTACGGGAAAGCGAGCGGCTCGTTCGACCAGATCATGCCCGCGATCGCCTGCAGCACCAGCAAAAGCCCCAGGGTGACGATGATCGAGCTCAGCTCGGAGCGGTGCCGCAGCGGCCGGATCAGCAGCCGTTCGGTCGCGACGCCCAGCACGGTCCCGGCCACGATCGCGACGGCGAAGCCGAGCCAGTAGCTGCCCGTCGCCTTCGTCACCGAGTACGCGAGGTACGTCGAGATCAGGGCGAGGGCGGGCTGGGCGAAGTTCACCACCCGGGTGGCCCGGTAGATGATGACCAGCGCGAGCCCGAGCGCCGCGTAGACCGCGCCGGCGGAGATCCCGCCGAGGGTCAGGTCGAGGAATTCCTGCATACCGGACCGGTCTCCTCCAGGTTGACGCGTCAGAATCCGAGGTAGGCGTGGCGGAGGCCGTCGTCGGCCAGCAGTTCCGCCGCGGTGTCGACGGCGACGACCCGGCCCAGCGCGAGGACGTACCCGCGGTCGGCGATGGACAGCGCGCTGTGCGCGTTCTGCTCGACGAGCACCACGGTGAGCCCGGTCGAGGCCCGCAGGTCCCGCAGGATGCCCATGATCCGGGCGGTGATCAGCGGCGCGAGACCGAGCGACGGCTCGTCGAGCAGCAGCAGCTCGGGCCGGCTCATCAGCGCGCGGCCGATGGCCAGCATCTGCCGTTCGCCGCCGGACAGCGTCGCGGCGGGTTTCGCCGAACGTTCTTCCAGGGGCGGGAAAAGCTCGTAGACCTCCTTGCGGGCGGCCGCGCGGTCGGCGCGGTCGCGGCGCCACAGCGCGCCCAGCCGGAGGTTTTCGTCGACGGTCAGCTCGGTGATGACGCCGCCGCCCTCGGGCACGTGCGCGACCCCGCCGCGGGCGATGCGGTCCGGGGCCCGGCCGGTGAGGTCCGTGCCGTCCCAGGTGATCCGCCCGCCGCGCGCCGGCTGCAGGCCGCTGATCGCGCGCAGCAGCGTCGTCTTGCCGGCGCCGTTCGCGCCGAGCACGGCGGTGATCCCACCGCGCTCGACCTCGAGGCCGACGCCGTCGAGCGCGCGGACCGCGCCGTAGGCCACGGAAAGCCCGTCGATCTCAAGCACCGGGCACCTCCTCGGCGGGGTCGCCGAGGTAGGCCTCGGCCACGCGCGGGTCGGCCTGGATCTCCGCCGGGCTGCCGGCCGCGATCACCTCGCCGAAGTTGAGCACCACGACCCGGTCGCACACCTGCATGACCAGGTCCATGTGGTGCTCGACGAGCACGATCGCCATGTGCCGCCGCAGCGAAAGGATCAGCGTCGCCAGCTCGACGAGCTCGGCGGCCGAGAGCCCGCTCGCCGGTTCGTCGAGCAACAGCAGGTCCGGATCGGCCACCAGCGCCCGGGCCAGCGCGACGCGTTTCCGGACGCCGTAAGGCAGCACGCCCGGCAGCCGGTCCGCGAGGTCGGCGATCCCGAGCTCGCCGAGCGTCTCCCGGGCGCGAGCGGTCAGGTCGGCTTCGTCGCGCGCCGACCGGCCGGCGCCGACGAGCGCCGGGAGCACCCCGGTGCGAGCGTGCCGGCCCGCGCCGGCCAGCACGTTCTCGAGCACGGTCAGCCCGGCGAACAGGCCGAGGCCCTGCAGCGTCCGGACGATCCCGAGCCCGGCGAGGTGCTCCGGGCGCTGCCGCACGAGCGGCTCGCCCCGCCACAGCACGCGGCCGGACTGCGGCCGCACGAACCCGCAGATGACGTTGAACAGCGTGGTCTTCCCGGCGCCGTTGGGCCCGATGACCCCGACGACCGTGCCGGCGCCGACGCCGAGCCGGACGTCGTGCAGCGCGGTGAGCCCGCCGAAGCGCACGGTGAGGCCGTCGACCACCAGCAGGTCCTCGCCGGGAAGGGTCATCGATGACTCTCCTGTCTCACCATGCGGACAACGCCGTACCGCGCGGTCGGTATGAAGAGGGTGGGGTGCGAGGCCGGTCATGTCAAGGCGCGAAGCACCGGAACCGGGATCTTCGTACCCGGTCCGAAAATAACGCGAAGGCCGTGCGACGTGGAAAAGTCCTTACGCGACAAAGAAGGGCGGGTGCATCGCGCACCCGCCCTTCTTTCGCGTCCCGCCGCTCAGCCGGTACTGGCCTGCGGGGTGATCATCGACGAGGCGTCGATCTTCGTCTGGACGACGCCCAGCTGCTGCAGCAGGTCCGGCACCCGCTGGATGCGGCGGGCGTCCAGGGTGGACCCGAACTCGGGCATCACCATCAGGCTCGCGGTGTCCTGGTCCACCTTGGCGTTCCGGACGACGAGCGGCTCGATCCGCGCGCGGTCGACCGCCGCACGCGTGGCGTTGAGCATCGCGCGCTGGAACGCCGCCATCGTCTTCGGGTGGTCCTGGACCCACTTCGCCGTGGCGCCGAAGCCGGTGAGGGGGAAGCCCTGGGTGCTGCCGCTGGCGGCGTCGATGACCGGGTACGCACCGGCGGACCGGGCGGCCTGGGTGAGGAACGGTTCGGGCTGGTAGGCGGCGTCCACCCGGCCCTGGGCGAGCGCGGTTCCCATGTCCGGCAACGGCATCGGGACCCACTGGACCTTGTCGAACTCGACGCCGTGGTCACGCATCACCGAGCGGGTCAGCACGTCCGAAGCGGCGTTCTTCGAGCTGATGGCGATCCGCTTGCCGTCCAGGTCGTTCACCGTCTTCACCGGCGAGTTGGGCACGGTGACCAGCTCGTTGCTGCGCGGGCTGGCGGACGTGCCGTCGGCGACCAGCTTCAGGTCGGCGCCGTTGTTCTTGGCCAGGAAGAACAGCGTGTAGGTCGACATCGCGAGGTCGGCTTGACCGCTCGTCATGCGGGTAAGCGCTTCCTGCCCGCTCGCGGCCGTGTCGGCCTGGACGTCGAGGCCCTCGGCCTTGAAGTAGCCGCCGTCCTGGGCCAGCCAGAACGTGGCGAGGTCGACGGCGGAGAAGATCGCGACCCGGATGGCCGGCTTCTCGACGGCGCCGGCGCTGCCGGAGCCGCCCCGCTGGCTGCAGCCGCCCACCAGGGCCAGCACGAGAGCGAAGACGGCGAACCGGCGGATCGAGGCGCACCTGCGCATGCCACTCCTCGGGAAAGAATCATTTCGACCATGGAATCCGGCTTCTCGAGCCGTTAGTCGCCGGACTGTAGATGACGATTTCCCGGTCCGCAAACATCATGTCGAAAGCGCCGCCCGCGCCGCGGAACGGGTAAACCACCCACCAGGACGGGCTCACCAAGGGAAACAAACCCACGAGAAACCGGCACACAGTGTGATCGTCAGCCGCCATCCGGCGGAGTGCACTGCGGCGGATGACCCATCCGGAATCCGATCGCCGGAATGCGGCCGGCAGCGGAAAACGAATCCGTCGTAACAAAGCGGGACACCGCGGAGATTCTGGCGGCCGAGGAAAAGGGGCGGGACGATGAACGGATCTTGGAAATACCGGCCACCACTGCTGTCGCCGCGGTTCGCGCACGAAGCGGCGGTCGTCGGCGAGGACCTCTTCGTGCTCGGCGGCACCGACGGGAACGTCGGCTACAGCTCGGTCGAGACGCGCAAGGTGACCGGCAGCGGCAGTTGGCGGTACGTCAGCCCGATGCCGTTCCCGCGCGCCAACCACGCGGCGGGCGTCGTCGGCGGGTTCGTCCACGTCGCCGGCGGTCTCGGCCCCGGGGACGCCGCTGTCGACGCGGTCGACCGGTACGACCCCGTGCCGGACGAATGGAGTTCCGCGCCGTCCCTGCCCGTGCCGCTGGCCGCGGCCTCCGCGGCCGGGCTCGGCGGCCGGCTCTACGTCGCGGGCGGCGTGGTCGGGAACGCCGACGCCGACGAGCACGCCACGGACGCCGTGCTCGTGCTCGACCCGGAAGAGCCGCGGCCGCACTGGGTTCCGGTGGCGCCGATGCTCACGCCGCGGGCGCGGTTCCGGCTGGTCGCGACGGAAACGCACCTGTACGCCATCGGCGGGGTTGCCAGCCGGCGGCAGGACGCGCTCGACTCGGTGGAGCGGTATTCGCCCGGGCTGGACAAGTGGGAAGCCGTGGCGCCGATGCACAAGCGGCGCGGCGCGCCCGGGGCCGTGTTCGCGGGCGACCGGATCGTGGTGGTCGGCGGCGGGCCCGCACCGGTCGAGGACCCGGCCGCGCGCGAACGCACGAGCGAGGTCCTCGACCTCGGCACGGAAACGTGGTGCCTGCTGAGCTCGCTGCTCCCCCACGGCCGGGCGTCGCTGGCCTGCGCCGCCGGCGCACCGCACCGGGTGCTGGCGATCGGGGGCAGCGCCACCCTGTACGGCCAGCGCGTCACCGTGCCGGACGTGTTGTCGCTCAAGGTTTCCTGAGCGGTCCGGCAGAACGGGCGCGACGGACGCGGCGCCAGCCGGCACCCACGGGTCGCCGAGCGGCAGGAGCTGGTGTGGCGAAGCGGCGCAGGCCCGGCGTTGCCGCGCCGACGAGCAGCACCGCCACCACGCACAGCACCCCGCCGCCGACGAGGGCGGCCGTCCCCGACGTGACGCTCGCGGTCAGGCCCGCCCGCACGTTGCCGAGGTCCGGCCCGGCCTGGCCGACGATCTGCTCCGCCGCCGCGACCCGGCCGAGCAGCGCGTCCGGCGTGTTCAGCTGCACCAGGGCCCCGCGCGACACCACCGAAACCGTGTCCGCCGCCCCGGCCAGCACGAGGCAGCCGAGGCCGAGCCACGGATCCGGGGCCGCCCCGAACAACGCCAGCGCGCCACCCCAGGTCACCGATCCGGCGAGCATCACCAGGCCCGGCCGCGGCAGCCGGGTGAACGTCCCCGAGAACACCGAAGCCGCCACGCCGCCGACCGCGATCGCCGAGAGGAACAGGCCCAGCGTCCGCGGGTCGCCGGCGAACCGCTCGGCGTTGACCAGCGGGAACAGGCTGATCGGCATCGAGAGGACCGTCGCCGCGAGGTCGGTCAGCAGCGCGCCCCGGACGACCGGGGTCCGCACCAGGAACGCCAGCCCGTCGAGGATCCCGCCCAGCCCCGGCCGCGACGGCTCGCCGTCCGGGCGCATCGGCGGGAGGCCGAAGACGCCGTAGAACGCCAGCACGAACGTCAGTGCGTCGACCAGGTAGCAGCCGCCCACGCCGAGCCAGCCGAGCAGCAGCCCGCCGAGCGCCGGGCCGAGCAGCATCGAGCCCTGGAACGCGATCCGGTTCAGCGCCAGCCCCGCCGGGAGCTGCTCGGGCGCCAGCAGCCGCGGGATGAACGTCCGTGCCGCCGGGCCGCCGCCCGCGACGAAGCAGGACTGCGCGGCCACCAGTCCCAGCACGGCGAGCACCGGCACGCCACCGAGAAACCCCTGCACCGCCAGGAGAACCGAGCAAGCCGCCTGCCCGGTCGTGGCGGCGAGCGCGAACTTCCGGCGGTCGACGCGGTCGACGAGCGAGCCGGCGAACAACCCGAACACGATCACTGGCAGCGCCTGCGCGAGCCCGACGGCGCCGGTCCAGACGGTGCTCCGGGTCTGCTCCCAGACCTGGAACATGACGGCGACGAGCGTCATCTGCGAGCCGAAGCCCGAGAACACGCGGCCGAGCCACAGCCGCCGGAAGGCCGGCGACACCCGAAGCGGGGTCAGCTCGACGAAGGCGCGGCTCAGGGACACGCGCCGAATTGTAACAGCGCTTATATAACTCGGAACTCCAGCAGGGAACGCCCTTCGCTCACGTCCGTGACGCCGTCGAGCACCAGCCCGTGCGCCGACCCGAGGGCCTCGAGCTCGCCGACCCGGCGCTCCCGGCCGCCGAAGATGACCAACATCGCGAGATCCATCTCGGTGCGCCCGTGCCGCCCGCCGACCGGCTCGACGACGAGGATCCGGCCGTCCGGACGGGCCGCCTCGGCGCAACGGGCCAGCACGCGCCCGGCGGCGGCGTCGGCCCAGTTGTGCAGGATGTCGACCAGCAGGTAGGCGTCCGCGCCCGCCGGGAGCGGGTCGAAGAAGCTGCCCGGGATCGCCTCGGCCCGGTCGCCGAGCCCGTGGGCGGTGAAGGTCCGGGCGGCCGCCGCCGCGGTGGCTTCGAGGTCGACCAGCCGGCCGCGCATCCCCGGGTGGGCGCCCAGGATCGCGGCGAGCAGCCCGCCGGTGCCGCCGCCGACGTCGACGAGCGTGGCGAACCGGCCCCAGCCGTAGCCGGCCGCGAGCTGCGGGATCTCGGCGCGGAGCCGGTGTTCCATCTGCCGGTCGAACGACGCCCGCAGCGGCGGGTGCGCGTCGAGGTCGGCCCAGAACTCCCGGCCGTGGCGGCGGGCGTACCCTGCCTCGCCGGTCGTCACGCTGTGCAGGAGCTCGACGAACGCCAGCTCGGCGCGCCCGCCCGCGGTGTCCAGGTCCAGCAGCACGGTGGTCAGGGTGTCGCCGCAGAGGTGTTCGCCGTATTCCGTGGTCCGGTACCCGGTGGCCGTCCGCTCGAAGAACCCCAGCGTCGCCAGGTGCGCCAGCAGCAGGTCCAGCGGCACCGGCGCGACGCCCAGCTCCCCGGCCAGGTCTTCGGTCCGGACACCCTCGCCGCGCAGCCGGTCCGCCACGCCCAGCGTCACCGCCACCCGCAGCGCCATCGGTGTCGCCAAGCTCGCCATCCGCCGGACCGTGTCCGCGCCGTCACTCCCCATGACGACGATCCTGGCGTGGCCGGATTCCCTCCACAAGGGACGATCGGTGACCGGATGACCACTACCGGCAAAGGGAAGCGGATTGGAAGCCGGCTCGGGCACTATCTGCGGTATCCCGAACCTGAGGAGTCGAACCATGAACGCCCGTTTGGCCCAGGCCGTCATCGGCACGGCCTTCTTGGCCGTCCTCGTCTTCGCCCCCGCCGCCCAGGCGGCCGAGCCCCCGCCCCAGAACGGCCCGTCCATCGGCGTCGGTCCCTACATCGGCGACTCGAAGCCGTCGACCGCCGGCACCGCGAGCGCCGAGACGAGGTAGGCCGACCGCAGGACCGCGTCCCGCAGCAGCGCCGCGCTGTCGCGGGCCCGGGCCGGGGCGAGCACGAACCCCGCGTTCGTGTGCTCGCCCCAGCCCGTCATCACGTGCGGCTCGCCGAAGCCGCGGATCGGGCACGGCAACGGCGGCGCGACCGGCACGTGCGCGTCACTGGCCAGCAGGCTGACGTCGGCCCGCGGCGCCTGCTCCGGCACGGCCCGCGCGGCCCGGTCCGGCGGCCCCTGGTGGGCGACGACGAGTGCCCGCGGGACCCCCAGTCCCGCGGCCACCCGCCGCTGCGCCAGCCGGTAGGCGACCAGCGCGCCCAGGCCCGCCCCGAACAGCACGTGCGGGCGGGCGAGCACCTCGGCGAGTTCCGCGCACAGCGACTCGACGAGCAGCCACATGTCCCGGTACGGGCGCTCGTCGCGGCGTTCACCCCGGCCGGGCAGCTCGACGACGTGCACGGCGATCCGCGGATCGCGCCAGGCCCGGTAGCGGCCGGCGGTCTCCCCCGCGTCCGGGAAGCAGACGAAGAGCATGCGCTCGGTCTCGGCGTCCACCCGTTCCCTCCGTTCCCTCCGGTCCGGAGATAGGGTCGGGCACGGCACTTCCGTTCCGCTTCGGTCGGCCTTCTGGGGGCTCCTCGTGCGCTACCGCCTGCTCGGACCGGTCACGGTCCTCGGCGACGCGGGCGCCGTCCGGCCCGGTGGCCAGAAGCAGACGTCCGTGCTGGCCGCGCTGCTGCTCACGCCGAACCGCGTGGTGTCCGAGGACCGCCTGATCGACCTGACCTGGGGCGAGAACGCGCCGCCGAGCGTCCGCGGGCGGCTGCAGGTGCACATCTCGGAGCTGCGGAAGCTGCTCGGCCGCGACGTCATCGTCCGGCGCGCCCCCGGCTACGTGCTGGCGGCCGGGCCCGGTGAGCGGGACCTCGACGTGTTCGACGACGAGGTCGCGCGGGCGCGGGCGACGTCCGGGCCCGAAGCCGTCACGCACCTGCGGGCGGCCCTGGCCCTGTGGGACGGCGTCCCGCTCGGCGGGGTGAGCGACGCGCTGGCCGAGCACGAAGGCCCGGCGCTGGCCGAACGCCGGCTCGTCGTGCTGGAGGAGCTGTACGAGCAGGAGCTGGCTTCGGGACGGCACGGCCAGGTGGCCGGGGAGCTGCGCCGGCTCGTCGACGAGCACCCGTTCCGGGAGCGGCTGCGGGCCGCGCTGATGCTCGCACTGCACCGCTGCGGCCGCACCCCCGAAGCCCTGGAGACGTACACGCGGGCGCACGAACTGCTGGTCGACGAGCTCGGCATCGAACCCGGCCAGGCCCTGCAGGACCTGCGGCTGCGGATCCTGCGCGGCGAGGACGAGCCGGCGCCGGCCGCGGCCCCGGTCGTGCCGCGGCCCGCCGAGCTGCCCCTGGACGTCCGCGGGTTCACCGGCCGGGCGCCGGAGCTGGCCGCGCTCGACGAGCCCGGCGACGTCTGGGTGATCACGGGCACCGCCGGCGTCGGCAAGACCGCGCTGGCCGTGCACTGGGCCCACACCGCGCGGGCGCGCTTCCCCGACGGCGAGCTGTACGTCAACCTGCGCGGCTTCGACGCCGACGACGAGCCCCTGACGCCCGCCGCCGCGCTGGCCCAGCTGCTGCGCACCCTCGGCGTCGACCTCCGGGACGTGCCGCCGGGCCTCGACGACCAGGCCAAGCTCTACCGGTCGCTGCTGGCCGACCGGCAGGCCCTCGTCGTGCTGGACAACGCCCGCGACACCGCCCAGGTGCTGCCGCTGCTGCCGTCGTCGGGCCGGGTGCTGGTGACCAGCCGCCACCGGCTCGACGAGCTCGTCGCCCGGGTCGGCGCGCGGTCCCTCGGCCTGGCCCAGCTGCGGGAAGCCGACTCGCGGGCGCTGCTGACCACCCTGCTCGGCGAGCGCGCCACCGCCGAACCCGGCGCCGCGGACGAGCTGGCCCGGCTCTGCGGGCACCACCCGCTGGCCCTGCGGATCGCGGCGGCGAACACCGGGCTCGCGAGCCTCGGCGAGCTGGTCGAGGAGCTGCGCGGCGACCCGCTGGCGCAGCTCGGGTTCGACGGCGACGGGGAAAGTGCCGTCGCGAAGGCGTTTTCGGTGTCCTACCAGGCGTTGCCGCGCGGGCTGCGGCAGGCGTTCCGGCTGCTCGCGCTGGTGCCGGGCGCCGACTTCACGGCGGTCGCCGCGGCCGCGCTGCTGGACGTGCCGGTCGAGGACGCCACGCGGCGGCTGCGCGGGCTGACCGCGGCCAACCTCCTGGAGGCGCACGCGCCCCGCCGCTACCGCTTCCACGACCTCGCCCGGCGCTACGCCGAACGGTGCGTCCGCGCCGAAGAAGACGAGGCCGCCCGGGACCGGGGGTGGGAGCGGCTGTTCCTCGGCTACTGCGCGGCGGCCGACGCGGCGGTCGCGCTGCTCGGCGCGCGGATCGTCACGCTCCCCCGCGAAGACGCGCCGGCGCTGCCGAGTCCCGTCGCCTTCGCCGGCGCCGCGGAAGCCGTGGCCTGGCTGGACGTCGAGGTCCCGAACCTGTCGGCGGCGCTGCGGCTGGCAGCGGCGCGGGGGCCGTACCCCGCGGCCTGGTACCTCGCCGACGCGCTGCGGCGGTTCTTCCACGACCACGGCCGCCGCGCGGAGTGGCTCGAGCTCGCGCCGATCGTCCTGCGGGCGGCGCGGGAGCACGGCGCCCGGCCGGCCGAAGCGCTCGTGCACCTGTCCGTCGGCGGCGCGTACTTCCGCGAAGGCCAGCACGAGGCGGGCATCCGGCACTCGGAGAAGGCGGTGCTGGCCAGCCGGGCGTGCGGCTGGCGCGAATGCGAGGCGACGGCCGTCGCGAACCTGGGGTCGATGCTGGAGTGGACCGGCCGGCTGTCGGAGGCCGTCGAACACAGCCGGCGCGCGATCCAGCTGTTCCGCGAGCTGGCCAACGCCTCGGGCGAGGCGCTCGCGCTGAATTCGCTGAGCTGCCACTACCGGCAGCTGGGCCGGCTGGAGCAGGCCGAAGACTGCCTGCACGAGGCGGTCGCGCTGTGCCGCAAGGAGGACCTGCGGTTCTGGGAGGCCGCGAACCTCGCCGACCTCGGCTGGGTGCTGCTGGAAACCGGCCGGTTCGTGGAGGCGGCCGCGGTGCTCGACCAGTCCTTGGGCGAGTTCCAGGACCTCGGCTCGAGCTTCGGCGAGGCGACGGCGCTGACGGCGTCGAGCGCACTGCAGACCGCGCGCGGCGACCACGACCCGGCGGCGCGCACAGCGGAGACGGCCCTGGAGCGCGTCCGCCGCGATGGCGACCGCCAAGTGGAGGCGGCGGCGTTGATCGCACTGGGCCGCGCGTCGGAAGCGGGCGGCGACGTGGTGACGGCGGAGCGCGTGCTGAGCGAAGCACGGGAGCTGGCGGCGGAGTCCGGGCTGCGGGGCCAGCTCGCGGAGGCATCGGCCACGCTGGCCTGGGTACTCGCGGCGGTCGGCCGCGTCCCCGAAGCGGGAGACCACGCACGAGCGGCCCTCGACGCGGCCCGCGCGGGCGGCTACCGGCTGCTGGAGGCGCAGGCATTGTTGAGCTTGGCGGCGGTGGAAGACGCGGCGGGCCGCCCGATGCTGGCGGCCGGAACCGCCCGCGAGGCCCGTGGCCTCTACCGATCGGTCGGCCACGTCACGGGCGAAGCCGCGGCCGAGCGCTTCCTCGCCGACCTCGCCCGCCGCGCGACCGGCTGACCCGCGCCCGCCTCCGGCCGACCCGCCCGCCGCACCACCGGCCGAGCCGCGCCCGCCTCCGGCCGCCCCAGCCCGCCGCGCCACCAGCTGACCCGCGCCCGCCTCCGGCCGCCCCCGCCCGCCGCACCACCGGCCGACCCGCGCCCGCCTCCGGCCGCCCCATCGGACAGGACACCAGCGAAACCGCGGCCTTCCCAGCCGACCTCACTCGCCGCGCCACCGGCCGACCCGCGCCCGCCTCCGACCCATCGGCCTCCCCGTCGCACCACGGACCGACCCACGCCCGCCGACGACCTGTCGGCCGAGCCTCGCCTCGGGTTGAACCGTGGCCTTCAGGGCACACGGCGGGCCCCGGCGCGACATACTTATGCCATGCCCCGTCCGAAACACGTCCCCGCGAGCGATCTCCGGCTCCCGGACGCGCTGCAGCCGGGGCGGCCCAAGGGCGACCAGCTGCGCGAGATCCTCGAAAGCGTCGCGACCGAGGCCGGTCCCGGCCGGCTGATGCCGTCGGAGCGGTTCCTCGCGGAGCACTTCGGTGTCGCGCGCGGGACCGTGCGCCAGGAGATCAACCGCCTGGTCTCCGACGGTGTCCTCTACCGGCGGCACGGCACCGCGACGTTCACCTCGGAACGCTCGCCGGCGCACATCGACATGCTCACGTCGTTCACCGAGGACATGAAGGCCCGCGGCGTCGTCCCGAAGACGAAGGTGCTGCACGCCGAGGTCGAGTCGGCGCTGCCCCGCCTCGCCGGCCGCCTGAACGTCCCCCCGGGCGCTCGCGTGTTCCGGCTGGAGCGCCTGCGCTACGTCGACGACGAGCCGTTCGCGGTCGAGCGCACCAACCTGTCCGTCGACCGGTTCCCGGGCATCGAGCTGTTCGACTGGGAGACGCACTCGCTGCACCGCACGCTGGAGGAACGCTGGGGCGTCCACGCGGAGTGGAACGACACGGCGATCTCCGCGGTGCTCCCGAACAGCCACGACGCGGCGCTGCTCGGGATGCAGCCGAGCAAGCCGTGCCTGATCATCGAAGGCACGCTGCACGACCAGCGCGGCGGGGTCATCGAGGCGGGCCGCTCGCTGTACCGGGCGGACCGCTACACGGTCTTCACGCAGGCTCGGCGTAGTCCATCCTGAGCCGGTGCGCCCGGAGCAGCTTCAGGCAGTGCTCCACCAGGACGTCACCGGCGTCCGGCCCGAACAGCGTCACGTACGACTCGTAGACCCCGTCCCGGTGCCCCTCGGCGTCCGGCAGGTACCCGAGGTAACCATCGGTGTAGCCGATCACCCGCGTGTGCCGGAACGGGCTCCCGCGCCGGATCCGCAGCCCCAGTGACGCGAACAGCTCGAACGGCGTGTGCAGCCACGCGATCCCGCCCAGCGACACCACGCTGACCGGGACCTCGGCGCAGCCCGTCGGCCGCTCCGCCGCCGCCATCGCGGCCAGCATCGCGCACCCCTCGTAGCGGGTCTGCGCGATCCGGACCGAAGGGTGGTCTTCGCCGTGCTGGGTCAGCTCGCGCCGCAGCGCCCGTTCCGCCGTTTCCCGCAGGTCCACGCTGTCCTCCAGCGAAGGCACGTCGCGGTAGGGCAGGTGCAGGGCCGATCTCGACAGGCGGACCGGGCCGGACGCGTCCGCCGCGGTGGCCACCGCCAGCGTCCGCGCGATCGACGTCGCCAGGTGGCCGCCGAGCGTGCGGACCTCGTCGTGGTCGCGACCGCGCCGGACGAACCGGGAGCTCGCGTCGCCCGCCGCGCCCTGCAGGAACGCCGAGACCGGCTGGCCGATCAGGGCCGCCAGTTCTCGCCGCGTCGCGCCCGGCCAGTCCGCCGACCAGCGGAGGTTGTCCGGGCCGAGCACCGTCGGGTGGCTGGCGTAGTCGAACAGCAGCGCCGCCGGGGTGCCGTCGTCGCGGCGCAGCTCGAGCACGCCGAACGACGTGTCGTGCGGCCCGTCGGGCCGGTAGCGGTTGCCGCCGACCGCCTCCGTCGACCCCGCGTGCCAGCAGGCCCGGACCCGGCCGCGGCCGGCGCGCAGCCGCAGGGCCGCGCCGGCGACCGTCTCCGCCATCCGGCCGACCAGCCCGTCGTCTCGCTGCCCCGGCAGCCCCGGGTGCAGCGGGCCGGTCCAGCCCTCGGGCCCGGAATGCGTGTGCGACGCGCAGACCAGCACGCGCGCCGGGTCGATGCCGACCGCGGCGGCGACGGCGTCGGCCAGGGTGTGGGTGAGCCCGGCGTCGACCGCGAGCGCGTCCAGCGCCACCCACAGCACGCCGGGGTCGTCTTCGGTGGACAGCCAGATCAGGGAAGCTTCGAGTTCGTCGTGCGTGCCGGTCGCGACGCCGTGCCGGGCCAGGTACCCGCCGAGCGGGTGCCCGGGTCCCGGGGTGATCCGGACGTCTTGCGCGGCGAGCAGGAGGTCGGCGGTCACCAGGTCGATTCCAGGACGTCGACGACGCCGTCGCGGCCGGCGGCGCGCGCCACCCCCGCGAGCTCGGTGACGTCGTCGGTCGTGTGCAGCAGGACCTCCAGCAGCATCGGCAGGTTGAGCCCGGAAACGAGCTCGATGCGCGTGCGCCGGCCGGACGCGGCGGCGAGCGCGCGCACGGCGTTGAACGGCGAACCGCCGTGCAGGTCGGCGAGCACGAGCACTTCGGTGGCCTCGCCGAGCAGCGCGATCAGCCGGACGCCGAACTCCTCCGGGCTGTCGTGCGGGCTCAGCTCGCAGACCTTCAGCCGCGACTGCGGGCCGAGGATCATTTCGGCGGCTTCCCCCACGCCGGAAGGCAGGCGGCCGTGCCCGGCGAGAACGATCGGAACGGTCATGGCGGACTCCTAACCCTTCGCCGGGGCCGACGGCGCGAACCAGCCGAGCCACCCCAGGACGACCCCGGCGACGACGACGATGGCGATGACCCAGACCGGCCGCAGGCGGGCCTTCGCGGTCAGCAGGTACACCCCCGCGGTGACCAGCACCGGCAGCAGGAACGGGACGAGCTCGTCGAGCCGGTCCTGGATCGCCACGGCCTGGGTCACGGACTTGCCCTGGACCTCGGTGGTCTGCCGGTAGGTCAGCGTGGTGACGACCTTGACGATCGACGGGATGAACCCGCCGAGCACGACGAACCCGAGCACGGTCGCCCCCTGCGCGACGCGCGCGAGCGCGCCGGCGGCGAGGCGGCCGGCCAGCCGTTTCCCTTCGCGGTAGGCGAACCCGAACTGCCAGCGCCGCACCAGCGCGTACGGCACGAGCACCATCACGGCGGCGAACGCGGGGCCGACCCAGCTGCCCTGCAGCGCCCACGACGCGCCCATGGTGAAGATGATGCTGTTGTACAGCGCGAAGACCACGGTGTCGCCGATGCCGGCCATCGGCCCCATCAGCGCGACCTTCGTGCCGGCGGCCGACTTCGGGGTGCCGGCTTCTTCCAGCGCGACGCTCGAGCCGAGGATCAGCGGGCCGCCGACCAGCACGGAGGTGTTGAAGAACTGCAGGTGCCGCTGCAGCCCGGCGACGTAGTCGGCCTTGTCCGGGTAGAGCCGGCGCAGCACGGGTTCCATCGAGTACGCGAACCCGAGCGCCTGCATCCGCTCGTAGTTCCAGGAGATCTGGCTGGACCAGAAGTACCGGCGGAACACCCGGCGCAGGTCCTGCCTGGTCAGCCGTACGTCCACAGTGGACTCTTCGGCTGTTTCCGGGATCTCGATCGCCGGCTCGTCGCCCTTGAGCGTCACGAACAGCATCGCGACCGCGACACCGATCAGGGCGATGCCCAGCAGCGGCACGTGGAGGTAGGCGAACGCGACGAACCCGATCAGCAGCAGGTACCAGTACCGCGAAAGCTCCATCATGCCGAGCAGCAGCGCGAACCCGACGGCCGGCAGCAGCGCCCCGGCGAGCGTCATGCCCTGCACGAACCCCGCGGGGATGCTCGCGGTGATGTCCTTGACCAGGCCGCCGGAGGCGGCGAGCGCGGCGAGGAACGTCGGGATCGCGCGCACCGCCACCCACGGCACCAGGCTGACCCAGTGGATCATCGCCAGGCCGCGCGCGTTGCCGTCCGCGGCGTAGCCGTCGGCCCGGTGGACCAGCGCGGTGGTGATGATCTTGCCGACCGGGTCGAGCGCGGAGAGCAGGATCGCGGCCGGCAGCCCGACGCCCAGCCCGATCGCGACCTGCGCGGACGTGTCGCCGGCGGCGCCCGCGGCCAGCGCGGTGCCGACGATCGCGCCGGTCTGGTAGTCCGGGATGGTCGCGCCGCCGTAG
Organism: Amycolatopsis sp. NPDC004378; assembly: GCF_053602455.1. Lineage (NCBI taxonomy): Bacteria > Bacillati > Actinomycetota > Actinomycetes > Pseudonocardiales > Pseudonocardiaceae > Amycolatopsis > Amycolatopsis sp. NPDC004378. The sequence continues at coordinate 102,189 of NZ_JBSGDR010000013.1, forward strand.
GTGTAGACGCCGAGGGCGGCCAGCTCCAGCGTCGCGCCGATCAGCAGGCCGAGCAGCGGGTGCCCGACGATCAGCCCGGCGACCGAGCCGGCGATGAGCGGGCGCTGCGCGTAGATGAGGAACGGCCCGAGGCCGTCGTAGGTGCAGTAGATCGCCCAGAGGGTCAGGGCCAGCGCGACGAGCATGCGGGGCTACAGCCCTTTCCGGTCGAGCAACGGGACGAATTCGTGCGGCTTGTCGTGCGGCATCAGCTGCGTGACCAGCGGAACGCCGGTCGCGGCGAGCTTCCGGTAGGCGTCGGCCTCGTCCGCGGTGACCGCGATCGAGCGCGTCACCATGGTGTAGCCGGTCCCCGGCCGCGGCGCGACGTTCCCGACGTTGACCACCTGCGGCCGCGCCCCGCCTTCGACGAGCCGGAAGGCGTCGCCGGGGTGCTTCACGATGATCATGAGATCGGCCCCGGCGGGCACGTCGAGCGTCTCGGCGACGGTGAGCACCTCGGTCGGCAGCCCCCGGGCGGCCTGCGGCAGCAGCATCCGCTGCAGCTCGTCGGCGGCGACTTCGTCGTTGCAGACGACCAGCCGGCGCACCCCGAGCCGCCGGGTCCACGCAACGGTGACCTGCCCGTGAACAAGCCGGTTGTCGATCCGGACGTGTGCCCCCGCCACCATGGTTCTCCTCCCGGCCGGCAGGAGACAATCCTGGTTCGTACCAGTAGTTGTGTCAACACTGCCCGTGACCGGCTTTTTTCGTGCGACGGCTTCGCGCGGCCGACGGAAGGACCCCTCAGACCTTCCGTCGGCCCGCGAACGCGAAGCCCCCCTCGGTTACCCGGACCCTCCCATAAAGGTATATACCAGTATGGGCGTACGAGATCGACTGTCAAGACCTGCGCCGATGATCGGCACGGAAGATCATTTTCAATCGCTCGACCGAATTCACGACGACCGCCGCCGCGGAGGATTCCCTCCAAGCTGTCCGTTCTTGTCAGTGACAGCCCGCTCACCCGGCGCTTACCATCCCCAGTGGTCTAGACCGCACTTCTCGCCCACCGACGCACCGGGAAAGGCGGAACTTCCCCCCATGGCCGCGAGATCTGGCGCTTCGCCGCGCTCGGCACCGACCAGGCAGAGCGGCACCGTCCGGGCCCTCGGCAACTGCCTCTACGTCGCGAACGGCGGCACCGCGGACGGCACCCTCGTGCAGCTCCGGGACTGCAACGCCACCGGCGCGCAGACGTGGCAGGCGCGCTCCGACGGCACGCTGCTGAACCCGCGGTCGGGCATGTGCCTCGACGCGCCGGGCGGGTCCACCGGCTACGGCACCCGCCTGCAGGTCCGGACCTGCTCGGCGGCGGTCAACCAGCGCCGGCAACTCGCCGGATAAAAGGCGCAACCTGCCCGCGCCCCCGTCGTTAACCGCTTCGTCCGGCGCTGTCCGCCCTGCGTGCAGCGCCGGTACGCTGCGAAGCCGGGTCGTCACGGCTTCGCACCAGGGAGGGAAAGCAATGCCGGCCGTCACATCGAACATCGTCCCGCTCCGGCACGCGCGGCCGGGCGTCGTGGCGTACGTGAAGAGCCCGGCCGAGTGGTTCGTCTCGAACTCCGGCTGGATCCAGGGCAGCGAGGGTGTCGTGCTCATCGACACCTGCGGCACCGAACAGGCCACGCTGGAACTGGTGCGCGACGTCCGCAAGTACGCGGGCGAGCAGGAGCTGACCGTCGTCGTCACGCACGCGCACGGTGAGCACCACAACGGCGTCGGGGTCGCGCTGCGCGAAGGCGGCACGGCGCTGGCCGCGCCCGGCAGCGTCGACCTGGTCAAGGCCGGGCCGCAGACCTACGGCAACGTCTTCACCTACACGCAGTGGGGGGTGCTCGAGCCGCCGGAGCCCGAAGCGGTCCGCCCGGTCGTCGGCTGGCGGCGGCTCGACCTCGGCGACGCCGCGGCCGACGTCGTCGCGGTGCCCGGCGTCGCGCACACTTCCGGTGACCTCGTCGTGCACGAACCGCGTTCGGGCACGCTCTTCACCGGCGACCTGGTGTACATCGGCGACACACCACTGGCGGTGCACGGCTCGGTGCCCGGCTGGCTCGAGGCGCTCGACTGGCTGCAGGACACGTTCCGCCCGCGCACGCTGGTGCCGGGGCACGGCCCGGTGGCGACGCCGGGACACACCGCGCTGCACGGGATGCGCGTCTACCTGGAGTGGCTGCTGGAGGTGACCGAGCGGCAGACGGACTTCACGAAGCTGGCGCAGCAGGCCTCGCTGCGGTGGCCGACGTGGCGCAACCCGGAACGGCACATCGGGAACCTGATGCGCGCGTACGCCGACCAGCACGGCCGCAAGCTCGACGTCGACCTCGCGATCGACGCCGTCCTCGCGGCGGCGGGCGGCCGCATCGACCTCGACTGCCTGCTGGGCGGGGAGCCGGTGCGCCGCATCTCCTGAGCAATGGCCTGGATAATTTGCGATCACCGGCCTCGACGAGCGACAGCTGCGAAGCCAGGCCTACCTCAGGCTCGACCCGCCTGGAGCCGGACGATCTCCGGCGCCACCGGCGTGTCCCCGAGCCACGTGCACGCGGGCCCGCCGGTGCGCGCCGGGACCGGCTCGGCCTTCCCCACCACTTCGACGACCACCTCCGGCTGCCCGCAGGCGGCCAGTTCGAGCACGAGCAACGGCACGACGAACACACTGGCACGCATCCGCATGATCAGCTCACCCCGGTTGTCTCCACACTCCCACCGGGCACACGTTGCGGGCGGGCGACGGGTTCAGGGCGGTTCCCGCCGCCCTGAACACTCACGACCGCCACGCACGGGCCAGGTCATCATGGGGGTGTGCGGATCACGGCCTGGTGGCGCGGCATCAGCCCGCGACGGCGCCTGCTCATGGGCGGCGTCGCGGTGGTCGTCGTGGCCGTGCTCGTCGCGACCGCCGTCGCCACCACGCGGACCAGTGCCGCGCCGCAAGCCGGGACGCCCGACCAGGGCAAGCCCGGTCCCGTCCTGCTCGTCCCCGGCTACGGCGGCGGCCAAGGTGCGCTCAACGAGCTCGCCGCGCACATCCGCCAGTCCACCGGCCGCAGCACGCAAGTCCTCACCCTGGCCGGCGACGGTACCGGTGACCTGCTGGAACAGGTCGCCGTCCTGGCCGAAGCCGTCGAAGACGCGTACGCGAGCGGAGCGCCTTCGGTCGACGTCATCGGCTACTCCGCGGGTGGTGTCGTGGCCCGGCTGTGGGTGAGCCGCGACGGCGGGGACCACCAGGCCCGCCGGATCGTCACGCTCGGCGCGCCGATGCACGGCACCGGGCTCGCCGCCGCCGGCACCGCGCTCGACCCGGGTGCCTGTCCCGTCGCGTGCCGCCAGCTGGCGCCGGGCAGTTCGCTGCTGAAGGAGCTCGACCGGGTGCCGGTCCCCAAGACGCTGCCGTGGCTTTCGCTGTGGACCGAACGGGACGAGACGGTCACCCCGCCCGACTCCGCCCGGCTGGACGGCGCCGTCAACGTCGCGCTCCAGCAGGTCTGCCCCGGCAACCGGGCCGGCCACGGCGACCTGCCGACCGACCCGGCCGTCACCGGGCTCGTCCTGCAGGCCCTCGGCACGGCCCCGCTCGAAGCCCCGGCCGAATGCCTCAGCTCGTGACGTCCTTCGTCGCGAAGTTCGCCCACGCCGCCCCGAAGAACACGACGATGTAGCCGGCCTGCAGCAGCAGCCCGTGGTCGATGTTGCGCCACAGCACGGGATCCCGGAAGAAGTCGATCCACGACAGCCAGTAGTGCGTCGGCAGGTACGGCTTCACGGACGCGGCCGCGTCCAGGGTCTCCAGCACCGAACTGGTGATGAGCACGGCCAGCCCGCCCAGCGCGGCACCCAGCGCCGAGTCGGTCACCGTCGAGAGGAACACCGTGATCGCCGCGAACCCGAGCATCGACGCGACGACGTAGGACACCGCGCCCAGCAGCCGGAACCCCAGCCCGGACGACGTGAGCGACTGCCCCGACAGCGAGGTCACGCCGCTCGGCTGCCCGCTCGGCCCGGCGACGCCCGGCGCGCCGCCGGTGCCGAACAGGATCACCCCGAGCACCAGCGACGTCAGCACCACGATCACGATCGCCGCGGTCACGTACACGGCCAAAGCCACCATCTTGGCGCCGAGCAGGCGAGTCCGGCCGACGGGCCGCACCAGCAGGTAGCGCAGCGTCCCGCCGGACGCCTCGCCGGCGATCGAGTCGCCCGCGACGACCGCGACCGCGATCGGCAGGAACAACGGCAGGACGAGCGCGAGCGCGGCCGCCGGGAACAGTGCGCCGTCGCTCACGACGGCCGAGAGGAACGCCCCGCCCTGGCCGGGCGGCGGCGCGAAGTCGGCCGTCGCCAGGAAGACGCCGACGATCGCGGGCAGCAGGCAGAGCAGCAGCACGCTGACCCACACCCGCGGCCGCAGCGCGAGCTTCCGCAGTTCGACGGCGATCATCCGGCGGCTCCGAACCGGTCCGAGCCCGGACCCGTGACGTCGAGGACGACCTGTTCGAGCGTCCGCTGTTCGGCGTGGAGGGAGGCGACGCGCACGCCGGCTTCGACGAGCAGTGCGTTCAGGGCAGCCGGGTCGTCGTGCCGGATGACCAGGCGGTCGCCGTCGCGGGACTCGAGCTGCCCGTCCAGGACCGCGGCCGCCGCCGCGGGATCGGGCGTGGCGACGAGCACGCGGCCGGTCGCCGCGCGCAGCGTCGCCAGGTCCTCCTGCAGCACCAGCCGCCCGCGGTCGACGACGCCGACGCGCGTGCAGAGCTGCTCCACCTCGGCCAGCAGGTGGCTGGACAGGAACACCGTCGTGCCGCCCTCGTTCAGCTCGACGAGCAGCTCGCGGATCTCCTTGATGCCCTGCGGGTCGAGGCCGTTGGTCGGCTCGTCGAGGATCAGCAGCCGCGGCTTCCGCAGCAGCGCGCCCGCGAGCCCGAGCCGTTGCCGCATGCCGAGCGAGTACGCCTTCACCGGCCGCTGGTCGACGCCGCCCAGCCCGACCTGCTCCAGCGCCTCTTCGACGCGACGCCGCCGGGTGCGCCGCGCGCCACCGCGCCCGGCCGCGTCGAGCAGCGCGAGGTTCCGGCGGCCGGACAGGTGCGGGTACGCGGCCGGGCCCTCGACGAGCGCACCGACGTCCGGCAGCACCTCGGCGACCCGTTTCGGCACGGGCTTGCCGAGCACCTCGATCTCCCCGCCGGTCGCGTAGACCAGGCCGAGGAGCATCCGGACCAGGGTGGTCTTGCCCGAGCCGTTCGGGCCGAGGAAGCCGTAGCGGTCGCCTTCGCGGACCACCAGGTCGACCGCGTCGACGGCCAGGGTGCGGCCGTAGCGCTTGGTCAGCGCGTGCGTGACGATCATCGGGCGCCCCGCCGCAGGCGCGACAGCTCGTCCGCGACGGACTTGAGCACGTCCGCCGTGACGGTCCCGGCCAGCAGGTACGAGCGGCGCGACACCGACGAGCGGACGATCGCGAGCGACAACGGCGTGATCGACAGCTGCACCACCGTCCCGGCGGCCAGCCTGACCTGCACCGCACCGGCCTTCCCGGCGGCGTCGGCGGCCGCGTTCCCGACCGCGCGCGGCACCGCGGCCACGACGAAGGACGCCAGCCCGGTGCCGTAGAGCGCGGCGCCCTCGACCCCGCCGAAGTTCGACGACGCCACCGGCCGCCCGGCGAGCGTCGCCGGCAACGGCACCTCGCCCAGCGCGCCGAGCACGTTCGAGACGTCCGGGGCGCTCGCCACGGTGAACCCGGCGCCGGGCACCGGCCGTGGTGCCTCGACGACCGGCGTCGTCTGGTCGAGCTGCTGGAACTCGCTGACGAGGATCGGCGCCTGCTGCCCGCGGGCGGTCACCTCGACGCGCACCGCGAGCCCGGTCGCCGGGTCCGCCCAGACGTCGACCTGCCCGACCGTCGTGTCGGGATCGGCGGGCACGAGCCGGAACCCGGACGCGGCGACCCCGGCGACGTTCCGGCCCGGCAGCGCGCTCACCGGGTCGTTCTTCGCGGCCTGGACGACCCGCCGGGCCAGCTCCGGCGGCAGCAGGTCCCCGGCCCGCGGGAGCCGGACGCCCGGGTCGCCGATCAGCTCGGTCAGCGTGTGGTCGCCGTAGTCCCACGTGTATTCGCCGTCGGGCAGGCGGTAGACGTCGTGCTCGCCGGCGGTGCCGAGGATGTCGACGCGGTAGCGGTCGGGCCCGGCGTACCACGCGCGCATCGGCGTCCGCATGGAGAAGAGCGCGGTGACCGGGGTGAGGTTCGGCAGCTCCGGCAGGGCGAGCGAGCCGGCGCTTTCGGCGTACCCCTGGTACGGCCGTCCGGCCGACGCCAGGACGAGCGCACGCAGCCGGCCCGGATCGACCACCGTCCCGGCGGGCTCGAGCGCGGCGACGACCGAGGGAACGGACACGAGCACCGCGGCCACGGCGGCCACGACCGCCCACCGGCGCCGCTTCGCGTGCCGCACCACCGAGGGCGTCATCCGGCATCACCTCTCGCATCCTTTGTACGCCATGGCCGCGGGTCCGGGGCCAGGGTCGGCGGATGACGACGGCGGACCGAAGCCGTGCCGCGGGCCGCGGAAGTGACCTCGCCGTGACGGCTCGAGCGCTATTCTCGGGCCCAGAGCGAGCAGGGGGCAGGATGAGCACGACCGGTGAGGGCCCGGCCCGCAGCGAAGCCGAGATGATGATCGCCGAGGCCAAAAAGGCCTTCTGGGTGATGGTCGGCCTGCTGGCGCTGCTGTGGGCGATCCAGATCGTCAACGCGATCGGTGGCTACGACCTCAGCCGCGAGTTCGGCATCGAAACGCGCGACCCGGCGTCCCTGCCGGAGATCTTCACCGCGCCGCTGCTGCACTACGGCTGGGACCACATCGAAGCCAACTCGGGCCCCCTGTTCGTCTTCGGGTTCCTCGCCGCCTACCGCGGCGTGAAGAAGTGGCTCGGCGTCAGCCTGCTGATCGTCGTCGCGAGCGGGCTCGGCATCTGGTTCATCTCGCCCACCTCGGCCGTCACGGTCGGGGCCAGCGGCCTGGTCTTCGGCTACTTCGGCTACGTCATCGTGCGCGGGCTGTTCGACCGGCACCCGATCGACATCGTGATCGGGCTGGTGATGGCGTTGTGCTTCGCCTACACCTTCACGTCGCTGCTGCCGACCCAGGAGGGCGTCAGCTGGCAGGGTCACCTGTTCGGCTTCGCCGGCGGCATCATCGGCGGCTGGCTGTTCCGCGACCGCCGTCCGAAGGCGATCGCCTCGCCCGACGCGACGACCACGCTGCTGCCCAAGGACTCCTGAGCGTCACCCGAACGCGAAGACCGCCCGGACGAACTGGTCCGGGTCGAAGTCCATGGCCTGGTGCGCCTGGCCGTGCAGCGGGACGACGTCGGCGCCGGGGATGCGCTCCGCCACGGCTTCGGCGGCCAGCCGCAGGTAGGCGGGGCTTTCGGTGCCCGCGAACAGGCGGACCGGGATCTTGATCGCGCCCAGGTCGTCGCCGAATTCGACCGCCTCGACGACCTCGAGCTCCCGCGGGATCGTGTGCGCGGCGGCGACCCGGGCGCGCCAGACCGGCGTGCCGCGCATCGCCTCGACGTCCGCCGCGGGGAGCCGGAGCGCCTCCCGGAGGAAGATCTCCAGGACCTCCTCCGGGTCGCCGGCCGCACGCATGCGCTCACGCGCGTCCGGCCCGACGACGTGCTCCCCCGGCTTCGGCCTCGGCGGCTCGTAGGCCACGAGCCGCGAGACCGCGCCGGTGATCCGGACGGCTTCCAGCGAGCACAGCGCGCCGTAGGAGTGCGCGAGCAGGTAGACGTCACCCCCGGCGGCCTCCGCCACCGCCGCGATGTCTTCGGCTTCGCGCCGGATGCCGTACTCCGCGGCCTCGTCGCGGCTGAGCCCCCGCCCGCGGCGGTCGACGAGGTGGAGGCGGTACCGCGCGGCGAGCCGCTCGCGAACCACCGACCAGCGCGTGTGGTCCGCGCCGGTGCCGTGGACCAGGACCATCGGCGGACCGGCACCCAGCGTCTCGAAGCCGACGACCGTGCCGTCGGGCGACCTGACGGAACTCGACATGCCCCGAGGCTAGCGACGTCCGCGCCGTCTGGCAGCCGCTGTGAAGTCGCTGTGGATCCGCCGCCACAGGCTGCCAACCCGGCCGCGCTGTGGTGATCTGGATCGGTGGCGATCAAGTTCCTGAGGTCCGCGCTCGCGGGCGTGGCGACCGTGCTGGTGCTCGGCGCCGGCCTGCTCGCCGGCACGGGCACGACCGCCGACGACGCCTACGCCGAGGGAACACCGGCCCCCACGACCACGCCTGCTCCCACCACGGCACCCGCGCCCGTGGTCGCGAAAACGGTGTCCCCGGTCGGTGCGCTGTTCGCCGACGGCAGCCATTTCTGCACGGCGAGCGTCGTCCATTCCGGCACCGGTGACCTGGTGCTGACCGCCGCGCACTGCGTCAAAGACGGAATGGTGTTCGCACCCGGGTACCACGACGGCGTCGCCCCGCTGGGAATGTGGACGGTCACCGGCGTCGCGGTCGCGGACGGCTGGACGTCCTCGGCCGATCCGGATCTGGATTTCGCGTTCCTGACCGTTCAGCAGGCCGGCAATCCGGCGTCGCTGGAAAGCCTCACCGGCGCGAATGTGCTGGGCGTCGACCGCGGTTTCGACCACACGATCACCCTGACGGGCTACCCCGACACGACCGATTCCCCCGTGGTCTGCACGGGGACCACCACCCGGTTCGACACCTACCAGCTCCGCGTCGCGTGCCCCGGTTTCCCGGACGGCACCAGCGGCGGCCCGTGGGTCGCGGACGGCGCGGTCGTCGGGGTCATCGGCGGCTACGAGCTCGGCGGCGACACCCCAGACGTCTCCTACAGCGCCTACTTCGACGACGACATCGCGAAGCTCTACGCGTCGGCCACGGGCTGAAAACGCGAACCGGGCCCGCGTCCCTGGCGGAGGACACGAGCCCGGTTCACCTCTCGCGAACCCTCAGCAGGTCACGATGAGCCCGGTGAACGCCGAGCACGTCTTGGACGCGCTGTCGTTGGCGCCGTTGGGATCCTGCGGCGAGCTGGCCGTGCGCTGCGCGGTCGCGGTGTACGAACCGATCGCGAGCAGGCCGCCGTTGACCGAGAACTTCGCCGTCGCCGAAGCCCCGCTGGCCAGCGAAGCGACGTCGCAGTTCAGCGTCCGGGTGGTGCCGACGCGGGTGCACCCGGTCCCGCTCGCGAACGACAGGCCGGACGGATACGTTGCCACGACCCGGATCCCGGTCGCCGTCGACGGCCCGGAGTTCGTCACGGTGACCGTGTAGTCGAAGCGCGCGTTCAGCCCGCCGCGGCCGGTCGCCGCCAGCGCGACCTTGACGTCGGCGAGCGTCGTCGGCTGGCCGATCGTGATCGTCGGGCCGTCGGTGCTCGTGAAGGCGTAGTTGTCGCCGACGAACTGGTGGCGCAGGATGAAGTCACCCGGGGTGGCGGTTTCCTTGGCGCGCAAGGTGAACGTGACCGTCCGGGTGCCGCCCGGCTCGAGGTCGCCGACCGGCGCGCGGTAGCTGCCGTCGTAGACGTAGCAGTCGGCGGTCGTGTTGGCGCACGACACGAGGTCGGCGACGTCGGTGAGCGCGACCGGCCGCGCGGAGATCGCCGCCTTGGCGCCGGTCACCGCGAAATCGAGCCCGTTGTACAGGGTTTCCGTGACGGTGAACGTCTGTCCCGGAAGCACGGTGGTGGGACTGACTTCGACGGAACTGGGCGGCGTCTCGGCCTGCGCGGCGGGTGCCATCGCGAGGAACGCCGTGGCCATCGCGGCCACCGAGGTCAGAATCGTGGTGCGTCGCCATCTTCGTTGCATGGTCGTGATCTCGCCGTTTCGGTCCGGGGAATGCCGCTCTGACGGATACTGCGTGGTCTTCGTGGACAGCCGACGTTGATCAGTCGTCGCACTCCCGGAATTCGTTACCGCCAACCGGACGCGTCGCGAGACGACCGTCAGGAGGGACGCCAGCGTCCGTTCATCTCACCCGGACGCGGCGGCGGCCCCGGCAGTTCGGCCCCTTTTCCGGCCGCCAGCCCCTCGACGAGCATGGCCAGGTAGCGCCGCCGCAACTCGGCCGTGCGGTCCGCGTCGCCGACGCGGATCGCCGCGCAGCACTCGAGGAGCATCCCGATGTCCTCGGTCACGACGTCCTCGCGCAGGCGCCCGGACTCGTGCGCCCGCTCGACCAGGCGCGCCGTCAGCTCACCCGCGCGCCGCGCGTCATCGCCCATCTCGGCCGTCGGCGTGAACGTGCCGGCGAGGTGCACGGTCAGCGAGTGCACGTCGGCGTCGACCACCCGGGCGAGGAAGCCGGTGAGCGCGGCCCAGCCGTCCGGTTCGCCGGCGGCGGCCTCGGCTTCGGCGATGTAGGTGCGCAGGCCGTCGTGGCAGAGCCGGCAGAGCAGGAACTCCTTGCTCGGGTACCTCCGGTAGAGCGCGCTGATGCCGACGCCGGCGCGTTCGGCGACGTGGGACACGGGCGCCTTCGGGTCCACCAGGAAGACCTGGCGGGCGGCATCGAGAATGACGACGTCGTTGCGGGCGGCCTGGCCGCGGCGGCCGGGCAGGGCGGTCTCGGGCATGCGCCGAGATTAGCACTGGAACGGACCGTTCCGCTCTGCTATCGTCGGAACGAAGCATTCCGTTCCGGAGTTCGAGGAGCCCGCCATGACCGTCCCCGTCGTCCGCCCCTTCCGCGCCGAGATCCCCCAGTCCGCCCTGGACGACCTGCAGGCCCGGCTGCGCCGCGCGCTGTGGCCGGACGACCTGCCCGCCGAGTACGGCGTCACGAACGAGCGGGTCCGCGCGCTGGCGGAGTACTGGCTGGAGAAGTTCGACTGGCGGGCGGTCGAGGCGCGGCTCAACGCGCACCCGCAGTTCGTCACGGAGATCGACGGCGAGACGATCCACTTCCTGCACGTCCGGTCGTCCCGCGCGGACGCGACACCGCTGGTCCTGACGCACGGCTGGCCGGGCTCGGTCGTCGAATACCTGGACGTCATCGGCCCGCTGACCGAGCCGCAATCGGCCGACGCGCCGGCGTTCCACCTGGTGATCCCGTCGCTGCCGGGCTTCGGGTTCTCGGGCCCGGCGCGGGCGGCGGGCTGGGGCACGCACCGCACCGCGGCCGCGTGGGCGGAGCTGATGAGCCGGCTCGGCTACGAGTCGTACGGCGCGGTGGGCAACGACGCGGGCTCGATGATCTCGCCGGAGATCGGCAGGCTGGCGCCGGAGAAGGTGGTCGGCGTGCACGTCACGCAGCTGTTCTCGTTCCCGTCCGGCGACCCGGCGGAGATGGCGGACCTGAGCGAGGCCGACCAGGCCGCGCTCGCCCACCTGCAGTGGTTCTACGAGAACATGTTCTCCTTCAACCAGTTGCACAGCCAGCAGCCGCACACGCTGGCGTTCGCCCTCGCGGACTCGCCGCTGGGGCTGCTGGCGTGGAACGCCCAGCTGTTCGGCGAGCACCTCGACCCGGAGTTCGTCCTCGCGAACGTGGCGCTGTACTGGCTGACCGGCACGGGCGGCTCGTCGATCCGCTTCTACTACGAGGACGCGCACCGCGAGCCGCGCCGGGAGAGCCCGACAACGGTCCCGACGGCCCTGGCGATGTTCGCGGGCGACTTCCGGTCGATCCGCCGCTTCGCCGAGCGCGACCACGCGAACATCGTCAGCTGGAACGCGTACGACACCGGCGCGGAAGCCGGCGGCCCCCGGGACGCGGCAGGCCACTATGCGGCGCACGAAGCCCCGGAGGTCCTGGTCGCGGACATCCGCGGGTTCTTCGCGAGCCTGAACCGCTGGCCCCTGCTGTCGGCGGCGCACGACACCCTGCGCGCGGCGGCCGCGGGCGTCACGGACTGGTCCGCCCGGACCCCGTGCGCACAGTGGAACGTGACGCAGGTCCTCCAGCACGCAGCCGGCGACCAGCAGGGCTACGCGGCGTTCATCACGGGCGGGCCGGGCCCGGACTTCGACCCGTTCTCCCCGTCGGGCTCGCTGAAGGACGCACCCTCGTTCCTGGAGCCGAAGCTGACGGCATCGGCGGCAGCGTTCGCCACGGTTCTCCCGGACGCGACGGCGGTCCCGACGCCCCTGCCCCAGGGAGCCCTCCCGGCAGCGGTGGCGGTAGGCGCGGCGGCGTTGGACGCGGCGGTCCACGCGTGGGACATCGCGGTGGCGACGGGCCAGGAGTCCCCGCTGACCCCGAGCATGGCGGCGGCGTTGCTGCCGGTGGCAAAGCAGCTGGCCGAGCCTCTCCGAGGCTTCGCGTACGCCCCGGCTTTGGAGCCCGCGTCGGACGACGGCCCGGCCGCGCAGCTCCTCCGGTACCTGGGCCGCGACCCGAAGTGGACGGCTTGAGTCTCGTTCCCTTGCCACGCCGGGAAACCCCGCGGTTCCCCGGCGTGGCCCTCGACTGTTCCTCCTCGGCGACCCGCTCCCGGCCACAAAGGACCCGGCCCGAAAACCCTTTGCCCCCAACAACTCCCGTCCTTACCCTGGCTCCCATGACGAACCGACCCTTCCGGTGGGACCTGGTGCGTCCCGACCAGGTCGGGACGCTCCTCGACGACACCGAAAAACCGCACCTCTGGTTCCTGGACGACCTGACCACCTGCACCGCCAAGGTGCTGGCCCGCTGCGGCGACGGGGAGCTCCACTTCGTCGGCCGGTCGCTCGACAGCATGCACGATCTCCTCGGCGGCGCCCTGGAACGCACGTCGTGGCGTGACCGGGTGCGTCAGCTGCCCGTTTCCCTCAAGCCGCGGCACGCGTTCGGGCGGCGGGATGTCCTGCTGCTGCGGGAAAACCTGGCCGCCGCCGGGATCACGCCCTACTCGCTCGCGCGGGGTACGCGGCCGACCGTGTTCGTCGACCTCGTCTACGAAGGCGACACCTTCACCGAGCTGTACTACCGGCTTCGGGACTGGATCGACGAAGACCGCGAGCCCTGGCAGGTGATCCGGCGCAAGCTGCGGTTCCTCGGCGTCACCCTCCGGCAGCCGACCCGGCCGGACGCCTGGCGGTGGCAGGAGGACGTCGCCTGGACGCGGGAGCTGCCCGCGGCGGCCGTCCGCAACGTGTCGCTCGCGCGGGACGTCTGGTGCTACTTCGGCAACCACCAGCCGAAGCTGACGCCGTCGTTCCCGCGGCAGCGGTGGTCCGACGAAACCGTGCGGACGCCCGACCACGGCGAGGCGACGCGGCGGGCGTTGTCCGAGGCGTTCGCGCTCGTCGACGCCGGGCGGTCGGCCGGCGTGCGCGAGCGGCTCGTGCGGACGATCGGGGCCGAGCCCGCGATCGCCGGTCCGTGGCTGCGGGCGCTCGTCACCGAGCTCCGCTGCTGACCGACGTTCGTCTCCTCCCGTCCGGACCGCCCGCTCGGTACGGTGACCGCATGAGGCGCAAGGCGGTGGCGGTCCGGCGGGAGGAGATCGTGCTCGCCGCGCTGGAACAGGTGCGGCTCCGGGGCATCGCCGGCGTGCGGGCCGCGGACGTCGCCAAGGACCTCGGCGTCAGCACCGCCCTGGTCTTCTACCACTTCGGCACCCTCGAAACGCTCATCGTCGAGGCCTTCCGGCAGGCCGCCGAGCGCAACCTCGCCGTCCTGCGCGAGGAGCTGAACCGCGCCGGCCCGGCCGGTGAACGGCTGCGTGCCGTGCTGGCCCTCTACGGTCCGACCGAGCCCACCGCGGGCTGGCACCTGTGGATCGAGGCCGGGGCCGCCGCGATGCGGGACCCCGAGCTGCGGAACGTCGTCCAACGGCTGGACCTGCGGTGGCGCGACGCCGTCGTCTCGCTCATCACCGAAGGCGTCGCGGCCGGCGAGTTCCGGTGCCCGGACCCGCGGGGCGCGGCGTGGCGGCTGACCGCCCTGCTCGACGGGCTCGCCGTGCAGTTCGTCGCGCGGGAGGGCACCGTCACCGCCGCCGACTGCGCCCGGTGGGTCGACCAGGCGCTGGCGCACGAGCTCGGCGAGACCGAGCTGGCGCTGACCACGGAGGGGCGATGACGGACGCGGCCCTGCTCGAGGTGGCGTGGACCGACCCCGTCACCGGGTGCCGCGGCTACCTGGTGATCGACCGGCTGGTGCGCGGCGTGGCCAGCGGCGGCCTGCGGATGCGGCGCGGCTGCACGCTGTTCGAGGTCCGGGGCCTGGCCAGGGGCATGACGCTCAAGGAGGGCCTCAACTACGACCCCGACGGCCGGTACGTCCCGCTCGGCGGCGCCAAGGGCGGCATCGACTTCGACCCGTACGACGAGCGCGCCCGCGACGTCGTCGCCCGCTACCTGCACGCCATGCGGCCGCTGATCGAGCGCTACTGGACCATGGGCGAGGACCTGGGCCTGCGCCAGGATGTCATCGACGGCGTGATCGCGGAGATCGGCCTGCTCAGCTCGGTCCAGGCGGTCTACCCGCTGCTCGAAGACCGCGAGGCGGCGACCGACCGGCTGGCGGCGGCCTTCGGCATCGAGGTCGGCGGGCTGGGGCTCGACGAGCTGGTCGGCGGGCTCGGCGTCGCCCAGGCCACGCTGACCGGGCTCGAGATGCTGGGGCTGCGCGGCCCGAACCGCGTCGTCGTCCAGGGGTTCGGCTCGATGGGCGGTGCCACCGCGCGGTTCCTCGCCGAGGCCGGCCTCCGGGTCGTCGGGGTCTCGGACGTGCGCGGGGTCGTCGTCAACCCGGCCGGCCTCGACGTCGAGCACCTGCTGCGGTACCGCGACCGCTTCGGCGGCATCGACCGCGACCACCTCGGGCCCGGTGACGAGCTGCTGCCGCCCGAGGCCTGGCTCGAAGTCCCGGCCGAGGTCCTCGTGCCGGCGGCCATCTCGTACTGCGTCGACGGCGACAACCAGGCCAAGATCGGCGCGAAGCTCATCGTCGAGGCGGCGAACATGCCCGTCACCGCGGACGCCGAAGCGCTGCTCGACGCGCGCGGCATCCGCGTGGTGCCGGACTTCGTGGCCAATTCGGCGACCAACTCCTGGTGGTGGTGGACGCTTTTCGGCGACGTCGGAGCGGACGCCGACGAAGCCTTCGGCAAGGTGCGCACCCGGATGCGCGACCTCGTCACCGGGATGTTCGAGCGGGCCACCCTGGACGGCCTCAGCCTGCGCGACGCCGCCCTGCGGCTTTCCGAGAAGAACCTCGAGGCCGTCCAGGCGCGCTTCGGCTGACGCACGTGTCCCGCCGCGCCGTCTCGGGTAGTAGCGGATCATGACGGAATTCGCGCGCACCCCGGACCTGGACATCGGCTACGAGGTCGACGGGCCGCCGAACGGGCGGCCCCTGGTCGCGGTCCACGGCTGGCCGGACGACCCGCACTGCTGGGACGACGTCGTCCCCGCCCTGGCCGAGGCCGGTTTCCGGGTGTTCCGCCCGTACCTGCGCGGCTTCGGCCCGACGACGTTCCGCGACCCGGGCAAGCCGCGCGACGGTGGCTGGGACGTGCTCGGCGCGGACCTGCGGGACTTCCTCGACGCGCTCGACCTCGCCGACGTCGTCGTGGTGGGCCACGACTGGGGCGCGCGGGCTGGGTACGCGCTCGGTGCGCGGTTCCCCGAGCGCGTTTCGCGCCTGGTCGCGATGTCGGCGGGCCACGGCTCGGCCGGTCCCGTCACGCCGCTGGACCACGGCGCCCTGGACGGCGACCGGCGGGCGTACGCGCTGCACCTGTGGACGACCTGGTCCCCGGGCTGGGAGTTCACCGGCGACGCGTTCGACCGGGCCGCGGCGGCGTGGGACAACGACGACTGGCCGGCGGTCTCCGCCGCGCTCCACGGCGCGGGCGGCGAAGGGGACGCACCCGAGGTCCGCGTCCCGACGCTGGTGCTGCACGGCGCGCGGGACGCCGGCCACCCGCCGTCGAGCAGCGAAGCGAAGAACCACCTCTTCACCGGGAAGTACGAGCGGGTGGTCTTCGAGGACGTCGGGCACTTCCCGCCGCGGGAGGCCCCGGTCCGGACGGCCCGGCGGATCACCTGGTGGGCGCGGCCCTGAGCGGCGGGAACGAAACGGCCCACCTGATAGTTGAACGCTCTATGAAACTCGGCATCTACAGCTTCGGCGACCGCACGCCGGACCCGCGCACCGGTGAGCAGCTGTCCGTGGCGCAGACGCTGGCCAACACCCTCGAGCGGATCAAGCTCGCCGACGAGCTGGGCCTGTCCTTCTACGGCCTCGGCGAGCACCACCTCGACCAGTACGCCATCTCCAACCCGGGCACCGTGCTCGCCGCCGCGGCGGCCGTCACGGACCAGATCACGCTCAGCTCCGCGGTCACCGTGCTGAGCACCGAGGACCCGGTCCGCCTCTACCAGCAGTTCACGACGCTCGACCAGCTCAGCCACGGCCGCGCCGAGCTGCTCGCCGGCCGCGGGTCGTTCACCGAGTCGTTCCCGCTGTTCGGCAACGACCTCGGCGACTACGACGAGCTGTTCGAAGAGAAGCTCGCCCTGCTCCTGCACATCGACCGCCAGGACCCGCTGACGTGGTCGGGCAGGTTCCGGCCGCCGCTGGAGAACGCGCGGATCCTGCCCCGGCCCTACGGCGAGCACCTGCGCATCTCGGTCGGCACCGGCGGCAACCCGGAGTCGTCGATCCGCGCCGGGCTGCTCGGCCTGCCCGTCGTGTACGCCGTGATCGGCGGCCGGCCGGAACGCTTCGCCCCGCTCGTCGACCTCTACCGCCAAGCCGGTGAAGCCGGCGACCAGCACGACCTGCACGTCACCATGGGCGCGATCGGCTTCGTCGCCGAAAAGTCCCAGGACGCCAAGGAGAAGTTCTACCCGTACTGGCTCGAAACGATGAAGTACGGCGCGAAAGCCCGCGGCTGGGCGGTCCCGACCCGGGCCGAGTACGACCAGTACACCCACGGCGCGCAGGCGCTGTTCGTCGGCAGCCCGCAGGAGATCGCCGACCGGATCATCGAGGTCGGCAAGCTCACCGGCGCCGACCGCTACGCGATGCAGATGGACTGGTCCGGCGTGCCGCAGGCCGACGTCATGCGCGCCATCGAGCTGCTCGGCACCGAAGTCCTTCCGTTGGTGCGCAAGGAGTTCTAGACGTCGTTCCCGGCGATGAAGCCGAACGTCATCGCCGGGCCGATGGTCGAGCCGGCGCCGGCGTAGCTGTGGCCCATCACGGCCGCGCTCGCGTTGCCGGCCGCGTAGAGACCGGGGATCACGGACCCGTCCGGGCGCAGCACGCGCGCCCGGGCGTCCGTGCGCATGCCGCCCTTGGTGCCGAGGTCGCCCGGCACGATCTTGAACGCGTAGAACGGCGGCGCCCACAGCGGCGCGAGACAGGAGTTCGGCAGCACCAGCGGGTCGGTGTAGTAGTGGTCGTACGCGCTGACGCCGCGCCGGAAGTCGCCGTCCACCCCGGACCACGCGAAGCCGTTGAACCGGTCCACAGTGGACTTCAGGGCGGCGGGCGGCACGCCGATCGCCGAGCCCAGCGCCGTGATGCTCGACGCCTTGAAGACCGCCCCGGCCGAGTACCAGGCGTCCGGCAGCGGCAGCAGCGGCAGGGTGTCGCGGAAGAGGTACTTGTTCCGGTAGTTCTGGTCGACGACGAGCCACGCGGGGATGTCCGGCTCGGCCGGGTTCCTGTCGTACATCACGTGCACGACGTCGCTGTAGGGCGCGGCTTCGTTGACGAACCGCTTGCCCGCCTGGTTGACGATCAGACCGCCGGGCAGGGTCCGCTCGGCCAGGCAGAAGTACGGGTCGCCGGGGATCGGGATGGCCGGCCCCCACCACGCGTCGTCCATCAGGTCGAGCGCGGCGCCGGCCCGCTGCCCGGCGCGGTGGCCGTCGCCGGTGTTCTCCTTCGCGCCGACCGTCCACGCCGTGCCGATCGGCTGCCGCTGGTACTGCGCCCGCATCGCGGCGTTGTGCTCGAACCCGCCGGAGCCGACGATCACGCCCCGCCGGGCCCGGACGAGCCCCTGCGGCGTCAAAACCCCGGTCACCGCGCCGTTTTCGACGTTCAGGTCGAGCAGCGGCGTGTTCAGCAGCACCGGCACGTTCGCCTGCAGCAGGCCCGCCCGCAGGCCGGCGGCGAGCGACTGGCCCATGGTCAACGGCTTCTGCCCGGCGAGCGCGGCGGCCGTCCCCCGCGCGAGACAGGCGGCCGCGACCGCCGCACCCTTCGCGTTGACCGCGGCCAGGTTCAGCCACTTGTAGTCGGCGCTGAACACGACCATCCCGGCCGGGACGGCGAGGTACGGCGGGTTCAGGTTCGCGAGTTCGGCGCCGAGGAGATTGCCGTCGAACTGGTCCGGCTCGATCGAGCGGCCGTTCGGCAGGCCGCCCGGGAGCTCCGGGTAGTAGTCGCTGTAGCCCTCCATCCAGCGGAACCGCAGCGGGCTGTTCGCCAGCACGAACGCGATCATCTCCGGACCACTGCGCAGGAACGCGTTCTGCCGCTCGATCGGGACGTCGGAGCCGACGACGGCGGCGAGGTACTGCGCGGCTTTCGCCGGTGTGTCCGGGACACCGGCAGCGAGCAGCACGGGGTTGTTCGGGATCCAGATCCCGGCGCCGGAGCGGGCCGCGGAGCCGCCGAACGTCGGCGCCTTCTCGAGCACGACGACGCTCAACCCCCGCTTGGCGGCGGTAAGCGCCGCGGTCATCCCGGCCGCGCCCGCGCCGACCACGACGACGTCGTACTCCGCCGGGGTCGCCGCGTGGGCGAGCCCGGTCGTCATGGCGAGGCCCACGCCCGCCGCGGTGCCGCGCAGGATCTGGCGGCGGGTCAGCTCGGCATCCATGGCGCACATCGTGTCGGCCCACCCCCGGAACTGGAACATGTTCTACCCGCTTGGAGCAGCCCCGTAGGCCACTGGTCCGAACCCATGACGACATTCGCGCACCAAGTTGACGCCACCCTCATGTTCTGGCTAACTTGAGAGCAGCCTCAATTTATTCCGAGGAGGAACCCTTGTCGAAAGTGATCGCCGTCCTGGGTGTCGGGCCCGGGCTCGGCCTGTCGATCGCCCGGCGCTTCGGCCGCGAAGGCTTCACCGTCGCGCTGGTTTCGCGCACCGACACCCGGCACGCGCAGTACCGCGAAGCGCTGCCGGACGTCACCACGCACACCTACACCGCCGATCTGACCGACGAAGCCCAGCTCCGCACGGTCCTCGACCGCATCTCCGCCGAAGCGGGCGAAATCGACACCGTCTACTTCGGGCCGGCCGTCGCGGTGGATCTCAAGCCGCTCACCGAGGCCGGCGCCGCCGACGTGCTCAGGGGGTTCGAAGCCGCCGTGCTCCCGGCGGCCCGGCTCGTCGAAGCCCTGCTGCCGCGGATGCGCGAGCGCGGTTCGGGCTCGCTGCTGTTCGCGGGCGGCCTGAGCGGAAAGCACCCGATGCCGATGCTCGGGAGCCTCGCCCCGGCCTCCGCGGCCCTGCGCATGTACGTCCTGACGCTCCACGCGGCCCTGCGCGAAACGGGCGTCTACGCGGGCATCCTCACCATCGGCGGCCTCATCGAGCGCGGCGACATCCACCGGGACTTCAGCCGCCAGGACCTCGGCTTCGAGGTCGGCACCCTCGACCCGGACGACATCGCCGACCGGGCGTGGTCGCTGCACCGCGAACGCACCGACGCGGAAGCGGAGTTCTCCGCGATGGCGGCCGTCTAGCCTGGGGATCATGTACACCCCGGGGGATCGAAACCAGCTCCGCGAAGCCCTGGTCGAGGCGGCCCGGTCGGACGAGCGCGTCACCGGCGCCGCGCTCACCGGCTCGGCCGCGCTCGACGCCGAAGACGCGTGGTCGGACATCGACCTGGCCTTCGCCGTCACCGGCGATCCCGGGCCGGTGCTCGCGGACTTCACCGCGCTGATGTACCGCGAGCACGGCGCGGTGCACCACATGGACGTCGTGTTCGAGCGGACCGTGTTCCGCGTGTTCCTGCTGGCGAACACGCTCCAGGTCGACCTGGCGTTCTGGCCGGAGGCGGACTTCGGCGCGACGACGCCGAAGTTCCGGCTGCTGTTCGGCACGGCCCAGGACCGCCCGCCGGCCCCGCCGCCGGACGCGCGGCGCCTGATCGACCTGGCCTGGCTGCACGCCCTGCACGCCCGGTCGAGCATCGAACGCGGCCGCGGCTGGCAGGCCGAGTACATGATCGGCCGGGTCCGCGAGTACGCCCTCGCGTTGGCGTGCCTGCGGCACGCCGTCCCGGCGGGCGAGGGGCGCGGCCTGGACCTGCTGCCCGCCGCCGTGCTGGAACCGTTCGAAGCCACGCTCGTCGGCGGTCTGGGCGATCTCGGCCGGGCGTTCCACGCCGTCACGGACCTGCTGATCGGCGAGGCCGAGCGGGTCGAGGCCGACCTGGCTCAGCGCTTGGCGCCGTTGCTGCGCGAGCTGGCCAGGTAGCCGAGTTCCGGGTGCGCCGCGACGTAGGCGTCGAGCAGCCGCCGCGCGACGGACACCGAGTCGACCAGCGGATGCAGCGCGAACGCCCGCAACGCGGCGTCGCGCGACCCCGTCGTCGCGGCTTCGATCACCGCCCGCTCGACGGCCTTGACCGCCGTAACCAGCCCCAGTGCGTGCTCGGGCAGCGGCCCGGTGGCCAGCGCGCGGGCGCCGTTCGCGTCGACGTCGCACGGCACCTCGACGACGGCGTCCGCGGGGACGCCCGGGAGCGCGGAGCCGTTGCGGACGTTGAGGATCAGCGTCGTGCGTTCGCCGTGTGCGATCGCGCGCATCAGCCTTAGCGCGACCTTCTCGTAGCCGCCGCCTTCGAGGTCGTCACGCTCCCCTTCGCGCGTCTCGGCCATGTACGTCGCTTCGCGCTCTAGCCGCGTGCGCTCCCACGAAGCGAGCGAAGGCGCCGCGTAGAAGTCACGTTGCTGCTCCAGAAGCTGAGCGCCGCGAGAGTGCGGGCTCATCGCTTCGCGCGCGAAGTAGTAATAGTGCAGGTACTCGTTCGGCAAGGCGCCGAGAGCGCGCAGCCAGTCCGCGCCGAAGAGCTTGCCCTCCTCGAAGGACTCCAGCGCGTCAGTGTCGGCGAGCAGCTTCGGCAGCACGTTGTCGCCACCGACGCGAACTGCGCGAAGCCAGCCGAGGTGGTTCAGGCCCGCGTAGTCGAACCACGCCGTCGCCGGATCTACGCCGAGGGCGCGCGCGACGCGGCGGCACAGCCCCACCGGCGAGTCACAGATGCCGAGCACCCGGCCGCCGAGGTGCGCGGCCATCGCTTCGGTGACCATCCCGGCGGGGTTGGTGAAGTTGATGACCCACGCTTCCGGCGCCCGCTCGGCGATCGTGCGCGCGAGCTCGACGGCGACCGGGACCGTCCGCAGCCCGTAGGCGATCCCGCCCGCGCCGACGGTTTCCTGGCCCAGCACGCCTTCCGCGTGCGCGATCTGCTCGTCGAGCCGCCGCCCGCGCAGGCCGCCGACGCGGATGGCGGAGAACACGAAGTCCACATCGGACAGTGCGTCGCCGAGGTCGGTGGTGGTGCGCACCCGCGGCGCGGCGCGCACCCCGGCGGCCTGCTCGGCGAGAACGCGTTCCGTCGCGCCGAGCCGCCCGGCGTCGACGTCGTGCAGCACCAGCTCGGTGACGCCGCCGTCCGCCAGCAGCGCGCCGTGCACCAGCGGCACGCGGAAGCCGCCGCCGCCCAGGATCGCGAGCCTCATCGCAGCACCTCGACCCCGGCTTCGCCCAGGGCGGCGCAGGTCGGCTCGTCCGCCCCGGTCGTGGTGACGACGACGTCGAGCGCGTCCGGCCCGCAGACCCGCGCCAGGCCGGTGCCGGGGAACTTCCCGGCGTCGGCGAGCAGCACCACGCGGTCCCCCGCGGCGACCATCGCGCGCTTGACCGGCACCTCGACGACCGTCGAGTCCATCACGTGCCCGTCGCCTCGGACGCCGCTGGCACCGAGGAAGACCGTGTCGGCGTGAACTTGGCGCAAGGCGTCCTCCGTCAGGAATCCCACCATCGAGTGATAGCTGCGCCGAACCACGCCGCCGAGGAGGACGAGCTGGACGTCGTCGGCGTCCTTCAGCTCTTCGTAGACGGCGAGGCTGCTCGTGATCACGGTCAGCGCCCGGTCGCGCAGGTGGCGCGCGAGCCGGTGCGCGGTGGTGCCGATGTCGAGCAGCACGGTGTCACCGTCGCAGACCAGGCTCGCCGCGCGGCGGGCGACGGCGTCCTTCTCGTCGGCCCGCTCGGCCGCCACGCGGGCGAACGGCTCGTCGTCGGCCGCCATCGCCCCGCCGTAGACGCGGGTCAGCCGGCCTTCGCGATCGAGCTGCACCAGGTCGCGGCGCACGGTGGCCGGGCTGACGCCGAGCCGCTCGGCCAGCACACCGACCGGCGCCGGGCCCTCCGCGCGCAGGGCCCGCAGGATGAGCTCGTGGCGGCGCTGGGGCAGCATGCGGGGACGATAGCAGTCAAACTCGCTCATTTTCCGAGCGAGTTTGCGCGGGTCTTGCGGATTCTGCGCATCTGAAGCACGCTCGTGCGCATCCGTGACCCCTGGAGGCGCCCGTGGCGGACGAGCCCGACATCGATGTCTTCCTCTCCGGCCTGCTGTTCTTCGACCTGGTGTTCACCGGGCTCGAGCAACCGCCGGCGCCGGGCACGGAGGTGTGGACGGGCGGCATGGGCTCCGGCCCCGGCGGGATCGCGAACTTCGCGGTGGCCCTGAGCCGGCTCGGCCTGCGGACGTCGCTGGCGGCCGCGTTCGGCACCGACGTCTACGGGCGGTACTGCTGGGACGTGCTTTCGCGGCAGGAGCACATCGACTTGTCCCGCTCACGGCGGTTCCCCGAGTGGCACTCGCCCGTCACGGTTTCCCTGGCCTACGCGGGCGACCGCGCGATGGTCACGCACGGCCACCCGCCCCCCGTCCCGGTCGCCGAACTGGCGGGCGCACCGCCGCCCAGCCGCGCGACGGTCGCGCACATCGGCCTCGACACCGCCGAGTGGGTCCACAGCGCGCACCAGGCGGGCAGCCTCGTGTTCGCCGACGTCGGCTGGGACCCGTCGGAGGCGTGGTCGCCGGCCCTGCTCGACCAGCTCGCGTGCTGCCACGCGTTCCTGCCGAACGACGTCGAAGCGATGGCCTACACCCGCACCGGCAGCCCCGAAGCGGCGCTGGCCGCGCTCGCCGAACTGGTCCCGGTCGCCGTGATCACGCGCGGCGCCTCGGGCGTCCTCGCGGTCGACGGCACGACCGGCGAGACCGCGGACATCCCGGCCCTGCCGGTCAACGTCCTCGACGCGACGGGCGCGGGCGACGTCTTCGGCGCGGGGTTCGTCGCCGCGACCCTGACCGGCTGGCCCCTGGCGGACCGGCTCCGGTTCGCGGGCCTCACGGCGAGCCTGTCGGTGCAGCACTTCGGCGGCGCCCTGGCGGCCCCGGGCTGGCACGAGATCGCCGAGTGGCACACGCGCAACCGCTTGCCGGAGTACGGGTTCCTCGACGACGTCCTGCCCGCCGAGACCATCGCCGAGACGTCCCGCCGCGGCCCGGTGACGCTCGGCTTCGGCGACGACAGCTGGCGCTAGTGCACCCGCGCGCCCGCCGCTACACGGCATCCGGGCTGCGGACGTCCCTCCTGTCGGTGCCGGGCGCGGTCGGCGCGGAGGCGGTGGGCCTGCGGCCGATCGGCGAAGTGATGGGCTGCGTCGTCTCGCAGGACCCCGACGTCTCCTCGGGCATGCGCCACGGCTACGCGACGGCGCTGGACCGGCTGCGCGCGGAGGCCTCGGCGCTCGGCGCGGACGGCGTGCTGGCGATCGCCTGCACGGCGACGCGGGTGAGCGCGACCGTCCGCGAGTTCGTCGTCCTGGGCACGGCCGTCCGCGCCCGGCGCGGCCCGCGCCCGGCCCGGCCCTTCACGACGGGGCTGCCGGGCCCGGACGTGGCCAAGCTGCTGCTGGCGGGCTGGGTCCCGGTGACCGTGGCGATCGGCATCGGCGGCGGCGAGGCGTACGACCTCGCGATGACCGACCACCCGGGCACCGAGGCGGCGGCCCCGACGGCGCTGGTGACCCGCGTCCGCGCGGCGGCCCGGGCGGAGTTCTCGTCGGTCGTGGCGGCCTCGGGAGCCGGCGGCGGCCTGGTGTCGTCGACCACGCTGCGGGCCTGGGCGCTGGGCCGCACGGGAGTGGCGGCGGTGGCGAGCGTCTTCGGCACGGCCGTGGCCCGTTCCGGGGGCGGTCCGGCCGAGTCCCGCACGGTGCTGCCCCTGGATCGCCGCCGACCGGACCTTCCGGACATCCGCCGGTGATCGGCCCGCGTGCACCGCACGACCGCGCGGATCCGTGCCACGATGGGAGGCGAACCGGTCGAAGGAGGTCCGCCAGTGCCCGAGTGGGACGGTCGTGGCCTGCCGCCCGTCGCACGGGCGCGCGTCGATCGCTTCGCGGCGTCCGGACTGAAGACGTCCCTGCTCAGCGTGCCCGGCGCGGTGGGCGCCGAGGTCGCGGGCTTCACGCCCGTCGGCGAGGTCATGGGCTGCGTCGTGCAGCAGGTCGGCTGGACCGGGCCGAGCACGTGGCCCGCCGACCAGGTGAAGCTGATGTCCGGGATGCTGCGCGACGGCTACGCGACCGCGCTCGACCGCCTCGGCCAGGAAGCCACCGCGCTCGGCGCCGACGGCGTCCTCGGCATCACGTTCAAGGTCACCTCGCTCGACGGCGTCATGCAGGAGTTCGCCGCCCTCGGCACGGCCGTCCGCGCGGAGACGAAGCAGCGGCCGCGGCGGCTGTTCACCACCGACTTGCCGGGCCAGGACGTCGGCAAGCTGATGCAGGCGGGCTGGGTGCCGGTGCGCGTCGTGATCGGCGTCGCCGGGCGCGCCCAGTACGACTACAACATGCAGTACCAGACCAACGTCTGGGCCGGGAACACCGAAGTCGACGCGCCCACGAAGGTCGTCAACGAGGTCCGCGGCGCGGCCCGCGCGGAGTTCGCCCGCGCGATCCGCGACAGCGGCGCCGACGGCGGCATCGTCTCCGGCATGACGCTGCGGACGTGGCCGGTGCAGGAGGTCGCGATGGCCGGCATCGCGACCATGACCGGCACCGCGATCGCCCAGTTCCACGCCGGCCGCACCGCGCCGGCGAACGCGCTCAAGATCCTGCCGTTGAACCGTTCCTGAGGAGGCTTCGTGACCACCGCGGATCCCGCCGCGCAGCACATCCCCGAGGATGCGATGCGCCGGCTCGCCGAGATGCGACCTGGTCAGAAGACCAGCCTGTTCACCTCCGACCTGAGCGTCAACGAGTTCCTCCTCGTGCGCGAAGCCGGGTTCCGGCCGCTCGGGCTGGTGCTCGGCTCGAGCATCTACCACGTCGGGTTCCAGATGGGACGGTGGAGCAAGAACCAGGAGATGGACCGGCTTTCGCAGGCGATGTACCACGCGCGTGAGCTGGCGATGTCCCGGATGGAGGCGGAGGCCGACGTCCTCGGCGCCGACGGCATCGTCGCGGTCCGGCTCGAAATCGAGTTCAAGGAGTTCGGCAGCGACCTCGCCGAGTTCATCGCCGTCGGCACCGCGGTGAAGGCCGACGAGCCCGGCGAATGGCGCAACAACACGGGGAAGCCGTTCACCTCGGACCTGTCCGGACAGGACTTCTGGACGCTGGTCCAGGCCGGGTACGCCCCGCTGGGCATGGTGATGGGTACGTGCGTCTACCACATCGCGCACCAGCGGTTCCGGCAGATGATGGGCAACATCGGCCAGAACGTCGAGATCCCGCAGTACACGGAAGCGCTGTACGACGCGCGCGAGCTCGCGATGTCGCGCATGCAGGCCGAGGCGGAACAGCTGGAGGCGGAAGGCATCGTCGGCGTGCAGCTGCTGTCGCTGCCGCACCGCTGGGGCGGCCACACCACGGAGTTCTTCGCGATCGGCACGGCGGTCAAGCCGTTGCGCGCCGACCACCACATCGCCAAGCCGCAGCTCGTGCTGCCCCTCACCGACTGATGGGCGAGCTGGACTTCCACCTGGTGGCGGCGGCCCTGCGGCTGGACCGCGCGGACGTCGAGTCCTACCACCGCGTCCTGTCGGAGACCCTCGGCAGCGCCCTGCCCCCGGGCATGGTCGAGGTGACGCGGCAGCGCTCGTTCGCCGACCGCGTCGCGGGCCGCGACGGCCAGGCGGTCGCGGTGCGAGTGACCACCCCGGACCGGGTGCTGGTGCTGAGCGCGGCCGAGCACGGCGGCGTGGCGGCGGAGATCCACCAGGTCGTGCGGGGCGTGGTGATCAGCCGCAAACCGGCCGCGATCGACGACTGGCTCGCCGCGCTGGCCCAGGAGCTGACGGCGTTGGCGGAGAAGGACGCGAAAGCCCGGGACGCGCTCTCGCGCCTGCTAGGCGGCTAAGGCCGGCCGGACCGCGGGGCCCGGCCGGCCTTCCGGTCATCCGACCGTCACCAGCAGGATCTTGTTGTGGCTGTTGTGCGGCGTGCTGTCCTTGTCACCGTCCACACTGGTCGCCAGCCACATCTTGCCGTCCGGCGCGGGCTCCACCGTGCGGAGCCGGCCGTACGTGCCGTCGAAGAACGTCTGGAAGTTCGTCAGGGAGCTGCCGCTGATCACCGCGCGGTAGAGGCGCGTGCCGCGCTCGCACGCCACGTACAGCGCGTCGTGGATGATCGTGATGCCGCTGCACGAGCCCTGCGCCACCGGGTACGTCTTCTTCGGCGCGATGAACCCGGCCGTGCCGCACGTCCCCGACGTCCCCTCGCACGAAGGCCAGCCGTAGTTGCCGCCCTTCACGATCAGGTTCGTCTCGTCCATGATGCTGTTGCCGAACTCCTGCTCCCACAGCCGGCCCTGCGAGTCGAACGCCAGGCCCTGGACGTTCCGGTGCCCGTAGCTCCACACCGCGTTGTGGAACGGGTTGTCCGCCGGGACCGTGCCGTCCGGGCTGATCCGCAGCACCTTTCCGTTGAGACTGCTGGTGTTCGACGCGTTGTCGCCGTTCTGGGCGTCGCCCGTGCCGGCGAACAGGTAGCGGCCGTCGGGGCTGAACCGCAGCCGGCCGCCGTTGTGGAACTTGTTGCGCGCGATGCCCGTCAGCAGGATCTGCTCGGTGCCCGTCGACAGCGAGTCGGCGGCCGCGTCGTACTTGATCCGCACGATCCGGTTGTCGCTGGGCGACGTGTGCATGATGTAGAGCCAGTGGTCCGAAGCGAAGGACGCCGGGTTGATCTCCAGCCCGGTCAGGCCGCCTTCGCCGTCGGTGCTCTGGACGTTCGGCACGGTGCCGATCGTCTTCTTCGCCCCGGTCTTCGGGTTCAGGTGGACGATCGCGTGCGCGTCGCGCTGGTTGTAGAGGATCGTGCCGTCGGGCAGCGTGACCAGGCCCCAGACGACGTCGTCGTCGGTCCCGACCTGCGTCGCACCGCAGACACCCTGCGACGGCGAGCAGCTCGACCCCCCGGTGGTCGTCACGTTCAGCACCGGCGTGCTGGGATCGCTCAGGTTCCCGTTCCCGTCGATGGCCCGCACCTGCAGGTGGTAAGGCGTGTTCGCGGTCAGCCCGCCGAGCGTGGTGCTCGCCGTGTCCGACGTGCCGATCTGCGTGCCGCTGTCGTAGATCCGGTAGCCGGCGACACCGACATTGTCCGTCGAAGCGGTCCACGCCAGCCCGATCGACGTGCTGTTGACCGCGGTGGTGTGCACGTTCCCGGGCACGGACGGCGGCGTGTGGTCGTCGGACGGCGGCGTCTTCACCGCGAGCGTCCCGCTGGCCTGCGAGACGTTCCCGGCCGCGTCGCGCGCGTTGACGTAGAAGCCGTAGCTGCCGTTGGGGCCGAGGTTGCCGCAGGTCGCCGTCAGGGCGCCGGTGGTGCTGGCGCAGAGCTGGCCGTCGCGGTAGACGTCGTAGCCCACGACGCCGTTGTCGTCGCTGGCCGCGGTCCACTCGATGGTCGCGCTGGTGGGCGTGACGCTGACGAGCGTCGGCGTGCCGGGCGGCGAAGGCGGGACGACGTCCCCGGTCGAGCCGTAGACGCCGATCTCCTGCAGCGAATAGCCCTTCGACGCGTCGGTGCGGCAGCGTTTGGTGCCGTACATCCGCACGTAGCGGCCGGTGCCGTCGAGGGAAGTCAGGTCTTCGACGCCGCCCTTTCCCGCGGTGGTCGAGTAGATCCGCGTCCACGTGACGTGGTCGGCCGAGGTGTCGATCTCGTAGGCCGCCGCGCACGAGGCGTCCCACTGCAGCCGGACCCGGCTGACGTGCGCGGTCGCCCCGAGGTCGACGTAGATCCACTGCGGATCGACCCCGGCCGCGCTGGCCCAGCGCGTCGCCGAACTGCCGTCGACGGCGCCGGGCGCCGGACAGCACCCGCCCGACGACGACGCCGTCACCGGCTTTCCCTGGGACAGCAACGTATCCGCGGCCCGCACGGGCCCCGCCACGCCGATCGTCGCGGCGACGAGCGCGAGCACGACCGTCCCCACCTGAAGTCGTCTGATCATCCGTCCTCCACGCTGCCGGTGCGGAGGGTCGACGAACAGGCACGCCTCCGCGGAACACCGTCCCGCCGCCCGGCGCCGGTCTCCTGCGCGCCCGGGCCCGTCGGCGAACGACCCGTCGGCGCAGGCAGAGGCGGATGCCTGACGACGACGGCGGGGTTCTCCGGGACCGGACCGACCTGGAGCCAGGGCGATCTCGGGGAAACCCTACGAGCACGCCGCCGGACCGGTCAACCGGCACCGCACCGGCGTCCCGCTCACCGAACTCCTTGCGGGGAAAAGGATTTCAGGGCGTCACCACCCGTCCGAGGAATCCGCGGACATACCCGGCGATGGCGTCGAGGTGCGATTCGAGCGCGAAGTGGCCGGCGTCGAGCAGGTGGATCTCGGCGTCGGGCAGGTCGCGGGCGTAGGCCCGGGCACCGTCGGCGACGAAGATTTCGTCGTTGCCTCCCCACACGGCGAGCAGCGGGACCTGGCTGGTCCGGAAGTACTCGTGGAACTTCGGGTACAGGCCGATGTTGTGGTGGTAGTCCGCCAGCAGGGCCATCTGGATTTCGGCGCCGCCGGGCCGGTCGAGCAGGGCCTGGTCGTGAACCCAGACGTCCGGGCTCACCAGGGCCGGGTCGGGCACGCCGTCGAGGTACTGCGCCCGGGTGGCTTCGAGGCTGACCATGCCACGCAGGTCGTCCTCGCTCAGCGTGCCGGCGGCGAGCTTCTGCGGAAGGCCGGCGCCCAGGCCGTCGACGTAGGCGTTGCCGTTCTGCGTGACGATCGCGGTGACCCGCCCCGGGTTCCCGGCCGCGATGCGCAGGCCGACCGGCGCACCGAAGTCCTGGATGTAGAGCGCGAAGCGGTCCAGGCCGATCCGGTCGAGCAGCCCGAGCGTGAGCTCGGCGAGCGCGTCGAAGGTGTAGGTGAACTCGTCCACCGAGGGCGCGTCGGACGCCCCGGCCCCGAGGTAGTCGGGCGCGACGACGTGGTAGCGGTCGGCCAGCGCGGGGATGAGGTGCCGGTACATGTGCGAGCTGGTCGGAAACCCGTGGAGCAGCACGATCGTGGGCGCGTCGACCGGCCCGGCCTCCCGGTAGAACAGCCGGCGCCCGTCAACGCTGGCAAAGCGGTGATACACGGCAACCATCGGTCACTCCTCACGTCTCATGGATACTTTTACATTTATCCATGAGACAATGTAGACTTGTCAACGACCGGGACAATGAAGGCCGAGCGAAGGAGGCGACGTGGTCACAGCAGCCCCCGGCGAGGAGCGGTCCCCCGCGCTGGCACTGGTCAACACCCGCCGCCTGAGCGCGAACGGCGAGGTCGACGACCTCACCACCCCAGCCGGCGCCACCGAGTGGCTGCGCGAGCACAACCTCCCACCCGCCCCACTCGACGCGGACACCCTCGCCCGAGTCACGGACCTCCGCACCGCGGTCCGCGAGCTGCTAGCCGCCCTGGCAGACGACCGCCCGCCGGCCGCAGCCGCGGTGGAGACGGTGAACGCGGCCACCCGCGCGGACGCCGCAGCCCCCCAGCTGACCTGGCCGGCCACCCCACGCCGGGAGTGGCGCAGCACGAGCCCGGGCAGCGTCGAGGAGGCCCTGGCAACCCTGGCCCGCGACGCGATCGAGGTGCTCACGGGCGACTTGGGCAGCTTGGTACGCCCCTGCGAGGCCCACGGCTGCGTCCGGTATTTCTTCCGCGAGCACGCCCGCCGCCGCTGGTGCTCGACAACGTGCGGAGACCGCGTCCGCGCGGCCCGCCACCAGCGCTTGGTGGTGGAGCAACGCGAGGCTGCCCAGGAGCGGGCCTGAGGCCCGTTTCGACCGCAGCCGGGCTCAGGTCACACCGGATGCCGGTAGCCGTGACCATCGGCTCGCCACACCCTGGCCCGGGATGCAACCGGCCCGCGCGTGCAGTGGCGACCGCGTGTGCAGCCGCGACGCAACGGGCCCGCGCGTGCAGCCGCGACCCGCGTGGCAGCCACGACCCGCGCGTACGGCCGCGACCGCGTGTCGCCGCACACCGCCCGCCCGCACGCCCTGCCCCACGCGCGATCGACCCACGGCATCGCGCCGCGTCTCACCCAGCCTGGCTCAAAAGGATCGACCCTCGGCGTAAGCCGGGAGCGCGAACCGACGCCCGCAAAGCCTGGCCGCGCACCGAAACCGGCACGCGCAACCAGAGACGGCCGCACTCAGTCCGCGAAAGCCGCCCGCACGCCACCTACAGCCCGCACTGTCGCCGACCACCGCGCCTGGCCGCGCGGCCAACGGCTCAGTCCGTGGTGAACGCCGCCGATCGGCTGACCTCGGCCCACTCCGCCACCTCCGCTCCTCGGGCGCGGTCCGAACGCTGCACCGCTTCCACCGCGTCCGCGCCGAGCAGCAGTCGCAGGGGCGGCCTTTCCAGGCGAACGACGTCGGCGAGGATTCGGGCTCCTCGGGCCGGGTCGCCTGCTTGCTTGCCGTCCGTCGCGTCGCGGAGGCGGTGCATCTCGCCCACCGAGGCGTCGTACTCCGGGCGGACGTGGGCGCGTTCCATCGAGGCGCCCTGCCAGTCCGTCCGGAACGCGCCCGGCTCCACGATCGTGACCTTGACGCCGAACGGCTTCACTTCCGCGTTGAGCACCTCCGAGAATCCCTCCACCGCGAACTTCGCCGCCTGATAGGCGCCCAAGCCCGGCGACCCACCGACCCGGCCGCCGACCGACGAGAACTGCAGGAAGTGGCCTGAGCCCTGCTCGCGGAACACCGGCAAGGCCGCCCGCGTGACGTTGACGACGCCGAAGAAGTTGGCCTCCACCTGTGCCCGGAAGTCGTCTTCCGGCATGTCCTCGATCGGTGCGCTGTTCGCGTAGCCGGCGT
This sequence comes from Amycolatopsis sp. NPDC004378, assembly GCF_053602455.1. Lineage (NCBI taxonomy): Bacteria > Bacillati > Actinomycetota > Actinomycetes > Pseudonocardiales > Pseudonocardiaceae > Amycolatopsis > Amycolatopsis sp. NPDC004378. The sequence continues at coordinate 133,602 of NZ_JBSGDR010000013.1, forward strand.
TGTTGGCCACGACGTCGAGCCCGCCGAACTCGCGCACCGCGAAGGCCACGGCCTCGCGCGCGGCCACGGGGTCCGTGACGTCGAGCTCGAACGCGCGGACCGCGTCGCCGAATTCGGCCACCAGATCTTTCAGCTGCTCCGGCCGGCGCGCGGTGGCGACCACGCGATCGCCGTCCTCGAGCGCGACCCGCACCAGCTCCCGCCCGAAGCCGCGGGAACTGCCCGTGACCAGCCAAGTCCTGCTCATGATGCCCTCTCCTCGCTCGTCCGAACCGGCTAAACAACCGGTTGGTTACCTCAAGACAACACCTCATCAGGGGATTTGTCAACCAACCAGTTGGTTGATAGAGTGGCTCACATGAGAGACGCGGCGGAGACCAAGCGGCGACTGCTGGCCGCCGCCACCGAGGAGTTCGCGGAACGGGGCATCGCAGGCGCCCGCGTGGACCGGATCGCGGACGCCGCCGGATGCAACAAGGCGATGCTCTACAAGTACTTCGTCAACAAGGACACCTTGTTCGACACGGTTTTCGGCGAATCGGTCGGCAAGTTCGTCCTCGACGTCCCGGTCGACGCCGAGGACCTGCCGGGCTACGCCGGGAAGCTCTTCGACCGGTACGAAGAGCAACCGGCGACGCTGCGGCTGGCGATCTGGCACCGGCTGGAACGCCCCGAAGGCAAATGGGTCACGGAGATCGTGCTGGCCAACGAGATCCGGCTGGGCGACCTGCAACGAGCACAGGACGAAGGGAGACTGTCCAAGCACTACACACCTCTGGAGCTGCTGGTGCTGATCCAGTCGATCTCGACGGCGTGGGCGACGACCAATTCGGAACTCGGCGTGCGCACCACGATCCCCCGCGCGCAACGGCGGGAACTCGTGGTGGACGCGGTGCGGCGGCTGATCGCGGAGAGCTGACGAGCGGTGCGCGAAGAACTCCGGCGCGAGTAGCGTGTGGTCCGCCGAGCCGGGCCGAGGGAAGGACACGCGATGGACTGGACGCTCGAAGTGGTCGTGGTGCCGGTGTCCGATGTGGACCGCGCGAAGGCGTTCTACGCCGACCAGCTCGGGTTCACCCTCGACCACGACATGACGGTCGGCGAGAACGCGCGGATCGTCCAGCTGACCCCACCGGGCTCCGGCTGCTCGGTCGTGATCGGCAAGGGAGCCGTGGCAGAGATGCCGCCCGGTTCGCTCAGGGGGCTGCAGCTGGTGGTCAAGGACCTGCCGAAGGCGCACGCGATGCTGCTCGAGCGGGGCGTCGTCGCCGGCGAGATCGAGGTCTTCGGCGCGGGCGCCTGGGATGGGAAGGCCGACCTCGACAACGTCGGTTTCGTGCACTTCGCGGACCCGGACGGGAACGAATGGACGGTGCAGCAGATCTCGTCGCGCCACTGACGGGACACCGTTCGGCAGCAAGCCGGGCCACGTCCGGGCGGCGGCAAGGACGGTCGGCGACAGCCGATCGACGGCGGACAACCGGGCGCCAAGCACGGTCGGCGACAGCCGATCGACCGCGGACAACCGGGCACCAAGGCACGGTCGCCCGCGGCTGCGGCTGCGGCTGCGGCTGCGGCTGCGGCTGCGGCTGCGGCTGCGGACAGTGGCTGGCAACTGCAGACGGCGGCAAGCCGAGGAGCGCGAAGCGCCCCACCGGCTCACCCCCGACGCCGGACTAGTCCACCAGTGCACCACAGCTGACGTTGACCGTCGACGCGGTCATCGTCCGCGCCCGGTCCGACGCCACGAACGCTGCCACCGCGCCGACGTCGGCCAAAGTCGCCGCGCGGCCGAGCATCGTCTTGCCGGCGATGTTTTCCTCCAGTTCCTCGCGGCCCGGGAAGCCGGACGGCAGCGTCTCCGGGATGCCGCCCGTCCGGAGCGTCACCGCCCGGACGCCGTGCGGGCCCAGCTCGGCGGCGAGCTGGCGGCGCATTGCCTCGAGCGCGTGGAACGCCACCTGCAGCCCGCCCACCGAGAACTCGCGCACGGGATCGCCCGCGCCCCCGAAGAGGAGGATCACACCGGAACCCTTCTTCACCATGTGCCGGGCCGCCGCGCGGGCGGTCAGGAACTGGGTGCGCACCGCCGTCAGCACCGGGCGCTCGTAGTCGGCCAACGTCATGTCCAGCAGCGGTGTGCCCTGGACGTCGCCGTGGGCGATGAGGTTGAACGAGATGTCCAGGCCGCCCTGGGCGGCTACCTCGTCGGCGTGGTCGTCGACCGCCTGCTCGTCCAGGGCGTCGACCTCCGCGGCCTCGGCCGACCCGCCCGTGGCGCGGATGCGCGAGGCGACCTCGTCCAGCCTCGCGCGGGTGCGGCCGGCGAGGAAGACCCTCGCGCCTTCCTCGGCGAATGCCGTGGCCACGGCCGCGCCGATGCGGCCCCCTCCGCCGTAGACGATCGCGTTCTTGCCGGCGAGCAACGTCATGGGTCCCTCCGATGTCCGGGGTGCGGTCACCGACGCGTCGAACGGGAGGGGCCGGAATCGACCGGGGTCACGTCACGGCCGGGGGACGCCCATCGGGTTCGGGACCGGGACCACGCCCGCGTCGATCACCGTGCGGCTCAGGGGCACCGCCAGCTCCAGCACCCGCTCGAAGTCGGCGCCGAGCGCGGCGACCGGGGCCGAGGCCAGCCGATCCGTGTCCTCCTCGATGCGGCGGCGCAGCGAGGCCCCCGCCGGGGTCAGCTGACCGGCCTCGTCCAGTAGGCCGCGGCTTCGCAACGCCTCGATCGCCGACGTCCACTGCTCGTCGGACCAGCCGCGGTGGGGCTGGACGTCCGCGCGGGTGATCACGCCGTCGCCGATGTGGGTCAGCGTCGTCTCCAGGCCCGTCAGGCCCGCGTGGACCGCCGCCAGGACGTGGCCGTCGCCGCGGTGCTCGCGCAGCACCGTCGCCGCCAGCCAGAGGCGGGCCAGGGCGCTCGACGGCCGGGGTACCGCGGACCAGGCCGCCGCCAGCGGGCGGCCGTCGAAGCCGCACGCGCCGACGGCCCGTTCCAGCAGCGAGGCCAGCTCGTCGGCCGGCCCCGAGACCCGCGAAAGGGCCGCTTCGACGGCCGCGAGCCGGGACGCCAGGACGTCCGCGGGCGCGGCGAACGTCCACGCGTCCGGCACGGCCCGCGCGACCATCGCGGGCGCGAACCCGAACAACATCGACGTCGCCGCCGCGGGGCCGATCGGGCCCAGCGGGGCGAGGCGGCCCGCGAAGTAGCCCATCCAGTACCCGCGCAGGCCCACCTCCTTCGCCGCGGCCGCCGTCTCCGGCGCGAAGTAGACCACCGCGTGCAGCGGCTCGACCGCCGCCCACAACCGCCGGGCCGGTGAGGTGCTCATGCCGCCATTCTCACCCCCACGCGACCGGCAGCTCCCGCACCCCGTACACCAGCGTGTTGTGCTTGTACGCCAACGACTCCCGCGGCACCGCCAGCCGCAGGTCCGGGACCCGGCGGAACAGCCGCGTCAACGCCTCCTGCAGCTCGACGCGCGCCAGCTGCTGGCCGATGCACTGGTGCGCCCCGAAGCCGAACGCCACGTGCGTGCGCGGCGAGTCGCGGTGGAAGTCGAGCTTGTCGGCGCCCGGGAACAGGTCCTCGTCGCGGTTCGCCGAGTTCAGGGCCGCCACCAGCCACTCCCCCGCCTTGACCGACCGCGCGCCGACCTGGACGTCGGCCGTCGCGTAGCGCAGCACGCCGAACTGGACGACCGACAGGTACCGGAGCAGCTCCTCGACCGCGCGGTCCGGCGCCGAAAGCACGACGTCGCGCTGGGCCGGGTGGTCCAGCAGCACCAGCGTGCTGAGCGCGATCATGTTGGCCGTCGTCTCGTGGCCGGCCACCAGGAGGCTGAGGCCCAGCACGACCAGCTCCTCCGTCGTGAGCGGGTCCCCGGTCGACGCGCCCCGGGCGATCAGCCGGCTGAACAGGTCGTCCTGCGGATTCCGCTCCTTGTCGGCGAACAGCTCCGCCAGGAAGCCGGAAAGTTCGTCGTAGGCGCGTTTTCCGTCTTCGGGACTCGTGTCGGTGCTGACCAGCAAGCCGCTCTGCTGCTGGAACCGCGACCGGTCGGCGTACGGGACGCCCAGCAGCTCGCAGATCACCAGGGACGGGATCGGCAACGCGAAGTCCTGCACCAGGTCGGCCTCCCCCGGGCGGGCGAGCATCGCGTCGAGGTGACTCTCCACCAGCTGCTGGACGTAGCCGCGCATCGCCTCCACGCGCCGCACGGTGAACTCCGCGATCACCATCTTGCGCAGGCGGGCGTGCTCGGCGCCGTCGAGCTGGATGATCGAACCGGGGCTGACCTCCTCGTCGAGGTCGGCGTTCGGGTTGACGTGCACCGAAGACGCGCCGCGCGAGCTCATCGTGCGGTCGGCGAGCACCGCGCGGACGTCGCCGTAGCGCGTCACGAGCCAGGCGTCCATGCCCGCCGGGCAGCGGACCTGCGACGTCGGCGCGGTCTCCCGCAGGGTCGCGTAGTTCTCGGGCGGGTCGAACGGGCATCCGGCCGGTCGCGTCGTCGGGAGGGCCGGGGTTTCGGATGCTGCCGTCACGGCGGATCACACCTCTCTTCCGGTGGTCTGGACACTTCCCACCATGGAGAGAACCGCGGCCGTCGTGGGACGTTCGACCCACTTCCGACCCGGATGGCCTAGCGGGCGCCGTACGCGCCGCCGTTCACGTGCACGACCTGCCCGGTGATGTGCCCGGCTCCCGGCGATGCCAGGAACCGCACGGTTTCCGCGACCTCGCCCGGCGTCCCGGCCCGCTTGTCGAACGCCGCCGAGATCCGCGAGCTGAGCCATTCTTCGGTCAGCGTGCCGTGGAAGAACTCCGTGTCGAGGATGACGCCGGGCGCCACGACGTTGGCCGAACCGGCGGCACCGAGCTGGCGCGCGAGGTCGGTGTTCCACGCTTCGATCGCCGCCTTCGCCGCGCCGTACGAGCCGGAGCCCTGCTTCGCCGCTACAGAGCCGAGAGTCACGACGCGCACGTTGTCCGCGAAGCGCGGCTTCAACGCCGAAGTCACGAGCACGGCGGAGAGGACGTTCGCGGCGAAGTTCGCCTGCCACGCCTCCGCCAGCCCGGCCAGGTCCGTCGGCGCTTCCCGGACGCGATCGGTGTTGCCGCCGGCGTTGTTGACCAGGACGTCGACGCGCGCCGGCAGGTCCGCCAGCGCGGCCTGGACCGCCGCCGGGTCGCTCGCGTCGAACGCCACGGCCCGCGCGCCGATCTGCTCCGCCGCCGCCTCCAGCACGTCCTTGCGGCGCCCGGTGACGGTGACCCGCTCGCCCGCCGCCGCGAAGCCGGCGGCGATCGCCAGCCCGATGCCCGTGCCGCCTCCGGTGACCACGACTTCCCGCTGTTCGCTCATGACGCCATCTTCACCGAGGAAAGCGCTTCCCCGCTCGGATTTCCCGGTCAGCGGGAGGCGATTCGTTAGGAAACTTTACGAATAGGTCTTGACGCCGCGCCGCCGCCCGGCGAACCTGGACGCACGCCGCAGTCATCGTCCGCCCCACCCCTTCCGGAGGCAGCATGACCCGGCGCGCGCTCGTGCTCGTCGCGACCCTGTTCCTCGCTCTGACCGGTGCCGGCCTGGGCACGGCGAGCGCGGCCACCACCCAGCCGACGTTCCTCACCTTCTACGGCTGGTGGGACAACACGCCGCCCGGCGGCGACATCTCCTACCCGCAGATCCACGACACCGCGGGCGGCAAGGGCACCTTCGCCGACCCGATCACCTTCGCCACCAGCAGCAACGAACTCAAGCCCGGCACCAAGGTCTGGGTGCCGCGGGTGAAGAAGTACTTCATCATGGAGGACGGCTGCGACGAGTGTTCGCAGGACTGGAACGGCAAGGGCCCGAACGGCGGACCCGGCCTGCGGCACATCGACCTCTGGCTCGGTGGCAAGGGCGGCAGCGCCTTCGACGCGATCGACTGCGAAGACGCGCTGACGCACTACAACCCCGACAACACGCCGGTCATGGAGCCGGTGGTCGTCGACCCGCCGTCGGACGAGCCCTTCGACGCGACGCCGATCTTCAACACCAGCACGGGTGAATGCTGGGGCGGCGCGAAGCCGAACACGGCGGTCGGCCAGTACCAGAACAACTCCACCGGTACCTGCCTCGAAGCACCGGGCAGCGGCACCACGCTGAAGGTGGACGCCTGCACCGGAGGCGACGCGCAGCGGTTCACCTTCCACGGCGCGTTCCTCGTGATCGACGACAAGTGCGCGGGCATCTCCGGCAGCTCCATCGTGCTGCAGACGTGCACCGGCGGCCCGGCCCAGCAGTGGTCGATCAACCCCGACGGCACCATTTCCGACATCCAGACGAGCAAGAAGTGCTTCCGCGCTTCGGGCACGACGCTCACCGCGGGCAGCTGCTCGGGCACCCAGGCCCGCTGGACGTTCACCGCGGCCGGCACCGGGTCCAGCCTCAGCGTGACGCCGTCGTCGGTTTCCGTCGCCCCGGGCGGCACGGCGACGGCCACCGTCACCAGCACGGACGCCGTCACGCTGGCCTCGAGCGGCGCTCCCGCGGGCGTCACCGTGTCCTTCTCCCCGGCGTCGGTGCCGGCCGGCGGAACCTCGACCGCCACGGTCGCCGCCGGCGCGTCCGCGAGCCCCGGTTCGGCGACGATCACCATCACCGGCGGGACGAAGACCGCTTCGCTGGGCGTGACGGTCACCGGCGGAGGCGGCGGCCAGGAAACCCTGCTCTCCCAAGGGAAGACCGCGACGGCGTCGTCGACGGAGTCGTCGTCCTACCCGGCGAGCGCGGCCTTCGACGGCAACCTGACCAGCACGCGCTGGGCGTCGAAGGAGGGCACCGCGAGTGAGTGGCTGCGCGTCGACCTCGGCGCCACCAAGGCGGTCTCGCACGTCAAGCTGAGCTGGGAGGCCGCCTACGGGAAGGAGTACAGCATCCAGACCTCGGCCGACGGCACGACCTGGACGACGATCTACAGCACCACGACCGGCAACGGCGGCACGGACGACCTCACCGGCCTCACCGGCAGCGGCCGCTACGTGCGGATGAACGGCGTCACGCGCGGGACGTCGTACGGCTACTCGCTGTACGAGATGCAGGTGTACGGCACGGCCTGAGTTGCCGGATCGGCAACACGATTTGCCTCCTCGGTGACGTCCTCCGCATCCTGGGGACGTCACCGAGGAGGAACCATGCCGCACGAGGGCCCCATGATCGTCGAAGACATGCTCAAGCAGGAGTTCTGGGAAGCGATGTACCAGCGCGACGAGCACCGGATCTGGAGCGGGAACGTCAACGCGAACCTCAGCTCCGAGGTCGAGGGACTGACGCCCGGACGCGCGCTGGACCTCGGCTGCGGCGAGGGCGGCGACGCGATCTGGCTCGCGAAGCAGGGCTGGACGGTCGACGGCGCCGACATCTCGACCGTCGCGCTCGCCCGCGCCGAGGCAGCCGGGAAGGAAGCGGGCGTGACCGTGAACTGGCTGCACCGCAACATCCTGGAGTGGCAGCCGGAAGAGCAGTACGACCTGATCTCCGCGCAGTACATGCACCTGCCGCCGAAGCTCCGTGCAGACGTCTTCACCGCGGCCGCCAAAGCGATCCGGCCGGGCGGTTCGCTGCTGGTCGTCGGGCACTCGCCGAAGGCCATGCGCGAGTTCGACGGCCAGAAGCCGCCGGAGGAGCTGTACTTCGAGCCCGAGGAGATCACCACGTACCTCGGCGACGCCTGGGAGTGGCTCGTCGAGACGTGCGAGACGCGCGGCGAGGGTCACCACACCGACGCCGTCTACCGCGCGAAGCGGCTCTGAAATGGCAGCAGGGCCCCTTCACACGCCCTCGACGCGCGTGAAGGGGCCCTGCGGGCTCTTTTCTCAGGCGAGCTGGAGGCCGTAGGCCTGCAGCTCCAGGGTGAGCGGGTAGAAGTAGCTGGTCACGGTGTCGCCGCCGGACAGCGTGCCGAGGCCCTTCTCGCCGTCGTACGCCGGGCCGCCCGAGTCACCGTGGTCGGTGTGCGCGGTGGTGCCGAACTCGTGGTTGAGCACGCCGACGTCGAAGTTGACCGACTCGTCGACCGAGGTGACCTGGCCGCTGCCGCCACCGGTGGTCGAGCCCTGCTTCTGCATCTGCTCACCGACGGTCGGCTCGGCCGCCGAGGTGATCTTCTGGCCGGTGTTGATCTCGCCGGGGCCGGAGCCGTTCGGGCGGGTCAGCAGGCCGGAGTCGGCGCCGGGGCAGTCGCTCTCGACGACCTGGGCCCCGGAGACGTCACCACCGGCCCAGGTGCCGCCGAGGTTCGTGCAGTGGCCCGCGGTGAGCAGGAACGGCGAACCGCCGCGCGTCACGTTGAAGCCCAGCGAGCAGCGGCCCTGGTCGTTCTGGATCGCGTCGCCGTCCTGGATGTGCAGTTCCAGCTTGCCGGTGCGGTGCTCGACGCGGACGCTGTCGCCGTACTTCGCAGCGGCCGCGGTGACCTTGTCGGCGGTCTCCTTGCTGGCCGCGTCGTAGACCTTCACCACGACCTGGTTGGTCTTGGTGTCGATGCCCCACGCGGTCTGCGGGACGTTCTTCACCGCGTCCAGCTGGTTCTTGACGCCGGTGAGCGCGGCGAAGGTGTGCTTGACCTTCTTCACGGTCAGGCCGGCGGCCTGCACCTTCTGCGCCGCGGCGTCGTCGACGACGTTCACGACGGCCTTGCCGTTCTCCAGATAGATGCCACCGGAGGCGGCGCCCAGCGACTGCGCGACCTGCGTCGCGTTCGTGATCGCGTGGGCCTGGAGTTCCGAGAGGGCCAGCGGGGACGCAGTGGCGGCCGACGCGCACACGCCGCTCGTCAGCGCGGCGGCCGACAAGACGGCGAAGGTCTTGAGGGCGGTCTTCCGGGGAGTCATCAACTTCCTCCAGTTTGCCGGTTCGAAGCCTGCGCCGGTCACTTTCGTTGCCGGGCAACCAACGCAACACCGACGAAGGTTGGTTAATAACCAATAGATCCGGACATACCGCTCATCCTGGCCCCGAACGGTCCAGTGACATTGCCGCTTTCGGCGTAACAGTCAGCCTTTGGGCCAGCGGACGTGCGGCTCGTAGTCCGGGTGCTTCCGCAGGTATCCGGCGATGAAGGGGCAGACCGGCACGATCGTCCGGCCCTTCGCCACGACGTCGTCCAGCGCGCCGGCGGCGAGGACCTTGCCCAGGCCCTGGCCGGAGAAGGCGTCGTCGATCTCGGTGTGGGTGAACACCGTCAGGTCGCCGCGCTCGTCGTAGAACGCCATCCCCGCCAGCTTCTCCCCCGCCCACAGCTCGTAGCGGCCTTCGTCGGGATTGTCGACCACTCGGGTCTCGTCGGTCATCGGCTCTCCTCGCTCGGGGTACGTCCTCCATCGTGCGACGGCGGACGCCCGGGTGCTATCCGGGTCGTGAACGTCACTGGGCCGCCCGGGGGACGCGCCCGGCACGTTCGTGTGCATCCCGGCCGCGCCCCTTGGCGGGCACCGGCGGCGTTTGGTTGCCTCACGGGGTGCCTCAGCAGCCGTTCGCCCTCCCCGAGTTCTACCTCCCCCACCCGGCGCGGCTGAACCCGCACCTCGATCGCGCCCGCGCGCACAGCAAGGCGTGGGCGAGCGGCATGGACATGGTCGACGTGCCGCAGCACGGCACGGTGATCTGGACCGAGCACGACCTCGATTCCCACGACTACGCGCTGCTGTGCGCGTACACGCACCCGGACGCCGGCGCCGGCGAGCTCGATCTGATCACCGACTGGTACGTCTGGGTCTTCTACTTCGACGACCATTTCCTCGAGCTGTACAAGCGCACCGGCGACATCGACAGCGCGCGCACGTACCTCGACCGGATCGAGCGGTTCATGCCCGCCGAAGGCGAGATCACCGCGACGCCGGAGAACCCGGTCGAGCGCGGCCTGACCGACCTGTGGAACCGGACCGTCCCGCAGCGCTCGGCCGGCTGGCGGCGCCGGTTCGTCGAGAGCACGAAGGCGCTGCTCGAAGAGTCGTTGTGGGAGCTGGCGAACATCAACGAAGGCCGGCTCGCCAACCCCATCGAGTACGTCGAGATGCGGCGGAAGGTCGGCGGCGCGCCGTGGTCGGCGAACCTCGTCGAACACTCGATGCACGCCGAAGTGCCGGACGGGATCGCCGCATCCCGGGCCATGGAAGTCCTGCGCGACTGCTTCGCCGACAGCGTGCACCTGCGCAACGACCTGTTCTCCTACCAGCGGGAGGTGCAGGACGAGGGCGAGCTGTCCAACGGCGTGCTGGTGTTCGAGAAGTTCCTCGGGCTCTCGACGCAGGAGGCGGCCGACGCCGTCAACGACCTGATCACCTCGCGGCTGCACCAGTTCGAGCACACCGCGCTCACCGAGGTGCCGACGCTGTTCGACGAGCACGGCGTCGACCCAGCCGCCCGCGCGGCCACGTTCGCGTACGTCAAAGGCTTGCAGGACTGGCAGTCCGGCGGGCACGAGTGGCACCTGCGATCCAGCCGGTACATGAACAACGGCGCGCTGGCGGGCCGCGGCGCGACCGGCCTCGGGACGTCGGCGGCCCGCGTCTTCACCTCGGTGCTCGCCACCGCGCCGCAACGGCTGCGCGCGTACGGGCACACGCCGTTCCGCGAGGTTTCGGTGCCACGGCCGTCGTTCGCGGCGCCGTTCCCGCTGCGGTCGAACCCGCACCTGGACGCGTGCCGCACGCGCAACGTCGACTGGGCGCGGCGGACGGGCCTCCTCGACGGCGTCGTGTGGGACGAGCGCAAGCTGCGCGCGGCCGACCTGCCGCTGCGCGCGGCGGGCAGTCACCCGGAGGCGACCGCCGGGCAGCTCGACGTCGCGAGCGACTGGCTGACCTGGGTCGCGTACGCCGACGACTACTACCCGATGGTGTACGGCGCGACCCGCGACCTCGCGGCGGCGAAGGCGGGCAACCTCCGGCTGTCGTCGATCATGGCCGGTTCGGCGCCTTCGACGCCGGTGGAGAGGGCACTCGCCGACGTCTGGGCGCGGACGACCGACCGGGACGCCGTGCGCCGGGCCGTCGACGCGATGACGTCGAGCTGGCTGTGGGAGCTGGCCAACCAGGCGGGCAACCGCATCCCGGACCCGATCGACTACGTCGAGATGCGGCGGCGGACGTCCGGCTCGGGCCTGGCGACGAGCCTCTCGCGGTTCGCCGGCGCGGTGCCGGCGGCGCTGCGCCGGACCCGTCCGGTGCAGGCGGTCGAGCACGCGGCGGCCGACTACTGCGGCCTGCTCAACGACGTGTTCTCGTACCGGAAGGAAATCCAGTTCGAGGGCGAGCTCAACAACGGCGTCCTGGTGGTGCGCAACTTCCTCGACTGCACGGAGGAGCGGGCGTTCGCGGTGGTGGCGGACCTGATCGAGGCGCGGCTGGCGGAGTTCCGGCACGCGGCTTCGGTCGAGTTGCCCGCGTTGCTGCGCGACTACGACGTGGCGCCGGACGTGCGGGAGTCACTGCACGGGTACGTCGCGGAGCTGCGCGACCGGATGGCCGCGACGCTGAACTGGCACGAGAACGTGGGCCGCTACACGGAGACCGAGGCGCGCTACCACCCGATGGCGGCGACCGTCCTCGGCGGCCCGACGGGCCTCGGGACGTCCTCGCTGCGTATCTCGTCCCTGCTGCCCACTGGTCGCTGAGAGGCGTTGTTCGCGCCACTCCGAGGGGCGTGCGGCCGGCGGGAGGGCGATACTCGACACCGTGAGCGGCTTCAACCTGCGTTTCCTCGGCCATTCGACCGTCCGGTTGGAACTCGGTGGCCACGTCGTCCTGACCGATCCCGTGCTCACCGCGCGCGTCGGCGGGCTCACCCGGGTCGTGCCGCCACCGCCGCCCGAGACCTACGCCGACGTCGACCTCGTGCTCGTCTCGCACCTGCACGGCGACCACCTGCACCTGCCGTCGCTGAAGCTGCTGGGGAAGCGGACCCGCGTCGTCGTCCCGCGCGGTGCCGGGGCCTGGCTCGCCAAGAAGGGGTTCCCCCGGACCGAAGAGATCGCGCCCGGGGAGACGCTCGACGAGGGCGGCCTCACCGTCACCGCCACCCGGGCCGTCCACTCCGGACACCGGTGGGGCCCGCGCCTCACGCACGGCCCGCAGAGCCCGGCGATCGGGCACCTCATCGAGAGCGCCGGCAAGAAGGTCTACAACGCCGGCGACACCGACCTCTTCGACGGGATGGCGGACTTCGGGCCGGTCGACGTCGCGCTCCTGCCCGTCTGGGGCTGGGGGCCGAACCTCGGGCCGGGCCACCTCGATCCGGCGCGTGCCGCGGAAGCCGCGCGACGCGTCCAGGCCCGGGCCGCGGTCCCCGTGCACTGGGGCACCCTCGCGGTGCCCGGCCTGAGGCGCACCGCGCGGATGCGGCGGCTGCTCGCGGACCCGCCGCGGGTGTTCGCCGCCGAGGTGCGCAACTCGGCCATCGCCACCGAGGTCCTGTTCACCGAGCCCGGCGCCGAAGTCGTGCTCCCCGCGCCGACGGACCGGGCGTGAGCTGGACCGACCCGGCCGCCATCGGGTACCCGGCCCTGTTCGGCGGCGTGCTGCTCGGCTCGATCATCCCGATCGTGCCCACCGGGGCGGTCGTCGGCGCCGCGGCCGCCGTCGCGACGACCACGGACCACCTGTCCCTGCCGCTGGTCATCGTGCTGGCCACGCTCGGCGCGTACCTCGGCGACGTCGTGACGTTCGGGATTCCGCGCCTGGGCAGCGAAGCCGCGTTCCGCTGGATCAGCCGCCGCCAGCCCGCCGAACGGCTGGAAAAGGCCCGTGCCCAGTTCGCCCGCCGCGGCTGGCAGCTCGTCGTCGTCGGCCGGCTCGTCCCGGCCGGCCGGATCCCGGTCCTGCTGGCGGCCGCGGCGCTGAGCTACCCGTGGCGGCGCCTGCTGCCCGCCGCCCTCGGCGCGTGCGTGCTCTGGGCGACCGCGTACGCCCTGCTCGGGATCGTCAGCGGCGGCATCTTCGACTCACCGGTCATCGCGACGGTCCTGGCGACGGTGCTGGCGACGGTGCTGGTCCTGCTGGTCACCGTGCTGGCGAACCTGATCGCGAAGTGGCGACGCAAGGCGAAGGAGCGAGTGTGACGACGTCCGCGCCGAAGGGCCGGCTGCTGCGCGGCGGCCGGGCTGTCGCCCGCATCCTGCTGGTGTGGGCCGCCGTGACGGGCGCGTTGCGGCTGCTCGACGTGCTGCTGCCCGGTTTCCGGATGACGCACTGGTGGCAGCCGACGGTGTGCGCGCTCGTGCTCGGCCTGCTCGTCGGCGTGGTCTGGCCGCTCGTCATGCGGATCGCCTACCCGCTGGCCTTCTTCACCTTCGGCCTCTTCGGGTTCCTGCTGCTCGGCGCGGGCACCCTCGCTGTGTTCCGCACGATCCCCGGCGTCGAACTGGTCGGGTTCCGGACCGCGGTGATCGTCACCGTGGCGATGGCGGGGGTAGGCGCGCTCATCTCGACGGCCTTGGCCGTCGACGAGGACGAGATCTTCTTCCGCCGCGCCAACCGGCGCCGCCGTCGCCACGCCCCCGCGCCCGGCCAGGGCGAACTGCCGCCCGGCGTGCTGTTCCTCCAGATCGACGGCCTCGGCTACGACACGGCGCGCCGCGCGGTCCGCGACGGCGACATGCCGACGTTCGCCGCCTGGCTCGCCGAAGGCAGCCACACGCTGACGCGCTGGCACACCGACTGGAGCTCGCAGACCGGGGCGAGCGTCTGCGGCATCCTGCACGGCTCCAACCAGGACATCCTCGGGTTCCGCTGGTACGAAAAGGACCGCGACCACGTCATGGCGTGCGCGCACCCGACCGACGCGGCCGAGATCGAACGGCGGCACTCCGACGGGCGCGGCCTCCTCTCCGGCGACGGCGCGAGCCGCGGCAACCTCTTCTCCGGCGACGCCGCACACGTCAGCCTCACGATGAGCTCGATCCCGGTGCTGGTGCCGAAGGGCCTGCGCCACCGCAACCGCGACCGGATCGGCGCGGGCTACTACGCGTACTTCGCGAACCCGGTCAACGCGCTGCGCACGCTGGTCGTCGCGCTGGTCGACGTCTTCCGCGAGATCAGTGCGTCGGTGCGCCAGCGCCGCGCCGGCGTGGTGCCGCGGGTGCCGCGCGGCGGCTGGTACCCGCTGGCCCGCCCGGGCACGACGGTGATCGCGCGCGACGTCGTCGTCTCGGCGATCCTCGGCGACATGCTCGCCGGGCGGCCGGTGGTGTACGCGGACTTCCTCGGCTACGACGAGGTCGCGCACCACTCGGGCATCGAACGGTTCGACACGCTGTCGGTGCTGCGCTCGATCGACCAGCAGATCGCGCGGCTGCACCGGGCTTCGCGGCTCGCCCCGCGCCGCTACCACCTCGTCGTGCTCTCGGACCACGGCCAGACGCAGGGGCAAGCGTTTTCGCAGCGGTTCGGCGAGACGATCGAGGCGTACGTCGGACGGCTGTGCGGCGGTTCGCCGTCGGCGCCGTCGGGCAAGCGCCGCCAAGCCGAGAGCTGGCAGATCAACGCGGCACTGGCGGAGGCGACGAAGGGCGGCGGCCTGATCGCGCGCCGGCTGCGTGCCCGGGTGGAGGACGCGGAGTGCGCCGAAGACCGGCCGCGCACGACATCCGGCTCCCCCGGCGCGGTCACGCGCGTGGCGCCCGGCGTGGTGGTGGTCGTGTCCGGGCACGTCGCGATGGTGTCGTTCACCGAGCACGAGGGCCGCGTCGAGCTGGAGACGATCGAGCGCGAGTTCCCGGACCTGCTGCCGTCGCTGGTCGACCACGACGGCGTCGGGTTCCTGCTGGTCCGCAGCCGCGAGTTCGGCCCGGTGGTCCTGGGCCGCGACGGCCTGCACCGGCTGGCGACCGGCGTGGTGATCGGCGAAGACCCGCTGCTGCCGTACGGTCCGCACGCGGCGGACCTGGTCCGGCGGGTCGACACGTTCCCGCACTGCGCGGACGTGATGATCAACAGCCGCTACGACCCGGATTCCGACCAGGCGTCCCCGTTCGAGACGCACGTGGGTTCCCACGGCGGCCTGGGCGGGCCGCAGCAACGCGGTTTCGTGGTGCACCCGCGGGAGTTCGCGGTCCCCGGCGAGGTCGTCGGGGCGGAGGCACTGCACCGGGTGTTCCGCGGCTGGCTGACCGAGCTGGGCCACCCTTCGCCCGTTCCCGACGCTGTTTCGGAGGTTGTTTCGTGAGTTTGACGGTGTACGGCGCTTCCTGGTGCCCGGACGTGAAGCGCAGCCGCGCGCTGCTCGACCGCGAGGGCGTCGAATACTCCTATGTGGACGTCGAAGCCGACGCGGCCGCCGAAGCGCGGGTGCGCGAGCTGCAAGACGGCGAGCGCCGGATCCCGACGATCGTGTTCGCCGACGGCACGTTCCTGGTCGAGCCGTCGGACGACGAGCTGAGCGAGCGCCTGTGAAGCTGTTGCGCGAACTGCCGCTCGGCACGCGGGTCGTCGTCCGCTACCGGGTCGAGGGCGGGTTCACCGACGCGCTCGGGAACCTCGTGGCCCGCGACGAAACCACCTGCACCGTGGACACCCGGCGCGGGCCGGTCGTCGTGGCGTTCGACCGCGTCGCCCTCGCCAAGCCCGTGCCGCCACCGCCGGTGCGGGCGTCGCGGTTCGACGCGCTCGTGGCCGAAGCCGACGCGGTGTCCGTCGACGGCTGGGACTTCTCCTGGCTCGACGGCCGCGCCACCGAAGCCCGTCCGTCCTGGGGTTACCAGCGGCTGCTCGGCGAGCGTCTCGCCACGGCCGAGGCGGCCCTCGACCTGGAGACCGGCGGCGGCGAGGTGCTCGACGGCTGCCCGTCGCTGCCGCCGCTCATGGCCGCCACCGAGTCGTGGCCGCCGAACGTCGCCAAGGCGAGCGCGCGGCTGCGGTCGCGCGGGGTGGTCGTCGTGGCCACCGAGGGCGTCCCCTTCGGCGACGACGTGTTCGACCTCGTCTCCAGCCGCCACCCCGTGACGACGGCGTGGGCCGAGATCGCCCGCGTCCTGCGGCCCGGCGGGAGCTACTTCTCGCAGCAGGTCGGCCCGGCGAGCGTGTTCGAGCTGGTCGAGTTCTTCCTGGGCCCGCAGGAGCCGGAAACCCGCAACAGCCGCCACCCCGGCCGGGCCGTGGCGGCGGCCGAAGCGGCGGGCCTCGAAGTCACCGATCTGCGGTCGGAGTCCCTGCGCACCGAGTTCTTCGACGTCGGTGCCGTGGTCTACTTCCTGCGCAAGGTGATCTGGATGGTCCCGGGGTTCACCGTGGCCCAGTACCGCGGCCGGCTGCGCGAGCTGCACGAGAGGATCGAGCGCGACGGCCCGTTCGTCGCCCACACGACGAGGTTCCTCATCGAAGCCCGGAAGCCTTGACGATCGCCGCTTCGACGCCGTCCAGCGGTCGAAATCGACCTTACGGCCCATAGCGACGCACCCCACTCTCAGCTAAAAATGAGATATGGCTGATAGTGATTTCCCCAGGACGCCAACCCAGGAAGCGATCAGCGAACGATCGGTATCAACGTACGTCAGAGATGTTCCAAGATCGACTATCAGGATTCCAGGAGAGGCGCTCTCCATCCTGAAAGCGGAGGCAGAGAAGTTTCGAAAGACCGCCGAGCAGACACTCGCCGACTTCGAACACCAGCGCCCGACGGCGACAGTTCGACATGCTCGAAACAACCTTCTCAGCTTGGTCGGACAGGCGATCCACATCGCTGGAATAGCTGTTCACCAGAGCAACCTCGTCGAAGCGATCATCGCCCGCATTCCTGACAATCTTTTGGCCGACGTGTCAATTTATCTGGATGACCAAGAGGGAGTATCGCGAGTCGAACGTGAAGTGGTCGCTTTAGTCGAGTTCGCCGGTGGCGTCATCGTTGACGCGGAAGAACCCGTCTCTGGCTCATGGTTCCGCCGGATGCGCGCCCTTTTCGCGCAGGCAACCGCGCCCCATGTCGGCCAGGACGCACTCACCTTGGGGGCCCAAGCAGCCACGTCACGATTGGTGAACGCCTCGAACGCGCAGAACACCGCGACCCTAATGCAGAACCTGGGGCCACTGCTGACCTCGATCGAACGATACGAGAACGTCGTGATCCGAGTGCAGGCGCTCCTGATCGTCAAAGTGGACGGATCACTCGTCGTTCATCAACTCACTCCCGCTCAGCAGCTCACGCTCGACCGGAACCCCGACCTGGCCCGATTGCCGCACGACATCCTGCCAGCTCTCGGCCTTTCGTCCCACACAACCTTGAACTCGTCAAAACTGCTGGCGGCGGAGCGACCGACGGTTCGAAGCGAATCCCCTTAACCCGAATGCCAAGTCAGCTCAGCTTGACGATCGCCGCTTCGACGCCGTCCAGCAGCAGCTCCAGCCCCGCCTCGAACGACTGCCGGGCCTCCCGCTCCAGGTAGGGCTCGTCCGAGGCCTCCACCGGTGCGCTCAGCCGCGCCACCGTGGGAAACCGGGCCGCCAGGTCCGGGGCCAGCTCGCCCAGCAGGGCCGACCGCGCGTACCACCAGTCCTCTTCGGACAGTCCCGTCTCGCGGGCCGCCTGGCGGGACTCCGCCGCCGTCTGGACCGAGCCGCGGACGATGTTGAACAGCGCCGACACCACCCACCGGACCCGCGCCAGGGGCAAGCCGGTCGTCGCCAGGACCGACAGCAGCGTCTCCTGGACGTGGAACTCCCCCGGCCCGAGCACCGGGCGCGCCGGCGAGACCTGCAGGAGCCACGGGTGCCGCAGGTGCAGGTCCCACAGCGCGTCGGCCAGCGCCGATGCGGCCGCCCGCCAGCCGTCGGAAGACGCGAACGACGACGGCAGCTCCCCCAGCGTCCGGTCGTACATCAGGTCGACCAGCTCGGTCTTGCCCGGCACGTAGGTGTACAAAGCCATCGCCGTCCGGCCCAGGCGCTCACCGACCGAGCGCATCGACAGCGCCGCCATGCCGTCGGCGTCCGCGATCTCGATCGCCGCCGCGACGATCGCCTCCACCGACAGGCCCGGTTTGGGCCCGGGGCCCGTGCGCGGCGCGACCACGCGCGGCCCCCACAGCAGTTCCATGGACCGCCGGGCGTCGCCCTGACCCGCGAAGACGACCACCTTGCCGACTCCTTACACCATAAAGTAATGTACGATCGAAAATCACTATACGGCCTAAAGTATCAAAGAAGGACGGTATGACCTCACCCAGGCGGGCCGCCGACACCCACGACGTGATCGAGGTCCGGGGAGCCCGGGAGAACAACCTCGCCGGCATCGACCTGGACATCCCGAAGCGCCGGCTCACGGTGTTCACGGGCGTGTCCGGCTCCGGCAAGTCGTCCCTGGTCTTCGGCACCATCGCGGCCGAGTCCCAGCGGCTGATCAACGAGACCTACAGCGCCTTCCTCCAGTCGTTCATGCCGAGCCTGTCGCGCCCGGACGTCGACCTGCTCGAGAACCTGAGCGCGGCCATCGTCGTCGACCAGGAGCGGATGGGCGCCAACTCGCGCTCGACGGTCGGCACCGCGACCGACGCCTACGCGATGCTGCGGATCGCTTTCTCGCGCCTGGGCGAGCCGCACGTCGGCACGTCCGGCGCGTTCAGCTTCAACCTGCCCGAGGGCATGTGCCCGGCCTGCGAGGGCCTCGGCCGGGTGTCCGACCTCGACGTGAACGCCCTGCTCGACTTCGACAAGTCCCTGCACGACGGCGCGATCCTCGTCCCCGGCTTCACGCCGGACAACTGGTACGTGCAGACCTACCTCTCCTGCGGTTTCTTCGACCCCGACACCAGGATCCGCGACTTCACGCCCGCGCAGCTCGACGACCTGCTGCACAAGGGCCCGTGCAAGGTGAAGGTCGGCAAGACCACCGTCACCTACGAGGGGCTCGCGGTGAAGGTCCGCCGGCTTTACCTGCAGAAGGACACCGAGTCGCTGCAACCGCGGCTGCGCGCGTTCATCGAGCAGGCCGCGACGTTCAAGACCTGCGACGCCTGCGGTGGCGCCCGGCTGAACCCGGCCGCGCTGTCCGCGAAGATCGACGGCAAGAACATCGCCGACTGCGCCGCCCTCCAGATCAGCGACCTCGCCGAGTTCGTCCGGAACCTCGACGCGCCGTCGATCCGGCCGCTGCTGGGCAACCTGCGCGACACGCTCGACTCGCTCGTCGAAATCGGCCTCGGCTACCTGTCGCTGGACCGCGAATCCGCGACGCTCTCGGGCGGCGAGGCGCAGCGCGTGAAGATGGTGCGGCACCTGGGATCCAGCCTCACCGACGTCACGTACGTCTTCGACGAGCCGACCGTCGGGCTGCACCCGCACGACATCGAGCGGATGAACAACCTGCTCCTTTGCCTGCGGGACAAGGGGAACACGATCCTGGTCGTCGAGCACAAGCCGGAGACCATCCGGATCGCCGACCACGTCGTCGACCTCGGTCCCGGCGCGGGCGCCGACGGTGGCCGGCTCTGCTACACCGGCGACCTCGACGGCCTGCGCGCGTCCGGCACGCTCACCGGCCGCCACCTCGACCACCGCGTGACGCTCCGGCAAGAGGTCCGCACGCCGTCGGGTCACCTGAGCATCACCGGCGCGAAGCTGCACAACCTGCGTGACGTCAGTGTCGACCTCCCGCTCGGCGTGCTGACCGTGGTGACCGGCGTGGCCGGGTCCGGCAAGAGCTCGCTGATCCACGGCTCGCTCGCGCACCGCGAGGACGTCGTCGTGGTCGACCAGTCGGCGATCCGCGGCTCCCGGCGGTCCAACCCGGCCACCTACACCGGCCTGCTCGACCCGATCCGGACGGCGTTCGCCAAGGCCAACGGCGTCAAGGCGAGCCTGTTCAGCGCCAACTCCGAAGGCGCGTGCCCGCAGTGCAAGGGCCTCGGCGTGATCTACACGGACCTGGCGATGATGGCCGGTGTCGCGTCGACCTGCGAAGAGTGCGAGGGCAAGCGGTTCACGCCCAAGGTGCTCACGTTCGAACTGCGCGGCAGGAACATCAGCGAGGTCCTCGGCATGTCCGTCGCCGAGGCGCGGGAGTTCTTCCCGGCCGGCACCGCGCGGAAGGTGCTCGACCGGCTCGCCGACGTCGGCCTCGGCTACCTGACGCTCGGGCAGCCGCTCACCACGCTCTCCGGCGGCGAGCGGCAGCGGCTCAAGCTCGCGATCCGGATGGCCGGGAAGGGCTCGACCTACATCCTCGACGAGCCGACGACCGGGCTGCACCTCGCCGACGTCGACCAGCTGCTCGCGCTGCTCGACCGGATCGTCGACGCGGGCAACACGGTCATCGTCATCGAGCACCACCAGGCCGTGATGGCCCACGCGGACTGGCTGATCGACCTCGGCCCCGGCGCCGGCCACGACGGCGGCCGGGTCGTCTTCACCGGGACGCCCGCCGAACTGGTGGCCGGCGCGTCCACGCTCACCGCCCGCCACCTGCGCGAATACCTGGGGAAGCCGTGAACCCGACCGGACTGCTCGAAGTCACCGCGGTGCGCAAGCCGACACCGCGCACCGTGCGCGTCACCTTCACCGGCGACGGACTGGCCGACCTCGAACCGTGGCCCGACCAGCAGCTCAAGCTCCTGTTCCCGCCGCCGGGCCGCCCGGTGCGGCTCCCCGAACCCGACGACGACGTCATGCGCTGGTACCAGGCGTACCTCGCGATCCCCGAGGACGAACGCCCGGTGATGCGCAGCTACACGGTGCGCTCGCGGGAGCGCGCCACGATCGACGTCGAGTTCGTGCTGCACGACGGCACCGCGGGCCCGGCCACAGCGTGGGCCGGGACCGCGAAGGAGGGTGACGTGCTCGGCCGGTACGGCCCGGACGCCGCCTACCGCCGCGCACTGTCCACCGCGGACACCCTGGTGCTCGCCGGGGACGAGACCGCGGTGCCCGCCATCGCCGGCATCCTGTCCGAAGTGGACAACGCCGTGGCGTTCGTCGAGGTCCCGGACGCGGCCGAGGAACAGCCGCTGCCCGTCCACTGGGTGCACCGCGACGGCGCCGGGCACGGCGTCAAGCTGCTGGAGGCCGTCCGAGCGGTGAAGTTCCCCAAAGGTTCGGTTTCGGCGTGGCTCGCGGGCGAAGCGGGGATGGTGCGGTCGCTGCGGCGGCACCTCGTCGGCGAACGCGGGCTCGAGAAGCGGGCAATCGAGTTCACCGGGTACTGGCGCCGCCGGCTGACCCAGGACGACGCGCCGACCACCGAGGACCTGGCCGACGCCGCCGAACTGCTCGCCCGAGCGGGCGAACCACCGGTGGGCTGATCGGCCGCGGGGGCGGACAAGGCTGCCCGAAGGGGAGGTATCCGGTCCCGGTGCTTGCCGGGGCCGGACCCCGGAGCGACCGTGATCGGGCTCAGTTCGCTCCGGGAGGTCCTCAGCCATGCCCGAACCCGCTCCGCACGCCACCGAAGACGTCCCGCCGAGACCCGTCTGGCAGCGCGACGTCGGCCGCCGCACGATCCTCGCCGCGGGCGGCGCCGCCCTGCTGCTGGCGAACCTGCCCGGGGACTCGCCGCCGCAGGCCGTCCTCGCCGCCGACGCGACGCCGGATCTCACGCTCGACCTGCTGCGCCGCGAAGACATGCTCAAGCTGCGCTTCGAATTCTTCAACCTGCGCCGCTCGACCGCCGCGGGGCCGCCGAAGCTGGTGCCGGTCGACGCGGGCGCGCAGTCGGTGATCGTCGTCCACTTCGACAGCCAGCACCTGATGGAGGAGACGACGTACGTCTCCGACCCGAACGGGAACCCGCCGGCGAACCTGCCCGCCCCCGGCTCCATCGCCACCCGCGCGGCCGGCCCGAGCCGGATCGCGTTCCTCATGCCGTCGACGGTGAAGGAACTGCCCTACACCGAAGAAGGCCTGCTCGCCTGGCCGGCGTGGGTGATGCGGGTCGTGCCGAAGACCGCTCCGGCGCCGCCGGACCAGCTGACCAGCGACCTGCTGCTGGTCGACTGGCTGCACCTGACGCCCGAGCAGTACGCGTCGTGGGCGCACGTCACGCACCCGGTGACGTCGGCGGGCCGTACCGAGCTGTGGCACACCCGCCTGGCCCCGCGTGACGACTTCGGCCGCCCGGACCCGTTGCTGGGCCCGGCCGAGATCCGGGCGGTCGCCGCCGACACCCCGGACGACCCGCGGTTCGACGACCTGCTCAGCCGGCCGCAGACGCTCACCGACATCGTCACGCAGTCGAACACGCGCGGCGCGGTCCGGGGCGACCTCGTCCTGCTCTCGGCACTGGGCTCGTCCCTCGAACTGGAGGGCAGGTGGGCCGAGGGCACGCTCGCCGGCTGGCGGCACCGCTCGGCGCTGGGCCGCGACAACTACGTGCGCATCGAGGAGCGGGGCTTCCTCTTCCCCCACGGTCACAAGGCGACGCTGATCACGGAGACCGAGCGCACCATCGCGGGCGGTGCCGCGCGGCTTCTGCGCCGCCAGTTCGTGCGGATCCAGGAACCGGTGAAGTTCTTCGAGGACAACGGGTTGCCGTTCCGGTCGGTCGAGATCGCGATGACCACCACCCCGAACCTCGCCGCGAACCGCGAACGCATCGGGAGCACCGACGCGTTCTGGGTGCAGTACCAGCTCGGCACGGACGTCGTCGACGTCCCGGTGCCGATCGTCGCCGTCGACTGGGCCGGCAACCGGATCGACTCGGTCGCGCACGTCGCGTTCGTCTACGAGGACGACGCCACGAAACCCGCGGTGCTGACCGCGTTGCAGGCCCAAGCGGACCCGAACCAGTTCGAAACCGTCCACCCGCGCCGCACCCACGAGCTGGGCGGGCAGAAGGTCGCCTTCGGGCCCGTGCCCGCCGCGGCCGGCCTGGCGGCCGATCCCCCGCGCACCACCACGTTCCCGGCGCTTCGCCTGCACCTCAACGTGAAGCTGCGCGTGCAGGCCGGCGAGGCCGGGTTCGCGCCGCAGATGCTGGCCGCCGAGATCCGGATGCCCGCGGTCGAGGCGCTCGCCGGCGGGCGGGAACTCGCCACCACCATCGGCTACGACCCGGACTACGTCACGGGTTCCTTCGAAGCCGTGAAGGGCGAGCTGTTCGCGCGGGTCAGCCCGACCGTCGCCGACGTCGGCCGGCTGGTGCAGGCGATCACCGCCCAGAACCCGCTGCCCTCCGTCGAAGCCGTGACGGCGAAGTTCGGGCAGCAGGTCGCGCAGCTCGGCGGGATCGCCGCGCCGGACCTCGACATCCGCGGCCTGTCGCGGTCGCTCGGCCCGCTGTCCGGGCCCGCGGCCGCGATCGGCGACATCGCGAAAACCGGGTCGTTCAACCCCGGCACCTTCTTCCCGGCGACCGCGAAGCTGCTCGGCGGGCTCAGCCTCGCCGAGGTCCTCGGGTTCGACCCGGACGCGCCGAAGCCGCCCGCGCTGCCGATCGAGAACGCGCCCAAGATCGTCACCACCCCGGAGTACGCCAACGGCAGGGACCTGCCGCCGACCGCCGTCACGACGGTCCTCGACTGGCAGCCGAAGCTGCCGGACAAGCTCACCGCCGGCGTCTTCCACCCGGTCCTCGACGACGGCACGCACGCGACGCTGACCCTGCACGGGGAGAACCGCACCACCTTCGGCACGAGCGGCGTCACCACGACGTCGACGATCAGGGGCGACCTGCGCAACTTCGCGATCGAGCTGGTGAAGGGCGACGACGACCAGCTGTCGTTCATCAAGCTCACCTTCCGCCGGTTCGCCTTCGAGCAGCACGACGGCGCGAAGCCGGTGATCCACGTCGAGCTGGACCGGATCGACTTCGAGGGCCCGCTGAAGTTCGTCAACACCCTGCAGCAGTTCCTGGTCAGCACCGGCAAGGGCCTGGGCATCGACGTGCGGCCGTCCGGCATCACGGCGGGCTACACCCTCGCCATCCCGGACGTCGGCATCGGCGTGTTCGCGTTGCAGCACCTGGCGTTCAGCGCCGCGTTGTCCATCCCGTTCGACGGCTCGCCGGCCCGGGCGCGGTTCGCGTTCTGCAGCCGGGAGCACCCGTTCACGCTCACCGTGTCGCTGTTCGGCGGTGGCGGGTTCTTCGCGCTGGCGCTGGGCACCGACGGCTTCGAGCTGGTGGAGGCGTCGATCGAGTTCGGCGGCGCGGTCGCGTTCAACCTCGGGGTCGCCAGCGGGTCGGTCTCGGTGATGGCCGGGATCTACTTCAAGCTCGAGCGCCTGCCGGCCCCGCCCTCGGGCGGCGAAGGGCACGACGAGATCACGCTCACCGGGTACGTCCGGGCGAACGGCTCGCTCAACGTCCTCGGCCTGATCACCATTTCGGCCGAGTTCTACCTGGCGCTGAGCTACACCGGCGGCGGCGGGAAGAACCTCGTCGAAGGCGAGGCGTCGCTGACCGTCGAGATCGACATCCTGTTCTTCTCGAAGTCGGTCACGCTCACCGTGCACAAGTCCTTCGCCGGTCCCGGTTCTTCGTCGCTCGCCGCCCGCGACGCGGCCGCGCTGCCCGCCGGCGGTCCGCCGTCCTTCGGCGACCAGATGAGCCAGGACGACTGGAACACCTACTGCGACGCGTTCGCGGCCTGAGGAGACGAGTGATGGCCACCCAGACGATCCTGAGCACCGCCCTGCCCAACGGCGTGCGGACCGAGCAGGGCAAGACTTTCCTTTACCTGTCGGCGTTCCTGTCCCCGCGGTTGACCGGCGCGGACACCCTGTCCGCGTTCCCCGACTGGCTCGACTGGCCCGCCGCCGCGGTCGAGTTCGACGTCTCGCTCGGCGGCGCGGTCACCCGTGCCGAGAAGCTGCCGCAGGACCTGCGGTCCGACCTGTGGAAGAAGCTCTTCGCCGGCACCTCGGCCGTCGGGGCGGCGACCGCGCCGCCGATGCCGCCGGCCAAGACGTTCGTCCGGTCCTACCCGGTGCGCAACGTGCGCAACTTCGTCCGCGACCAGTACGCGCTGATGGCGGCGAACAACCCGACCACGCACCCGACGATCACCGACTACCTCGGCGCGCCGCAGCAAGGCGTGCGGGTGAGCGGGAACCGGTGCGGCCCGCGGAGCCGGTACCGGCTGCACGACACGTGGATCTCGCCGTCGACGAAGGCGGCGGTCACGGGCGACCTGGCGCTGTACTTCTTCTACGCCAAGTTCATCGACCGCGACGACCCGGCGCTGCGTCAGATCCGGGACTCCCACGGCCTGAGCGACCAGCAGCTCGACTTCCTGCTCTCGGAACACTTCCACGGCCGGCCCGCCGCCGCCCGCCCGCACGTCGTGAACTTCGCGGGTGACGCGTTCCGAGCCGCGGCCGTCCCGGAACCGCCGAACTTCCACTCGGTCGTCGGCTCGCTCGGCCAGTACCCGGCCCTGCTGCGGAAGTTCGGCCTGGTCCGCGACCTGCGCATTCCGCTGCCGGACCCGCTGCCGAGCGGGCCGACCTGGGTGACGGTCACCCCGGTCCGGCCCGGCACGCAGGTGACCGCCCAGCGGACCGACTGCACGGTCACCGCGACGACGTTCACGGCGAACGCCCGCACGCCGCTGCTCGCCGGCGGCCTCCTGCAGCTGGGCGGCCCGGACTTCGACGTCACCGAGGTCGACCCCGACTCGGCCGCGGTGAAGCTGCTCGGCTTCGGCGAGAGCGTCGCGCGGCTCGACCCGTTCGGCGGCGTCGGGCGGCCCTCGTCCGACGCGCCGGACACCGCCGCGCCACCCGCGTTGCAGAGCAACGGCTTCTCGATCACCGAAACCGGGCGGGCCAAGCGGATCTGGGGCGCGGTGGACCAGGCGGACAAGCTGGCGAACGGTGCGTCGGCGAGCGCTGAGGACCTGACCCGCGGGCTGCGCTTCGACGTCTGGGACGACGTCACGAAGAGCTGGCACAGCCTCTGCCGGCGCCAGGGCACCTACACCGTGGCCGGTACCGCGGTCACCGCCGCCGACGAAGGCGTCGTCACGACCGCGCACACGACCCAGCCGGACGACCCGACGCAGACGGTGTTCCTCCACGAGTCCCTGGCCCGGTGGAGCGGCTACAGCCTGGTCGCGCCGCGCCCGGGCAAGGCCGTCGCGGACGACGGCGCGCTCGTCGCGGGCGACGGCACCGAGCCCGACCCGGCGTTCCCGCTCGGCGTGAAGTTCAAGGCCGTGCCGGGCAGCCTGCCGCGGCTGCGGTTCGGCCGCTCCTACCGCTTCCGCGCGCGGACGGCCGACCTCGCGGGCAACGGCCCGGCCCTCGCCGACGTGCCCGGCGACGCCGGGGCGACCGCGCCGCAGAAGTACACGCGGTTCGAGCCGGTCGTCTCGCCGCACGTGCTGTTCCGCAAACCCCGCACCGAAGGCGAGTCGGCGGAGCGGCTGGTGATCCGCAGCAACTTCGACACCGCCGCGACCGCCGACTGCCAGCGGCACCTCGCGCCGGTCCGGATCGCGGAGCTGCTGGCCGAGCAGCACGGCCTGTTCGACCTGCCGGCGACCCTGCTGACCCCGCCGGTGATGAACAAGCTCGCGTACGGCCGGATCAAGCAGAAGGACACCGGCTCGTTCGACCAGGGCGGCACGCCCGACAGCGGCGGCTACGGCATCCCGTACTACGACACCGACCAGCTGACCCTGCCCTACCTGCCGGACGTGCTCAGCCGTGGCGCCGCGTTCGCCGGGCTGCCCGGCACGGCCGACGGCGAGGTCGTCACCGGGGACTTCGATCCCGTGCCGCTGCTGGGGACCTGGCCGGACTACCGGCCGTTCCGGCTGCGGATGGTCGAGGGCACCGGAAAGCCGAAGTTCGACCCGCTGTTCCGGGTGCTGACCGTGCAGGTCCCGAAGGGCCGGACGTTCGAAGTGAACTACAGCAGCGTCCTCGCCGACGCCGACATCGACCTGCTCGGGCCGTGGAAGTGGCTGGCGGACGCGGTCGCCGCGGGCACGGTGACGCTCCCGGCCGGGACGACGCTCGACTCCCTGCGGGCACTGGCCCGGCAGGGCCGGCTCTGGCAGCTGACGCCGTTCCGCACGCTGACGCTGGTCCACGCGATCAAGCAGCCGCTCACCACGCCCGCGCTGGGGAAGCCGGTCGCGGTGCGCAAGCCCGGCGAAACGTCCGCCCGGATCGTCGACCGGCTCACGTTCGACCGGCCGAGCACCAGCCGCATCGACCTGCAGGCCGCGTGGAGCGAGCAGATCGACGACGTCACCCTGCCCGCCCCGGCACCGAGAGCGGGCGCCGCGGCGGCGTTCGGCGTGGTGGCGCAGCCGGACGACCCGGCGGGCCCGGTGCTCCCGCTCGACGAGCGGCACGAGTTCCACGACACGAAGTACCGCAGCGTGCGGTACACGCCGATCGGCACGTCCCGGTTCGCCGAGTACTTCCTGCAGCGCGCCACGGTCAAGCCGGCCTCGTCGCCGATCGTCGTGGACAGGGGCGGCATCGTGCCCGCGTCGGACGTCGTCCGGGCGAACGCGACGACCTACGTCCGCGGCACCGACTACGACGTCGACTACGGGCAGGGCACGATCACGTGGCGCGCCGCTCCGGCGCCCGCGTCGGTCGAGGTCGCCTACGTGCCGCCGCCGATCACGCGGGCGGGTGCGGCGCTGACGATCGACGTCCCGAGCACCGCGCGGCCGGCCGTGCCGGACGTCGCCTACGTCGTGCCGACGTTCGGCTGGACGACGGAGACGACGGCGTCGCAGGTGACGAGCACCCGGCGCGGCAACGGCCTGCGGGTGTTCCTGAACCGGCCGTGGTTCTCCTCCGGCGACGGCGAACAGCTCGGCGTGCTCCTGGCCGACGGCCCGGCGGTCCCGGCGGACCTGACCCGGTACGTGACCGACTGGGCGCAGGACCCGGCGTGGCGGTCGGCCGCGTTCACCCGGCCGCCGCAGGTCGGCGACTTCCCGCTGGCCGTGCACCCTCGCTCGGGGCTCAAGCTCGTCGAAGGCGTGGCGTCGCCGGTCGCCGTCGCGCCGCACGACGTCGGCTACGACGCCGAGCGCAAGCTTTGGTTCTGCGACATCACCTTCGCGGCTCCGCAGCCTTCGCCGTACACGCCGTTCGTCCGGCTGGCGCTGGCCCGCTACCAGCCGGTGTCGGTGCCCGACGTCGAGCTGTCCGCGGTGGTGCAGGCGCAGTTCGCGCAGCTGTCGGCGGACCGGGTCGCGACGGCGGTGTTCGCGTCGCCGACGTCGGTGCGGCTCACGGTGACCGGGCCGATGCCGGCACCCGCGACCGAGCTGAGCGCGCAGCTGCAGGTGGCCGACCCGGCGCTGAGCGGGAACGTCGCCTGGCAGGCCACCGGGGCGCCCGTCGTGCTGACGGCGTCCGCCACCGGCTGGACCGGCACCGTGGCGCTGCCCGCGCCGCGCGGGAGCCGCCCGTTCCGCCTGGTGCTGACCGAAGCCGAACAGCCGAGCCAGGGCGGCGCGCGGCTCGCCTACGCCGACGCCCTCACCTTCTGAGTCCACTGTGGAGGATCTGATGCACCGAACCGGACTGCTGTGCGCGGTCGCGGCGCTGCTGCTGGCCGGGGCCGTCCCGGCGCAGGCGGCACCCGAGCCGCCGGCGCAGTGGAAGTCGCGAACGCACACCGCGCTCGCCGCCACGCCCACCTTCGGCAACGACGTCTTCCGCGTGTCCCTCCAGCAGGCGCGCGGGCTCGGCGTCGGCTCGTTCACCGTGCAGACCGGGCCCGCCCACCCGGCGGGCGCCGGCCGGGACGTGCTGTTCGGCGGCGGCGTGCCCGGCACGTCGTTCACGACCGTGCGGGACCTGACCTCGCACGTCGACTACGTCCAGGGCCAGTACCTGACGACGGCGTCGGAGGTCGCGCTCGACTCGCTCGGCCCGACGACCGCGGCGGTCGGCACGACCGGGTTCCACACGAACTGGTGGACCTACGTCGACAGCGGCTCGGTGGAGATCGACCAGTACGTCGTCGTGCACGGCACCACGGTGGCCGACTCGAGTGTCGAGGTGACGACGACGGTCACCGGGTCGAGCACCGACACGTTCCAGGTCCAGTACCTGTGGGACACCGCGGCCGGCACCGACGACGCGCCGGTGCTGCAGACCGGCGCGTACAACCCGTTCGCCACCTCGGCGACGCACGAGGTCACTCTGTCCGGTGTGGACAGTGCAGCACTGGCCGGGCCGAGCCTGTCCTACGGCCTGACCGGCACCGGCCCGGCCCGGATCACGCCGCCGCCGACGCCGCCGCAGTCGATCCAGTTCGTGTGCTGGCCGCGCGCGGTGGGCGCGGCACCGGGCCGGTACCAGACCGACCCGGCGATCGACGTCACGACGACCGGGGCGGGCTGCCCGGCGCCGTCCGGGCCGGACTCGGCCGTGCAGTACCTGTTCGCCCCGGCGCCGAGCGGGCTCCGCACGTCGGCGTCGCTGTTCTCGACCGCGCCGGACCCGACGTCGCTGAGCGTCGTGCCGGCCCGGCTGGGCTCGCCGGCGGTGAGCGCGACCTTGACGGACACGCGGTACGGCCCTGGCGTGCCGGGCCGCACGGTGACGTTCGCGGCGGGCGGCCGCACCCTGTGTTCCGGGGTCACGAACGCGAACGGCGTCGCGTCGTGCGGCGGGCTGACGGAAGGCCTGGCGGCGCTGCTCGGCTACTCGGCCTCGTACGCCGGCGACGGGATCTGGGCGGGTTCGGCCGGCGGCCGCTGACGGCGGTCCGGCTGACCCTGGCCGACGGGCGGCGGCCAGGGTCTCGGGGAGCATCGGCGCCGAGCCTTCATGCTCGGCTGAGCGAGGCTCTCGGCCGTTGTGATCACCAGGTGACCGGCAGGCAGTGCACCCCGTAGACCAGCATGTCGTCCTTGAAGGCCAGCTCCTCCACCGGCACCGCGAGCCGCAGCTCCGGGATGCGGCGGTACAGCGTTCCGTAGACCACCTGCAGTTCCACGCGCGCCAGCGTCTGGCCGAGGCACTGGTGCACGCCGTAGCCGAACGCGACGTGGTGCCGGGCCTCGCGCGTCACGTCCAGGCGGTCCGGCTCGGCGAACACCGCGTCGTCGCGGTTGGCGGCGTCGCCCGCCGCGATGACGCCCTCGCCCGCGCGGATCAGCTGGCCGCCGACCTCCAGGTCCTCGACCGCGACGCGGCGGCGTCCGGAATGCGTGATGTTCAGGTACCGCAACAACTCTTCGACCGCGCGCCGCAGCAGGCCGGCATCGCCGGTGCGGACCAGCTCGAGCTGGTCCGGGTGCTCCAGCAGCGCCACCGTGCCCAGCGAAATCATGTTCGCCGTCGTCTCGTGGCCCGCCACCAGCAGCAGCTGGCCCATCGACGCGACGTCTTCGGCGGACATCTTGCCGGTCGCGTACTGCGACACCGCCAGCTTGCTCAGCACGTCGTCGCCCGGGTCGGCGGCCTTCCGCTCGACCAGGCCGCCGAGGTAGGCGAGCAGCTCTTCGGTGGCCTTGACGGCTTCCTCCGGCGTCGCGGTCCGCGACACCATCACCTTCGTGATGTCCTGGAACAGCTCCCGGTCCTCGTAGGGGACGCCGAGCAGCTCGCAGATCACCAGCGACGGCACCGGCAGCGCGAACGCCGTCACCAGGTCGACCGGCTTCGGGCCGGCCAGGAGCCCGTCGACCAGGTCGTCGACGATGCGCTGGATCGCCGGGCGCAGCGCCTCCATCTTCTTCACCAGGAAGTCGCCGGTGAGCAGGCGCCGCTGCGCCGCGTGCTCGGCGCCGTCCATGGTGATGAACGACTTCGCGCGCTTGCGCCGGGCCGCCGAAGCGGCGCTCTGGTGCGGGTAGCCGGGCCGGTCGGAGTCGGCGCTGATCCGCGAGTCGCGCAGCACCGCGCGGACGTCGTCGTAGCGCGTCACCAGCCACGGCGTGCTGCCGTTCCAGAGCCGCACGCGGGAGACGGGCGGCAGCTCGCCGAGCTCGGCGGGCGGGTCGAAGGGACACCGCCGGGTCATCGGAAACGCGGGCACGCCGTCCACCGGATACCTCCCGAAGCTGCCGGAAATTTACATAGCTATGCTAAGCAAATTTTCGGAGCTTCGCCACAGTCCGATCAGGCGAAGACCAACGAGACCAACTCGTCGACGAACGGCTCCACCAGCTCGGCGCCAGTCCGGTTCAAGGCGCTGTGGAACAACGCGACCCGGCCGTGCGCGCCGACGAACACCACGGCGGCCGCGCGGCCCGGGGTCACGCGCAGCTCATGGCCGGCCTCGACGCAGCGCTCGAAGCCCGCCGTCAGGCGCTCGATCACGTCGAGCAGCGGCCCCTCCGGGTGGGCGTCCGGCGACGACCGCGTCGCGCCGTTCGCCAGCATCAGTCGGTAATGCCCCGGATTCCGCATCGCGAAGGCGCAGTAAGCGTGAATTTGCGCGCGAACACGTCCGACAACATCGGATTCACCCAGTGACTCCTCGGCCGCGCGCATCGATTCCGCCAGCCGCGCATATTCGTGGTCGAGCAGCCCGCGCACCAATTCCGCACGATCGGAAAAATGCTGGTAGATGCTGGCCGGGGCGATGCCGACCGCGCGCGCCACACCGCGGATCGTCAGTCCGTCCTCGCCGCCGAGCTCGGCCAGCAACCGGCCCGCCGCCGCGAGGATTTCGCCACGCAGCCGTTCGCCTTCGCCCCAGCGGTTCCTCGTTCGGCCGATTCCGGCTTCGACGTTCTCCGGCACCCGCCCATTCATACGCCCGGGGCGGAACCACCTGTGTTCCGGGGTCCCCGAAAGGACCCCGGAACGGTCGCGTCAGCGGTTGTTCACGAACTGCCGCGCGAGAATTCTCGAAGGAACCCGTTCAGCCGGCCGACACCGTCCGAAGTGGACTCAGGAGACGAGCGCCGGGTACAGCCCCGCGAGGTCGCCCGACAGCCCGGCGCGGACGTTCCGGCTCAGGTCGTCGACGAGCACCTCGAACCGGCCCTGCTCGACGCCGTCGAGGGCGAGTCCCGCCGCGAGCGCCGGGTCGACCTTCGACCCCTCGACGTGCTTGGCCATCTCCGTGTCCATGTAGCCGACGTGCAGCGCGGTCACCTGCGTCTTCTGCGGCGCCAGCTCCAGGCGCAGCGCGTTGGTCAGCGACCAGGCCGCCGCCTTCGCCGCCGAGTACGCCGCGAGGTGCGGCGCGGTGATCCAGGACAGCACCGAAAGGACGTTGAGGACCGCGCCGCCGCCGTTGCGCTCGAGGATCGGCGCGAACTCGCGCGTCACGGCGAGGGTGCCGAAGTAGTGCGTGTCCATCTCCAGCCGGATGTCCTCGAGGGTGCCGCCGAGCAGCGACGACCCCGTGGACGACCCGGCGTTGTTGACCAGCAGCGTGACGTCGCCCGCGATCTTCGCGGCCTCGCGGATCGACTCCGGGTCGGTCACGTCGAGGCGGATCGGCACCACGCCCGGCAGGTCGACCGACTCGGGATTGCGCGCGGCGGCGTAGACCTTCGCCGCGCCACGCTCGAGCAGCGCGGCGGCGAACTGCCGGCCGAGCCCCCGGTTCGCTCCGGTGACCAGCGCCACCGCACCCGTGATCTCCATGACGAGCTCCTCTCGCACCTGACTTGCTCATTGCAAGCTAGCTGAGGCCGACTGTACGGCGTAGACTTGCTCCGAGCAAGCCAGGTAGGAGGGATCACACCATGAGCCGCCGCATCACCTGGGAGGACGCCTCCTGCCCGATCGCGCGGGCCGCCGACGTGCTCGCCGAGCCGTGGACGTTGCTGATCCTGCGCAACGCCACCGCGGGCACCACCCGGTTCGAGGACTTCCGCGCACAGCTCGGCATCGCCGACAACGTGCTGACGACCCGGCTGGCCAAGCTCGTCGACCGCGGGCTGCTGACGAAGCTCCCCTACCGCGACGGCGGCCGGACCCGGCACGAGTACCGCCTCACACAGGCCGGCTCGGACGCGTTGCCGGTACTGCACGCGCTCGGCGCATGGGGTGACGCGCACACGTCGTCGGCGAGCGCGTACGGACCCATGAAGCTGGTCCACACGCCGTGCGGCGAGCTGACCCGCCCGGGCGAGAAGTGCGACGCGTGCGGAAAACCGCTGGTCAGGGACAATCTGGCGTGGCGTGGCTCGTGGCTCACCGAGGGCGAGATCCCGCTGGCGGAGCCGGTCGGTTAAGCCGAACGGGGCATCCTCGTATGCACGGCTGCGCATGTCAATGGTTTCGAATGGTTGGTAAATCACCGTTCGCCGTGCAGTACGAAAGTCGGGTCACAAGCGCGGGGCGATTCCGTAAGTTCGACACCCAGCGCGCGCAAACCCGGCAAATTCCCCACGGCAAGGAGTCGTCCCGATGTCCAGGAAGTACTTGCTGCCCGGCGCCGCCGTCGCGTTGGCGATGATCGCCACGCCGCTGACGGCCGCCCCGGCCCTCGCGGCCCCGGCCGCGGCCACGACCGTCTACTACGACACCTCGGACGCCCCCACCTTCCGCGACGTGATCAACGCCGGCGCGGCCAACTGGAACGCGGCGGTGTCGAACGTCAAGCTCGAAGAGCGTTCCTCGGGCGCGACACTGCACTACACGGAAGGCAACGACCCGCAGGGTTCGTACGCCCAGACCGACGGTCACGGCAGCGGCACGATCTTCATCGACTACACGCAGGCCCAGCAGTACAACCAGACGCGCATCGCGGCCCACGAAACCGGGCACGCGCTGGGCCTGCCGGACCACTACGAAGGCCCGTGCTCCGAGCTGATGTCGGGCGGCGGCCCCGGCCCGTCCTGCACCAACGCGAACCCGAACGCGGACGAGTCCGCCAAGGTCGAGTCCCTCTGGTCGGGCGCGTTCCGCTCCGCGGCGGCCACGCCGAAGCGCATCTACGAGGTGACGATGCCGGTCAAGTGACCAGCATCCGACGTCGTCGGGGGAGGCCGCACCGGGAAGTCCCCGGTGCGGCCTTCGCATTCGAGGCATCACACGTGATTGGCGGGGCATCACACGTGATCAGACGGGCATCACGCGTGATTGAGCGGGCATCAGCGTGATGCCCCTTCAATCACACGTGATGCCTCCTCAATCACGGGTGATGCCTCTCTGCGCACGTCAGAGGCGGGAGAGCAGGCGGTCTCGGGCCACTTCGAGGTGGTCGGTCATCGCCTTTCGGGCCGCCTGCGCGTTGCCGGCCACCAGGGCGTCGACGATCAGGCGGTGCTCCGAGATCGTCTGCTCACCGAACGGCTGGTTGTAGTTCAGCCGGAAGAAGTGCAGGTGGCAGTGGGTGCGCGCGAACGCCTGCTCGACCGCCGCGTTGCCCGCCATGCGCAGGATCAGCTCGTGCAGCCGGGCGTCGTGGGCGGTCAGCGCCTTGTAGTCGCTGTACGCGTCCTCCGCCGGGGCTGCCGGGCACGTCGCCAGCTCGGCCTCCAGCTCCGCCACGTGAGCGTCCGACATCGCGGCCGCCGCCAGGGCCGCCGACGGTGGCTCCAGCAGCAGCCGGAGCGCGTACATGTCGTCGACTTCCTTGCGGTTCAGCAGTTCCGTGACGCGGTAGCCGCGCAGCGGAAGCCGGCTGACGAGCTCCTCGGACTCCAGCCGCGCCAGCGCTTCACGCACCGGGGTGCCCGACACGCCCAGCTCGCGCGCGATCTCGTCGATGTTCACGCGCGCGCCGGGCTCGATGCCGTCGTTCATGATCAGCGCCCGGATCTG
Source organism: Amycolatopsis sp. NPDC004378 (assembly GCF_053602455.1). Taxonomy (NCBI): domain Bacteria; kingdom Bacillati; phylum Actinomycetota; class Actinomycetes; order Pseudonocardiales; family Pseudonocardiaceae; genus Amycolatopsis; species Amycolatopsis sp. NPDC004378. The sequence continues at coordinate 168,241 of NZ_JBSGDR010000013.1, forward strand.
CTCGTAGACGCCGTCGGCCAGCACCTGCCTGCTCGGCAGGGCCTCGAGGCGCCGACCCTCCACCATGACTCCCCTTCACACGTCGTGAGCACAGGCTACTGCTTGGCCAGCACGTCCCGGCTCTTCGACGCCATCTCCGCGAACACGTCGTCGTCGCGCTGGTGCGCGAAGAACGCCTCGAACAGCGGACGTTCCGCGTCCTGCAGGGCGGCGCCGTTGCCGTAGACGACCGCCGGGACCAGCGAGCCGTCCTTCATCATCGTCGTGAACACCGACAGGTCGACGCCCTGGCCCTTCATCGCCGCCGCCGACGCGTCCATCGACGCCGGGATCGACGGGAAGAACGTGCCGCTCGCGCCCGCCGCCGACTGGCACTCCGGCGAGCCCATGTACGAGACCCACTTCCAGGTCAGGTCCGGGTTCTTCGTGCCGGCCCAGATGTTGTCGCCGTTGGAGTTCGACAGCGCCGAGCGCTTGCCGGACGGCCCGAGCACCGTCGGCGCGATGCCGACCTTCACCCCGGGCAGCTTGGCGAACGTGCCCGCCGACCACGAGCCCGCGGTCTCCATCGCCACCTTGCCCGAGCCGAGCAGGTCGACGTCGCTGATGGTCGCCTGGCCGCCGGTGGTGAACGTGCCGATCTTCGGCGCGAAGCCGCGGTCGGTCAGCGACCGCACCCAGCGCATCGTCCTGGCGAACACCGGATCGGCGTAGCTGAACGTCGTCGGCCACGACGGCTTGTCCGCCAGCCGCCAGCCGGTGGTCATGGCGAACGAGCTCCACGTCGCCTCGCCGATGAAGTCGCGCGACGCGAGCTGCCCGGTGCCGTAGGTGGCGACGTGGTCCTTGTCGAACCCGGGCTGGTCGCCCCGGACGCCGTTCTTGTCGACGCTCAGGTGTGCCGCGACCTTTTCGAACGTCCCGCCGTCGTCGGGGTTCCAGGTCAGCTTCGCGATGTCCGCAGGCGTGTATCCGGCTTTCGTGATGACGTCGGTGTTGTAGTACAGCCCGGTCGCGGACCAGTCCAGCGGCAGCCCGTACTGCTTGCCGTCGGTGAACTTCCACGCGTCGACGCCGACGGAGAACCGCTTCAGGTCGAACTTGTCCCGGCCGATCAGGTCGTCCAGGGGCAGCAGCTGGTGCTGCGAGGCGTAGGCCTGGAAGTACTGGACGCTGTTCTGGAACGCGTCCGGCGCGGTCCCGCCGACGAACCCGGCGGTCAGCTTGGTGAAGTAGTCGTCCACGTTGTACTGGGTGATCTTCACCGTGGTGCCGGGGTTGGCCTTCTCGAACCCCGACGCGCAGGTCTGGTACGCCGCCGCCTGTTTGTCGTCCCAGGTCCACCAGTTGACGGTGGTCCCGCTGCCGCTCGCCGAGCCGCCTCCGCAGGCGGCCACGAGCGCTCCGAGGGTCGCCGCCAGTCCGGCGGCGGTGAGCGTGCGCAACTTCATGTCAACTCCAGAATGGGCCGGAATCCTTCGAGTACCGCCTGGACGTCGTCGGGGCCGCCGGCTTCGTGGCCGTTGTACTCCCAGACGGCGAGCTGTTTCTGTCCTTTGTAGACGTGGTAGGCGCCGAACACCGTGGACGGCGGCACGATCCCGTCCATCAGCCCGGTGCTGAACCACGCCGGGGCTGTCGCGCGCGAGGCGAACCCGACACCGTCGAAATAGGACAGCACGCCGAACACCCGCGCCACGGCGTCCCGGTGGTCGGCCAGGTACCGCGACAGCTCGACGTACGGCCGTTCCCCGCCGACCAGGCTGGCGCGCCGGAAGTCGCAGAGGAACGGGGCTTGCGCGTGCAGGGCCGCGACGTCCGGGACGAGGCCCGCCGCGGCGAGGGCGATGCCGCCACCCTGGCTGTTGCCGAGCACCGCGACCCGCGCCGGGTCGACGTGGTCCAGGGCCCGGACCGCGTCGACCGCACGGGCCGCGTCGGTGAAGATCCGCCGGTAGACGTAGGTTTCGCGGCTCTCGATGCCGCGGGTCAGGTGGCCGGGGTACGCCGGTCCGCTGCCCACCGGGTCGGGCGTCACGCCACCCTGGCCACGCACGTCGACCTGCAGGTGCGCGTATCCCGCGGAGGCCCAGTGCAGCTCCTGCAGCGCGCTGCCCCGGCTGCCGCCGTAGCCGTGGAACTGGACGATCGCCGGCAGCGGCCCGTCGACCCCGCGCGGCTGCCGCAGCCAGGCCCGCTGCGGATGACCGCCGAACCCCGCGAACGTCACGTCGAAGACGTCGAGCGTGCGCAACGGCGTTTCGACCGGGGTCAGGGTCAGCGCGAGGTCGTGGTCGCGGGCTTCGTCGAGCGTCGACGTCCAGAACGCGTCGAAGTCCGGCGGCGCCACGTAGTCGCTGCGGTACGCCCACAGCGCGTCGAGGCCGAGGTCGGTGAACATCACAGTCCTTTCAGGACGGTCGATTCGCCGGTCCGCAGCCGCAGCTCGGTCTCGCGGCCGCGGTAGCGGACCCGGACCGGCTCGGCCGGGTCGCCGGACAGCCGCCGCAGGACGGCGTACCGCAGCTCGCCGTCGCGCCACTCGACGTCGGCCGCGAGCCCGCCGCGGCAGCGCAAGCCACGCGCCTCGCCGGAAGGCCAGTCCGCGGGCAGCGCGGGGAGCAGCTGGACCACGCCGTTCTGGCTCTGCAGCACCAGTTCCGCGAGCGCGGCCGGGAAGCCGTAGTTGCCGTCGATCTGGAACGGCGGGTGCGTGCTGAACAGGTTCGGCAGCAGCCCGCCCCACTCGGAGCCGTCGAACGGCGCGTCGCGGTGCCGGTCGCCGGTGAACGGCTGTGATCCTTCGCCGAGCAGCTTCCGCGCGGTCTCGCCGTCGCCGAGCCGGGCGCGCAGCGCGATCTTCCAGGCCCACGACCAGCCCATCGCCCCCGGCCCCCGGCGGTCCAGCACCCGTCGCGCCGCCTCCGCCAGTTCCGGGGTGCCGAGCTGCCCGAGCGGGTACAGCGCCACCAAGTGCGACATGTGCCGATGCGTGGGGTCGGCTTCGGGGAGGTCCGACGCCCACTCCCCCAGCCGCCCGTCGGGCAGCACCGGCAGCGGACGCAACCGCGGCAGGGCAGCCTCGATCTCGCCGCAGACCGGGTCGTGGACGCCGAGCGTCTCGGCGGCGGCGAGGCTCCGCTCGAACACCGCGCGGATCAGGACGAGGTCCATGGTCGCCGAGTGCGTGAGCGATTCCTTCGTCCCGGCTTCGGAAAGGAACAGGTTCTCCGGCGACGTCGACGGGCACGTCCCGAGAAAGCCGTCCTGTTCGACGAGCCAGTCCAGGCAGAACTCCGCGCAGCCCCGCAACAACGGCCACGCCGTCTTTTCGAGGAAGGCGTGGTCGCGCGTGAAGTCGTAGTGCTCCCAGGCGTGCTGCACGAGCCACGCGCCACCCAGCTGCCAGATCGCCCACGACGGGTTGCCGTGCCCCATCCCGACCGGCAGCGCCCAGCCCCACGGGTCGGTGTTGTGGTGGGTCACCCAGCCGCGGGCGCCGTACAGCTCGCGCGCGACGTCCGCGCCGGTGACCGCGAGCTTCCCGAGCAGGTCGAACAGCGGGAGGTGGCACTCGCCGAGCCCGGTCGTCTCGGCGGCCCAGTAGTTCATCTGGGTGTTGATGTTGACCGTGTAGTTGGACGACCAGGCCGGACGCAGGTCGTCGTTCCAGATGCCCTGCAGGTTCGCCGGCGGCGCGCCCGGCCGCGACGCGCTGGCCAGGAGGTACCGCCCGTACTGGAAGAGCACGGTCGCGGTGAGCTGTTCGTCCTTTCCGGACAGCAGCTCGGCGACGTCGTGGGTGCCGCCCCGGCGTTCGCCGATCCTGAGCGACGACGCGCCGAGCAGGGGACGCAGGTCAGCTTCGTGCGCTCGTCGCAACTCCGCGACTCCGGTCTCGACGGCCTGCTCGGCGAGGACCGCCGCACGGCGCCGGTGCTCGTCGCGGGTGTGCTGCCGGTCGCCGATCCAGGCGTCGTACGCGCTGGTGGAGCTGGCCAGGACGATCAAGACTCCGGTGTCCGTCCTGGCGACCCGGACGGACACCGCGCCGAACGGGTCGTACCCCTCGGCCGTCCCGTACCGCAGTGGCTCGGCGACCTGCGGCTCGTGCCGCGGCGCGCCGTCGATCGGGATCTCGACGCCGAGATCGAGGCCGTCGCGCGACACCTCCCGCAACGGTGTCGACAGGTCGACCTCGACGTCGATCGCGCCGGACAGCGCGACGCACAGCACCTGGGCGGGCCGGCTCACCCACGTCGTCCGCTCGACGTCGTGGCCGCCGATCGTGAGCCGCTCCGTGGTGACGCCGTTGTCGAGGTTGAGGGTCCGGCCGTGCGAGGTGCCTTCCGGGAGGGTCAGCCAGAGGTCCACGTACGGCAGGAACTCCTGGCTGTACGGGCCTTCGAACTCCATCAGGAGGTCTTGGGCGCGCCGGAAGTCCTTCGCGAACACGGCCTCGCGCACCTCGGCGAGCCGGTCCGGGCCGGCGTCGACGTCGGCCAGCGCGGCCGCCGGGCCGTCCGGGGTGCCGGACCAGACCGTGGCGTCGTTGACCTGGATCCGCGTGCGGCCGGCGCCGCCGAAGACCATCGCGCCGAGCCGGCCGTTGCCGACCGGCACCGCTTCGGTCCAGTCGGCCGCCGGGTGCGGCCAGGAGAGCAGGAGATCCGTCATTTCAACCCCGTGAAGCCGATGGAATTGACGAGCCGGCGGCCGAACACCACGAACAGCAGCAGCATCGGCAACGCGGCGACGAGCGTGGCGGCCATCAGGCCGGCCCAGTCCAGCGCCGCCTGCGGCGAGGACTGCTTGAACACCGCGAGCGCCAGCGTGAGCGGGCGGACGGTGTCGTCGTTGGTGACCAGCAGCGGCCACAGGTAGTCGTTCCAGGTGGTGATGAACGTCAGCAGCGCCAGGGTCGCGAGCGGCGCGGCGCTCATCGGCAGCACGATCCGGAAGCAGACGCGCAGCGGACCGGCGCCGTCGATGATCGCGGCCTCTTCGATCTCGGTGCTGAGGCCGAGCATGAACTGGCGCAGGAAGAAGATGTTGAACGCGGAGAAGAACGCCGTCGGCAGGATCATCCCGCCGAAGCTGTTGAGCAGGCCGAGGTCCTTGATCAGCACGAAGTTCGGCAGCAAGGTCAGTACCTGCGGCACCATCAGGGCGGTCAGCAGCACCGCGAAGACGGCGTTGCGGCCCTTCCACCGCAGCCGCGAGAACGCGAACGCCGCCAGCGCGGAGAAGAACACCGTGCAGATCGTCAGCAGCACCGCGTAGACCACCGAGTTCCGCAGCGACCGGAGCAGGTCGATCGAGGCCGCGGAGCCACCCTGCGCCGCGGCCTCGGCCGGGTCGGCCAGGCCGAGCGCCCGCTCGAACGCGCCGAGCGTGAACCCGGCCGGCAGCGGCGAAGCCGGGTCCGTGGCCAGGGCGTAGTTGTTCGACAGCGCGGTCCGCACGATCCAGTAGAACGGGAAGATCGTGACGACGAGGACGAGCACGAGGTACGTCCACGCGACGACCCGGCCCGGCGAGCTCCGGCGCACGGTCCCTCCTAGGTGGTGTCGGACTCGCCGGCGCGAGCCATCTTCAGCTGGGCGAACGTCACGGCCGCCAGCAGCACGAACAGGGCCAGCGACATGGTCGCGGCGTAGCCGAAGTCGAACTGGCCGAACGCCTTGTCGTAGATGTACATCTGCAGCACCTTCGACGCGTCCGCCGGCCCGCCCTTGGTCGTCACCTGCACGATGTCGAAGATCTGGAACGAGCTGATCACCGTCAGCACCACGACCATCACCAGGATCGGCCGCAGCAGCGGCACGGTGAGCCGCCGGAACATCTGCAGCTCGCTCGCGCCGTCGATCCGGCCCGCTTCGTACACAGTGGACGGGATGGTCTGCAGCCCGGCGAAGATCAGCACCGCGTTGTAGCCCATGGACTTCCAGATGTTGAGCCCGGCCAGCGTCGGCACCGCCCAGGCCCCCGAGCCGAAGAACAGCACCGGCTCGCCGGTGACCTTCGTGATCAGGATGTTGACGATGCCGAGCTGCGGGTCGAGCATCCACGACCAGACCAGCGCCGTGACCACGCCGGAGATGAGGAACGGCAGGATCATCAGCCCGCGGACGGTGGCCGACACCGCGAGCCGGTGCAGGATCACCGCCGTGACCAGTGAAACCAGCACGCCCAGGACCACCGACAGCGCGACGAAGTAGACCGTGACGAGCAGGGAGTGCCAGAACTCGCCGTCGCCGGCCAGCTCCTGGAAGTTGCCCAGGCCGATCCAGCGCGGCTCGGTGAGGACGTGGAACTCGGTGAAGCTGAGGTAGAGCCCGCGCAGGGTCGGGTAGGCGAAGAACACCGCGAACCCGCCGAGCGCGGGGCTGACGAGCAGCCACGCGATCGGCGCGTCCCGGCCCCTAGACGGTGATCTTGTCGACGTCATAGACGTAACCGGCCTGGTTGCCGATCTGGACGGTGTTGGCCCCGGCCTGCAGGTACACCGGGACGGTCACGGTCTGCGGCGTGTTCCAGTCGTTGTCGTTGCTGCCGGCGACCGGCAGCGGGAACGACGTCCCGTTGACCGTGACGATGCCCGTCCGGCTGGAGTCTCCGTCTACATAGGACAGCTGCAGCAGGTAGGTGCCCGCTTTGGCGGTGGTGACCGCCGGCAGGATGACGTACCCGCTGCCGCCGAGGTAGCCGACCTTCTTGCCGCCCGAGCAGGGGCAGTCGTAGACGGTCGCGCCGCCTTGCGGACTGCCGTTCTCGGCTTCATACGCCCGGGGTCCGTCGGCCGCCGGTGTCGTCACGCTGATCTTCCTGCTGGGCGCGGACGGCTTGCCGTACCGCTGGTTGGCGACGACCGTGAAGTCGTAGCCCGTCGACGGCTGGAGGCCGGTGACCGTGGCTTTTGCTTCACCGGTGCTGGTCAGCTTCTTGCCGTTGGCGTAGACGTCGTAGTCCTGCGCGCCCTTCGACGCGTCCCAGGCGAGCGAGACGCTGGTGCCGGTGGCCGCGGTGCCGTGCACGACGGCCGGGGCGGCGAGAGCGTTGCGGTCTCGCGGCGTCACCTTGAACAGGCGCGAGCCGTGCACCGGCAGGTCGGCGGTGGTGGTGCCGACCTCCTGGTGCGCCCACAGGTCCCGGATCTGCACCGGGCCATTGATGCCGAGCTGCGCGAGGTCCGCGCCGACGTGGGCAGGCGCCGCGGCGAGGTTGAACAGCGCGACCGTGTAGCTGCCGTCGGCGTTGCGGTTGTACCAGACCTGCTGGTCGGTCGTCTGGCTCACCGGCTTGGCCGGGATGCCGGCCTGGTTGACCGCGATGACCTCGTCGTTGGTGAGCAGCTTGACGCCGTAGTCGTCGAGCTGGGTCAGGTCGTCGCCCAGGTAGAGCGGCGCGGCTTCGATCGCCCACAGCGTCATGTAGCTCTGGCGTTCGGCCGGGGTGATGCCGTCCATCTTGCCGTTGCCGACGTCGAGCGAGTCGAGGTTGTTCCAGTGCCCGGGGCCGGCGTCGGGGATCCACTGCACGACGTCGTTCCAGCGCTGCTTGACCGAGTTGTTCCAGGTCACGAGGGTGTCGCAGTAGCACTCGACGTCCGTGTCGACGCGCCAGCCGTTGGTGTTGGCCTTCCAGACGTCGGCCTGGCGGTGGCTCAGCGCCCAGGAGATGACGAACTCCATCGGACGGCCCGTCTTGGCGATGGCCTTGTGCCACGCCTCGACGTCGGCGGTGTTGGTGTAGTTCTCGCCGCCCTTGAAGGAACCGGGGCCGACGCCGTCGAGCTTGAGGAAGTCGACGCCCCAGCCGGCCAGCAGCTGCGCCACCGAGTCCACGTAGGACTGGGCACACGGGTTGGTGAAGTCGATCTTGTAGGCGGAGTCCCAGCCGTTGGTCTTGCGCAGGTCGGGGTAGACGAGGTCCTTGGTGTGGCAGTTCGTGGTGCCCGCGATCGGCGAGTTGCCGTCGCCGTAGGCCTTGAGGTCGAGCCCGACCGCGAGGTAGGAGCCGAGCTTGAGGCCCTTCTTGTGGACGTAGTCGGCGACGTACTTCATGCCGTCCGGGAAGGTCGTGGGGTTGACCACCGGGCGGGCGTTCGCGTCGAAGCCGTTCGACCAGCCGGCGTCGATGTTGACGTAGGTGTAGCCGTGCTGCTTGAACTTCGCGGCGAGGACGTCGGCCTGCCGGAGGACGTGGGCCTCGGTGAGCCAGCTGGCCGGGCCGGTCGGGTTGACGCCCGGGTAGTTCGTCGACTCCAGGCTCCAGCTGCTCCAGCCCAGGTAGGGCTTCTGGGCTGCCGGCTGGGGTTCGGCGACGGCCGCTTGGGGTGCCACTGCCAGGCCCGCGACCACCCCCAGCCCGGCGAGGACACCCAGGGCCCGTCTGCCGCGTGCTGCCATGACCACTCCTTCGAGGTCGGTGTCAGACATCGGAGGTCCACGGTTCATCTCGACAAAACCATGGATCCTATAGGATCGACGGTTGGAGATTCTGGCTGCTGGAGTTCATGGATGTCAACGGCTGAGCCGGACAGAGATCGGACGAATCCGGAAGTGTCGGGGGTGGCGGCTAGGTTCGGGCCATGCTCACCACGCTGGCCGTCGAGAACTACCGTTCGCTGCGGGACCTGGTGCTGCCGCTGTCCGGGCTGACCGTCGTGACCGGGCCGAACGGCAGCGGCAAGTCGAGCCTGTACCGCGCGCTGCGGCTGCTGGCGGACGCGTCCCGCAACGGCGCGGTGGCGGCGTTGGCGCGCGAAGGCGGGCTGCCGTCGACGCTGTGGGCGGGTCCGGAAAACGGCTCCCGACCGGGCGCGCGGGTCCAGGGCACGGTGCGCACCAAGTCGATCGGGCTGCGGCTGGGGTTCGCGGGCGACGAGTTCGGCTACGCGCTCGACCTGGGCCTGCCGGTGCCGGCCGAGACGATGTTCAACCTGGATCCGGAGTTCAAGCGGGAGGCCGTCTGGTCGGGTCCCGTGCTGCGCCCGGCCACCCTGCTGGCCGACCGCGCGGGCCCGTCGGTGCGCACCCGGGTCTCGTCCGGCGCGTGGGACGCCGACCGGTACCGGATCCGCCTGACGGACAGCATGCTGAGCGAGTTCGCGGACCCGCGCGCGTGCCCGGAGCTGCTGGTGGTGCGGGAGCGGATCCGCTCATGGCGCTTCTACGACCACTTCCGCACGGACGCTTCGGCCCCGGCCCGCCGCTCGGCGGTGGGAACCCGCACGTTCGTCCTCTCCCACGACGGCGCGGACCTGGCCTCGGCCCTGCGGACGATCATCGAAGTGGGCCGGGCAGCCGACCTGGAGTCCCTCGTCGACGCGGCGTTCCCGGGCTCCCGGCTCGCGGTGGAGTCCCAGGACGGGGTGCTGTCGGTCCGCTTCCACCAGCACGGGCTCCTGCGCCCCCTGTCGGCGGCGGAACTGTCGGACGGCACGCTGCGGTTCCTGCTGTGGGTAGCGGCATTGCTGACGCCGCGGCCCCCGGAGCTGCTGGTACTGAACGAGCCGGAGACGTCGCTGCACCCCGACCTGCTGCCGGCTCTGGCGGCGTTGATCGCGACGGCGGCCAAGGAGACCCAGGTGGTGGTGGTCTCGCACGCATCGCCCCTGATCCGCGCCCTCACCGACGTCGCGGAGGTGGGGGCGGTGGAGCTGGAGAAGCAGAACGGCGAGACGAAGCTGCTCGGCCAGGGGCGGTTGGACCGGCCTTCGTGGCACTGGCCCCAACGCTGACCGAGGAGCGTCGGCGCGGTCAGCGGCCGCGGGTGCTCTCGCGGATCTCCAGGGCGAACGGCGTCTGGATGTCCTGTGGTGGCAACCCCTTGTCCCCCGTGATGCGGCGGTGCACGAGGTCGATCGCCGCCTCGGCCAAGGCTGTCTTGTCCGGGGCGATCGTCGTCAAAGCCGGCAGTGAGAACGCGCTCTCTTCGTTGTTGTCGAACCCCACGATCGCCACGTCCTCCGGGACGCGCAGGCCCCGCTCGGCGACCGCCCGCAGAGCGCCGATCGCCAGCAGGTCGTTGAAGCAGAACACCGCGTCCGGCGGCGATGGCAGCGCCAGCAACGACCGCATCGCCGCCGCGCCCACCGAGCGGTGCCACTTCTCCGCCGGGGCGACCAGATCGTCCGCATAGGACAGACCCGCGGCCGACAGGCCCGAGCGGTACCCCGCCAGACGCTGGGAAGACGTGCCACGAGCCGGGTTGCGGCCGATGGCCGCGATGCGCGTGCGTCCCAACGATGCCAGGTGGGACACCGCCGTCCGCGCGGCCAGGACGTTGTCGATCGCCACGTGGTCGATGGGCACGTCGACCGCGTGCTCGCCCAGCATCACCAGGGGAATCTCGCCCGGCGACGGGAAGTCCGCCGCCTCCAGGGCTTCCGGGTGCACCAGGGCCCCGTCCACCAGGTGCGGGCCCAGCGACGACAGCGTCGCCCGCTCCCGCGACCGCGTCCCCTGCGTCTGCTCGATCAGGACGCTCCAGCCGCGCTTCTGCGCCGCCGTGATGACCAGCCCCGCCAGCTCGCCGAAGTACGGGATCGACAACTCCGGCACCATCAGGGCCAGGAACCCCGTGCGGCCGCGGCGCAGGTTCCGCGCGCCGACGTTGGGCCGGTAGCCCGTCGCCGCCAGGGCTTCTTCGACGCGCCGGCGGTTTTCCGGCTTGACGAAGGCATAGCCGTTCACCACGTTCGACACCGTCTTCACCGACACTCCGGCGAGCGTGGCGACGTCCTTGAGCGTCACGGTCACGGGCGGCTCCTTCTCAGGTGGTGAGCACGCAGCATAGCGATAATTTGCCGGTTTACAACGTTGTTCCAACGATGTAAAAAGTACAGCAAGGCTCCCGCGGTGACTCCGATCACCCCGGTGAGCGGGCCCCACCGTCGCTGCCCGAGGAGTCACCGTGCCTCTGTCCACCCGCCCCCGCCTGGTCATCGTCACCGCGGCCGCCGCCGCGCTCACGCTCACCTCCTGCACCAGCAGAGAAGAGACCCCGGCCGCCCCCGCCAACGGGAGTGGTCCCGCCGCCTCCGCGCAGTCCGTCGCCCCGAGCGCCGACGGCTGCACGATCGACAAAACCGGTTACCCCAAGGTCGATCTCAAGACCGCGGTGGTCGGTTTCTCACAGTCGGAAAAGGAAGCCAATCCCTTCCGGATCGCCGAGACGCAGTCCATCAAGGACGAAGCCGCCAAGCTCGGCATCGCGAGCGACAAGCTGCTCGTCACCAACGCCCAGAGCGACCTGAACAAGCAGATCAGCGACATCAAGTCGATGCTCGACCGCGGCGCCCAGCTGCTCGTCGTCGCGCCGCTGAACTCCGACGGCCTGCAGCCCGCGCTCGACGCGGCGAAGGCCAAGAAGGTCCCGGTCGTCACCATCGACCGCAAGGTGACGTCGCAGCCGTGCACCGACTACCTGACCTTCATCGGCTCGAACTTCGTCGAGCAGGGCAAGCGCGCCGCGCAGGAGATGGCGCGCGTGACCGGCGGCACCGGCAAGGTCGCGATCCTGCTGGGCTCCTCCGGCAACAACGTGACCACCGACCGCACCAAGGGCTTCAAGGACGAGCTCGCGAAGACGCCCGGGCTGTCCGTGGCCGTCGAGCAGACCGGTGACTTCGACCGGTCCAAGGGCCAGTCCGTGATGGAGCAGCTCATCCAGAGCCACCCGGACATCACCGCCGTCTACGCCGAAAACGACGAAATGGGCGTCGGCGCGGTCAACGCGCTCAAGACGGCGGGCAAGACGCCGGGCAAGGACGTCAAGGTCATCTCGATCGACGGCACCCGCAACGCCGTGCAGCTCATCGCCGACGGCAGCTACAACGCCGTGATCGAGTCGAACCCGCGCTTCGGCCCGCTGGCCTTCCAGACGCTGCAGAAGTTCGAGAGCGGCGAGGCCATCCCGGCGAGCATCGTGATCACCGACGACCAGTACGACGAGACCAACGCGGCCCAGAAGGTCGGGAACGCGTACTGATGACGGCAGCCACCGAAGAGGACGTCGCCATGACGACCGCACCGGTGCTCGAGGTGGCCGGGGTGACCAAGCGGTTCCCCGGCACCCTCGCCCTCGACGACGTCAGCTTCGCGCTGCGCCCCGGCGAGGTGCACGCGCTGGTCGGCGAGAACGGCGCCGGCAAGTCCACGCTGATCAAGGTGCTCACCGGCGTCTACCAGCCCGACGAGGGCGAGGTGCGCCACCTCGGCGAGCCGGTGACGTTCAAGCGCCCGATCGACGCGCAGCGGGCCGGGATCTCCACGATCTACCAGGAGGTCAACCTCGTCCCCCTGATGAGCATCGCGGGCAACGTCTTCCTCGGCCGCGAGCCGCGCACGAAGGCCGGTCTCGTCGACTGGTCGAAGATGTACACCGACGCCCGCGAGCTGCTCAAGGGCTACGGCATCGAAGACGACGTCAAACGCCCGCTGCACACCCTCGGTGTCGGCGCGCAGCAGATGGTCGCGCTCGCCCGCGCGGTCTCGACCGACGCGAAGGTCGTCATCATGGACGAACCGACGTCGTCGCTCGAGCCGCGCGAGGTCGAGACGCTCTTCGAGGTGCTGAACCGCCTGCACGCCGAAGGCATCGCGATCGTCTACGTCAGCCACCGCATGGACGAGCTGTACCGGGTCTGCGACAGCGTCACCGTGCTGCGCGACGGCCGGGTCGTCCACAGTGGACCGCTGGCGCCGCTCCCCCGGATCGAGCTGGTCTCGAAGATGCTAGGCCGGGAGATCCGCCAGATCCGCGAAGAGGGCGTCACGGCGTTCGGCGAAGAGCACGAGGTCGAGCGCGAGCCGCTGCTCAAGGCCGAAGGCCTGTCCGGCATGCGGAAGCTGCACGACGTCTCGGTGAGCATCCGCCCCGGCGAGGTCGTCGGCCTCGCCGGGCTGCTCGGCTCCGGCCGCAGCGAGACGGCGCGCGCCATCGTCGGGGCGTTCCCGCTCGACGGCGGTTCCGTGCTCCTGGCCGGGAAGCCGCTCAAGAAGGGCAGGATCAAGGCCGCCATGCGCGCCGGGATCGCGCTGCTCGCCGAGGACCGCAAGACCGACGGGATCATCCCGAACCTGTCGGTCCGGGAGAACATCGTGCTCGCCGCGCTGCCGTCGCTCTCGCCGTTCGGCCTGGTCAGCAAGGCCAAGCAGGACAAGATCGTCAAGATCTTCATGGAACGCCTGCGGATCAAGGCGTCCAGCCCGGAGCAGAAGGTGTCCGAACTGTCGGGCGGCAACCAGCAGAAGGTGCTGCTCGCGCGCTGGCTGGCCACCGGCCCGAAGATCCTCCTGCTCGACGAACCGACGCGCGGCATCGACGTCGGCGCCAAGGCCGAAGTGCAGGCGCTGATCGACGAGCTCGCGCAGGAGGGGCTCGGCGTGCTGCTCATCTCGTCCGAACTGGAAGAGCTGATCGACGGCTCCGACCGCGTGGTGGTGCTGCGCGACGGCTCCGTCGTCGGCGAGCTGACCGGCGACCGCATCACCGAGGAGAACGTCCTGACCGCGATCGCAGCCGAGGGTGACAACGATGTCTAGCGCCACCCTGACCAGAAGTCCCGACCGCGCGAAAGTCACCGCGTGGCTGCAGAACTACGGCGTCTACCTGGCCGTCGTCGTGCTGCTGCTGTTCAACGTGGTGTTCACCGAGAACTTCCTGTCCGCGGCCAACTTCCGCACCCAGCTGGTGCAGGCCGCGCCGGTCTGCATCGTCGCGCTCGGCATGGCGCTGGTGATCGGCACCGAGGGCATCGACCTGTCGGTCGGCTCGGTGATGTCGATCGCCGCCGCGCTCATCCCGCTCTACCTGGGCGCCGGCCCGCTGACGGCGGTCATCGTCGCGGTCATCGCCGGGGTCGTGTCCGGCCTGTTCAGCGGGTACCTGGTGGCCTACCTGGGCATCCAGCCGATCATCGCGACCCTGGCGTTGCTGGTGGGCGGGCGCGGGCTCGCGCTCGTGATCGCCCACGGCCAGCTCGTCCAGCTGCACAACCGGGACTTCCTGGAACTGGGCACGGGTGACGTCCTCGGCGTGCCGATCATGGTCATCGTCGCGGGCGTGCTCGCGGTGCTGGCCGGCCTGGTCGTCCAGCGCACGACGTTCGGCAGGCACCTGGTCGCGGTCGGCGGCAACCGCGCCGCCAGCACCCTGGCCGGGCTGCCCGTCAAGCGCGTGCTCGTCGGCGTCTACGTCATCTCCGGGGCGCTGGCCGCGGTGGCCGGCGTGCTCGCGACGTCGCGGCTGGGCGCCAGCGACCCCAACGACCTGGGCCTGTTGATGGAGCTGTCCGCGATCACCGCGGTCGTCGTCGGCGGCACGCCGCTGACCGGCGGCCGGGTCCGCGTGCTCGGCACCGTGTTCGGCGCGCTGCTCATGCAGCTCGTGCACGCCACCCTGATCAAGCACAACCTGCCGGACTCGACCGCGCAGATGGTCCAGGCGGCCATCATCGTCGTCGCGGTCTACGTCGCGCGTGAGCGGAGCAGCAAATGACCGCGACCCAGACCCAGGCCCGCAACGCGGCCTTCGCCGGGGTCCTGCAACGCCAGGGCGCGGCCGTCGTCCTCGTGCTCGGCATCGCCGCCGCGTGGTTCGCCTTCCCGCGTTTCGGGTCCGCGGACAACCTGCGCGACCTCGCGCTGCAGAGCTCGTTCCTCGCGGTGATCGCGCTCGGCATGACGTTCGTGATCATCTCCGGCGGCATCGACCTCTCGGTCGGCTCGAACTACGCGCTCGGCGGCGTCCTCGCCGCGTACGGCGCGCAGTACGGCGTGGTCGTCGCGATCCTGCTGCCCCTGGCGGTGTGTTCGCTGATCGGGCTGGTCAACGGCCTGCTCATCGCACGCACCGGGATGGCGCCGTTCATCGTCACCCTGGCGTCGCTGTTGTTCGCCCGCGGGCTCTTGCTGGCGTTGACCTCCGAAGGCGCGACGACGTACAAAGTGGACCCCGGCTCGGCGTTCCTCTGGCTCGGCCAGGGCACGGTCTTCGGCGTCGGCGTGCCCGTGTACCTCACGCTGATCCTGTTCGCGTTCGGCGGGCTGCTCCTGCGCCGGACGCGGTTCGGGCAGTCGGTGTTCGCCATCGGCGGCGCCGAGAACTCCGCGATGCTGATGGGGCTTCCCGTGGCCCGCACCAAGATCAGCCTCTACACCCTCAGCGGTGCGCTGGCCGGGTTCGCCGGCGTGCTCACCGCCGCGTACCTGCAGTCCGGCGTCACGGTCATCGGCGTCGGCACCGAGCTGGACGCGATTTCGGTCGTCGTCATCGGCGGCACGCTGCTCACCGGCGGCGCCGGCACCATCGTCGGCACGCTCGTCGGCGTGCTGCTGCGCACGCTGATCCAGAACGTCATCAACCAGATCGGCACCCTCGACTCCAACTACCAGACGGTGGTGAGCGGGGCCTTCCTGCTCGTCGTCGTGGTGATCCAGCGCCTGCTGGCGCGCTCCCGAACCCGCTGACCCCTGTCCCCTACCAGGAGGTTCAACGATGTTCCGCCCTGCCCGAAAAACCCGGAGATGGCTCACCGCGGCCGCCGCGTTCGCGGTCGCGGTGGCCGGCCTCGGCACCGTCCCGGCGGCCAGTGCCGCCGACGCCCCGCAGTGGCAACGGCTGACGCCGCCGCTGTCCACGCCCTGGACCCAGGACGTCTCCCCCACCAACGCCCTCCCCGACTACCCGCGCCCGCAGCTGACCCGCGACCAGTGGCAGAACCTCAACGGCGTCTGGGAGTTCGCCAAGGCGACCCCGGGTGAGGCCGCCCCGGTCGGCAAGACGCTCGGCGAGCGGATCCTCGTGCCGTACCCGGTCGAGTCGGCGCTGTCCGGGATCATGCGCCACGAGACGAACATGTGGTACCGCCGCACGTTCGAGGTCCCGAAGAACTGGCAGGTCGGCAAGGGCCAGCGGCTCGTGCTGCACTTCCAGGCGGTGGACTACGACGCCACGGTGATCGTCAACGGCAAGACCGTCGGCCGCCACACCGGCGGCTACGACGCCTGGTCGGTCGACGTGACCGACGCGCTGACCACGGCGAAGAGCCAGGAAGTCGTCGTCGGCGTCGCCGACCCGAACGACCAGGGCGGGCAGCCGATCGGCAAGCAGCGCCAGCCCGGCGACGGCATCTTCTACACGCCGACGTCCGGCATCTGGCAGACGGTGTGGATGGAGCCGGTGGCCTCGGCGCACGTCGACCGCCTGGACGTCACGCCCGACGTCGCGTCCGGTTCGGTCACGGTGAACGCCGTGGTCGGCGGGCCGGTGAAGCAGCGCGTCGAGGCCGTCGCCTACGACCACGGCCGCCCGGTCGGCCGCGTGTCCGGCGACGCGAACAAGCCGTTGAAGCTCAAGGTGGACAAGCCGCACCTGTGGTCGCCCGACGACCCGTTCCTCTACGACCTCCGCGTCAAGCTGTCGGGCGGGGACGAGGTCGGCTCGTACTTCGGCATCCGCTCGATCAGCGTCGGCAAGACCGCCGACGGCAAGGAACGGATGCTGCTCAACGGCAAGTTCGTCATGCAGGTCGGCCCGCTCGACCAGGGCTTCTGGCCGGACGGCATCTACACCGCGCCGACCGACGCGGCGCTGAAGTTCGACCTGCAGCAGGAGAAGGCGCTCGGCTTCAACATGGTGCGCAAGCACATCAAGGTCGAGCCGGACCGCTGGTACTACTACGCCGACAAGCTGGGCCTGATGGTCTGGCAGGACATGCCGGCGATGAAGGACGACATCGAGCCGTCCGCGGCGTCGAAGGTCAACTACGAGGCCGAGATGCACCGGATGATCGACCAGCACCGCAGCTTCCCGTCGATCGTCACCTGGGTGCCGTTCAACGAAGGCTGGGGCGACTACGAGGTCGGCCGCATCGCCGACGAGGTCAAGTCGTGGGATCCCTCGCGGCTGGTCAACGCCGAGTCCGGCGTCAACTGCTGTAGGTCCGAACCGGACAGCGGTCGCGGTGACATCTACGACGACCACACCTACACGGGGCCGGGCACGCCGACGCAGACCGGCACGCGCGCAGCCGTCGACGGTGAGTACGGCGGCCTCGGCCTCAAGGTCGACGGCCACCAGTTCGACCCGGCGGGCAGCTTCGCCTACGAGATGGAGCCCGACAGCGCGACGCTGACCCGGCGCTACGGCGAGCTGCAGCAGCGCCTGCTGCTGGTCGCCCAGCGGTGCGGCGTCTCGGCCGGCGTCTACACGCAGACCACCGACGTCGAGAAGGAGGTCAACGGCTTCTTCACCTACGACCGGCAGGTGAAGAAGATGGACTTCGCGGCGGTCCGCGCGGCGAACCTCGCGGTGATCAAGGGCGCCACCGGCGCACCGGTCACGTCCGGACCTCCGGTGCCCCAGGGCACGCCGGGCATCGACGGCATCGCGGCGTACGGCTTCGACGAGAACTCCGGCACCACGGCGAAGGACAGCGTGGGCAGCCACGACGCCACCCTCGTCGGCGGCGCGTCCTGGACCGCGGGCAAGAGCGGTTCGGCGATGGCGGTGAACGGGTCGGGCCAGTACGCCGACACGGGCGCCGCGCTGGTGAACACCGAAGGCAGCTACAGCGCGGCGGCGTGGGTCAAGTTCACCGCCGTGGGTGACGGCTTCCAGACGATCGTCAGCCAGGACGGCGACAGCAACAGCGCGTTCTTCCTGCAGTACTCGGGTCAGGACCACCGCCTGGCGATGAGCTTCGTGGGCACGCGGGCCCTGGCGCCCACGGCTCCGGAAGCGAACCGCTGGTACCACGTCGTGGGCGTCCGCGACGCGGCGGCGGGCACGCTGAAGCTGTACGTGGACGGCCAGCTGGCGGCCACGAAGAGCGTCTGCCTCGGCGACGCCTCGACCGGCCACACGGTGATCGGCCGCGGCAAGTACGGCGGCAACCCGGTGGACTTCCTCAACGGGGCGGTCGACCAGGTGCACGTCTACGACCGGGCACTGTCCGACGCGGACGTGAGCGCGTTGTACACCAGCGGAAAGTAAGCAGTCCCCGATCCGGGGAGGCCGGGTTTCCCGGCCTCCCCGGATCTTCGCCGTCACGGTTGACCTGGAGCGCGCTCCAGCCCCTAGCGTCGTACTCGCCACGACGTACTGGGGAAAGGAACCGCCATGACCGACGAGCGCTTCGAACTCGGCCTGAAGACCCTGACCGCCATCGACGGCGAGAGCGGGCAGCGCGTGCTCGACAACCTCGCCGACGTCTCCCCCGCGCTGGCGGAAGCGGTGGTGTCGTGGGGCTTCGGCGAGATCTACGCGCGGCCGGGCCTGGCCCCGCGCGACCGCCAGCTGGTGACGCTCGGCATGCTGACCGCCCTCGGCGGCTGCGAACCGCAGCTGGAGGTGCACGTCAACGCGTCGCTCAACGTCGGGCTCACGCCCGCGGAGATCGTCGAAGCGCTCCTGCACTCCGCGGTCTACTGTGGATTCCCGAAGGCGCTCAACGCGACCTTCACGGCCAAGAAGGTCTTCGCCGAGAGGGGGCTGCTGCCGGTGACGAGCGCATGAAGGTCGTCCTGTTCGGCGCGACCGGCATGGTCGGCCAGGGCGTGCTGCGGGAATGCCTGCGGGACGAGCGGGTGGAGGCGGTGCTGGCGGTCGGCCGGTCCCCGGTCGGCGTGCGCGACCCGAAGCTGACCGAGCTCGTGTGCGAAGACCTCTTCGCGCTCGAGCCGATCACCGGGTACGACGTCTGCTTCTTCTGCCTCGGCGTGTCCTCCGTGGGCGTCTCGCCGGAAGAGTACGAGCGGATCACCTACCAGCTCACCCTTTCCGTGGCGAGCAAGCTGCCCGAGAACACCACTTTCGGGTACGTCTCGGGCGCGAGCACCGACAGCACCGAACGCGGCCGGGTGCGCTGGGCACGCGTCAAGGGGGCGACGGAGAACGCGCTCGCGAGGCTGCCGCTGCGGACGTTTTCCTTCCGCCCCGGCTACATCCAGCCCCTGCACGGGATCACGTCGAAGACCCCGCTCTACCGGACGCTCTACCGCGTCGCGATGCCGCTGTACCCGGTGCTTCGCCGACTGCTCCCCCGCTACGTGACGACCACCGAGGAAATCGGCCTGACGATGCTGGAAGTCGCCGAAAACGGCTACGAGCGGCCGATCCTCGAGAACACCGACATCGTCACCGCCGCCGCGCGACGAGGCCGGCCAGCAGGTTCGTGAGGCTTTCGGCCAGCCCGGCCGCGAACGACGGCGCCCCGCCCAGCTCGGCCGTGGCCGCCGCGACCACCGCCGTCGGGTTGGCCAGCGGCCACGCCCCCGACACCAGCACCACCACGCCGAGGGCGAAGTGCCGCGCGGCCGCCTCCGACAGCTCGGGCACCCGCGTCCGGACCAGCGCGCCGAGCCGCTCGGTGTTGGCCGCCGCACGGCGCTTGAAGTCGCGGGCGAACTCCAGGGAGATGTTGCGCTCCAGCACCGGCGCCATCGCGCTGATCAGCTCGCACAGCAGCCTCCGCTCGGCCAGTGTCGCCGCGATCGTGCCCGCGACGTGCTCTTCGCCCGCTTCCTCGAACACCAGGTGGTCGAGCCAGTCCGTCCACTCACCGTCCAGGACCTCGAGGAAGACGGCCTCGCGGCTGTCGAAGTAGCGGAGCACGTTGGACTTCGCGAGCCCGACCCGGCAGGCCAGCTCCCGCAGGCTGATGTCGGCGACCGGCCGCTCGGCGAGCAGCTCCCGCGCCGCGGCGAGGATCGCGGTGCGGCGCGCCTCGACCTGCTCCGGCCGCCGGGCACGCTGGAATCCGGCGCTCATGGCGCCGACAGTATCTCCCTCAGCCGCGGCTGGTGGCTTCCCGCCGCGTCTTGACCCGCCGGTAGCTCCAGATCAGCAACGCGAACAGGATCGCCGACGACAGGATCAGGCTCGACCCCGTGCTCCAGCCGCTGAACGGCAGCGACCGCACGGTGCCCCAGACGATCCCCGCCGCCAGCAGCGCCAGCCCGGCCAGCACCGAGCCGGCGATCCGCAACGGCGACGACACGCTGTCCTCGGCCGCCTTCATCGCGCGCTCGCGCACCGGGTCGACGTACCGCTCGAGCGCCGGGAACTCCGACGCGAGCAGCAGCAGCCCGGCGAGCACGAGCAGCAGCCCGGGCCCGGGCAGGACGAGCAGCAGCACGCCCACGACCAGCAGCACCGCGCCCGCCACCGTGATCAGGACGCGCTTCGCCTGTTTGCCGACGCCCACTGCGCCACTCCCCTCGTTTCGCCCGATTCTTCCTGGTTGCGCCGTCGTGTGCCACTCACGAGCACGCTCACCCGCGCCGCGGCGACGCTCGCCCCGGCCAGCGCCACCAGGCCGAGCGAGACCACCAGCCCGGGCCAGACGTAGAGCACCTGGGCGTAGGTCCCCCGCCGCCCGGCGAACACGACGCCCAGCAGCTGCGGCAGGAACGCGAGCGGGACGAGCGGCAGCAGGGGCGGCACCACCCGCCACCACCGGGGCTTCCGCCGGGCCCGCCGGACGCCGAGCACCGCCAGGCCCACGGCGATCAACGCCAACGCGCCGAGCACCCGGTCCGCGACGACCCCGGCGGGCAGCGCGGGCTCCGGCGTCTTCCCCCGCACCAGGCTCGCGAGGTCCCGGGCCAGCAGCTCGGCCTCGTTGTCCAGCGCCATCCCCGTGTTCGCCACCACGGCGACGCCGTACCCGCCGGGCAGCAGGGTCTGTGCGGCGGTGTGGGAAAACCAGTCGCCGGTGTGCGAGATCCGGCCGTCGCGCACGGCCCAGCCGAGTGCGTAGTCGCGACCGGGTGCCGGGGTGTGCGCGAGCGCGGCCGCCGACGGCGAGACCACGCCGCCGCCGTCCCGCTGGGCCACCAGCCACTTCGCCAGGTCCTGCGCGGTCGTGAGCACGCCGTGGCTGCCGCCGGTGAACCAGTCCGGTTCGCGCACCGGCACCACGACGCCGAACGCGCGCACGTGCCCCTCGGTCCCGGGCGGGCTGTCCACGGTGGAGCTGTCCGCCATGCCCAGCGGCCGGAAGACCTGCTCGGTCAGGAAGTCCGCGAACGGCTGCCCGGCCACGACCTCGACGATCCGGGCGGCCACCTCGTAGTTCGGGTTGTGGTAGTGGAACTCCGCGCCCGGCCCGCTCGCCAGCGGCGCGTCCCGCAGCCGCGCCGTCGCCTCCGCGAGCGTGTGCGGCTGCGGCAACGTGAGGTCGGGGAACGCGGAGTCGGCCATCCCGGACGTCTGGTCCAGGAGCATCCGGACGGTGATCCGCGCACCGCGCGGGTCGGCGAGCCGGAACTCCGGCAGGTAGCGCGGCACGGGGTCGTCGAGCCGCACGCGGCCGGCCTCGACGAGCCGCAGCACCGCGAAAGCCGTCATGGACTTGCTCAGCGACGCGATCGGCAGCCGTGTCGACGCGGTGATCGGCGTGCCGGCGGCGTCGTGGCCGTAGCCCGCGACGCGCACGACGTCGCCGTTGTGCGTGACGGCGACCGCGGCGCCGGGCAGACCGGTGTGGTCGAGGTAGGCGCGGACGTAGGCGTCGATGTTCCCGCCTTGAGCCGCGGCGGCAGGCGTCGCGGTGCTGAGCAGGAGCACCGCGAGCACGAGGAAAAGCCTGGTCATGCGGTCAACGTAGGGTTCGCGCGACGTCGTCGGCCGCTGCCGGACGACGTCGATCACCCCCGACTTTCGGCAGGGCTTGACAGCGGACCTATAGTCAACAGATCAGTTGATAAACAGACTGGTTGATAAAGATGACGGTTGACGAGGAGGCGCTGGACCGGGCGTTCACCGCACTCGGCGACCCGGTGCGCCGGGCGCTGGTCGCCCGGCTGTCCCGCGGCGAGGCGACGGTCAACGAACTGGCCGAGCCCTTCGCGATCACGAAGCAGGCCATCTCCCGGCACATCCAGGTCCTGGAGCAGGCCGGACTGATCACGCGCAGCCGCGACGGCCAGCGCCGGCCGTGCCACCTCGTGCCGTCCGCCCTCGAGGCCCTCACCGGCTGGATCGACACCTACCGGCTGGCCACCGAACGCACCTACCGGCGGCTCGACGCCGTCCTCGACACCCTGGAGGAAACGCCATGAGCACCACGATCACCGCCCAGCCCGGAACGCCGTTCATCGACGTCACCCGCGAATTCGCGGCCCCGCCGTCGGCGGTCCTGCGCGCCCACACCGACCCGGAGCTGGTCGTGCGCTGGCTGGGCCCGCACGGCATGGAGATGGAGCTCGTCGACTTCGACGCCCGCTCCGGCGGCGCGTACGACTACATCCACCGAGACGACCGCGGCGAGTACCGCTTCCGCGGCGTCTACCACACGGTGAGCGAAGACCGGATCATCCAGACGTTCGAGTACCTGGGCGCCCCGGGCGAAGTCACCCTCGACGCGATGACCCTGACCGACCTCGGCGGCCGGACCCGCATGGTGACGCACTCGGTGTTCCCGTCGGTGGCGGCGCGCGACGCGGCGCTGGAGAGCGGGATGAGCCGAGGCATCACGGAGTCCTTCGAGCGCCTCGACAAGGTGCTGGAATGACCGTCGTCGCCAGTTTCTGCATGTCCCTGGACGGTTTCGTCGCCCGCCCCGACGACTCGGTCGGGCCGCTGTTCGACTGGTACACCGCGGGCGACGTCGAGGTGCCGATGGTCGGGTATCCGATGACGTTCCGGGTGTCGCCCGCGAGCGCGTCGTACTTGCGGGACCAGATGGACTTCGCCCGGCACAGCGCCTTCGTCTGCGGGCGGCGGGTTTTCGACCACACGCGCGGGTGGGGTGGGCGGCCTCCCGGTGGGGGTGCTGCTTTCGTTGTCACGCATCGGGATCCGCCCTCCGACTGGCCTTCTTCCTCCTTGGCTCCCTTCACCTTCGTATCGGACGTTGCTCGTGCGGTCTCGTTGGCCCGGGAGGCCGGGGATGGGAACGTTGGCGTCTCCGGGCCTTGTATTGCCCGGCAGTGCCTTCGGCTCGGGCTGCTCGATGAGGTTCGGGTTGATCTTGTTCCCGTTTTTCTCGGTTCCGGTGTTCGGTACTTCAGTGACCTTGGGGACTCTGCGGCTGTGCTCGAACGGGTTCAGGTTGTCGAGGGTGATGGGGTTACTCACCTTCGTTATCGGGTTCGTTATCCCGGCTTTTAAAGATGCGGCTTCGCCGTGGCGTGGGAAATCGGCGCTTCGTGTTCTTGCTTCTTGCGGTGCTCGTCTGCGCCGATTCCCCACGCAGCGAGCATCGTCACCTCATCGAGTGATGAACATGTGTTCTGGGGCCGGTAATCTTGTTGTGTGGACGACAGAGCGGTGTGGCAAGCGGACGCGGCGGCCCTGGCCGATCGCATCTGCAGCCTGCTCACCGTCGTGCGGACCGCCGAAGCCGAAATCGGGTCGCTGCTGGTCGAAATCGAATCCCGCGGCGTTCTCGACCTCTTCGGCTACCGCTCCGTCCCTCGCCTCTTGGAACACCTGGCCGACATTCCGAAATCCGCCGCCGAGGCCGTGGTGAAGCGTGCCCGGGCGTTGAATCCCGGCCGCGCCCTCGACGGCACCCCCACCCCGGCGTTGGCTCCCGCGACGGCTGCCGCCGCGGGCTCGCTGAGCAACCCGATGATCGACACGATCGTCACCACCCTGCAGCAGATCACCCCCGAACACCGCGAGGACGCCGAGCAACACCTGCTCGCCCTCGCCACCGAAGCGGGCTACCAGCAAGTCGCCGTGCTCGGCACCCGGATCCTGGCCCACCTCGACCCCGACGGCACCGCACCCGACGAGACCGAACCCGCCACCCCCACCCGGGAACTGTCACTGCGGCGGAAAAGATCCGGGGTGTGGGAGCTGAACGGCCGCTTCGACGACGAAACCGGCTCCCGCGCCAACGCCCTGCTCGACTCCCTCGCCCAGCGCCGCGGCACCGACGACCACCGGTCCCCGCAGGAACGCTACGGCGACGCCTTCTCCGACGCCATCGACCTCGCCCTCACCACCCCCGACCTCCCGACCCAGGCAGGCGAACGCGCCCACGTCACCGTCGCCATCTCCCTCGACGACCTGAAAACCGGAATCGGCCGCGCCATCCTGGGCGACACCGGCACCATGTCCGCCGCCGAGGCCCGCCTCCACGCCTGCGACTGCACCCTCATCCCCGCCGTCCTCGGCAGCAAAAGCGAACCCCTCGACCTGGGCCGCCGACGCCGCCTGATCCCCAACGGCATCCGCCACGCCCTGTTCCTGCGCGACCGCGGCTGCGCCTTCCCCGGCTGCCACCGCCCACCACGGCACTGCCAGGGTCACCACATCCGCCACTGGGCCGACGGCGGCCCCACCAACCTCGCCAACCTGGTCTTGATGTGCGCCCACCACCACCGGCTCCTGCACCGCTCCGGCTGGGAAGTCCGCATCGCCCCCGACGGCCTCCCCGAATTCCTCCCACCAACCTTCCTGGACAAACGCCGAAAACCCAGGCGCAACAACCTCCACCAACCACTCCCCTTCGCAGCCTGACAACCACAAACGGGAAAGGCCCGCAGCCACCGGCTACGGGCCTACTCCCACGCCCAGCCACGAACCACCCGCCGACTGGCCCCACTCACGACTCCCACCGCAGCCCTTCGCTCGCCGCAACTGATCACCCGCCCCCGGCGGTGCCCACCCAGCCGAACCAAGCCGCGCCCGGTCCCGAGCTTCCGCCCACCCAGCCCGAGCGAAGCCACCCACCCCGGCGGTGCCCACCGAAACGAGAAGGGGCCCGGCAGCCAAAGCCACCGGACCCAAACCCGCCAAACCCCTACTCACCGGCCCCGGCCAGCAACTGATCAAACGGCACGAAATCCGGCTCAGCAGCCAAAGCAGGCCGCCCACCAACAGCAGCTGCCAGCTCCGCGCCTGCCTTCTCGATCCGCCGCTGCAACGCCCCTCCCCAGTCGGACGACGCCGCATACACCCCCGTCGCCACCGGATCCGCCTTCAGATACCCGAACAACGGCCGCAGCTGGTAGTCCAGCACCAGCGAATGCCGCTCAGTCCCGCCAGTAGCGCCGAGCAGCACCGGCTTGCCCACCAGCGAATCCGAGTCCAGCACGTCGAAGAACGACTTGAACAAACCGCTGTACCCGGCCGTGAACACCGGGGTCACCACGATCAGCGCGTCCGCGCCGGTCACCGTCGAAATCGCCGACCGCAAAGCCGGGCTCGGGAAACCCGTCAGCAGGTTCTTCGTCACGTCCAGGGCGATGTCGCGCAGCTCCACCACCTCCACCGAGACCGAGCCCGGGGACCCGGCCGCGGCGACCGTCGCCGCGGCCAAGCGGTCCGCCAGCAGGCGGGTCGACGAAGGCACCGACAGGCCGGCCGTCACCACCGCGAGCTTCATGCCGACACCTCCGACAAAGACAGAGCCTGGGACTCGACCAGCGAAGCGTGCGTAGGCGCTTCAGGGACGTGAGCCGGCCGCTTGGCGTCCAGTTCCTTCCGCAGCACCGGGATCACCTCCGAGCCCAGCAGGTCGAGCTGTTCCAGCACCGTCTTCAGCGGCAGGCCCGCGTGGTCCATCAGGAACAGCTGGCGCTGGTAGTCGCCGAAGTGCTCCCGGAACGTCAGCGTCTTGTCGATGACCTCCTGCGGGCTGCCCACCGTCAGCGGTGTCTGGTCGGTGAACTCCTCCAGCGACGGGCCGTGGCCGTACACCGGGGCGTTGTCGAAGTACGGGCGGAACTCCTTCCGCGCGTCCTGCGACTTCGGGCGGATGAACGCCTGACCGCCCAGGCCGACGATCGCCTGGTCCGCCGAACCGTGGCCGTAGTGCTCGTAGCGCTGGCGGTAGAAGCCGATCAGCTGCTGGAAGTGGGACGTCGGCCAGAAGATGTGGTTGGCGAAGAAGCCGTCACCGTAGAACGCCGCCTGCTCGGCGATCTCCGGGCTGCGGATCGACCCGTGCCAGACGAACGGCGGGACCCCGTCCAGCGGCCGCGGCGTCGCCGTGAAGCCCTGCAGCGGCGTGCGGAACTTGCCCTCCCAGTCGACCACGTCCTCGCGCCACAGCCGGCGCAGCAGCGCGTACTTCTCGATCGCCAGCGGAATGCCCTGGCGGATGTCCTCGCCGAACCACGGGTACACCGGGCCCGTGTTGCCGCGGCCCATCATGAGGTCGACGCGGCCGTCGGCCAGGTGCTGCAGCATCGCGAAGTCCTCGGCGATCTTCACCGGGTCGTTCGTCGTGATCAGCGTGGTCGACGTCGACAGGATGATCTTGGACGTCTGCGCCGCGATGTACCCCAGCATCGTCGTGGGCGACGACGGCACGAACGGCGGGTTGTGGTGCTCGCCCGTCGCGAAGACGTCGAGACCCACCTCTTCCGCCTTCAGCGCGATGCGGACCATCGCCTTGATGCGCTCGTGCTCACTGGGCGTGGTGCCGTTCGTGGGATCGGTCGTGACGTCGCCCACCGTGAAGATTCCGAACTGCATGACCTGCTCCCTTCGCGACCCCCATCTTACATGCGCGTTCAACTACTTCCAAGCAAGAGATATTCCGGCCGACAAAGCCGTAGGGGGCACCAAGTAAGGTCAGGGGCATGGACGCGGAGCTCGCTCGGCTGGGTCTGGCAGAACGTTCGGTACGACTCCTCACGGGCCGCGACATCTGGGCCTCGATCACCCCCCTGCTCGCCCCGCGCAGGAACCTGGTGGCCGCCTTCGGTCACGTGGGTCCCGGCGCGGCGGCGTTGTTGCCCTTGCAACCGGGCGACACGCTGATCACGGACGCGAGCCTCGACACGGTGCTGGCCGGCACCACTAGCCCGCACGCCCTGCTGCACTGGGTGAAGGCGGGGGTGATCGTGCACTCGCTGCGCGGGCTCAACGCGAAGCTGGTGATCGCCGAGGACGACCCGTCGTTCGTGGTCGCCGGCTCGGCCGACGTCACCGCCGCGGGCCCCCGCCAGCTGTTCGAAGCCGTGACGGTCACCACCGAGCGGCACACCGTCGAGGAGGCCCAGGAGGCCTGGCTCGAGTGGTGCGACCTCGCGGGCCCCGCGCTCACGGCGGGCGACCTGGAGCCGCTCCTGGAGCAGTACGGCGCCGGCAAACCGGTCACCACGCCGCGCCCCGCCACCCCGGCCCGCGCCGCGACACCGCCGGCCCGCCCGGTCGTCACGACCCGGCCCGCGACCCCGGTTCGGCCCGCGACCCCACCGCCCCCACCGTCCCCGGTCCGGCCCGCGGCCCCGGCACCGTCGCCGGTCCGCCCGGCTCAGCCCGTGGCGCCGGAGCCGCCCGCCGCCGAGGAGCGCCCGGCGGTGACCGAGCCCCCGGCCACCGAGACCACGGCTCCCGCCGCCGAGACCCCCGCGGTCACGGAACCGGTTGCGGCAGCAGCCGAGCCGGAAGCCACCGAGGCCCCTGACGTCCCCCGCCCGAACTGGCCGCGCCCGGCCGAGCTGTACCTCGTCAGCCTCGTCGAAGGCGGCGAGCCGTCGGCCGAAGCCGAGTACCGGCTCGAGGAGCTGGCCCGCGAGCACACGCACCCCGGTGAGAACGGCGAAGCACCCTTCCGGGTGGAGCTGTTCTGGGCCGACGACGGCCAGGGCCAGGACCCGCCGCGCACGCTCCGCCCGGGCGTGCACGTGATCCGCGTCTACAGCCAGAAGCAGGGCCGCGCCCTGGTCGGGTCGCAGATCGAGGCCCCCGGGCTCGTCCTGCACGCGTACACCGACGAGTTCGCCTACCCCCGCCGCACGTACTGCTACCTCCTGACGCGGGAGACGGCCGCGAAGCCGGTGTTCGGCGACCTCCGCAAGGGGCTCGCCGCGATCGGCGAGAAGCCGAACTTCCGGAACAGCTTCCAGGTCCCGCGGAAGATCGAAGCCCTGCTGGGCCTGTGGCCCGACCTGGGCTACGACCCCAAGTAGGGGGCGCTTTCCGCCACACCGGGGGCGGAGCGCGCGGAACTTGTCGGGGTGGGCGGATATCCTGCAGTACGGTGCAGGCCGAGTCCGCACCACCACCAGCACTTTCGCGAGCCACGATCCGGGAGAACGACCCTGTGACTGCCGAGACCTTGTACGGGGCCGACGACCTGACGCATCTCGAGGGTCTCGAGGCCGTCCGCAAACGCCCCGGGATGTACATCGGCTCCACCGACAGCCGCGGCATCAACCACCTCTTCTCCGAGGTGGTGGACAACTCGACGGACGAGGGTGTCGCCGGCCACGCGACGAAGGTCGTCGTCACGCTCCACGCCGACGGCAGCGTCCAGGTGGACGACGACGGCCGCGGCATCCCCACCGGCACCCACGCCAAGTCCGGTTTGTCCGGCGTCGAGCTGGTCCTGACCCGCCTGCACGCCGGCGGCAAGTTCGGCGGCTCCGGCTACAAGACCTCCGGCGGCCTCCACGGCGTCGGCGCTTCGGCCGTCAACGCGCTGTCGCACCGCTTCGACGTCACGGTGAAGCAGGACGGCAAGGTCCACCAGATGTCGTTCAAGCACGGCGTCCCCGGCAC
This sequence comes from Amycolatopsis sp. NPDC004378, assembly GCF_053602455.1. Classification (NCBI taxonomy): domain Bacteria; kingdom Bacillati; phylum Actinomycetota; class Actinomycetes; order Pseudonocardiales; family Pseudonocardiaceae; genus Amycolatopsis; species Amycolatopsis sp. NPDC004378. The sequence goes on from NZ_JBSGDR010000013.1 coordinate 196,723, forward strand.
CTTCGACGCGCCCGGCCCGAAGGCGAAGTTCACCCGCCGGTCCGGGTTGAACCTCGTCGGCAAGATGAAGCGCGGCGAGCGGTCCGGCACGTCGATCCGCTACTGGTACGACTCGCGCTACTTCGAGACCGGCGCGGTGCTGGACGTCGAGGGCGTGCGGGCCAAGCTGCGCAACACCGCGTTCCTCGTCCCGGGCGTCACGTACGTGCTGCGCACCGCGATCGAAGACACCATCAACGAAGAGACCTTCCACTTCCCGCGCGGCCTCGTCGACATGGTCGACTTCCTGACCCCGTCGGGGGAAAAGCCGGTCTGCGGCACGCTGCTGATCACCGGCGAAGGCACGTACAAGGAGAACGCGGCGGACGCCAACGGCGTCATGCAGTCCAATGTGGAGCGTCGCGCCGAGGTCGAGGTGGCGCTGCGCTGGGGCACCGGCTACGAGCGCACGGTCGAGTGCTTCACCAACACGATCCGCAACCTGCACGGCGGCACGCACCGCCGCGGGTTCGACCGCGCGCTGACGAAGTCGCTGCAGGAGGCCATCTCCAAGACCCGCGGGCTGCTCAAGCCCAAGGAGGACATGCCGACGACCGAGGACGTGCTCGAGGGCATGACGGCCGTCGTGCACGTCCGGCTGCCGGAGCCGCAGTTCACGTCGCAGACGAAGGACGAGCTGTCCACGGCCGGCATCACCCGGGTCATCCAGGGCATCGTCGACAAGCACGTCAAGGCCTGGACCGAGGACCGCAAGACGAAGTCCGAGGCCAAGGTCGTGCTGCAGAAGGTGGTCGACGCCGCGCGCGTGCGGCTCACCCAGAAGCAGCAGAAGGACGCGGCCCGGCGCAAGACCGCCCTCGAAGGCGCGGCGATGCCGCCGAAGCTGGTCGACTGCCGCACCACCGGCGTCTCGCGCAGCGAACTGTTCCTGGTCGAGGGTGACAGCGCGCTGGGTTCGGCGCGGATGGCGCGCGTGTCGGAGTACCAGGCGCTGCTGCCGCTGCGGGGCAAGATCCTGAACGTCCAGAAGGCGTCGCTCGGCGACACGCTGAAGAACGCCGAGATCGCGTCGATCGTGCAGGTCCTGGGCGCCGGCACCGGCCGGACGTTCGACCTGACGACCATGCGCTACGGCCGCGTGATCCTGATGGCGGACGCGGACGTCGACGGCTCGCACATCCGGACCCTGCTGATCACGCTGTTCGCGAAGTACATGCGCCCGGTGATCGAGGACGGCCGGCTGTACGCGGCGATGCCGCCGCTGCACAAGCTCGTCACGAAGGGCCGCAACCCGGAGACGCACTTCACGTACACGCAGCAGGAGATGGAGACGAAGTTCGCCGAGCTGGAGCGGGCGGGCAAGAACATCGTCACCCCGGTGCCGCGGTTCAAGGGTCTCGGCGAGATGGACGCCGACGAGCTGTGGGAGACCACGATGAACCCGGCCACCCGCTCGGTCCGCCGGATCACCATGGACGACGTCGAAGCCGCCGAAGGCGCGCTGGAACTGCTGATGGGCGAGAAGGTCGAGCCCCGGCGGAACTGGCTGGTCGCCTCTTCGGACCGGATCGACCGCGAAGCCATCGACGCTTAAATTTCGCAGCTACCAAGGAGTTCTGCCGTGGCACGCCGCAAGGGCACCACCACCAAGGTCGATCCCAGCGCGTTCGACTCCCCCGGTGCGAACGTCTTCGACAACTCGCTGAAGACCGAGATCGAAGACAGCTACCTGGAGTACGCGTACTCGGTCATCCACTCGCGCGCCCTGCCGGACGCGCGGGACGGGCTGAAGCCGGTGCACCGCCGGATCCTGTACTCGATGAACGAGAACGGCTACCGCCCGACGCACGCGTACGTGAAGTCGTCGCGCGTGGTCGGCGACGTGATGGGCAAGTACCACCCGCACGGTGACGTCGCGATCTACGACGCGATGGTGCGGCTGGCCCAGGACTTCTCGCTGAACGTCCCGCTGATCGACGGCCACGGCAACTTCGGTTCGCCCGACGACGGCCCGGCCGCTTCGCGGTACACCGAGGCGCGGATGTCGCCCGAGGCGATGCAGCTGGTCGGCGAGCTCGGCGAGGACACCGTCGACTTCCGCCCGAACTACGACGGCTCGCTCGAGGAGCCGTCCGTGCTGCCCGCGGCGTTCCCGAACCTGCTGGTCAACGGCACGTCCGGGATCGCGGTCGGGATGGCGACGAACATGATCCCGCACAACCTCGGCGAGGTCGTCGCGGCGGCGCGGTGGCTGATCACGCACCCGACCGCGACGCTCGACAAGCTGATGGAGTTCGTGCCGGGCCCCGACCTGCCGACCGGCGGCAGCCTGCTGGGCCTGGACGAGGTGCGCCGCGCGTACGAGACCGGCCGCGGCGTGGTCCGGATGCGCGCGAACTGCGAGACCGGGCCGCTCGAAGGCAGCCGCGGCCGGCAGGCGATCACCGTCACCGAGCTGCCCTACGGCGTCGGGCCGGAGAAGGTGATCGAGAAGATCACCGACGAGGTCAACAAGTCCAAGCGGCTCACCGGCATCGCCGACGTCAAGGACCTCACCGACCGCGAGAACGGCACGCGGCTGGTCATCGAGTGCAAGGTCGGCGTCAACCCGCAGGCGCTGCTGGCGGACCTGTACCGGCTCACGCCGCTGGAGCAGTCGTTCGGCATCAACAACCTGGTGCTCGTCGACGGCCAGCCGCAGACGCTGGGGTTGAAGGAACTCCTCGAGGTCTTCCTGCGGCACCGCTACGACGTCGTCACGCGGCGCACGAAGTACCGGCGCCGCAAGCGCGAAGAGCGGCTGCACCTGGTCGACGGCCTGCTGATCGCGCTGCTGAACATCGACAAGGTCATCAAGCTCATCCGCGAGAGCGAGAACGCGCAGGCCGCCAAGGACGGCCTGATGTCGCGCTTCAAGCTGTCGGAGATCCAGGCGACCTACATCCTCGACACCCCCCTGCGCCGGCTCACCAAGTACGACCGGCTCGAGCTGGAGTCGGAGCAGGACAGGCTGCGCGACGAGATCGCCGAGCTGACCAAGATCCTGGACGACGAGTCGGTGCTGAAGAAGCTCGTGTCGTCGGAGCTGGCGAAGATCGCGAAGGACTTCTCGACCGAGCGCCGCACCTCGCTGATCGACGGTGACCTGAAGGAGGTCCTGGCCGCGTCCAAGCCGTCCGGGCCCCTCGAGGTCGCGGACGACCCGTGCCAGGTGATCCTGTCGGCGACCGGCCTGGTGGCCCGCACCGCGGCGGAGTCCGAGGAGTCGACGGAGACGCGCCGCCGCAACGGCCGCGTGAAGCACGACGCCGTCTCGGCGGTGGTCCACACGACGGCGCGCGGCCAGGTGCTGCTGGTGACGAGCCGCGGCCGGGCGTTCAAGACGGACGTGCTGCCGTTGCCGGTGCTCCCGGAGCAGGCGGGCACGGTCTCGCTGCGCGGCGGCATGGCGGCGCGCGAGCTGGTCCCGTTGGAGAAGGGCGAGACGGTCATCGGCATCGCCCCGCTGGGCGAGCAGGCGGCGGGTTCGCCCGGCCTGGCCCTCGGCACGCGCGCGGGCGTCGTGAAGGTGTGCTCGCCGGAGTGGCCAGTCCGCTCGGACGAGTTCGAAGTGATCACGCTGAAGGACGGCGACGAGGTCGTCGGCGCGACCTGGCTGACGGACGGCTCGGAAACGCTGGCGTTCCTGTCTTCCGACGCGTCCCTGCTGAAGTACGCGGCCTCGCTGGTCCGCCCGCAGGGCCTCAAGGGCGGCGGCATGGCGGGCATCAACCTGGGCGCGGACGCCTCGGCGGTCTTCTTCGGCGCGGTCCGCACGGACGACGACGAACACGGCGAGCCCCTGGTCATCACCGCGACCGGGCAGAGCGTGAAGGTGACGCCGTTCAGCGAGTACCCGGCCAAGGGCCGCGCGACGGGCGGTGTCCGGGCGCAACGGTTCCTGAAGGGCGAAACGTCCCTGCGCGTGGCGTGGATCGGCCCCCGCCCGGCGGGCTCGGCGAAGAACGGCGACCCGGTGGAGCTCCCGGAGATCGACGTCCGCCGCGACGGCTCGGGCCACGCCCACCCGGGCCCGGACGTGGTGGGCCACCTCATCGAGCGCGACTGACGTCGTGCGTGTTCAGGGCGGCTGGAACCGCCCTGAACACGCACGACGGGGTCAGGCCAGGAGTGCCTTGGCGATGTGCGTCACCTGGATCTCGTTGCTGCCGGCGTAGATCATCAGCGACTTCGCGTCCCGGGCCAGTTGTTCCACCCGGTACTCGGCCATGTAGCCGTTGCCGCCGAAGAGCTGGACCGCCTCCATGGCGACCTCCGTCGCCGCTTCGGAGGAGTACAGCTTCATCGCCGAAGCCTCGGCCAAGGAAGGCCGTTTACCCGCGCGGAGCTTGGCCACCGTCTGGAACACCATGTTCTGGACGTTGAGCCGCGCGACCTCCATCTTCGCCAGCTTGAGCTGGATCAGCTGGAACCGGCCGATTTCCTGGCCCCACAACTTCCGCGACTTCGCGTACGCGACGCACAGCCGCTGGCACTCGTTGATGATCCCGAGCGACAGCGCCGCCACGCCCACACGCTCCGCCGCGAAGCTCTCGCGGGCGCTCTCCGAACCCGACGAAGACAGCAGGCGATCCGGGCCCAGGCGGACGTCGTCGAAGAAGAGTTCGCCCGTCGGCGAAGACATCATGCCCATCTTCTTGAACGGCTTGCCCTGCACGAACCCCGGCATGCCGCGGTCCAGCACGAACGTCAGCACCGGCCGGTCCCGCACCGGCGAACCGTCGTCCAGCTTCGCGTACACCACCACGACGTCCGCGTGCGGGCCGTTGGTGATGAACGTCTTCCGGCCGTTCAGCACGTACGAGTCACCGTCGCGCCGCACGGAAGTCTGCATGCCGCCGAACGCGTCCGAGCCCGAGTCCGGCTCGGTGATCGCCCACGCGCCGACCTTCTCGAACGTCGCCAGTTCCGGCAGCCAGCGCTGCTTCTGTTCGGCGGAACCCTTGGACAGGATCGTCGCGGCCGTCAGGCCCAGCGAGACGCCGAGGGAAGCGACGATGCCCAGGCTGACCCCGGCCAGCTCGCTGACCGCGACCAGCGCCAGGGTTTCCTGCCCGCCCATCTTCGGTGCGGAAGAGCCGGACGAACCGGAAAGCAGCTTCGAGACCGACTCCCGCGCGAGCGCGTCCAGTCCGAAGGCGGCGAACATCTTCCGGATGATGTCGTACGGCGGCAGCACGCCGCTCTCCAGCTCGTCCAGGTGCGGCCGGATCTCCTTGGCGATGAACTCCCGGATCGAATCGCGGATCAGCAGATCCGTCTCGGACCACTCGATCACGGCAGCCTCGCCGCGATGTCGTCGATCGCCCAGGGCCCGTCCGTCTCGATCACCTTGACGTCGTGCCAGCCCGCCAGCTCCGAGATCGCGCCGCCCTGGACCGCGAACACCTTCCCGGTGAGCGGGCACTTCTCCGTGGCCAGGTAGGCCACCAGCGGGGAGATGTTCGCCGGCGAGAACGCGTCGAACTCGCCCTCCGCCACCGGCGCGGCGAAGATCGCGCCCATGCCGGGCGTCGCCAGCGTCAGCCGGGTGCGGGCGATCGGCGCGATCGCGTTGACGCGCACGCCGTAGCGTTCCAGCTCGGCCGCCGCGACCAGCGTCATCGCCGCGATGCCCGCCTTGGCCGCGCCGTAGTTGACCTGGCCCGCGTTCGGCAGGGTCACCCCGGACGCCGACGCCGTGTTGATCACCGACGCCGCGACCGGCGAGCCGGCCTTCGACGCCGACTTCCAGTACGCCGCCGCGTGGTGCAGCACTGCCGCGTGCCCCTTGAGGTGCACCGCGATCACCGCGTCCCACTGCTCTTCGGTGATGCTCGCGACGAACGCGTCCCGCAGGATGCCCGCGTTGTTGACCACGACGTCCAGCCGCCCGAACTCGGTCACGGCCTGCTCGACCAGCTCGGACGCGCCCTGCCACGACGTCACGCTCGACGTGTTGGCCACCGCCGAGCCGCCGAGCGCCCGGATTTCCTCGGCGACCGAAGCGGCGGGCCCGGCGTCCGAACCACTCCCGTCGTTGTCCCCGCCCAGGTCGTTGACGACGACCGAAGCGCCTTCGCGAGCGAACAGCAGCGCGTGTTCCCGTCCGATCCCCCGGCCCGCGCCGGTGACCAGCGCGACGCGCCCGTCGAGTGCACCCATCACAGCTCCGCAAGTCCGTCTTTGAGCACGACCGTGTCTCCCACCGTGGTTTCGAAGGCATAGGAAGAAGGACCCGACGCCCAGATCGACGTCGAGAGGTCCTGGCCCGGCAGCACCGGCGCGGCGAACCGCACGGCCAGCCGGCGCAGTCTGTCCACATCGGACCCGGCGACCTCGGTGAGCACCGCCCACGACGTGAACGCCATCGTGCAGAGCCCGTGCGCGATGATCCCCGGCAGCCCGGCTTCCTTCGCGACCTCCTCGTCGAGGTGGATCGGCATCGGGTCGCCGGCGGCCGGGCCGTAGCGGAACGTCTGGTCGTCGTCGACGTGCTGGCTGACCTTCGCCACCGGCGCCCGTGCCCGCAGCGCGTCGTCGAACCGGTGCGACGGCCCGAGTGAACCGCGCGTCTCGCCGGTGTCGAAGCCGCGGACGAAGAACGTCACGTACTGCTCGTTGACCAGCTCGCCGTCCGAGCCGCGGCATTCGAGGTAGACGGTCGCGCGGGTGCCCTTCGGCAGGCCCTCGTAGCCGGTCATCTTCGCGCGGGACACCAGGGCGTCGCCGGGCCGGATCGGGCGGTGGAACCGGAAGTCCTGCTCGCCGTGCAGCACCCGGCCGAACAGCGCCGTCGGCACCACTTCCAGGGCCGGCTCCAGCAGGGACTGGAACACCGGCACGATCGCGAACACCGGGCTCGCGACGTCACCGGCGCGGTGGGCCGGGATCGGGTCGTTCGTGGCGGCCGCGTATTCGGCGATCCGCTCGCGCGTGACGTCGAACGAAACCGGCGAGGTCCACTTGTCCAGCCCGGCCGGGTCGAACTTCATGCGACCAGCGCCTTGAACTTCTCGAGGGACTCGTCGAGGTTCTTCTTGCCGTCCTTTTCGACGGCCTTGCCGAGCGCGCCGACGATCATCTGGCCGGTGAACGCGGCGTCGATGGTGGCGGCCGACCCCTCGCCGGCCGCCGCCACCGAAAGCGAGAACTCGACCTTCACCCCGGCCATGCCGGTGCCGGAGATGACGAGCCGGTGCGGGGCTTCGTAGGCGTCGACGGTCCAGGTGATCGTGTTCGCCATCCCGAGCATCGTGACGACCTCGGACACCTGCGAGCCCTGCGAGAACTCGGCCGGGACCTCGCCCTTCCACTTGGTGTGGATGGTCAGCCACTTCTCGAAGTTGTTCGGGTTGCTGAACTCCGCCCACACCTTGTCCGGCGGGGCGGGCAGTTCGACGGACGCGCTGATCTGGCCCATGGTGTCTCCTAAGCTCGCTGGTAGGCGGTGACGACGGCGGCGCCACCGAGTCCGATGTTGTGCTGCAACGCGGCCTGGACGTGCTCGACCTGCCGCTTTTCGGCGTCGCCGCGCAGCTGCCACGTCAGTTCGGCGCACTGGGCGAGCCCGGTCGCGCCGAGCGGATGGCCCTTCGAGATGAGGCCGCCGGACGGGTTGACGACCCATCGACCGCCGTACGTGGTGTCGCCGGCGTCGACGAGCGCCCCGCCTTCGCCTTCTTCGCAGAGGCCGAGCGCTTCGTACGTCAGCAGCTCGTTGGCGGAGAAGCAGTCGTGCAGCTCGACGACCTGGAAGTCCGCCGGCCCGAGCTCGGCCTGGTCGTACACCTGGCGGGCGGCCTGCCGGGTCATGTCGTAGCCGACGATGTTCTTGGCGCTGCCGTCGAACGTGCTGCGGAAGTCGGTGGTCATGGCCTGGCCGACGATCTCGACCGCGCGCCCCGCCAGGTCGTGGGACTCCACAAAGGACTCGCTCGCGAGGATCGCCGCGCCGGAGCCGTCCGACGTCGGCGAGCACTGCAACTTGGTCAACGGGTCGTAGATCATCCGCGACGCCAGGACGTCCTCGAGCGAGTAGACGTCCTGGAACTGCGCGTACGGGTTGTTCACCGAGTGCCGGTGGTTCTTCTCGCCGATCTTCGCGAAGTGCTCGGCGGTCGTCCCGTACTGCTTCATGTGCTCACGCCCGGCAGCGCCGAACATCCACGGCGCGGGCGGGAACAGCACCTCCGAGATCTCGGCGAGCGCCTGCATGTGGTTGCCCATGGGCTGTTCGCGGTCGTCGAACGTCGACCCGAGTGAGCCCGGCTTCATCTTCTCGAAGCCCAGCGCCAGCACGCAGTCCGCGCGGCCGCCGCGGACCGCCTCGGCGGCGAGGTACAGCGCGGTCGAGCCGGTCGAGCAGTTGTTGTTGACGTTGACCACCGGGATCCCGGTCATCCCCAGCTCGTAGACCGCGCGCTGGCCGGACGTCGACTCGCCGTAGACGTAGCCGACGTAGGCCTGCTGGACGGCGTCGTAGGCGACCCCGGCGTCGGCCAGGGCCCTGGTCCCGGACTCGCGGGCCATCTGCGGGTAGTCCCAGTCCGCACGCCGGCCCGGCTTCTCGAACTTCGTCATCCCGACGCCGACGACGTACACCTTGTTCGTCATGGCAACAAACATACAGACCGGCATGTATTTATCAAGACCGGACCGCTGACCCGCAGGTCAACGGCGGAAAATCAGCCCAGCGGAGCCACCGGACCCGGGTAGCGCGCCGGGTCGAGGCAACTGCCGAGGCCGTCGACGACCGAGCAGAAGCCCGGTGGCCGCACCGGCGTGTACCCCGCCGGGACGCCGTGGCCGTCGATCAGCTGCCGGTACGTCGCGACGGCATCGGTCGGCCGCCGCGTCAGCGCCGGATCGGTCGCGGCATCCACTGTGTACAGTCCGAACCGCGGCTGATAGCTGCCCCACTCGTAGTTGTCGGTGAGACTCCAGTAGTTGTAGCCGATGACGTTCATGCCGTCGGCCTTCGCGCGCTGCACCCAGTAGATGTGGTCGCGCAGGTGGTCCGAGCGCGTGTAGCCGTCCGGCCGCGCGTTGCCGTTGTCGGTCGGCATGCCGTTCTCGACGACGTACAGCGGCAGGTTCGGGAACTTCCGCGCGTAGTACCGCAGCGCGTAGTAGATGCCGTCCGGCTGCGGCGTCACCTTCCAGAACTCGCCACTGGCCGCGTGGATCGCGCTGAGGTTGTCGAGGCTCGCGCCGTAGTAGTAGTCCAGGCCGGCGAAGTCGAGCTTGTCGCGCACGCGGTCGAGGAACGACGCGTCGAGCACGCCCTGGACAGCCGGGATGTACGCGGTGTTGCTGGACACGAGCGCACCCGGGTCCAGCTGGTGGATCAGGTCGTAGGCCGCGCGGTGCACCGTCACCAGCCGCGCCTGCGCCCACGGCAGCTTCCAGCCGGCGAGCCCGCCGTTGGTGGTCTCGTTCTGCAGGTAGACGGTCGGCTCGTTGATCGTGATCCAGATCGCGCCGAGGCCCTTGTAGCGCTCGACGACGCGGCGGGCGTTGGCGAGCCAGGCGTCCACCGTGCGGTCGCTGTCCCAGCCGCCCTGGTCGGCGACCCAGCCCGGGTAGACCCAGTGGTCGAGGGTGATCATCGGCCGCATGCCCGCGTCCACGACGTGCCGGACGACGTCGTCGTAGTACGCCAGCTCGGCCTGGTCCACCTGACCGGGCCGGGGCTCGATCCGGGCCCACTCGACACTGAACCGGAACACGTTCACGCCAAGCTGCTTCGCGCGGTCGATGTCCTCGGCGTAGTGGTGCCGGAAGTCGACGGCGTCGCGGTAGGGCTCCTTGATCGACGCCGTCTTCGCCTGTTCGTAGCGGCGCCAGTTGCTGTCGGGCGCCGAGCCCTCCGACTGGTAGCCGGACGTCGCGACGCCCCAGAAGAACGGCTGGACGGCGGCCGCCGCCGGGGTCACCAGACCCGCGAGGAGCGCCCAGACCACGAAGACCGCACCGCGCCGCATGGCACCCCCATTCATGAAGGAACTTCATGTTAGGGGTGCGGTGACCCGCCGCACATCCCCCGATGGACGGAAGACATTTTTGTTAAGCAAGGCTAACCTCACTTCGATCTTGACCGAGTGGGGGGACCGCCATGACCGCCGAAGCACCCGCGCTGACCAGCGCCGATCCGCCGAAACCCCGGCGGCGGCGCCGGAAACCGGTGCGCCGCGCCTTGGTCGTGACGCACCGGTGGACGTCGCTGGTGCTCGGGCTGCTGCTGGTCCTCGAGACCACCGCCGGAGTGGTCCTGCTCTACCGCGCCGAGTACTTCCGCGCGACGCACGCGGACTTCTACGCGCACACCGAGAGCACCCACCCGATCGGGCTGCAGCAGGCCCGCGACCTCGTCAAGCAGGCCCACCCGGAGTTCTCCGCGGCCTGGGTGAGCAACGACGGCGGCATCATCGCGGTCGGCGACACCGGCTACACCGAGGCATACGCGGTCGACCCCGGCAGCGGGCGGATCACCGGCCCGCAGAAGCTCGCCGACGGCGTCATGGGCTGGCTGACCAACCTGCACGACTGCGCCTTCACCTGCGCGACCGACCCGGGCTACGTCTCCTGGCTCGCCGCCCCGTCACCGCTGCCCGAGGCGAACTGGGGCGAGGCGGTCCTGGTGGTGCTCGGGCTGTTGATGGTCCTGCTGGCGATCACCGGGATCGTCGTGTGGTGGCCCGGGGTCAAGAGGTTCTCGCACGGCTTCCGCGTGCGGCTCGGCAAGGGCCGCTTCGCGCGCGACTACGACCTGCACAACGTGATCGGCATCGTCTCGGTGCCGTTCGTGCTGATGTGGGGCGTCACGGGCGCCGCGTTCTACCTGCCGCCGGTGGAAAACGCGTGGCTGGCGCTCACCGGCGGCTCGGCGCCCGATGAGGCGAAGTACAGCTTCACGGCGAACCCGGCCGCGCCCGGCACGCCCGTGATCGGGATCGACCAGGCGTCGGCCGCCGCGCTGGCCGCGTCGCCCGGGACCGTCCGCTACCTCGTCCCGCCGGCCGAAGGCACGGACTACTAAACGGTGTCGATCGCCGACGACGGCTACCGGCCCTACGGCGCCCGCGCGTTCTTCGGCGGCGACCGCACGGTGTACGTCGACAGCCACGACGCCACGCACGTGTCCTCTGTGGACGCCAAGGCGGAGCCGGCGGCGAACCGGTTCTACAGCAAGGTGTTCGAGGCCGCGCACTTCGGCTGGCTGGTCGACGGGTGGTGGCGGCTCGCCTGGGTCGTGCTCGGCCTGACGCCGCTGGCCCTGATGCTCACGGGCGTGTCGACGTGGCTCTACCGCCTGGGCACGAAACGCCGTCGCCGCAAAGCGAACCGCGCGTGATCGAGCCGCTGGCGTTCGCGACGACGGTCGTCTGCCTGCTGTCCGGTCTCACGGCCCTCGTCGTGACGGCAGCCGGGCGCTACCGCTGGCCGCGGTGGCGCCCACTGGCCGTGCTGATCGAACTCGCGCTGCTGGCACAGGCCATCACGGGTGCGGTGAGCGACCACCCGGCGGAGCCCGCGACGCACTGGGCCTACCTGGCGACGTCGCTGGTGGTCCTGCCCGCCGGGACGGCGTGGGGCGCCCGCGGAACCACGCGGTCCGCGGGCGCCCTCCTGGCCGTGCTCCTCCTGACGCTCGCCGCCCTGGTCGTGCGGATCAGGACGACGGCGCGCTAGGCGACCTTGAACGACTGAGCGGCGCTGCCGGTGCAGGTCGCCTGGACCAGCTGGACGCTGTCCGCGGTGGACGAGCCCGGCACGGTCAGGCACTTGCCGGTGTGGCGGACGACGAAGTGGTAGTACCCGCCGCCCTCCGACACCGGCTGCCACTGCTGGTTGTTCCCGCCGCTGTAGGACCACAGCTGCAGGCCGGCGTTGTCGGCCGTGGAGACGTCGGTGACGTCGATGACCTCGGCCGGGTTGGTGCGGTTGTCGATCCGGTCGTAGCCGCCGCTGGTCGGGGCGAACCGGAACTGCTGCGCCGTGGTGCCGTTGCAGGTGTACTGCTGGATCACCGTGCCGTTGGTGCTGCCCGCGGCGCGCGCGTCGACGCACTTGCCGGACGCCTTGCTCGTCACGGCGTACCAGGCCGACGGGTCGATCGTGCCCGGGTCGGTCGGTGTGGTGGAACCGCCGCCGAGCCACTTCAGGCCGTCGAGCACGAACCGGTTCTGGTCGGCGCTCTCGAACGTCGACGACAGCGCGGTGTTCGTGTCGTAGTTCATCGCGTTGTGACCGAAGTTGGCGTAGATCATCTTGAAGTTCTTGTTCGTCCACGCGATCGGGTAGTACCCGCTGTACCAGGTCTGGTTCGGGTCGGTGCCGATCGGGAAGGTGGACTGGTCCATCGACGCCAGGATCGAGATGTTCGGGTTCTGGCGCAGGTCGTTCTGCCAGGCGTACCACTCCGACGTCGACGACTTGATCGTCGCCGGCAGGTTGACCGTCGACGGGTGCGTGCGGTTCTCGATCTTCAGCGTCTCCGGGGTCGGGCCCCACGTGTTCGACGTGAACCGGCCGGTGCCGAGGAAGTCGTTGTGGAACCAGTTGGCGTACGAGGGCGTCGAGCTGTCGTTGTACGCGGTGACGTGGAAGCCGAAGAACCCGCCGCCGTTCTGCATGTAGGTCTGGAAGCCCTGGAACTGCGCGGCCGACTGCGGCTGGTCGTCGAAGAACATCACGACGTCGGCGGTCGACTTGGTGAGGGAGGTGAGCCGGTTCCAGTCGGTCGTCGACGAGTAGGTGTAGCCGTTGGCGGCGGCCTGCTGGGCGAACCAGACGTTGGCTTCCTTCTCGAAGCTGATGTGCGCGGCGTCGTAGGTGCCGCTGTAGAAGGCGAGCACCTTGAACGGCGTCGCGGCCTGGACCGCCGGGGCGCCCAGGCTCAAGCCCAGGCAGGCGGCGAAGAACGCCAATATTCTGATCAGGGGACGGCGGGACATCGCGGGTTCCTTCCGGTGGGGGACGGGGGTCACCAGTGGCGCGAGTAGCGCAGGCCGTAGCCGAAGGGGAACAGCGCCGGTTTGCCGTCGCCGACGTTGATGGGCTGCTGGTCGGCGCTGCGCATCCAGGTCACCGGCAGCTTGCCGGTGGGGTTGTAGTCACCGAAGAGGACGTCGGCCACGCCCTGTCCTTCGCTGCCCGGCAGCCAGGACTCGACGAGCCCGGCCCAGTCCGGCAGCTGCGCCGCGATGTCCAGCGGCCGCCCGGACACCAGCACGACCACGGTCGGCACGCCGGAGTCCTTCAGCTTCTGCAGCGTGGCGAGGTCGGTGGCGTCCAGGCCCATCCCATGTGGACGGTCGCCCTTGCTTTCCGCGTACGGCGTCTCCCCCACGACCGCGACGGCGACGTCGTAGCTCCGGTCGATCCCGGTGCCGTCCTTGGCGTAGGTCACCTTCGACGACGTGCTCTCGATGCCCTGCAGGATCGTGGTGCCGGGGATGACCGCGCCGCTGGTGCCCTGCCAGCCGACGGTCCAGCCGCCGGACTGGTTGCCGATGTCGTCCGCGCTCTTGCCGGCCACGAAGATCTTCTCGTGCCGGGAAAGCGGCAGCACGTGGTTGTCGTTCTTCAGCAGCACCTGCGATTCGCGGACGGCCTGACGCGCCAGGTCGCGGTGCTGCGCGCTGCCGATGGTGCTCAGGAACCGGCGGTCGGTCAGCGGGTGCTCGAACAGGCCGAGTTCGAACTTCTTGGTGAGGATGCGCTTGTTCGCGTCGTCGATCCGGGACATCGGCACCCGGCCCTGCTGCACCAGCGTGCGCAGCGTGTCGATGAACTTCTGCCACTCGTAGGGCACCATGACCATGTCGATGCCGGCGTTGATCGAGGCTTCGACCTCTTCGGGTGTGAACCCGGTCTTGCCGTCGATCTTGTCGACGCCGTTGTAGTCCGAAACGACGATGCCCGTGAAGCCCAGTTCCTTCTTGAGGACGTCGTTGATCAGGTACGAGTTGGCGTGCATCTTGACGCTGTTCCAGCTGCTGTAGCTGATCATCACCGAGCCGACCCCGCGCTGGACGGCGGCCTTGAACGGCGGCAGGTGGATCTGGCGCAGCTCCTGCTCGCCGATCTCCGTGTTGCCTTCGTTGACGCCGCCGGTCGTGCCGCCGTCGCCGACGTAGTGCTTGGCCGTGGCCATGATCGAGCCCGGCTGGTCCAGCTTCGTCCCCTGCAGGCCGGTGATGATCGACGTCATCTCGGTGGCCAGCTGCGGAACCTCGCCGAACGACTCGTAGGTGCGGCCCCAGCGGTCGTTGCGGGCGACGCACAGGCAGGGCGCGAAGTCCCAGTCGATGCCGGTGCCGGAGACCTCTTCCGCGGTGGCGCGGCCGATCTTCTGCACCAGCCGCGGGTCGCGCGTCGCGCCGAGGCCGATGTTGTGCGGGTAGACGGTCGCGCCGTAGAGGCCGTTGTGCCCGTGGACGGCGTCGACGCCGTAGATGAGCGGGATGCCCAGCGGCGTCGCGAGGGCGGCCTTCTGGAAGCCGTCGTACATGTCGGCCCAGGTGACCGGGGTGTTCGGCGTCGGCTGCGAGCTACCGCCGGAGAGCAGCGAACCGAGCCGCCCGGTGGTGACGTCTTGCGGTGACTTCACGCCGAGGCGTTCGGCCTGCATCATCTGGCCGAGCTTGTCGTCGAGGGTCATCCGCGACAGCAGGTCGGCGACCCGGACCTTGACCGGCCGCCAGGAGTCCTTGTAGGCCGGGCCGTTCCCGGCGAGCGCGGGGATTTCCGAAGCCAGCAGCAGCCCGACGGCGAGTGCGCCGATGCCCAGCCTGCGTCCGAGACCCATCCGGGTCCTCCTCGTCGAGAGACCGAAATTCACGCCTTGAATTAAGACACAGCATTTCGACGTTGGTCCAGACCTCTGACCGAACTCGGGTGCCGCTCAGCGGGATTGTGGATTCCGGTCAGGAACTGACCTATTTCGGTTCTACGGTTCCGCCATGACTCGCGAACACGAAGACCTGCTCGAGCTCCTCGCCGAAGTCCGGAAGCGCCTGCTGATCCCGGTCCGGGACATTTCGGACGCCGAAGCGGCCAAGCGCACGACGGTCAGCGAGCTGACCCTGGGCGGCCTGATCCGCCACCTCGCCACGGGCGAGCGCCTGTGGCTGCGGATCCTGCGCACCGGCGACGGCTCCCTGCCGGAGGGGATGCTGGACACGGCGCAGTACTCGATGAGCGTGACGCTCTCGCACTGGCTGTCGGCCTACTCGATGGCCGCGGCCGAGACGGACGAGTACGTCGCTTCCCTGCCGTCACTGGACGTTTCGGTCCGGCTGCCGACGACGCCGTGGTCACCCCCGGAGCCCCGGTTCTGGTCGGCCCGCCGGATCGTGCTGCACCTGATCCACGAGACGGCCCAGCACGCAGGCCACGCAGACCTCATCCGGGAGTCGTTGGACGGGGCCAACTCCACCGCTCAGCTGGCTCAGCGGTCCGAGCGCAGCGAGGCCGGGTCGAAGGACGCCCAGTAGTCGTCCTCGTCCTCGACGCTCACCGGCGAGGGCGCAGGCGAAGGCACCTCGCCCAGGCGCTCGGCCCGCTGCCGCTGGAACTCCTCCACCGTCATGCCCGGGTCGTCGTCCTCGGCACGGGCCGGGGCCGGCAGGCCCGTCATCTGCTCGATCATGGCCGTCATGTCCTCGCCCAGCAGCAGGGCGACCTTGTTGTAGCCGTCCTGCGTCGCCTCGCGCATGGCCGCCTGGGCGATCTCCACCACCAGCGGGCCCAGGCGGTCGCCGAGGTTGACCGCCGACGGCGCCAGCCACAGCCGCAGCAGCTTGCCGCGGGCGTCGACCGTCGCCTCCACCTGGCCGTCGATGTCGTGCGCCGTACCGGAAGCCGACGCGAGGAGCTCCTCGACGCGGGCCATCGCCTCTTCGCGGGCTCGCGCTTCGGCGATCAGCTGGCGGGTCGTGACCACCGCGCTCACCTTCCGTACGAGTAGGTGTCGGCGTCCGGGTCGTCGTCCGGAATCGGTTCGTAGCCCAGGGTTTCCAGCTGCCCGGGCTCGAGCACCGGCGCCAGCGCGTGGTACATCCGGTCGCCCGCGCGGCGGGTCGCGCGCTGCGCCAGCTCGAGGATCTGGTCGGCGACCACGGACGACCCGTGCCGCAACGCCGAGCGGTGGATCGTCACGCTCGTGAGCAACCCGCCCGGCGCCACCTGCACCTCGATGGCGTCGTCGGCGGACGACGCCTTGCCCACCACCGGGCCCGAACGGGCGAAGCGCGCGCCTGCCTCCGCGCCCGCGCGATCCGCCTGCTCGGCGATCCGCGCCGCGGCCAGTTCCATGTCGAGTTCAGCCATGTTCTATCCCGTCGGGCGGTAGAAGCCGATGAACGACTGACCCGCGTTCGTGGTGCGGATCTTGCTGATCTGCACCGGGTCACCGGCTTCGATCATCTGGCCGTCGCCGATCACCATGGCCACGTGCCCGGACCAGACGACCAGGTCACCGGGCAGCAGCTGGTCGATCGAAGGCACCTCGGCGCCGACCGTCTGCTGGGCCGCCGTGCGCGGCAGCTGCAGGCCGGCGTCCTGGTAGGACGTCATGGTCAGGCCGCTGCAGTCGAGGCCCTGGCCGCGTGCCGTCCCGCCCCAGACGTACGGCACGCCGAGCTGCGAAAGCGCGTTGCGCACGGCCTTGGCCGCGGTCTCGTTCGGCGCCATGACCTGCTTGCCGCCGGGCAGGTTGATCGCGACGCCCGAGCCGGGCTGGGGCGGGATCGCGACCGGCAGCCGCGGCTTGTGCACGGTGCCGCCGCCCCCGCCACCGCCGCCGCCTCCCCCGCCGGAGCCGCCTCCCGAGCCGCCGCCGGAGTGCCCGCTGTTGCTGTTGAACGACGACGGCACGTTCGTCGTGGCGGACGCGCTGCTCGTGGACGTCGACTGCTCGCCGCCGCCGAGGCGGGTGCCGATGTCGGTGAGCTGGTTGATCGTCTGCTCGGTGAAGGTCGCGGCCTGGCCGGTGAGCTGGCTGATCTTCGCCTGCAGCTTCATCAGGACGTCGCGCGACGCGGCGGCACGGCTCTCCGGCGGCTGGATCGACTTGACCGCCGCCAGCGCCTTCATCGACGCCGAGATCTCCTTGATGATCCGGTCGCGCACCTGGTCGTTCTTGATCTCGCCGACGTGCAGGGTCTCGGCCGCTTCGGCGACGGCCTTTTCGATTTCGGCGCTCTCGTCGAGGAGGTCCTGGACCTCCTTCTCGAGGCTCTGCGACGTCGCGGTGGCGCGGTCGGTCGTCGAACCCGAACTGGCGGAGGCCAGGTTCACGCGCTGGTCGGCGGCGTGGTCGCGGGTGCGGCCCACGGACGTCCGCAGCGCGACGTGCGCGTCCCGCGCCCCGCTGATGGCGGCCGGGTCGTGGCGGAGCTTCTGCGCGAACTGGTTCGTGGTGTCCAGTCCGTGCCGGACGAGCAGGTCGGCGTGCTCGGTCACGCGAGGTCCTGCCCGAGCCTGCGGACGACGTCGCCGTGCTCGGCCTCGACGGCCGAGTAGTTGCGGTCGGTCTGCCGGGCGGCTTCGCCGACCTGCCGCCAGCCGCCGCCGACCCGGTGCATCTTCTCCTGCAGCGCGCGCATCCGGCCGCTGTAGGCGCCGGAGAAGCCGGACTCGCCGCCCACCTCGGAGAAGCCGTGGCCGCCGAGCGTCACGTGCGGGCCGACGTGCTGGTCGGCCGCGCTCTTGACGTCTTCGCCGAGCGGGTCGACCTCGCGCGCATACCGCGCGTACGCGCCGTCATCGACGTGAAACCCCTGCTGCGAACCGTCCACTGGCCCTCCCTGTCACCGGAGGTGGGACGTCCCCACGTCACCCCCGGTTCCCCTGCTCAGGGACCCAGCCTAGTCCACGGTCCGTGCCCGGGTGGGCGAATTGCCGGACTCAGCCGGTGACCTTCGCGAGCCAGCCCGGGTCCTGCCAGTTGACGATCGCGCCGTTCGACGTCACGGTCGGCGTGCCGAACCCGCTCTGCCCGTTGCCGAAGTCCTGCGCCAGCTTCGGGTCCTTCTCGATCTGCTGGAAGGCCGCGTTGACCTGCGCGTCGTACGTGCCCGCGTTGACCGTCTGGGCGAACTTCGGGTCGGTGATCCCGACGTTCTTGCCGAGCTCGATCAGCTGCGCCTTGTCGTAGCCGCGCTTGCCCTCCTCGGGCTGGTTCGCGAACAGCGCGTCGTGGAACTGGAGGAACTTGCCGGCGTCGGCCGCCGCGAGCGCCGCGTTCGCCGAGTCCAGCGAGTAGCCCGGCGGGTCCGACCGCTCGTTGAGCAGCGGCACCATGTGGTAGCGCACCTGCAGCTTGCCGTCGTTGATCGCCTGCTCGACGTCGGTCTTGTAGGTCTTCTCGAACTGGCCGCAGATCGGGCAGAGGAAGTCGGCGTAGACGTCGATCGAGGCCTTCGCGCCCGGCTTGCCGACGGTGACGACGACGCCGTCGCGCTTCTGCGTGACGTCCGAGGTCAGCGAACTCGTGGGCGCGCCGGGGTTGATCACCTGGCCCTCGGTCTTGTTCTTGTCCGAGATCGTCCAGATCACGCCGCCGGCGATCAGCACGACCAGGACGACCACGGCGATGATCCCGATGGTCCACGCCCGCTTGTCGCCGCTCGCGCCCCTGGCCTGGGCCACCGCCTTGGCTCCCCCGGCCTGCGAGGCCTGCCGGCGCTTCCGCGCGGTCCGCTGTGCTCCACCCACTGTGTATCAGTTCCCTTCCGCGATACCCGAGTAGTCGTGCCCGGGCTCGGTGGAGTTCCCGCGACCCCGCGCCAGCCAGCCGTCGAGCGACAGCCAGGTGCGCGGCCGCGCCAGCAGCCAGACGGCCAGCAGCGCGAAACCGGAGTCGCGGAGGATCTCCTGCGGGTACTCGGTCTGTCCCGCCGCCACCTGCCCGCCGCCGCCGAAGCACCCGCAGTCGATGCTCAGCCCGCGCGCCCACGACTGGGCGATCCCGGCGACGAGCACGACGAGCAGCACCAGCGCGGCGCCCGCGACCCACCGGGTCACCAGGCCCGCGAGCAGGAACAGCCCGAGCGCGAGTTCGACGAGCGGCAGCGCGATGGCCACCACGTTGGCGAGTGCGTCCGGGAGCACGTCATAAGCCTTGACGGCGATCAACGTCTGCCCGGGATCCGCCAGTTTCAGCGCACCGGAAACGAGCCAGACGGCCGCCAGCCCGATCCGGGCGAGCGTGCCGACGGCGTCCAGTACGGGTTGGGACGGTCGCACCACGCACCTAGGCTAACGGGAGGACCTGAGAACCACGTGAGGGCACGGCAGCGGCGGAGGGAGCGGCTGGATGCGGTTTCGCGCGCTCCTCGCTTCGGCGTTGCTGCTGGTCACGGCGTCGGCGTGCGGGCCGGGGAAGGTCTCGCCGACCGACTCCCTGGTGACCCGCGCCAGTGCCACGGATCACCTGACCATCGGCATCCGGTTCGACGCGCCGGGGCTGTCCGAGCACACCGTCGACGGCCGGTTCGTGGGTTTCGACGTCGACGTCGCGACTTTCGTCGCATCGGAACTGGGCGTCGCCGCGAAGGACATCACGTGGCGTGAGACGACGTCGGCGACGCGCGAAACGGACCTCACCTCCGGCGCGGTCGACCTGGTCGTCGCGACGTACTCGATCACCGACAAGCGCAAGCAGCTGGTGTCGTTCGCCGGGCCGTACTTCACGACCGGGCAGGACCTGCTGGTGCGGCGCACGTCACCGGACATCACGGGCCCGGAGACGCTCAACGGGCGGCGGCTGTGCTCGGTCACCGGCTCGACGCCGGCGCAGCAGGTGAAGGACAAGTTCGCCCAGGCCGTGCTGCTGGTCGAGTACCCGCGCTACCCGGACTGCGTGACGGCGTTGCTCGCCGGCCAGATCGACGCCGTGACCACCGATGGGGTGATTCTCGCCGGGTACGTCGCGCGGGACCCGGAGCTGCTGAAGGTCGTCGGGAAGCCGTTCTCGAAGGAGAACTACGGCGTCGGCCTGCGCAAGGGCGACACCCAGGGCGTCAACGCGGTCGACGACGCGATCCGGAAGATGATCTCGTCCGGGGAATGGCTGCGCTCGCTCAACGCGAACATCGGGCCGTCCGGTTACCAGCTGCCCGCGCCGCCCGAGGTCACCGAGAAGTGAAGCTGCCCGACCTGCCCGTCCGAGCCGTCCTGCCGGACCTCCTTTCGGCGCTGGACGCGCACGGCACCGCGGTGCTCGTCGCACCGCCCGGGACGGGGAAGACGACGCTGGTGCCACTCGCGCTGGCTGCCGGAACGGGCCGCGTGGTCGTCGCCGAGCCTCGCCGGCTGGCCGCCCGGGCCGCGGCGGCGCGGATGGCCGCGATCCTGGGCGAACCGGTCGGCGAAACGGTCGGTTATGCCGTGCGCGGCGACCGGAAGGTGTCTTCGCGGACGCGCATCGAGGTCGTGACGTCGGGGCTGCTGGTGCGGCGCGTGCAGGGCGATCCCGAGCTGCCCGGCGTGTCGACGGTCCTGCTCGACGAGTGCCACGAGCGCCACCTGGACGCGGACCTGCTGCTGGCGTTGCTCCTGGACGTCCGCGCGGGGCTGCGCGACGACCTGCGGCTCTTGGCGACGTCGGCGACGGTCGCCGCGGGCCGCCTGGCCACGCTGCTGGGGGACGCCCCGGTGATCACGGCCACGGCGCCGACGTATCCGGTCGCGTTTTCCTACGTCCCGCCCGCGCGCGGTGAGCGCATCGAGGCCTGTGTGGCGCGAGCCGTTCGGACCGCGCTGTCCGCAGGGGACGGTGACGTGCTCGCCTTCCTCCCCGGCGCGGGTGAGATCGCGCGGACGTCGGGGCTGCTGCGGATGTCCGATGTGGACGTCCTGCCGCTGCACGGGCGGCTCTCGGCGGCGCACCAGGACGACGCCATACGGCCACGCGACAAGCGTCGGGTCGTGCTGGCGACGGCGGTCGCGGAGTCGAGCCTGACCGTGCCGGGCGTGCGCGCGGTCGTCGACTCCGGGCTGGCGCGCGTCCCGCGGGTCGACCACCGGCGCGGGCTGCCCGGCCTGGCGACCGTGCGTGTCTCGGCGGCGGTCGCGACGCAGCGGTCCGGTCGCGCGGGCCGCGAAGGGCCGGGCCGGGCGTATCGCTGCTGGGCGGAGAACAAGCAGTCACTGCTCCCCGCGTACCCCGAGCCCGAGATCCGCACGGCCGAGCTGGCCCGGCTGGCGTTGGAGCTGGCGTGCTGGTCGACGCCCGACGGGAGCGGGCTGGCCTGGTGGGACCCGCCGGGCGAGGGCGCGCTGGCGGCGGGCCGCGCGCTGCTGGCCACGCTGGGCGCGACCGCCGACGGCGTGGTCACCGGACGCGGGCGCCGGATGGCGGAGCTGGGGCTGCACCCGCGGCTGGCCCGCGCGCTGCTGGACGGCGCCTCGGAGGTCGGCGCCCGCAACGCGGCCGAAGTCGTGGCGCTGCTGGACGCCGGCGCCACGCTGACGGACGTCGACGCCGAACTGCGCCGCCTGCGGTCCGCGTCCGACGAACCGGCGCGCCGCTGGAAGCGCGAAGCCCAGCGGCTTTCGAAGCTCGTCACCGGCGAGGGGAAACCGGATGCGGCGCTGGTCGTCGGGCTCGCGCACCCCGAGCGGCTCGCGCGGCGACGTCCCGGCGGCGCGCCCGTCTACCTCATGGCCGGCGGCACCGCGGCCGAACTCCCGCCCGGCAGCGGGCTCGACGCCGAGTGGCTGGCCGTCGCCGAGGCGACCCGGGACCCCGGCCGCGTGCACGGGACCATCCGGCTCGCGGCGGCCGCCGACGAAAAACTCGCCGTCCGCGTCGCCGGGGTGTCCGAAGTGGACGAAGTGACCTGGGACGGCGACGTCGTCGCCCGGCGCGTCCGGAAGGTCGGCGCGATCACGCTGTCGTCGAAGCCGTTGCAGCACGCCGACGTCCACGACGCCCTCGTGACCGGGCTCCGCGAGACCGGCCTCGGCCTGCTGAAGTGGAGCCAGGACGCGACGCGGCTGCGTGAGCGGATGGCGTTCCTGCACCGCGTCGTCGGCGAGCCGTGGCCCGCGGTCGACGACGCCACCCTGCTGTCCGATGTGGACAGCTGGCTCGACCTCTCCGGCGCCCGGCGCAAGGCGGATCTCGCGAACATCGACGCGGGCACGGCTTTGAAGGCCCTCCTCCCCTGGCCGGAAGCGGCGAAGCTGGACGACCTGGCCCCGGACCGGCTGGAAGTCCCGTCGGGGTCGCACATCCGCGTCGACTACCGCGGTGACCAGCCGGTGCTCGCCGTGAAACTCCAGGAGACCTTCGGCTGGACCGCGACCCCCACGCTCGCCGGCGTCCCGGTGGTGCTGCACCTGCTCTCCCCCGCCGGCCGCCCGGCCGCGATCACCGCCGACCTCGAGTCGTTCTGGACCAGCGGCTACCCGGCGGTGCGCGCCGACCTGCGCGGCCGGTACCCGAAGCACCCCTGGCCGGAGGACCCCGCCACGGCCGTCCCGACCCGGCACGCCCGGCGCCGGACCTGACGAAAGTCGGGGGCGGTCCGCGACCGTCGTCCGATGCCCCGGGCCGGCCGGGAACCGCAGACTTCGATCCATGATCACACTCAGGGGATTGACCAAGCGCTACGGGGAAAAGACCGTGGTCGACGCGCTCACGTGCGACGTCGGGGCGGGTCAGGTGACCGGGTTCCTCGGGCCGAACGGGGCCGGGAAGTCGACGACCATGCGGATGACCGTCGGGCTCGACCACCCGCAGGAGGGCGAAGTCCTGGTCGGCGGGAAGCGGTACGCCGAACTGCGGCACCCGCTGCGCGAAGTCGGCGCGCTGCTCGACGCCAAGGCCCTGCACCCCGGCCGCAGCGCCGGGAAGCACCTCACGGCGATGGCGCGCAGCAACGGGATCGCGACCAGCCGCGTCGAAGAAGTCCTGGCCACCGTGGGACTTTCGGACGTCGCGGGCAAGCGGGCCGGGCAGTTCTCGCTCGGCATGGGCCAGCGGCTCGGCATCGCGGGCGCGCTGCTCGGCGACCCGGGCGTGCTGATGTTCGACGAGCCGGTCAACGGCCTCGACCCGGACGGCGTCCGCTGGGTCCGCCAGCTGATGCGCTCGCTGGCGGCCGAAGGGCGCACGGTGTTCGTCTCCAGCCACCTGATGAGCGAGATGCAGCTGACGGCCGACCACCTGATCGTCATCGGCAAGGGCAAGCTGCTGGCCGACGCGCCGGTCGCCGAGTTCATCGCGGGCAACTCCCGCACGACGGTCTCGGTGCGCGTCCCGGCCCCGGCCGAGCTCGCCGCGTTGGATACCCGGCTGCGGACCGAAGGCGCGTTGACGCACCCCGGCGAGCCCGACGAGCTGGTGGTGGACGGCCTCGACGTCACGCGCGTCGGCGATCTGGTGCACGAGCTGGGGATCCGCGTGCACGGGCTGGCCGAGCGGACGGCGTCGCTCGAGCAGGCGTACCTGGAACTGACCGCTTCTTCGGTGGAGTACGGGGTGTCGGCATGACGGTGCTGCACGGCCGCGCGGTGGCGTCGGAGTGGACGAAGTTCTGGTCGGTCCGGGCGACGTGGTGGTCGCTGGTCGCGGGCGCGGCGCTGATGCTGGGCTACAGCACGCTGTCCGGCATCGCCCAGCGCGTCGGCGACGACCCGCAGGCGGCGAACACGATCGCCCTGGGCGGCGGCTTCTACCTGGCCCAGTTCGCGGTGATCGCCCTCGCGACGCTGTTCGTGACGAGCGAATACGCGGGCGGCGGCATCCGCTCGACGCTGCTGTGGACACCGGTCCGCTCCCGGGTGGTCCTCGCGAAGGCCGCGGTGCTGGTGCCGGTGCTGTTCGTCGCGGGAGTGGCGTTGTCGTGCGCCGCAACGGCCTTGGCCGGCGCGGTGAAGGACGGCCACGGCCTGCCGACGAGCACCGCGGCGGCCGTCACGACGGCGATCGGGATGGGCGGGTACTTCGCGCTGCTGGGGGTGTTGTGCACGGGCGTCGGCTGGGCGCTGCGCAGCGCGGCGGGGACGCTGGTGACGGTGATCGTGCTGCTGGTGCCGCTGCCGCTGATCGTCGGGTCGCTGGGGCTGACGGAGCTGGTGCCGTACTTCCCGGGCATCGCGGGGCTGAACGCGATGGTGGAGCCGGGACATCCCAATCCGGTGACGCAGTCGGTGGCGCCGTACGCGCCTGGGGTGGGATTGCTGATCTGCGCGGCCTGGGCCGCGGCGGCGCTGCTGGTGGGCACGGCGGTGCTGCGCCGCCGGGACGCCTGAGCGCGACTGTCGTGGGTGAGAAACAGGTTTCTCACTCGCTACCGGCCACGCCGATGCCGGCCAGCAGCTCCCGGGCGCTGTCGACCAGCTCCTCGAAGGTCGGCGGTGTGAGGGAGCCGGTCCCGGCCAGGGAGTCGAAGATCGTCCCCTCCAGCCAGTTCACCACCACCGTCGCGTGCCGGTGGGGGGCCGACGAGCCCGCCGCCGTCAGGGCCGCCACCGCCAGGCGGCGGATCAGCAGGCCGCCCTCGTCGTACACCGCGCGCAGCTCGGGGCGGCGGGTGGCCTCCAGAGCGAACTCGTACCGGGCCAGCATCCGGGTCCGGCCGGTCGTGATCGCCTCGTACGCGAAGCCCGCGATCGACTCCGCCAGCCCGCCCGACGGCGGCATGACCTGGTCCAGCGCGACCATCCGCGCCATCGTCAGCTCCAGCAGGGCCGCCCGCGTGCGCGCGTAGTACGACGTCGAGCCCGCCGGGAGGCCGGCGGCCCGGTCGACTGCCCGGTGCGTCAGTCCGCGCATGCCCTCCGCGGCGATCACTTCGATCGCCGCGTCGCCGATGACGTCCACGCGGTCCACACGGGCACTCTACAGGTGTAGAGTCCTCTACAGATGTAGAGGAGGAGTCATGCGCGCAGTCGTCGTCGGCGGGGGCATCGGCGGCCTGGGGGCCGCGATCGGGCTGCACCGGGCCGGCTGGACCGTCACCGTCCTCGAACAGGCACCCGGGTTCGGCGACGTCGGCGCCGGGATCTCGCTCTGGCCGAACGCCCTGCGCTGCCTGGACGAGCTGGGCGTCGACCTCGGCGAGCACCTCGCCGAGCAGGACCAGGGCGGGCTGCGCGACCGCCACGGCCGGTGGGTCGCCCGCTGGGACGCCAATGACTTCCGGCGCTTCCACGGGCGTCCGCTCGCCGCGATCCACCGGGCCGACCTCATCGCCGGTCTCCGCGACGCGCTGCCCGCCGAGTGCCTGCGCACCGGCACGCGCGTCACCGAAGTGACCCAAGAGGGCTTGGTCCGCTTCGCCGGCGGGGAAATCCAGGCCGACCTCGTGGTCGCCGCCGACGGCATCCGCAGCCCGATCCGGCACGCGCTCTTCCCCGGCCACCCGGGCCCGGTCTACTGCGGCAGCACGGCGTTCCGCGGCGTCACCCGGCACCCGGGCACCGGGCTGAGCACGACCTTCGCGCCCGGCACCGAAATCGGCGTGCTCCCGCTGACCGGCGGCGACGTCTACTGGTGGGTCTCCTACGTCACCGAGCCCGACGCCCGCCCGGCCGACCTCAAGGCGTACCTGAAGGAGCACTTCGGCGACTGGCACGACCCGATCCCGGCGCTCATCGGCGAAACGCCACCGGAAGCCGTGCTCTACCACGACCTCTACCACCTGGCGACGCCGCTGGACACGTACGTCCGCGGCCGCGTCGCGCTTCTCGGCGACGCCGCGCACGCCATGCCGCCGTTCCTCGGCCAGGGCGGCTGCCAGGCTCTCGAAGACGCCGTCGTGCTCGCGCACGCTGTGTCCACAATGGACATCGACGGCGCACTCGCCGCCTACGACGCCGAACGCCGGCCACGCAGCCAGAAGGTCGCGCGCGCCTCGGTCCGGGCCGGCAAAGCCGGGCCGCAGCTGACCAGCCCGCTCCTGACGGCGCTGCGCATGAACCTGCTGCGGCTCGTCCCGACGAAGGTGACGGCCCGCGCCGGCGCGTCGGTCAGCGGCTGGCGTCCGCCGCGTCTCCCCCGGCCAGCCCCGCCTCGTACGCCGTGATCGCGGCCTGCACCCGGTTCTTCGCGCCGAGCCGGGTCAGGATCGTGCTCACGTGCGCCTTCACCGTGCCCTCGACGACGAACATCTTCGCCGCGATGTCCGCATTGGACAGTCCGGCCCCGAGCAGCGTCAGCACTTCGCGCTCGCGCGGCGTCAAGAGGCCGACTTTCGCGCGGGCCGCTGCGGCCCGGGTGAGCCGGCCGCCCGACAGCCGCGCGATCACCCGCTGCGCCACCTTGGGCGAGAGGAACGCGGCCCCGTCGGCGACGGCGTGGATGCCTGCAAGCAGCTCACGCGGGTCGCCCGACTTCAACAGGAACCCGCCCGCGCCGAGGCCCAGCGCACGTTCGATGTACTCGTCCTCGCCGAACGTCGTCAGCATGATGATGCCGGCCGACGGCAGCAGCTTCCGGATCTCCGCCGCCGCGCCCAGGCCGTCCAGCACGGGCATCCGGATGTCCAGCAGCACGACGTCCGGGTGCGTCGCGAGCGCTTGCGCGACGGCCTCG
This sequence comes from Amycolatopsis sp. NPDC004378, assembly GCF_053602455.1. Taxonomy (NCBI): domain Bacteria; kingdom Bacillati; phylum Actinomycetota; class Actinomycetes; order Pseudonocardiales; family Pseudonocardiaceae; genus Amycolatopsis; species Amycolatopsis sp. NPDC004378. The sequence goes on from NZ_JBSGDR010000013.1 coordinate 223,319, forward strand.
CGCCCGTTCGCGGCCTCGGCGACGACCTCGATCTCCGCGTCCGCGCCGAGGATCGCCACCACCCCCGCCCGCATCATCGCCTCGTCGTCGGCGAGCACGACCCTGATCACGATCCCCCCTCGCTGAACCAGTCCTTCGAAACCAGCTTGCCGTCGGCGAAACACAGCCGGTAGGCGGCGTAGTCGTCGTCGAGCCACGACCGTCCGGCGCCGTAGTACTCGCACACGGCACCGGCCGGCGGGGGTGGTTCTCCGCGCGTCGGCCGGGCGCCGCGCTGGCGTTCCGGCAGCGTCAGCTCGGCCCGCGACTGCCCGATCCGCATCCGCTCGTAGGTCGAGCCGGGCAGTTCGGAAGTGGTCCACTGGTAGAGGAACGCGATCCCGCCGATCGCGAGGACCAGCCCGAACAACGCCAGCGGGACGACCACCGCCGGCACCAGGCTGCGCCGCACGTCGCGACGGGCCAGCTCCAGCGCCCGGGCGGACGTCGTGTCGCCGGCCGTTTCGGACGTCTCTTCGACCGGTGACGCGTCGTGCGGCAGCGTCGCGGTGACGGCGAAACCGCCCTCGTGCGGCGAAGCCCGCAGCGTCCCGCCGACCAGCCGGACGCGTTCGCGCAGGCCGATCAGCCCGACCCGCCCGGACGCGGCGCCCGGCAACGGCCCGGCGGGCGGCCGCGCGTTCACGACGCGCACCGACGTCTCCGAGCCGGTGCTCGTCACGCGCACGGTCACGGCCGCGCCCGGCGCGTGCTTCGCCACGTTCGTCAGGGCTTCCTGCACCACGCGGTAAGCCGCGCGGGCCACCATCGGCGGCGCCGACGAAGAGTCCACTGTGGATTCGATGAGCAGGCCGGACGCGCGGGCCCGCTCGATCAGCTCGCCGAGGTCGCCCTGCACCGGCTCGACCGGCGCGGCGTCCTCGCGGAGCACGCCGATGATCTCGCGCAGCCGTTCGGTCGCGGCCGCGGCGCCGGCCCGCAGCTGGGCGGCCGCGTCGCGCTGGGTGTCGTCGAGCCCGCCCGCCACCTCCAGCGCGGCCGCGCGGACCGCGATGAGGCTGAGCTCGTGGCCCAGCGAGTCGTGCATGTCGCCGGCGATCCGCGCGCGCTCGCGCAGCCGGGCCTGGCTCGCGACCAGCTGCTGCCGGCTCTCCATCTCCTCGGCCCGCCGCCAGCCCGTGCGGGCCAGCTCGCCGCGCAGCCGGACGTACCGGCCGAGCAGCCACGGCGACACCCCGGCGAACACCAGGATCGCGACCATCGCCCCCCAGTCGCCCACGCCGTCGGGCCCGACGAGCAGCGCCGGCGGCAAGCCGAGCACCACCACGGCCGCGCCGATCAGCAGGCCCGGGCGGGCCCGGTCCATCCGCAACGCGGCCTGGTAGCACATCGCCACCAGCACGAACACCACCCAGACGGGCACGCGGTCGCCGTACGGGAAGGGCACCGCGAGCGCGCCGGCCAGGGCGATGCCGAGGGAGACGACCGGGTACCGCCGGGCCGTCGCCACCGAACCGGCGACGACGGCGAGCCCGCCCGCGAGCTCCCACCACGACCGCGTGCCGACGGTGTCGGTGGCGACGATGAACGCCAGGAACAAGCCCAGGAGCACGTCGAGCGCCACGCGCCGCCGGCGCTTCGTCACCTCCCGCACGGGTTCGAAGCTACAAGCAGGTCAGCGGGCCGGACCACTGCCGAAGGTCAAGGTTTCGACGAAGGCGAGCGTCTGCGGCCAGGACAGCTTGAACGCCTCGGCGTTGACCTCGGTGCCGTGCCGCGAGGCGTCGCTGAAGCCGTGCTCGGCGCCCGGGAAGTGCTGGGTGAACGTCGCGCCGCGCGGCCGGGACTGCAACGCCGTCTGCAGCCGGGCGAACGTCTCGTGCGAGACGACGGCGTCGGCCTCCGGGTAGGCGACGAGCACCGGCGCGGCGATGCCTGTCGACAAAGCGACCGCGTCGAGGTCGTGGTTCGGCGGCGCGGGCACGCGGATCGTCGGGTGGTAGGCGACGACACCGGAAAGCCGCTGGTCACGGGCGGCGAGCAGGAGCGCGAAGCGGCCGCCGAGGCACCAGCCCACGACGCCGGCGGACGTGCAGCCGAGGTCGCCGAGCAGGTGGTCGAGCAACGCCGTCTGCTCGGCCAAAGCGGCCTCGTCACGCAGGTCGCCGAGCTTCGCGCCGAGGTCCTCGCGGGAGGTGTTGTCGGTGCTCGCGCCGTGGAAGACGTCCCAGGTCAGGGCCGTGATCCCGCGGCCGGCCAGCTCGTCGGCCCAGGCCCGGACCTGCTCGCCGATCCCGGTGATCATCGGCAGGAGCAGCATCCCGCGCTCGGAGCCGCCGGCCGGGCGGGCCAGGTACGCGGAGAGTTCGCCGACACGGATCGTGGACGTCTCGATGCTCATGTCCGCATGATGCATGATGATCCACCATGGCCGAGCGCACACTCGCCGATCAGTTGGGCGGCACCCTCCCCGAAGGCATCGAGGCCCTCGAGGAGCACGAACGACAGGACCTCGCGAACGCGCTGCGCGACGCGCGCAGGCGGCAGGCGAAAGCGCTTGCGGAAGCGGGCGAAGAGGGCCTCCGGTACGTCCCCGCGTTGCTGCGCGGGGCGGTCCGCAAGGCGGTCGGGCTGTGACGAACTACGACGCCGAAGCCGAGATCCTCAAGCTCGCCCGCGTCCTCGACGTCGAGCCCGGGCGGCTCGGGTACCTGGCCCGCGTCGACGCCGGTGACCTGCAGGCCTTCCGCGAGCAGGTCACGGACACGCTCTTCGACGCCAACATCGCCGTGCTCCAGCGGATGGCCCTGGCCGCACGGCTGCTGCCCGGCGGGGTGCTCGCGAAGATCGCCGAGAAGGTCTTCGGGCCGCTGCTCTGCGCCCGGATCGCCGGGGTCGTCGACGTCGCGCGCGGTGTCGACGTCGCCAAGCGCCTGCACCCGCGGTTCCTCGCCGAGGTCGCGGCGGAGCTGGACCCGCGGCGCGCGAGCGCGATCATCTCGCGCATCCCCCTGGACACCGTCCTCGCGGTCGCGGCCGAGCTGGCCCGCAAGGAGGACTGGATCACCCTCGGCCGGTTCGTCGGGCACCTGCCGGACCCCACCGTGCGGCGCGCGCTGGAGGAGATCGACGACCCCGGTCTGCTGCGGATCGCGTTCGTGCTCGACGACAAGAGCCGCATCGACCACGTCGTCGGCCTGCTCCCGGCGCACCGGCTCGGCCGCGTGATCACGGCCGCCGGGGCCGACGAAGACCTCTGGACACCGGCGCTCGACCTGCTGAACCACCTGGGCGAACCCCGCCGGGCCACCCTCGCGCCGCTGCTCGGCGGGCTGCCCGACGGGTTGCGCGAACGCGCTCAGGCGACGATCAAGTAGATCCCGTAGCCGACGATCGCCGCGCACAGGGCGAAGCAGATGACCGCGCCGGTCAGCGGGCCGGTGCCGGAGGCCCCGGACTCGCGGGCCGATTCGCGCTGGGAGAGCCCGACCACCCCGAAGGAGAACAGGCTCGCCAGCACGACGACCGAGCCGAGCGCGACGACGAAGACGAGACCGAGGGAACCCCAATCGATGTGCACGGCGCTCCTCAGGCGTTGGCCGGCTGCACGCCGGGCTCGGGCTCGTTGATGGTCTTGGCGCTGACCGGGTTCCGCTTCGACGCGAGGTAGATGCCCACCGCGACGACGACCCCGGCGATGCCGATCAGGACCGTGCCCCAGCTGCCGAGCGTCGAGACCTCGGCGGCGACGGCGCCGACGATCGCGGCGGCCGGCAGCGTCAGCGCCCAGGCGACGACCATCTTGCCCGCGACGCCCCAGCGGACCTCGGCGAGCTTGCGGCCGAGGCCGGAGCCGATGATGCCGCCCGAGCAGACGTGCGTGGTGGACAGCGCGAACCCGAGGTGGGCCGACGTCAGGATGACCGCCGCGGCGCTCGTCTCGGCCGCGAAGCCCTGCGGCGTCTGGATTTCGGTGAGCTTCTTGCCCATCGTCTGGATGATCCGCCAGCCGCCGAGGTAGGTGCCGAGCGCGATCGCGGTGCCGGCCGTGAGGATGACCCAGATCGGCGGGTTCGAGCCCGGCGCGAGCGAGCCGGACGCGATCAGCGTCAGCGTGATGACGCCCATGGTCTTCTGCGCGTCGTTGGTGCCGTGCGCGAGCGAGACCAGCGACGCCGAGGCGATCTGGCCGGCCTTGAACGTCCGGCCGACGGTGTCCTGCTTCGCCCGGGCGGTGATCCGGTAGACGAGGAAGGTGCCCAGCGTCGCGACGATCCCGGCGACGATCGGCGAGGCCAGCGCGGGGATGAGGACCTTCTCGACGACCTTGCCGAAGTGGACGGCGTCGGAGCCCGACGCGATCCAGGTGGCGCCGATCAGCCCGCCGAACAACGCGTGCGACGAGCTCGACGGCAGCCCGATCAGCCAGGTCACCAGGTTCCACACGATCGCCCCGACCAGGCCGGCGAAGATGATGACCGGCGTCACCTTGGTGTCGTCGACGATGCCACCCGAAATCGTCTTGGCGACCTCCACCGAGAGGAACGCGCCGACGAGGTTCAGCACGGCGGACACAGCGACGGCGATCCGCGGTTTCAAGGCGCCGGTGGCGATGGACGTGGCCATCGCGTTGGCGGTGTCGTGGAAGCCGTTGGTGAAGTCGAAAGCGAGTGCCGCGACGATCACCACCAGCACGATGAGTGAGAAGTCCATGGCGGCCCTCTTCCGAAGCCGGGGGCGGTTCGTTAGCAACGCTACTGATCAACAGGAGCGGCTCCGATCCCTGTTCTGTGACGGGTCCCTGAACTTCCGATGAACCGGGGTGGGGACAGCCCCACCGCGGACCCGGGGGTGCGGCCCAGTGCTCTCGCCCGGCCGGGCTGCGACCGTCGAGACCGGCGAAAGGGGGCAGCGATGAACAAGCTGGGGTGGGCGGTCGTCGCGACGGCGGTTTCGGCGGTGTTGTTCTTCTTCGGCACTGGTCTGGACCCCGTGCCGGAGCTGGCCTGGCTGGCGCCGCTGCCGGTCCTGCTGCTCGCGCCCCGGGTCCCCGCCGCGGCCGCGCTCGGCTGCGCGTTCGCCGCCCACCTCGCGGGCAGCAGCGGGTCGTGGAGCTACTTCTGGCATTCGCAGGCGGTCCCGCGGCCGGCGGCGCTCGCGATCCTCGGCGGCAGCGCGCTGCTGTTCGCCTTGTCGGCGGGCCTGTTCCGGCTGCTGGTCCGGCGCGGCCACGGCTTCCTGGCCGCCTTCGCCGCGCCCGCGTTGTGGACGGTCGGGCTCTACGTCGTCTCCCTGCTCAACCCGACCGGGTTGATGGGCACGCTGATGACGACCCAGGCCGACCGGCCGTCCGTGCTGCGGCTCGCCGCGATCACCGGCGGCTGGGGCGTGGAGTTCCTGGTGCTGTTCGTCCCGGCCGCCGTCGCCGCCGCGCTCGCCCCCGGGGTCCGCGGTGTCTCCCGGTTGACCGCCCTGGTGGCCGTCGCCGCGGCGCTGCTGGGGCTCGCCTGCTGGAGCGTCCCGGCCTTGACCGGGCCGGCCACGCGGGTCGCGCTGGTCGCGCCGGGCGAGCACCGCTGGGCGGTCGACGTCGCCACCCCGGACGGCCAGGCGCTCGTCCGGTCCTATGTGGACCAGATCGGCCGGCTGCCGGACGGCGTCCAGGCCGTGGTGCTGCCCGAGGCCACCTTCGCGGTCGACACCGCGAGCCGTCCGCGGCTGGTCGAAGCCTTCACCGACGTCGCCCGCACGCGGAACCTCGACGTCGTCACCGGCGTCCTCGACACCACTCCGGAAGGCCGGTTCAACGCGGCTCTGGCTGTTTCGCCGTCCGGCGCGCCCGTCGAATACCGCAAGTGGCACAACGGCGATGCGAAGAACATCGCGTCCGGCACCGAACTCGCCCGCGTCGCCGGGATCGGGCTGATGGTGTGCATGGACGTCAACTTCGCCGACCCCAGCGGTGGCTACGGCGCGGCCGGCACCGGCCTGGTGCTGATCCCGGCGTCCGACGAAGACGTCGACGGCCGGGAGCACAGCCGCACGGCGCTGATCCGCGGCGTCGAGAACGGCTTCTCGGTCGCGTGGAGCGCGGCTCGCGGGACGCCGATGCTGGCCGACGCCCACGGCCGCGTGCTGGCCGACACCCACCCCGGCGGCAGCCCGTTCTCGGTGGTCACCGCCGACGTCCCGGTCGGCCCGGGCAAGACGTTCTACGCCCGCTTCGGCGACTGGTTCGCGTGGCTCTGCGGCCTGGTCGCGCTGGCCGGGATCGCCGTGAGCGCCCGCAAGCCGTCAAACTTCGAGCGCCTTGGCGTTGCGTAGCACCTTCGACCACGCCGGGTCGGCGCACAGCGTGCAGCCCGGCCCGAAGAAGACGCCTCGCGCCTGCGGGTCGCCCGCCAGCCAGTAGCGGAACCACGCCGTGATCGCGCCCCGGAAGCCGCCCGCGTCGCCGGCCGCGGTGAAGTGGGTGGCTCCGGCGAGTTCGCCATAGACCGCGGGGACCTGCGACGCGGCGTAGTAGCGCGGGAGCACGAGCAGCCCCGGCGGGACGATGACGTCGAACTGACCGGCGAGGAAGAACACCGGGCCGTGCAGGGCCGGGACGGACCCGAGCGGGCCCGGCTCGATCGGCACGGTCGTGGTGACGAGCGGGTCGGCGCCCGCGGCGATGGCCCCGCCGCCGCCCTGGGAGTGCCCGGTCGCGCCGATGTGCGCGGTGTCGATCCGGCCGAAGTACTCGCTGCCGGGACGGCTGTTCTCCGCGACGAGCGTGCGGGCGCCGTCGAGCATTTCCTGGCCGCTGCCGGAGTTCGTCGTGTCGGCGGCCGCCACGACGAACCCGTAGGACGCGAGGTGGCTCAGCAGCGGCGCGTAGACGGCGGGCGTCGCGCCGGTGCCGTTGCCCCAGAGGATCACGGCGTGCTTGCCGCCGCCGAGGTTCGCCGGGCGGAAGACGGTGTGGCCGGCGTCGAGGGGTTCGCTGACGACAGCGTACGGACCGGGCTGGTCCCACTGCACCGGCGCGGCCTGCGCCGGCTGCGGGATCACGAAAAGGGCCGCCAAGAACGCCACGAGCCACAGCCGTCGCATAGTGCTTCTCCCTGTCACGCCGTCGGAACAGTCACCCCATGATCGGTCGCGAGCCCGTCACGGTCGGTTGTCACTCGTCACAAAGAACCACCCGGGACTCTGGGCGTTTTCCCAGGTCGCCTCCCGCGGTCTGTGACCGACCATGACCTGCATCACCTACTGACGAGTAACTGGAGGCGGTATGCGGGTCACCAACGGCGGTGTCAAGCGAACCCTGGCCGTGCTCGCCGCGGCGCTCACCTTCGGCACGGTCGCGCCGGCGGTCGCCGAGGCGGCGCCGGGCAGCGGCTGGAACGACTGGGGCTGCCGCCCCTCGGCCGCCCACCCGGAGCCGGTCGTCCTGGTGCACGGTCTCGGCGCGAACGACACCGTCAACTGGTTCTTCCACGCGCCGAAGATCGCCGCCCAGGGCTACTGCGTCTTCTCGCTGACCTACGGCACCGGCGTCCTCGGCCCGGGCGTCGGCGGGCTCGCGTCGATGCGCGACAGCTCCGCGCAGCTCGGCCGGTTCGTCGACCGCGTGCGGTCCACGACCGGTGCCGCGAAGGTCGACATCGTCGGCCACTCCGAGGGCAGCACGATGCCCGCGTACTACCTGAAGTACGGCGGCGGCGCGGCGAAGGTCGCGCACTTCGTCGGCTTCGGCGCGAACTACCGCGGCACCACGCTGGGCGGCCTCGACAAGCTGGCGAAGGCGTTGCTAACCACCGTCCCCGGACTCGACCTGGTCCTGAAGACCGCCTGCGGCTCCTGCACGGAGTACCTGGCGCCGTCGGCGTTCCTGGACGACCTCGCCCGCGGCGGCTTCCACGTCCCCGGCCCGACGTACACGAACATCGTCAGCAAGTACGACGAAGTCGTGACGCCGTACACGAGCGGCATCATGAACGAGCCGGGCGCGACGGACGTCGTGCTGCAGGACTTCTGCGGCTCGGACGCGTCCGGGCACCTGAGCCAGGCGGTCGACCCGAACGTCACGGGCCTGATCCTGCACGCGCTCGACGCGGGCTACACGCCGGCGTGCACGCCGTTCACCCTGCCACTCTGACGCCGGCGCGCCACACCGATTTCGTCAGCGGCACGCCCGGCCGGTAGGCCAGGTGCGTCACGGACGGCGCGTCGAGGACGTGGACGTCCGCCCGGGCTCCCGGGCGCAGGACGCCCACGTCCTCGCGGCGCAATGCCTTCGCGCCGCCCGCCGTCGCCGACCAGACGGCCTCCGCGATCGTCATGCGCATCTGCAGCACGGCCGTCGCGACGCAGAACGCCATCGACGTCGTGTAGGAGCTGCCCGGGTTGGCGTTGCTGGCCAGCGCGACGGTCGCGCCCGCGTCGAGCAGCCGCCGCGCCGGGGCGAGTTCCTGCCGCGTCGACAGATCGCACGCCGGGAGCAGCGTCGCCACGGTGTCCGACGCGGCGAGGGCCTCGACGTCGGCGTCGCTCAGGTAGGTGCAGTGGTCGACGCTCGCCGCGCCCAGCTCCACCGCGAGCCGGACACCGGGGCCTTCGCCGAGCTGGTTGCCGTGCACGCGCAGGCCGAGCCCACGCTCGGCGGCGGCTTTCAGCACCCGCGAAGACTGCGCCTCGTCGAACGCGCCGGTCTCGCAGAAAACGTCCGCCCAGCGCACGCTTCCGGCCACGGCGTCGAGCATCTCGCCGCAGACCAGGTCCACATAGGACTCCGCGTCGGCGCCCGGCGGCACCAGGTGCGCGCCGAGGAACGTGACCTCGTCGGCCACCTCCCCCGCGATCCGTGCGCTGCGGGCCTCGTCCTCGACGGTCAGGCCGTAGCCCGTCTTGGTCTCCAGGCAGGTCGTCCCCTGCCGGGCCGCCTCGCCGACGTGACGGCGCAGGTTCGCGGCCAGCTGCTCGTCGGACGCCTCCCGCGTCGCGCCGACGGTGATCGCGATTCCCCCCGCGGTGTACGGCTTTCCGGCCATCCGGGCCTCGAACTCGGCCGTACGGTCGCCCGCGAAGACCAGGTGCGTGTGGCTGTCGACCCAGCCGGGCAGCACCGCGCGGCCCTCGACGTCGACGCGCTCGTCGGCGTCCGGTGCACTCACCGCGGGGCCCACCCAGGCGATCTTGCCGTGCTCCATGACCAGGGCCGCGTCCGTCAGCCGGCCCAGCCCGGGGTCGTTCGTCGTGAGTTCGCCGATACCCGTGATCAGGACTGCCACAGTGCCTCGATCTCCTTCGCCAGCACGGTTTCCGGACGTTCGATGAGCTGGTGTTCGCCGTCGCGCACGATCACGCGGCCCGCGACGACGACGTGCCGGACGTCGGCCCCCGACGCCGCGAACACGACACCGGAGGGCTCGATCCCGGCCGTCCGCACCGAGTCCAGGCCGACGGTGACGAGGTCCGCACCCATATCCGTCTCGAGGCGCCCGACCTCGGGCCAGCCGACGGCCGCGTGGTCGGTGCCTGCCTCGAGGAGTTCCTCTGCGGTGAAGCGGCCGCGCTCCTCGCTGGCCAGCCGGTCGTCCAGTTCGAGCGCACGGGTTTCCTCGAACGCGTCGACGACGGCGTTGGAGTCGCTGCCGATGCTCAACCGGCACCCGGCGTCACGCAGGGCCCGGGCCGGGCCGATGCCGTCGCCGAGGTCGCGTTCGGTGGTCGGGCAGAAGCACGCCCGCGCGACGCTCAGCCGGTCGATGTCCGACGCCGTCAGGTGCGTGGCGTGCACGGCGACCAGGCGCTCGGTCAGCACCCCGCGTTCGTGCAGCAGCTCGGTCGGGGTGACACCGTACGCGTTCAGGCACTGTTCGTTCTCGGCACGCTGTTCCGAAAGGTGGATGTGCACCACGCGCGCACTGTCCACTTCGGACAATTGTTCGGCCGGAACCGCCCGCACCGAGTGAATCGCCGCGCCGACTCTCGACAGCTCACCCTCCTTCAGCGCGGCCACGCGCGAAGCCCACGCGGAAGCCGAGCCGTCGGAGAACCGCCGCTGGACCTCGTCCGGTTCGACGCCGACGCCGCCCGAGAGGTAGCACGTGTCGAGGAGCGTCAGCCGGATCCCGGCGTCGGCCGCCGCCTGCCGCAGCGCCTCCCCCATCGCGTTCGGCTCGGCGTACGGCTTCCCGCCTGGCGCGTGGTGCAGGTAGTGGAACTCCCCCACGCTCGTGTACCCGCCGAGGACCATCTCGGCGTAGACCCCGCGCGCCAGCCGGTAGTACGCATCCGGGTCGAGCCGCGACGCAAGCGCGTACATCCGCTCCCGCCACGTCCAGAACGTGCCGCGCTCGTGGTGCGTCCGGCCGCGCAACGCCCGGTGGAAGGCGTGGGAATGCCCGTTCGCGAACCCGGGCAGTGTCAGTCCATTCAGGACAACGCCACTTCGGGGCGCGCCCGGGGTCACCGACGTGATCCGGCCGCCGGACACCTCGATCCGCACCCCGCGCGCGATCCCGCCGGGCAACCACGCCTGCTCGCACCAGAAAACTGTCGGTGCCGGACGATAGGCTGGAAACGGGGGGCGCCCCCGCGGGCCGGAGGTCATCGCGCCAGCCGTTCCAGCACCGTGGTCAGCGCGGCGGCGCCGGCTTCGACGTCGTCGGCCTCGGCGAACTCCTCGGGCGAGTGGCTGATACCGGTCGGGTTGCGCACGTACAGCATCCCCGACGGAACGAACCCCGCGAGGATGGCCGCGTCGTGCCCGGCGCCGGTCGGCAGCTCCGGCGGCTTGCCGAGCCAGCCCCCGAGGTCACGGCGGAAAGCATCGTCGAACACGACATCGTCCGAATAGGACTCCCGGGTCACCGTGACCCGGCAGCCTTCTTCCTCTGCCGCGGCTTCGGCGGCCCGCACGATGTCCGAGACCAGCTCCGGAGTCGCCGTGCCGGGCACCCGCGCGTCGAGCCAGAGGTCCACAGTGGACGCGATGACGTTCGTGCCGCCGGGCGTCGGCACCAGGCGGCCGACGGTCGCCCGCGCGTCCGGCACCGCCCGCGCCAGCCGCCGGACGGCGGTGACCGTCGCGGCGGCGGGCAGCATCGGGTCGGCGCGGTCGGCGATCAGCGTCGCGCCGGCGTGGTTCCCCTGCCCCTCGAAGGAAAACCGCCACCTCCCGTGCGCGATCACCGTGCTGCCGACGGCCACCGGCGCACCGAGGTCGATCAGCCCGCGCCCCTGCTCGACGTGCAGTTCGAGGAACCGGCCGATCAGCCCGAGCCGTTCGGGGTCGGGCCCGACCAGCTCCGGGTCGAAGCCGGACTTGCCGGCGGCCTCGGCGAACGTCACGCCGTCGGCGTCCCGCAACCCGCGGGCCCGGTCGGCGTCGATCGTGCCGGTGAGCAGCCGCGAACCGAGGCACGGGACGCCGAACCGGCCGCCCTCCTCCTCGGCGAACACGACAACGGCGAACGGCTTACCAGGCCGGAAACCCTTCTCCCGCAACGCTTCCACCGAGGCGAGGGCACTGACGACGCCGAGCGGGCCGTCGAACGCGCCACCGCCGGGCACCGAGTCGAGGTGGCTGCCGGTGACGACGGCGTCCGGGCCCGGCGCGCCCCACCAGGCCCAGATGTTGCCGTTGTGGTCGGTGTCGACGTCCAGGCCGAGGCCGAGCGCACGCTCGCCGAACCACGCGCGCAGGTCGTTCTCGGGCGCGTCGAAGGCGTGGCGCGAATAGCCACCGCACTTCGGGTCGCGCCCGACGTCGCCGATCTCGGCCAGCAGCCGGGAAGCCGTCACGCCTGGTCCCGCATCGGGACGCGCACGCCACGCTCGTCGGCGACGTCGTTCGCGCGGTCGTACCCGGCGTCGACGTGCCGGATGACGCCCATGCCCGGGTCGTTGGTGAGCACGCGCTCCAGCTTCTGCGCGGCCAGCTCGGTCCCGTCGGCCACGCTGACCTGGCCCGCGTGGATGGACCGGCCCATGCCGACGCCGCCGCCGTGGTGGATCGACACCCAGCTGGCGCCGGAGGAGGTGTTGACCAGCGCGTTGAGCAGCGGCCAGTCGGCGATCGCGTCGGAGCCGTCGGCCATCGCCTCGGTCTCGCGGTACGGCGAGGCGACGCTGCCGGAGTCGAGGTGGTCGCGGCCGATCACGACCGGGGCCTTCAGCTCGCCACTGGCCACCATCTCGTTGAACCGCAGGCCGGCCAGGTGCCGCTCGCCGTAGCCGAGCCAGCAGATGCGGGCGGGCAGGCCCTGGAACGCGACGCGCTCGCCGGCCAGCTTGATCCAGCGCGCGAGGGATTCGTTCTCGGGGAACAGGTCCAGCATCGCGCGGTCGGTCGCGGCGATGTCCTCGGGGTCGCCGGAGAGGGCGGCCCAGCGGAACGGGCCGTTGCCCTCGCAGAACAGCGGGCGGATGTAGGCGGGGACGAAGCCGGGGAAGTCGAACGCGCGCTCACAACCGCCGAGCTTGGCCTCGCCGCGCAGCGAGTTGCCGTAGTCGAAGACCTCGGCGCCGCGATCCATGAAGCCCAGCATGGCCTCGACGTGCTCGGCCATCGACTCGCGCGAGCGGTCGGTGAACTCGTCGGGCTTCTTGGCCGCGTAGTCGTGCCAGTCCTCGACGCTGATGCCCTTGGGCAGGTACGAAAGCGGGTCGTGCGCCGACGTCTGGTCGGTGACGATGTCGACCTCGACGCCGCGGCGCAGCAGCTCCGGCAGGATCTCGGCGGCGTTGCCGACGACGCCGACCGACAGCGGCCGCTTCTCCTGCTTCGCGCGGGTGACGCGGGCGATCGCGTGGTCGAGGTTGCCGGCGACCTCGTCGAGGTAGCGGGTCTCGACGCGGCGCTGCGCACGCTGGGCGTCGCACTCGATGACCAGCGCGACGCCGTCGTTCATCGTGACGGCGAGCGGCTGCGCGCCGCCCATCCCGCCGAGGCCGGCGGTCACGGTGAGCGTCCCCCGCAGGCTGCCGCCGAACTTCTTCTTGGCGACCGCGGCGAACGTCTCGTACGTGCCCTGCAGGATGCCCTGGGTGCCGATGTAGATCCACGACCCGGCGGTCATCTGGCCGTACATCGTGAGGCCCTGCGCCTCGAGCCGGCGGAACTCCGGCCAGGTCGCCCAGTCGCCGACGAGGTTCGAGTTGGCGATGAGCACGCGCGGCGCCCACTCGTGCGTGCGGAACACGCCGACCGGCTTGCCGGACTGGACGAGCAGCGTCTCGTCGGTGTCCAAAGTGGTCAGTTCGCGGGTGATCGCGTCGAAGCTGGCCCAGTTGCGGGCGGCCTTGCCGGTGCCGCCGTAGACGACCAGGTCCTCGGGCCGCTCGGCGACGTCGGGGTCGAGGTTGTTGTGGAACATGCGCAGCGCGGCTTCGGTCTGCCACGACTTGGCGGTGAGCTGGGTGCCGCGGGCGGCACGGACGACGCGGGACATCAGACCTCCAGACGGGCGGCGTCGAGGACGGCGCCGGAGCGGACGAGTTCTTCGGCGGCCGCGATCTCGGGCGCCAGGTGGCGGTCGGGGCCGGGGCCCGCGACCTTCGTGCGGAGCAGGTCGCGCACCGCGCCGGTGACCGGCGACGGCTCGAGCGGCGCGCGGAAGTCGAGCGCCCGGGCCGCCGTCAGCAGCTCGATGGCGAGGACCGTGGTCAGGCCGTCGACGGCCTTGCGCAGCTTCCGCGCGGCCGACCAGCCCATGGAGACGTGGTCCTCCTGCATCGCGCTGCTCGGGATGGAGTCGACGGACGCGGGCACGGCGAGCCGCTTCAGCTCGCTGACCACGGCTGCCTGCGTGTACTGGGCGATCATGTGCCCGGAGTCGACGCCGGGGTCGTCGGCGAGGAACGGCGGCAGGCCGTGCGAGCGCGCCTTGTCGAGCATCCGGTCGGTGCGGCGCTCGGCGATGCTGGCGACGTCGGCGACCGGGATGGCCAGGAAGTCCAGCACGTACGCGACAGGCGCGCCGTGGAAGTTGCCGTTGGACTCGACGCGGCCGTCGGCCAGCACGACGGGGTTGTCCACAGCGGACCGGAGTTCGCGGTCGCCGACCAGCTCGGCGTGGGCGAGGCTGTCGCGCGCGGCGCCGTGGACCTGCGGGGCGCACCGCAGCGAGTAGGCGTCCTGGACGCGGTTGCAGTCCGGCCCGCGGTGGCTCTCCACGATCTTCGACCCTTGCAGCGCCTGCCACATCCGCGCGGCGGACGTCGCCTGGCCGGGGTGCGGCCGCAGCGCCTGCAGGTCGGCGGCGAAGGCACGGTCGGTGCCGAGCAGCGCCTCGACGCTCATCGCCGCGGTGATGTCCGCGATGTCGAACAGCCGGTGCAGGTCCGCGGCGGCGAGCAGGAGCATGCCGAGCATGCCGTCGGTGCCGTTGGTGAGGGCGAGCCCTTCCTTCTCGGCGAGGACGACCGGCTCGATACCGGCGTGCTTCAGGGCTTGCTCGGCTTTGACCACTTCGCCGCGGTACTCGGCTTCGCCTTCACCCATGAGCGCGAGCGCGACGGCGGCCAGCGGCGCGAGGTCGCCGGAGCAGCCGAGCGAGCCGTACTCGTGGACGATCGGCGTGATCCCGGCGTTGAGCAGGGCCGCAAGCGCTTGCGCGGTGCCCGGGCGGACGCCGGTGTAGCCGCTGGCGAGGGTCCGCAGCCGCAGCAGCATGAGCCCGCGGACGACCTCGGTCTCGACGGCCGGCCCGGCCCCCGCGGCGTGCGAGCGGATCAGGCTGCGCTGCAGCGCGGTCCGGCTCTCGACGGGGATGTGACGGGTCGCGAGCGCGCCGAAGCCGGTCGAGACGCCGTAGGTGGGCGTGACGGCGTGGGCGAGGTCCTCGATGTGCTGGCGGGTCGCGGCGAGGTTCTTCTCGGCGGCGTCCGCGAGCGCGACCGGCGCGTGGCCGCGGACGACGTCGACGACCTGGGCGGCGGTCAGGGGTTCCGGGCCCAGGAGCACTTTTTCCGGCATGCGCCCATTGGACAACGTCCTTCCCGCTGGTGGGATCGCCCATGGAGTGGTTCTGTCTGGTATCCCAGACGTAGCCTGGTGCCATGGGTGACAGCAGCGAAGTCCCGGCGCTGCGCCGCGGCCTGGCGGTGCTGCGCCTGCTGGCGACGCGCCCGGGCCCGGTCACGGCAGCGGCGATCGCGCGCGAAGCGGGTCTCCCCCGCTCGACGACGTATCACCTGCTCAACGAGCTGGAAGCGGCCGGTTTCGTCGTCCACCTGCCCGCGGAACGCCGCTACGGCCTGGGCATCGCGGCGTTCGAACTGGGCTCGGCGTACCTGCGTCACGACCCCCTGGAACGGCTGGCCGGGCCGCTGCTGCGCAAGCTCGTCGACCGCGTGGGCCACACCGCGCACCTGGGCGTCCTGCACGGCAACGAGTCGCTGTACCTGATCAAGGAACGCCCGGCCCGCCCGGAAACCCTGGTCACGGAGGTGGGCGTCCGCCTCCCGGGCCAGCTGACGGCGTCCGGCCGGGCGATCCTGCGCCACCTGCCCGCGCCGCACGTCCGGGCGCTGTTCCCCTCGGCATCGGCGTTCGTCCTCCGCACCGGCCGCGGCCCGCGCACCCTGGCCGAGCTGCGCCGCACGTTGACGGCGGAGCGCCGCCTGGGCTGGTCGGTCGAGGACGGCCACGTCACGGAGGGCTTCGCGTCGGTGGCCGCCCCGGTCTTCGACCACGGCGCCCGCCCCCTGGCGGCGATCAGCGTGACCCTCCGCCACTACTGCGCGGCGGACCCCTGCGAAGAGACGTGGCCCCAGCTGGCCACGGAAGTAGCGACGACGGCGGCCGAGCTGACCAGCCGCATCGGCGGCCACCCGGGCTGACGCACTGGTGCGATCGGGGCAACTGTCACCGAACGGCTCGATTCCACTCCGCTGGGTTATTACCGTTGCTGACAGCGGTATCGAGGGGCACCGGCGAGTGGGGGCGCGAGGGGAAGGCGCCGGCGGATGAGCGACGCACGGGTGACGAGGGTGGGGTTCGGCGCGGTGCTGGCCGTCGCCGAGTTCCGGGCGATGTGGGCCGCCGAACTGCTGTCCATCTGCGGTGACCAGCTGGCCCGCGTCGCGCTCGCCGTGCTCGTCTACCAGCGGACTTCTTCGGCGGCCCTCACCGGCCTGACCTACGCCCTGACCTACGTGCCCTCGCTGCTCGGCGGCTTCCTCCTGGCCGGCGCGGGCGACCGGTGGCCGCGCCGGGACGTGATGGTCGCGGCCGACGTGGCCCGCGCCGCGCTGGTCGGTGTGATCGCGATCCCCGGCGTCCCGTTGTGGGTGTTGTGCGCGCTGGTCGCGGTCCTGACCGCGCTGGGCGGGCCGTTCAAGGCGGCGCAGCAGGCGCTGCTGCCGACGGTGCTCGAAGGCGAGCGCTACCTGGTCGGGATGGCGTTGCGGAACGTGACGATCCAGGGCGCGCAGCTGGCCGGGTTCGCCGGCGGCGGGCTGCTGATCGCGGCGCTCGCGCCGTCCGCGGCGCTGGCCATGGACGCCGTGACGTTCGTGCTTTCCGCGGTGTTCCTGGTCGCCGGGGTCCGGCGCCGAGCGGCGGTCGCGCAGGCGGTCCGGCCCGCGTGGCTGTCGACGACCGGGGCCGGGATCCGGCTGATCTGGCGCGACCCGGCACTGCGGACGCTGGTCGCGCTCAACTGGCTCGCCGGCTTCTACGTCGTGCCGGAGGCGCTGGCCGCGCCGTACGCGGCCGGGATCGGCGCGGGCGCGACGCTCGTCGGGCTGTTCATGGCCGCGGACCCGGCCGGCAGCGTGCTGGGTGGGGTCGTCTTCGGCAAGTGGATCCCGGAACGCGCGCAGGTCCGCGTGCTCGGGGTGCTGGGGATCGCGGCGGGGCTGCCGCTGATCGTGTTCGTCTTCCGGCCGGGGCTGGTGCCGTCGGTGCTGCTGCTGGCGACGTCAGGGCTGCTGGCGACGGGCTACAACATCCAGGGCACAGTGTCGTTCATGCGCCGGGTGCCGGACGAGCACCGCGCGCAGTGCGCCGGCGTGAACTCGGCGGGCCTGATCACGGTGCAGGGCGTCGGCGCGGCCGCGGCGGGCGGGCTGGCCGATCTGGTGGGCCCGGCGCACACCATCGCCGTGGCCGGGGCGGCGGGTGCCGCGGTGGCCGTGCCGATCGCGAGGGCGTGGCGCCGGGTCGGGCTGGAGGAACGATGACCTCAGTTGTCGCGTCCGCACATGGCGCGCCTCCCTTCGCCACCTCGGGCCGTACCGGCTCCGTCACCGGCCGGACACCATGAGTATGCGGACCGGCGCCGGAGACCCGCGCGCTGTATCACGCTTTCGTGACGCCGTTGTGGCACCACGGCGCTGGGCCCTGTGGCGCCAGAGTCCGCGGGTGATTGTGTACTGCCTCCTGACGGAGGCGACGGCGGCGGCCCTCACTTGGCGCCCCTACCCGGTTTCGGTGGACCGCCGCACGCTGCTGATCCTCGCGGTGCTGCTGGTCCTGGGCGTGGTCCAGTCGGAGATGGGCCGCCGGGTGGAGCGGATCCGCCGCCGGGTGTCGGGCACCCCGCACATCAACATGACGTCGGTCTGGACGTTCGCGGGCGTGCTGTTGCTGCCGCCGGTGCTGCTGGCGGTGCTGGTCTGCGGCCTCTACACGCACTTGGCGCTGCGCAGCTGGTACCGCCTGCAGCGCGTGCCGGCGTCGAGGACGGTGAGCAACGCGGCGATCATCCTGCTCTCCTGCTACGCGGCCCAGGCGGTCCTGCGGTCTTCGGGCGCACCGGACGTCCGCGCGGCCCTCACCGGCAGCTGGGCGGGAACGTTCGCGATCGCGGGCGCGGGTGTGACGTTCTTCGTGGTCAACGCCCTGCTGGTGCTCCCGGCCCGCCGCGAGATC
The DNA here is from genome assembly GCF_053602455.1 of Amycolatopsis sp. NPDC004378. Taxonomy (NCBI): domain Bacteria; kingdom Bacillati; phylum Actinomycetota; class Actinomycetes; order Pseudonocardiales; family Pseudonocardiaceae; genus Amycolatopsis; species Amycolatopsis sp. NPDC004378. The sequence continues at coordinate 241,188 of NZ_JBSGDR010000013.1, forward strand.
GGCCGTACCCCGGAGGCCCTGTTCGGCACCTGGGCGGACAACGGCCTGGAGGTGGCCACGCTCTGCCTGGGCGCGCTGAACGCGCTGGCCCTGGCCACGCTGCCGGGCCTGATGGTGCTGGTGTTCCCGCCGTTGCTGCTGTTGCACCGGACGGTGCTGGTGAAGCAGCTGGAAGTCGCGGCCCACCGAGACGAGAAAACGGGCCTCTACAACACGAGCGGCTGGCACGCACTGGCGGAGCGAACGCTGGCGATGTCGGCCCGCCAGCACTCGACGTTCGGTCTGCTGATGCTGGACCTGGACCACTTCAAGCAGGTGAACGACACGTACGGCCACCTGGCCGGCGACGCGGTGCTGAAGGCAGTGGCCCAGTCGATCATCTCGGCGGTCCGAGGCCGCGGCGACGCGGTGGGCCGCTTCGGCGGCGAAGAGTTCGTAGTGCTGCTGCCGGGAATCGCCCTGCCGGACATAGGCGCGGTGGCAGAGCGGATCCGCGGAACGATCAGCGCCCTGACGGTCCCGGTAGGACAGTTGTCGATCACCGGCCTGTCGACATCGATAGGCATAGCGGTCTACCCGACAGCGGGAACAGCGTTGCAGCGCCTGCTGGACGCGGCGGACACCGCGCTCTACCACGCAAAAGCAACGGGCCGGAACAAGGTGGTCCACGTAGCGGACCTGGTCTGAGGGTTCAGGCGGTCTTGTGCCGCCGCCCGGCATCAAGCCCCAGCATGGCGAGCAACTCAGCGCACTCATTAACATTCGAGGAGTGACAGGCCACGGTGATAACGGCCCGATCATTCTGCTCGGCCAGCCGTTCCGCCTCCTCAGCCCGCATAACCCCCATGCGGCTGTCTTCATCATTGGCGGTGGAGCTGCCACTGTGCCGGGCCCAGGTCATCTGGCCACCTACTTCCGGCCCCACGGGTGCAGAGCCATGGTCGGGCCATCAGCATGACACTCACACAAAATTCACCCACAAGTGGGGCCAATCACAAGCCCAAACCTGTGGTAGCCGGGCTGGCTTGGTTGGGCTGGTTGGGCTGGTTGGGCTGGTTGGGCTGGTTGGGCTGGTTGGGGTGGTTGGCTCGGTTGGGGCGGTTGGCTCGGTTGGGGTGGTTGGGGTGGTTGGGGTGGTCGGCATGGGCGGGCTGGTCGGGCTGGGAGGTGCGGGCCTGGCAGCAGTGCACGGGGTAGGTCGGCGGCCGAGTGCGGAGGCGCAGCGCAGCGGAAGGGAAGGGAAGGGAAGGGAAGGGAACCAGCACGGCTCGGCGGGAGCGCAGCGACCGAGCGCGGCCGGGCGAAGCCCCACGAGGGGGGCAAGGGGCGAAGCCCCAAAGGCAGGGCCCGGGGCGAAGCCCCCGGAGAAAGGGGCGAAGCCCCGACCAAGCAGGGCCCAGGGGCGAAGCCCCGGAGCGGGGGTCCAGGGGGCGAAGCCCGCCTGGCGGGGGCTCGGGGGTCCGACCCCCGAACAAACACCCGAGAACGAAGAGAAGGCCCAGCCCCGAAGGGGCGTAGGCCTTCTCGAAGTGGAGGTGCCGGGAATTGAACCCGGGTCCTCTGGCGTATCAACAGGGCTTCTCCGTGCGCAGTCCGCTACGTCTCTGCTTGGCTCCCTCGGTCACGCGAACAAGCCGAGGTGACGAGCCCAGCCACTGTTTGCTTCACGACAGTTCCCCGTGGCCGGGACTGCCGCTGAGCCTCCTAGCTGATGCCGGTACCCGGGCCGGAGGCGAACCCGGGCCGACAGAGACGCACTCGCTTAGGCAGCGAGGGCGTACTCGCGCTGACTGGAGTCGGCGCTTATTTGGTTGCGATGACGCTTAACGGTGGTCTCTCGCCTGCACCGGCACGCTTCTCCTGAATCAACGTCCAAAGTCGAAACCGTTCACCCCCTTGGTGGGAACACAACCTGACCATCATACCTCGCCGCGCGACCGCTTTCCGTGGGGTAGGGCTGGCCCTACCGTGGGGATGCCCGCGCGCACCATGTCCTGAACTGGCGGAATGGTCGAACCTGGACTCCGGCAGAAGGGAGCCCGGTGATGGGTAGCGAGAGGCGTGATCCGCCGTTCGGTGGTTCGGTGGTGTTCCTGCTGATGAACCTGCCGCTGGGGGTGCTGGCGTTCGCGCTGCTGACGACGTTCACGGCGGCGGGGCTGGGGACGGCGGTCGTGTGGGTGGGGGTGGGTCTGCTCGCGGTGCTCGTGCTGGCGGTGCGGGGGGCCGCCAGGCTGGAGCGCGCGCGGGTCTACGCCCTGCTGGACCGGTATGTCGATCTGCCGTACCTGCCGTTGCCCGAGGGGCAGAAGGCCCGGTGGAAGGGCCGGCTGAAGGACCCGGCGACGTGGCGGGACATGGCGTACTTCTTCGTGCTGTTCCCGCTGGGCGTCGTCGAGTTCGTGCTGGTGACGACGTTCTGGTCGACGAGCCTGGCGCTGGCGGGGCTGCCGGTCTACTTCCGGTGGCTGCCGGACGGCGCGTACTACTTCCCGGCCTACGACGTGCGGTGGCTGACCGTGGATTCGACGGTGGAAGCGCTACCGTGGGCGGCGCTGGGGGTGTTGTTCATCGCGTTGTCGGTGGCGCTGACGAAGGCGCTGGCCGGGGTGCACGCCCGCGTGGCGAACGCGCTGCTGGGGACGACCGTGGCCCAGCGCCGTCGGATGGAGCGCTGGTGGGAAGACGCGGAAGAGAAGAACCTGGTGGCGGGATGAGCGGCGAGCAGCTGCCGGAGCACCCGCGGCCGCACCCGGCTCGCACGATCGTGTACATGATCGTGAGCTTCGTCTTCCGGCTGGTGCAGTTCGTGCTGATCGTCACCGGGATCGCGGTCGGGGTCGGGACGGCGGTGGTGTGGGTCGGGTTCCCGATCCTGCTGGCGACGACGAGCTTCATCCGCTGGTCGGGTGACCGCGAGCGGGCGTGGCTGGGCGCGATGCTGCGGGTGCCGTTGCCGCCGGTGGAGCGGCGCCCGTACGACGGCCTGCCGTTGCTGCGCCGGTGGATGACGCGGCTGAGTGACCCGACGACGTGGCGTGACCTGGCGTACCTGATGGCGGCGTTCCCGCTGGCGTGCGCGGAGCTGGCGATCGCGATCGCGTCGATCGTGCTGCTGCCGATGGCGATCTGGGTGACGCCGTGGCTGGGCTGGCTGCACGGTGAGCTGGGTGTCGCGCTGCTGGGCCCGAACCGCACGAAACGGCTCGAGCAGAAGGCCGAGCGGCTGCAGGCTTCGCGGGCGCGGGGTGTCGACGCGGCGGAGGCGGAGCGGCGTCGCATCGAGCGTGACCTGCACGACGGCGCGCAGCAGCGGCTGGTCGCGGTCGCGATGAGCCTCGGGCGGGCGAAGTCGAAGTTCGACCAGGACCCGGAGGCGGTGCGGGAGCTGATCGACGAGGCGCACTCGGACGCCAAGCTCGCCGTGTCGGAGCTGCGTGACCTGGCGCGCGGGATCTACCCGGCGGTGCTCGGCGACCGCGGGCTGGACGCGGCGCTGTCGGCGCAGGCGGCGAAGTCGCCGATCCCGGTCGACGTGCGGGTGGACGTCGAGCCGCGCCCGCCGGCCGCGGTGGAGACGACGGCGTACTTCATCGTCGGCGAGACGCTGACGAACATCGCGAAGCACTCCGGAGCGTCCGAAGCAGCCGTCAAGGTGTGGCGGACCGACGACCACGTCGTCGTCGAGATCACCGACAACGGCCACGGCGGCGCCGAGGTGCGCCCCGGCGGCGGGCTGGCCGGCCTGGCCGACCGCGCCGCGACGATCGACGGTGTGATCACCGTGGTCAGCCCGGTGGGCGGGCCGACCGTAATCCGGGCTGACCTCCCCTGCCAGTGGTGAATAAGCTGGCTCCCGTTCAACCACGAACCTGGGGGCCGGATGCGGGTAGTCATCGCCGAGGACGCCGTCCTGCTGCGGGCGGGGGTCACGCGCCTGCTCGCCGACGAGGGCATCGAGACGGCGGCGGCCGTCGACAACGGGGACGACCTCCTCGGCGCGGTGAAGGAACACCGCCCGGATCTGGCGATCGTCGACGTGCGGATGCCCCCGACGTTCACCGACGAGGGCCTGCGCGCGGCCTTGGCGGCCCGTAAGGAGATCCCGGGCCTGCCCGTGCTGGTGCTCTCGCAGTACGTCGAGGAGTCGTATGCGGTGGAACTGCTCTCCGGCGGCGCCGGCGGGGTCGGCTACCTGCTGAAGGAGCGCGTCGCGGACGTCGCGGAGTTCCTGGACGCGGTCCGCCGGGTGGCGGGCGGTGGCACGGCGATCGACCCGGACGTCATCGCCCAGCTGATGGCCCGCGGCCGCCGCAACCCGCTCGACGCGCTGACCGCCCGCGAGTCCGAGGTCCTCGGGCTGATGGCCCAAGGTCTTTCGAACACGGCGATCGCGAACTCGCTCGTCGTTTCGCACGGCGCGGTCGAAAAGCACATCGGCAACATCTTCTCGAAGCTCGGCCTCGAAGCGAGCGCTGAGGAACACCGCCGCGTCCGCGCGGTGCTGACCTACTTGGGGCGCTGAGGTTTCCTGGCCAGCAGGTACGCCTGAGGCGTTTTCTCCGGCTCCTGCGGCTCTCTGACCAACCGCGCTTCCAGCGCCAAACCGGCGTCCTCGAACAGGTCCGCGACGAAGTCCGGCGGCAAGCGGTACGCGTCGAGGGAAACCTCGTGGCCGTAGCCCTGGGAGACGTGGCGGCGTTCGTCGCCGACCTGGAACGCCGCGAGCAACCGGCCGCCCGGGGCCAGGACCCGCGCCAGTTCCGCCACCACCGACGGCAACCGCTCCGGCGGGGTGTGGATCAGCGAGTACCACACCAGGGCACCCGCCAGGGTGCCGTCTTCCAGCGCCAGCGCGTGCAGCGAACCGACTTCGAAGCGTAGCGACGGGTGCGCCCGGCGGGCCGCGGCGACCATGCCCGGGGAAAGATCCACGCCGAACACGTCCAGCCCGAGCGACGCCAGGTGACCCGTCAGCCGGCCCGGCCCGCAGCCCAGGTCACCGACCGGGCCCGCACCGCCCACCAGCTCGGCGAACGTGCCCAGCACGGCCCGGTCCCACGGGTTCGCGGCCAGCGCGTCCCGCTGCGTTTCGGCGTACGCATCGGCGACGGTGTCGTACGCGGTCCGGGTGCTGGTCAGGTACGCGGGTTCGGTCACGAACCGGAACACTATCCACGGACGGTGACCGCAAGTCCCGTAGGGTGGACGTAGGGTCACCCGTTCCGCGGGCGGCACCTCGCACACCGCTCACCTACCATGGGCGGACCCGTCGGAAAGGAGCGCGCAGATGTCCGACGAAACCCGCTGCGTCCGCTTCTTCGGCGGCCCGCTCGACGGCCGCGTCCAGGAGCTCGGCGACGCCGAACCCGTGCCCGGCACGGTGATCCGGCACATCCACCTGCACGGCGGCCCGAAGATCGAGACCCGCTACGAGCTCGGCCTCACCGAGGACGGCTGGGAGTACCGCGTCGCCGCGACGCGGCACGAACCCGAGCCGGACAACCTGAGGTAGGGAGAACCCCCGCATCGCCCGGGGGTGAACAGGACCCCGAAGACGCCGGTCAGCACCGCTGTTCCCGCAGGTCGGACCGACCAGGCTGAACAGCATGCAAACGAGCCAGGACCGCTTCCTCGACGTCGTCCGGGCGGGGGCCATCCTCGCCGTCATCGGCCAGCACTGGGTCATGCCGGTGCTGTCCTACTCCGACGGCCACCTCGCCACCGGGAACGCCCTCGCGACGCCGGGCTGGTGGGTCGTGACCTGGCTGTCCCAGGTCATGCCGCTGGTCTTCTTCGCCGGCGGCGCGGCCAACCTGATCTCCCTGCGCCGCGCGGAATCCACGCAGAAGTGGCTCGCCGGGCGCGTCAAGCGGCTGATGGTGCCGGTGCTGCCGCTGATGGCCGTCTGGCTGGTCGTCCCGGACTTCCTGCGCGGCATGGGCGTTCCACCACAGCCACTCCAGGTCGGCAGCGCGATCGCCGCGCAGCTGCTGTGGTTCCTCGCGGTCTACATGCTGGTCGTGCTGCTGACGCCGCTGATGGTCGCCGCGCACCGCCGGTGGGGCCTGAAGGTCCCGCTGGTCATGGGAGTCGCCGGGATCCTCGTCGACGTCGCGCGCTTCAACGACTTCGGCTACATCGGCTACGCCAACGCGATCTTCGTCTGGGTCGCCGTGCACCAGCTCGGCTTCCACTACGTCGAAGGCCGGCTCGGCACGCTCACCCGCCGCGGCGCGCTGACGCTGTCGGCCGCCGGCTTCGGCGTCACCGCGCTGATGGTCGCGTTCGGCCCGTACCCGGCCAGCATGATCGGCATGCCGGGTGCGCCGGTGTCGAACATGAGCCCGCCGACCGTGCTGCTCGCGTTCCTCGCCGTGGGCCAGATCGGTCTTCTGCTCGCCTTCCGCCCGCAGCTGAACGCGCTCGCCGAGCGCCCCGGCATCGGGCACGCGCTCGGCTGGCTCGGCGCGCGGTTCATGAGCGTCTACCTCTGGCACATGCCGGCGCTGATCGTGGTCGCGGGCGTGACGGTCTACGGCCTCGGCTACCAGACGCCCGAACCGGGCACGGTGTTCTGGCTCGTCATGGCGCCCGCGTGGTTCGCGGTGTGCGGGCTGGTCCTGCTGGGCCTGCTGAAGCTCTTCGCGCACTTCGAGACGCAGCGCGACACCGCCGTCGTGACGGCGAGGGTGCCGCAGCTGGTCGTCGCCGGCCTGATGATCTCCGGTGGCCTGCTCGGCCTGGCCGCGCACGGGTTCGCGCCGCTGTCGGACGGCATCGCGCACGGCCCGCTGCCGTGGGTGGTCCTCGCGACGGCCGGGTTCCTCCTGGCGGGCAAGCAGATTCCGGTGGTCGACCTGCTGGGCCGCGCGGTCGTGGTGAGCGAACGCGCGGCGCTGCGTCGCTGAAAGAACGGCGCTGAAACGGCTTCAGGGCTTGAGCAACCGCAAGGGCGTGTCGTGCAGGACGGCCCGCAGGAACGGCTCCCCCAGGCGATCGTCGGCCGCCCAGCCGGCGATCGCCTGCAGCTGCGTCGCGTACGAGTACGGGATGTTCGGGAAGTCCGTGCCGAGCACGACGCGGTCGGCGTACTCGGCCAGCCGCGCGGTCCAGTCCGGCGGCAGCGGCGACATCTTCTCCGCGAACGGGACCCCGACCATCGTCGTGTCCAGGTGCACGCGCGGGTACTTGGCCAGCAGGTCGAACGCGGCGCCGAACTCGGGCATCGCCGCGTGCGCGAGCACCGCCGTCAGCTTCGGGTGCCGCTTCAGGACCTCTTCGAAGACCGACAACCCGGTGAAGTCGCCCCGCAACGGACCGTGTCCACAGTGGACGACGACGGGCACGCCCGCGTCGGCGAGCGCACCCCAGACCGGGGTCAAGTGCTCGTCACGCGGGTCGTACGCGCCCACCTGCACGTGCGCCTTGAACACCCGGGCGCCGGCGCGCAGCGCACCGTCCACAGCGGAGCCGGCGCCTTCCTCCGGGTAGAACGTGCCGGTCGGCACGGCGTCCGGGACGCGCGAAGCGAACTCGAGCGCCCACGAAGTCAGCCACTCGGCCATCCCCGGCTTGTGCGGGTAGACGAGCGGCGCGAACCGCAGCACGCCCAGCGAGCGCAGGGTCTCCAGCCGCTCGTCCTCGGACGTCCGGTAGTGCACCGGCCAGTCGGTGCCGTAGTGCGTCGAGGCCTGGTCGAAGTACGCCCAGACCTTGTCCATCACCGGTTTCGGCAGGAAGTGGACGTGCAGGTCGACCAGGCCCGGCAGGCCCAGTGACGCCGTCCAGCGCGCGACGTCGCCGTCGGAGGCCGGGCCCGCCATCACTCCGTGAACCGGCCCTTCAGCGCGCGGCCCATGGCCTTCCTGATGTCCCGCTCCGCGTCGCGCTTGGCGAGCGTCTGCCGCTTGTCGTAGGCCTTCTTGCCCTGGGCCAGCGCGATCTCGACCTTGACCTTGCCGTCCTTGAAGTACATCGACAGCGGCACCAGCGAGAGACCGCTCTCCTTGGTCTTGCCGATGAGCTTCTCGATCTCCCGCCGGTGCAGCAGCAGCTTCCGGGTGCGCCGCGGCATGTGGTTGGTCCACGTGCCCTGTGTGTACTCCGGGATGTGCACGTTGCGCAGCCAGACTTCGCCGTCGTCGACCGTCGCGAACGCGTCCGCCAGCGACGCCTTGCCCTCGCGCAGGCTCTTGACCTCGGTGCCGACGAGCACGAGACCGCACTCGTAGGTGTCGAGGATGGAGTAATCGTGCCGCGCCTTGCGGTTCGACACGATCACCTTCTGGCCACGTTCCTTGGGCATACGACCACTCTACGTGATTCCGGAAACGACAAGCAGCTGGTTAAACGCTAGTGCCGGACGTACAGGCGCAGCGTGACGTAACCGGTGATGGCGGAAATCACCACGGACACCGCGAGCAGGATCGGCGCCACCGGGAACAGCAGCTCCAGCGTGGTGATCTTCGGGAACACGTCACCGGTGAACACGGAGTCGAGGAAGCCGGCCTTCGTGATGATCAACATGATGATCCCGATGACCGCACCGAACACGCCGGCGACCACCGCCTCCAGGAGGAACGGCAACTGCGTGTACCACCGCGTCGCGCCGACGAGCCGCATGATGCCGACCTCGGTGCGCCGGGTGAACGCGGACACCTGGATCGTGTTGGCGATCAGCAGCAGCGCCGCGATGGCCATGATGAGCGCGGCGCCGAAGGCCATGTTCCGGACGCCGTTGAAGGCGTTGAACACGCGGTCCAGGAACTTCTTCTGGTCGTCGACCTTCCGCACGCCCGGCTTGGTGCCGTACTCCTGCACGATCGCGTCGCTGCGGTCCGGGTCCTTCAGCTTCACGTGCAGCGACGCGGGCAGCGACTCCGGCCCGGTCAGCTGGATGAGCTCCGGCTGGCTCTCGAAGATCTTCTTGAACCGGTCGAAGGCCTGGTCGCGGTTCTCGAACACGACCGACTCGACACCGTCGTTGCTCTGCAGGGAAGAGCGCAGCGACTGGCACAGCGACTGCGTGCAGTTCTTGTCGGTCGCGCTGATGTCGTCGGTGAGGTAGACGGAAACCTCGACGTCGGCGAGGAAGTTGGACTTCATCTTGTCGATCGTGCGCACGGCCAGGAGACCGCCGCCGAGCATGGCGAGCGACACGGCCGTGGTCAGGATCATCGCGATGGTCATCGTGACGTTCCGGCGCAGGCCGGTGATTACCTCGCTGAAGACGAAACTTGCGCGCATGTCGGGGTCAGGTCCTTGGGGGTCGGGGTGGTTCGGGCGGGGTGGGTCAGCGACCGATGCCGTAGACGCCGCGGGCGTCGTCGCGGATCACCCGGCCGAGCTGCAGCTCGACCACGCGGCGCCGCATGGAGTCCACGATGGAGTGATCGTGGGTGGCCATCAGGACGGTCGTGCCGGTGCGGTTGATCCGCTCCAGCAGCAGCATGATGTCCTGGCTGGTGTCGGGGTCCAGGTTCCCGGTCGGCTCGTCGGCGAGCAGCACCAGCGGCCGGTTCACGAACGCGCGCGCGATCGCGACGCGCTGCTGCTCACCACCGGAGAGCTCGTTGGGCAGCCGGTCGGCCTTGCCGTCGAGGCCGACGAGCTCGAGCACCTCGGGCACGACCTTCTTGATGGTCGGGCCGGGCTTGCCGATGACCTCGAGGGCGAACGCGACGTTCTCCGCGACGGTCTTGTTGGCCAGCAGGCGGAAGTCCTGGAAGACGCAGCCGATGGTCTGCCGCAGGCGGGGGACCCGGCGGCGGGCCAGCTTGGCGACGTCGAAGTTGGACACCATCACGCGGCCCTTGCTCGGCGTCTCTTCGCGCAGCAGCAGCCGGAGGAAGGTCGACTTCCCCGATCCCGAGGGACCGATGAGGAAGACGAACTCACCCTTGTCGATGTCGACGGACACCCGCTCGAGCGCGGGCCGCGTCGAGGTCTTGTAGACCTTGGAAACCTCTTCGAGCCGGATCACGATTCGGCATACTACCCACCGGTCTCGTGAAGCCCCGGTTGCCCGGTCCACCCGGGTGGAGCAAGGGTCGTTTGCGCACGGTGAGCGGTCGGCCGAACACCGCGCGCCGACCGGCCTAGCTGCTCTGCTTCCGCCAGCGGATCCCGGCGTCGAGGAAGCCGTCGATGTCGCCGTCGAGCACCGCGGTCGGGTTGCCCACCTCGAACTCGGTCCGCAGGTCCTTCACCATCTGGTACGGGTGCAGCACGTAGGAGCGCATCTGGTTGCCCCAGCTGGAGCCGCCGTCCTTGAGCGCGTCCATCTCCTTGCGCTCCTCCTCCTTCTTGCGCTGCAGCAGCCGCGCCTGGAGGACCTTCATCGCGGCCGCCTTGTTCTGCAGCTGCGACTTCTCGTTCTGGCAGGAGACGACGATGTTCGTCGGGATGTGCGTGATGCGCACCGCACTGTCGGTCGTGTTGACGCTCTGGCCACCGGGGCCCGACGAGCGGTAGACGTCGACCCGGATGTCCTTTTCCGGGATGTCGACGTGGTCGACCTCTTCGACCTCGGGCAGCACCTCGACGTGCGCGAACGACGTCTGGCGGCGGCTCTGGTTGTCGAACGGCGAGATCCGGACGAGCCGGTGGGTGCCCTGCTCGACCGAGAGGGTGCCGTAGACGTAGGGGGCGCTCACCTTGAACGTCGCCGACTTGATCCCCGCCTCTTCGGCGTAGGAGATGTCGTAGACGTCGGTAGGGTAGCCGTGGCGCTCCGCCCAGCGCAGGTACATGCGGAGCAGCATCTCGGCGAAGTCGGCCGCGTCGACGCCGCCGGCCTCGGAGCGGATGGTGACGACGGCGTTGCGGTCGTCGTACTCGCCCGAGAGCAGGGTGCGGACCTCGAGGCCGTCGATGGCCTTGCCGAGGTCGGCGAGTTCGGTCTCGGCCTCGCCCATGCTGCCGGAGTCGCCCTCGGCCTCGGCGAGCTCGTACAGCACGCCCAGGTCGTCGAGCCGCTGGCGCAGGTCGGAGACCCGGCGCAGCTCGCCCTGCCGGTGGGACAGCTGGCTGGTGACCTTCTGCGCCGCCTCCGGGTCGTCCCAGAGCGTCGGGCTCGAAGCCTGCTGCTCCAGGTCGGCCACCTGGGCACGCAGCGCATCCAGGTCCATCACCGACTCGATCTGCGTCAGCTTGCCGGCCAGGTCCTTCAGTGCCGCGTCGAACTCATCACTCACGTTTGTCAAGGTTACGGCAAAACCCACGACCGGTTGCGAGGACCGGTCGTGGGTGCGCGAACCTCAGGCCGCGGGAATGGCGTCGAGCAGCTTCAGCGCGGCCTTGGCCTGCGCTTGGGCGAACTCGGCCACGGCCTTCTCGTACGGCCCGTCGGCCGCCTTGGTGGCCGCCTTCGCGTCGTCGAGCTGCTGGCCGTAGCTGGCGCGGGCGGCCTCGAGCAGCGTCTGGCGCTGCTTGGCCGTCAGCGACCCCGCGTGCACGAGCCGCAGGATGAGCGGGCTGCGCAGGTGGTCGGGGCCGGCCTCGGAGGTCAGCCAGGCCTTGAAGGCCTTCTTGCCGGCGGCGGTGATCAGGTACTGCTGACTGGAGCGCGGGCCCTGCTTGCCGAGCCGGACGAGGCCTTCCTTGGACAGCGCCGGGAGCTCCCGGTACACCTGGCTGCGGGTGACGCTGAAGAAGGCGCCGAAACGCTCACCCGCTCCCGCGACGAGCTGCCCGCCGGTGGCGGGACCGTCGTGGAGCAGACCGAGCAGGGCGGCGGCTGTTGCATTCAATTCGGACACGCCCCCTAGATTCCCACTTATCGGCCGCTGTGTCCACAGTGGTCAGCGGATCTGTCCATTGTGGCTAGTGAGATCCCCTCGTTCGGCCCAATGCGACCAGGTCCACTGTGGACCCCGGACACGCTGCGCAACCACGGTGGCCACGCATTGGTCCGACCAGCCGCACGGGAACGGCCCCGGCACCTCCAGGCAGGTGAGTCCGGCGGGCGGCGCTCCCCGGCTTGGCCGACTCCGGACACACAGGGCAACCACCCGCGAACGGGTTCACATCGTGGGATCCGCAGTGGTTCGACGAATTCACGGAAAAGTCGGCACCGAAAACCGTACGGACATGACAAAAGAGGCGCGTTCCCCGATTTTTCAGGGAACGCGCCTCTTGGTGGTAGCGGGGACAGGATTTGAACCTGCGACCTCTGGGTTATGAGCCCAGCGAGCTACCGAGCTGCTCCACCCCGCGCCGTTGTGGTACTTGAATAGATTACACGCTGCTTCCACCCCGTTTACGGCGGGGTCCCCCAAGCGGCTGACCAGGCGTTACGCCACTTCGAGCTCCCCGCGGTGCTCCGATGAGGACGATCTCGAGGCCATCCTCGAACCGCGCACCGTGCTCGACGGCGTCCCACTCCCCCCACCGGCCCGTACGGTCGCCGGTCCTCGGCGGAGCCCCGGTACGTCCGGGTCGCCATCTCGTCGAGCGTCCTGCCTGGTCAGAGCCTTTTGCCTCCGTCCCCCTCGCCGTGCTCAGCCGGGCCGGGCGGAAGGCGGTCGTGCACGACCGTCGCGGACGGGCACCTCGCGATGATCCCGGCACCCCTACCAGGTGGACATCCCCCAGGCCCAGGCCGCACTGGAGCGCCTGGCCGAGCAGGTCACAACGGTCAGCCGACCGGTTCAGGCGGTCCACGAGCGCTTCGGCGCGGCGCAAGCCCGCCTCCCGACTTCCCGCTGACCAGCGGCTCAGTGAGCGACGGCTTCCACAGTGGAAGATTCGTCCTGCTGACGACGCCCCAGCGGCAACCGTCCCACCCGGACGTCAGGATGAAGCGAGCGAACGCACTCCCCTGACCCACCCGACAAGCCCGCCGGTCCACCCGCACGGTCACCACGGACGGCCGCGGGCTCACCACGAAGGCAACCACCCGCAGGGGGTCCAGGGCGGCGAAGCCCCCTGGCGGGGGTCCGGGGGTTCGACCCCCGGGGCAAATGCGAAGGAGGCGCGGCCCGCGATTTCCGCGAGCACACGCCTCCCACATCCGTAGCGGGGACAGGATTTGAACCTGCGACCTCTGGGTTATGAGCCCAGCGAGCTACCGAGCTGCTCCACCCCGCGTCGTGACACCTACCTTACGCCCTGGTTTCCGACGGGTGCAAAGCAGGTGCCTCGAAGGTAAGTGACGTCACCCGCCAGGCTGGGTGCTGGACGGCGGGGCACCGCTGCTCGGCGCCGCGGCCTTGGCGGATTCGTATTCCTTGGCCGCCGCGTCCAGGGCCGCCAGCGCCGCGCCCTGGTCGCTGAAGTTGCCCGACTGCTGCGCCGCCCGGAGCTTGGCGATGGCCGACTGGATGTCGGTCACGGCCTTGTCGAGCGCCGCGTTGCCGCCGCCCGTGTTGGGTGGCGTCGTGGTCGGGGTGGTGGTGGGTGTCGTCGGCGGCGTCGTGGTGGGCTGGCCCGCCTGGGGTGGTGTGGTCGTCGCCTCGCCGGTGCCGGCGCCGAAGATCTGGTCGAGGGCTTCCTGCAGCGTCGCGCCGTAGCCGACCTTCGGCCCGTACGAGACGAGGACGCGGGCCAGCTGCGGGTAGCTGTTCTGGTTGCGCTGCCGGATGTACACGGGCTCGACGTACAGGAAGCCCTGGGCGACCGGCAGCGTGATCAGGTTGCCGTAGATCGGGATGACGTTGGGGTTGTTGAACAGCGTCCGGTCCTGCGCCACCCGTGGATCGCTCTGGAACCGGTTCTGGACCTGGACCGGGCCGTCGACCTGCGTGGCTCCGGTGGCCGCGCTGGGTAGCTGGAGGACGCGGATCTTCCCGTAGTCGTTCGGGTCGGACGAGACCGACATCCAGGACGCGAGGTACTGCCGTTGCAGGCCGGTGAGCGAGCTGGTCAGCTGGAACGTCGGTTTGCTCTGGCCGGGCGTGTCCGCGAGGACGTAGTAGCCGGGCTGGTTGGCCGCGCCGGCCGCCGCCGGGTTCGAGCCGCCCTCGGCCGTCGGGTCCTGCGGGACGCTCCAGAACGCCTGCTGCGAGTAGAACTCCTGCGGGTTGCTGACGTGGTAGCGCGACAGCAGCTCACGCTGGATCTTGAAGAGGTCCTCCGGGTAGCGGAAGTGCGCCCGCAGGTCCGGGGAGATGTCGGAGCTCGGCTTCACCAGCCCGGGGAAGACCTTCTCCCACGCGTTGAGGACGGGTTCCTTGTCGTCGATCGAGTACAGGGTCACGGTGCCGTTGAAGGCGTCGACGGTGGCCTTGACCGAGTTCCGGATGTAGTTGATCGAGCTGTTCGCCTGCCGCGCGACGCCGTTGAGCGAGTCGTTGGTCGCCGCGCCGAGCTGGGTCTGCTGCGAATACGGGAAGTTGTTGATCGTCGTGTAGCCGTCGATGATCCACTGGATCTTGCCGTCGACGACCGCGGGGTACGGGTCGCCGTCGAGGGTCAGCCACGGTGCGACCTTGCTGACGCGCTCGCGCGGGTCGCGGTTGTACATGATCTTCGAGTTGTCGCCGATGGCGTCGGAGAACAGGATGTTGCGTTCGCCGTACTCGGCCGCGAAGGCGAGGCGGTTGAACCAGTTGTCGACCGAGACGCCACCGCTGCCCTTGTAGGTGTAGCGGTCGGTGGTGGTGTCGTACTCGCCGGGCGCGTTGCCGGAGGTGCCGCCGACGATCGCGTAGTCGGAGTCCGCGGCGGACAGTTCCCCGTAGTAGATCCGGGGTTCCTTGACCTCGATGCCCGGCTGGTTCGGGCCGGGCGAACCGGCCCCCGTCGGGTTCTGGGTGTCGCTCGTGGTCGCGATCGGGTAGCCGCCGTCGGAGTTGGCGTCCTTCACCGCGCGGTCGATCGTGTTCGCGGGCGCGGCCACGAAGCCGTTGCCGTGCGTGTAGACGAGGTGCTTGTTGATCCAGCTGGTCTGGTTGCCGGTCAGGCCCTCGGTCTTGATCTCCTTCGCGGCGACGATGTAGTCCTGCGTGACGCCGCCGACGGTGTAGCGGTCGATGTCCAGCTTGGCCGGGAAGCCGTAGAAGTTCTCGCGGCCGACGCGCTGGGTGAAGGTGTCGGAGAGGATGTTCGGGTCGAGCAGCCGGATGTTCGACATCGTCCCGGTGTCGGCCTTCAGCTGGTCCGGCGTGGCGGACGAAGCCCCGTTGTACGGCTGGTACTGGACGTCCGTGAGCCCGAAGGCCCGGCGGGTGGCGTCCATGTTCCGCTGGATCGACGTGGCTTCCTTCTCGTTCGCGTTCGGCTTGACCGAGAACTGGTCGAGGATCGCGGGCCACGCGACGCCGACGAGGATGCTCGAGAGGATCAGCAGCACGAGCGCGATCGCCGGCAGCTGCAGGTTGCGCAGGAAGGCCCCGGCGAAGAACGCGATCGCGCAGATCACCGAGATGCACAACAGGATCAGCTTCGCCGGCAGGACCGCGTTCAGGTCGGTGTAGGTCGCGCCGATGAACAGCGGCTGGCCGCGGTCGGACAGCAGCAGGTTGTACCGGTCGACGAAGTACTCGGCCGCCTTCAAGAGCACGAAGATGCCGACGGTGATGGCGAGCTGCGCGCGCGTCGGGCCGGCGAGCTGGCCGCCCTTGCCCGCCAGCCGGATGCCGCCGAAGACGTAGTGCGCGATCAGGGCGCCGAAGAAGGAGATGACGACCGTGATGAACAGCCAGCCGAGGAGCCAGTTCAGGAACGGCAGGTCGAAGGCGTAGAAGCCGACGTCGTTGCCGAACTCGGGATCGGTCTGGCCGAACGACGTGCCGTTGAGGAACAGCTGCACGACCTGCCAGTCGCCCTGGGCGGACAGGCCGGCGATGAGGCCGGTCAGCGTCGGGATGCCGATGCCGAAGAGGCGGATCCGGGCGACGATCGCGGACCGGTAGCGGGCCAGCGGGTCGTCGGCGCCGGAGATCGGCACGAACACCGGGCGCGTCCGGTAGGCGATCATCAGGCTGACCGCGAGCGCCCCGCCCACGAGCAGCCCGACGGCGAAGAAGAGCACGATGCGAGTCACCACCTGGGTGGTGAACACCGAACGCGCACCGACCTCGCCGTACCACAGCCAGTCGACGTAGGTGTCGAGCAAGCGGGCCCCGAGCAGGAGCGCCAGCACGATCACCGCGGCGATGATGAGGAGGATCCGGCTCCGCCGGGACAGCTTCGGCAGGCTCACCGGGGGCCGACTCGCCACGGCACACGCTCCTGTCTTCGTCAGCACTCGAGCAGGGGCGCACGCGCCCCCTGATTCCCTAACTCTACGGATGCCGGGTGAAGTTCCCGGGACCCGCCCAAACCGGACTCGCGGCGGCGTCGCGCGGACCCGCCTGCCACGATGTGCGCATGGAACCGCAGCAGGCCGGCGTGGCCGCTCTCGCCCGCGAGATCGAGGACTTCATGGCCGCGGCCGGCTGGGACCAGCCGCCGCAGCTGTTCGCGCTGGTGCCGACGGCGGCGCTGCTGGACGAGCAGCCGGAGCTGGCCGGGCAGCTGGACCGCGCGAACCCGCTGACGCCGGTGGCGCAGGAGGCCCTGCCCGAGGGTGACCTCGCCGAGGCACTGGCTCGGATCGCGTGGCCCGATCTGGTGATCGGGTGCGCGCTGGCGCAGGAGATCATCGTGCTGCCGCCGGGGTCGGAGTCGGAACTGCCGGACGTCGCGGAAGCCGACGCGGAGAGCCTGCGGCGCGCGGCCGCCGACCACCCGCAGCGGACGGAGGCCCGGCTGGTGGCCGCGGTCCTGCGCGACGGCGACGGCGCGTGCGTGATGCGGCTGCGCGGGACCGGGGCCGAGGAGCCGGTCGACGAAATCATCGAAAGCCCGGACCTCGCACCGAACCTCGTCGAAGCGCTCAAGGCGACCCTGCTGCCCTAGCAGGACGCCGTCGGCCGCCCGGCCTTCAGGTTGGCCAGCTGCGTGAGCGCGTCGTCCAGTGTGGACACCTTGATGAGGTTGAGCCCGTCGGGCGCGCTCGTCTTGGCTTCGGCGCAGTTGTGCTCGGGCACCAGGAAGTCGGTGGCGCCGGCTTCGCGCGCGCCGACGACCTTGAACGAGATCCCGCCGATCGGGTCGACCTCGCCGGTCTCGGTGATCTCGCCGGTGCCGGCGATGTGCCGCCCGCCCGCGATGTCGTCGCCCTTGAGCCGGTCGATGATCGCGAGGGTGAACATCAGCCCGGCCGACGGGCCGCCGACGTCCTGCAGCGAGATGTTGACGTTGAAGGGCGCCTCGGCGCGGTCGGTCGCGGTGAGCCCGATGAAGCCCTCCTTGCGGTCCGAACGCGCGGCGAGCGTGAGCGGCACGGTCCGCTCGGGCTGGCCGTCCGCCTGGAAGGTGATCTGCACGGTCTGGCCCGGCTGCGTGCCGGCCAGCGCGGCCCGGACGTCGGCGGCCTCGGCGATCTTCTTGCCGTTCACCGTGATCAGCCGGTCGCCCGGGGAGAGCACGTGGTCGGCCGGGCTGCCGGAGACGATCTGCTTCGCCAGCACCTTGATCGGGTAGCCCAGCTTGCGCAGGGCGGCGACCTGGGCGTTGGACTGCGAGTCCTGCAGCTGCTGGATGTTCTCCTGCTTGACCTGCTCGTTCGTCTCGCCCGGCTTGAAGTACTCCTCGCGCGGCGCGAGCGCGTAGCGGCCGCTGGCCCAGAAGCCGAGGCCCTGGAAGAGGGTGACGCCGTCGTGCAGCGAGACGGTCGTCATCCGCAGCTCGCCCGTCGTCGGGTGGGTTTCGTGGCCGGTCACCTGGATGACGGGGTTGCCCGCGGCGTCGCGACCCAGCGTGTCGTAGGTCGGGCCGGGGCTGATGGCCACGAACGGCACCGGCACGACCAGGCCCAGCACTACGAAGACGACGAAGAGCGTGCCGCTGACCACCAGCGTCCAGCCGCGGCGGGTCATCCGCCGGGACTCACCGGCGGGCTCGGCGCCGGGGTCCGGGCTGCTCTTCGCGGGCGCGGTCTGCTCGGAGGACTTGGTCACGCCCGACAGCGTACGGTGACCGCGTTCGCTTCTCGGTGAAGGCCACGCACACGACGCGCTGGAGCCTTCCCGACCCGCGTACGGTGGACACATGAGCAAACCCCCGTTCGGCTTCGGACCTTCCGATCCCGACAAACGAGGTGAGAACGACCCCTCGGAAGGCGGGCAGCAGTCCGGCGCCGAGGCCTTCAACCAGCTCGGGCAGATGCTGAGCCAGCTGGGCCAGATGCTCAGCCAGGCCGGCAGCTCCAGCGGGCCGGTGAACTACGACCTCGCCAAGCAGATCGCCCTGCAGAACCTCGGCAGCGCCGGCAACACCGGCGAGAGCCACCTCGGCTTCCGCGGCGGCGACGACTCGAACGCCGCCGTGCGCGACGCCGCCCACCTGGCCGAGCTGTGGCTCGACCCGGCGACGATCCTGCCGGCCGGCGCGACGTCGGCGGTGGCCTGGTCGCCGCGCACCTGGGTCGAGAAGACGCTGCCGACGTGGCAGCGGCTCTGCGACCCGGTCGCGCAGCAGATCTCGGGCGCCTGGATGCAGGCGCTGCCGGAGGAGGCCAAGCAGGCCGCCGGCCCGCTGCTGCAGATGATGGGGCAGATGGGCGGCATGGCGTTCGGCTCCCAGCTCGGCGGCGCGCTGGCCCAGCTCGCGCAGGAGATGCTGACCGCGTCGGAGATCGGCCTGCCGCTGGCCCCGGCCGGGACGTCGGCGCTGCTGCCGGCGAACATCGAGAAGTTCGCCGAGGGCCTGGAACTGCCGAACAGTGAGATCCTGGTGTTCCTGGCCGCGCGCGAAGCCGCGCACCAGCGCCTGTTCACGCACGTGCCGTGGCTGCGCCAGCGGCTGCTGGCGACGGTCGAGGAGTTCGCCCGCGGCATCACGGTGGACACGTCCGCGCTCGAGTCCCTGGCCGGCCGGATCGACCCCGCCAACCCGGCGAGCATCGAAGAGGCGATGTCCTCGGGCCTGCTCGAGCCCCAGACGACGGACGAGCAGAAGGCCGCACTGAACCGCCTGGAGACGCTGCTCGCCCTGGTCGAGGGCTGGGTCGACGTCGTGGTGGCGGAGGCGGTCGGCGACCGCTTGCCGGGCGCGGACGCCCTGCGCGAAACACTGCGCCGCCGCCGTGCGACGGGCGGCCCGGCCGAGCAGACGTTCGCCACGCTGGTCGGCCTGGAGCTGCGCCCGCGCCGCATGCGGGCCGCGTCGGCCCTGTGGAAGCTGGTGGGCGACCGCCACGGCCTGGAGAAGCGCGACGGCCTCTGGTCCCACCCGGACCTGATGCCGACGGCGGAGGACCTGGACGAGCCGATCGACTTCGCGGAGCGGGTGGGGGCCGCTGATTCGCTCGACGGTCTGGACCCGATCGCCGAACTGGAGCGCACCGAGCAGGCCGAGCGCTCGGCTTCGGAGTCCTCGGAGTCCTCGGCGTCCTCGGCGTCCTCGGAAGCTTCCGACGCTTCGGACGAGAAGGGCAAGGACACCCCGCCCGAGGAGGGCGAGACCCGGGCGTAAGCCTCAAGCCCCGTCTTCCGGAGAGCCGGTGATCCGCACGCGGGCCACCGGCTCTTCGCTGTCCGGGGAAAGTTCGGCTTCCGGCGAACGCGACCGGGGCGGCCCGCAAGCCACCCCGGCCAGCTCACCCGCTCAGTCCTCGGCCTCGATCCCCCAGCCCGCGGCGGCCGACAGCCCCTCCAGGTAGCCCATCGCCCGCTCGGTCTTCGGGTACCGCCGCACCAGCGTCCAGAACGCCGCGTCGTGCCCGGGCTCGCGCAGGTGTGCCAGCTCGTGCACCAGCACGTAGTCCAGCACCCACGGAGGGACCTTGCGCAGCCGGTCGCTGACCCGGATGGTCGCGTCGACCGGCGTGCAGGACGCCCACCGCGTGCGCATCGGCGGCACCCAGCGGACGCTCGCCGGCACCGCGGTGCCGCCCAGGTACTTGCCCGACAGCACTGCGCAGCGCGCCAGCAGGGCTTCGTCCGACGTCTTCGGGGACGCCGGCCGACGTGGTTCCGAGCGCTGCAGTTTGCGCTCCATCTCCGCGACCCAGTGTTTCTCCTCCGCCCTGGTCATCCGCGCCGGGATGAGCACGACGAGCGTGTCGTCTTTCCAGTACGCGGTGACCGTCCGGTGCCGGCGCTGGCTGCGCCGCACTTCGACCTTGTGTCCGGGTGTGTCCGACGGGGGGTTCGTCTCCCCCGGGCCTCTCAGCGAGGGCATGCGTGCTTCGACCACCCGACAACGGTAAGGCCAGGCACCGACAATCCAGAGCGCATTGAGGTCACAGCCCCGAGTTGTCCACAGGCTTTCCCGGTTGTGGACAACTCGGCCGTTCCGGCGTCTTCACGGGCTCGGCGGACGGGACCGGGTGTCATTCTTCGGGCATGTTCCTCTCCGCCGCGGACATGCCACCGGTCCTCCTGCCCACCCATCCCGCCCTGCTCCCGGGCCTGGTCGTGCTCGACCGCGGCTCGCGCGAGATCCAGATCGGCCTCGACCCGCGCCACGGCGTGATCGTCGAAGGCCTGCCGGCCGGCCTGGTCGATCGGCTGCGTGCCCTCGACGGCAGCAAGCCCGTCGAACGGCTCTTGCTCGCCGAGAGCGAACACCGCGACCAGTTTCGGACGCTGCTCCGGCAGCTGACCGCGCTCGGCCTGGTCACCGACGCCGGCCGGCCCGACGGCCCCGGTCTGCGCGGCGAAACCGGGCTCTGGTCGCTTCGGGCGCGCCACCACCAGACCGCCCTGACCGACCGGCGCCGCGCCACCGCGGTCACCGTGCACGGCGACGGCCGGGTGGCCGTCGCGGCCGCCGTGCTGCTGGCCAACGCCGGGATCGGGCACGTCGAGCTGCAGCTGCCCGGCACGGTGACCGAGCACGACCTCGGCACCGGCTTTACCGAGGCCGACCTGGGCCGGCCGCGGCGGCAGGCCCTCGGCGACCTGCTCCGCCGCGTCGACCCCGAGGTCCGCGTCACGCGGCTGCACGACCGGTACCCGGAGCTCGCCCTGCTCACCGACGCCGTCGTGCCGGCCCCGGAAGTCGTCGCCGAGCTGATGGAGGACGGCGTCCCGCACCTGCCCGTGCGCGTCCGCGACGGCACCGGCATCGTCGGCCCGCTGGTCATGCCGGGCCGCAGCTCGTGCCTGCGCTGCGCCGACCTGCACCGGATTGTGTCCGCTTAATGGCCGTGTCTAGTTAACCGGTCTTTCTCCGATTCCCGGCGCCTTTATCCGCTGCGGTTCGCCGTGTCTTGAAAGTGAGTG